>CBETVX010000102.1:0-1716 GCA_965539935.1 uncultured Eubacteriales bacterium | reverse complement strand
AGATGTATTCAATAGAATAAATAGAGAAAATGACAAACGAAACGTCCCTGTGTCACGTCCCTGTGTCATCTAAAGAAAATGATGGATAATATAGAAAAGGTTTTAAATGAAAACAGAAATGATGAAGAACTAAATACAATTGATTCAAAACTTGAAATGCTTAAAGAACAGATTACAAATTTGATAAGACTAAATTCAAGAAGTAATATTGATAGGGATATTTATGATGAGGAGTACAATAGAATAGCACTAGAGATGGAAAACTTAAGAAGTAAGAGGTTAGCATATACAAAAACTGAAATGGAGTTTAAAAATAATTATTCAAGAATTAGAGAGATAGAGAAAATGCTAAATGAGCGTGAGTTGATAGATAGTTTTGATGAGGAATTATTTAGGGTAATGGTAGAAAAGATTAAAGTAGAAAAGATTAAAGTTGTATCTTTAGTTGAAGTGGAGTTTGTTTTGAAGACTGGTGTTGTGGTAAGGGAGATATTATAACTAAATATATTAGAAAATTATAAAAACACTATATAATATGGGAGTAGTTATTTGACCATAATGGTTTGTTAGTCTTGAAGATGTATTAAAAGATGATAACAAATATACATTATAGAGAGTGATGATCTAAAATTATGTACTAAAAAAATTTTAAGGTTACAATTAGTTTTTACGAGAAAAAAGATGATGATGAGAATATTTAGTGAGGTGATACCAATAGATCATTTAAATATTTTTAATTCTTATAAAAATAAGTCAAATAACCATGAAGATGAGCTTACAAGGAGTTTTCTTGTTATATTAAAAAACATACCAATAGTTCAGGTGATGTTTTTTGAAATGATAAGAAGGGAAATGGCAGAGTTCAATATAGACTCAATAGCAAATGGAGATTTAGGTGTTGAAGAGGTATATACTCAATTATCAAGTTCAAATAAGATTTTTAAATCTAATTTGCTCGAAGGGCGAACTTTACTTTCAATAATAATTTCTGATGATAAACTGAAATCACTAGCGAAGGTTCAGAACGATGATAGACAAGCACGTTATGATGGTGTGATATTGTGTAATCCTTCTTGGTTATTCATTATAGAAAATAAACCATCAAAGGATAATATTTGGCTTAGGCAGTTGAATCCAAATATTCCAGATGATATTGATGTATCTATAATTGATAAACCATGCTGCCTTTCTTGGAGAAAGATTATTAAAGGTTTGAACTCCATAATTCAAAACAAAATGGTATGGGGGTTGGAACGAACAATGATAGAGGATTTTATAGAGTATGTAGATAACGAATATTCTTGGATCAACCCATATACTACATTTGGTGTTTGTAAAGATGATTTGTATTTATTAAATAGGCGTTGTATTTCTGTTATGGCTAGTTGCGATATCGAAGGAGTAAGTACTGAAGTGAAGTACCATAGAGGATGGAAATACTATATTGAAAGTGGAAGAAATACGATTAAAAAGATAGCACTTGATGCAAATAAAGCAGTTTCAGGTTGGACAATTGACCTCTGGTTGTATGCAGGAGACACTATGAATTCTGCTAGAGAAACATTTGAAAAACTAGATATAGATAAATTACTTCATTTACAAGACCAAGGTTTTGAAGTATCAAGTAATTTTCATATTTCATACCGTTCTAGTAATTTATTATGGTTTGATGGTAATTTATCTGTTAAGGATTATTTGAAGTTTTGGAAAAAAGAA
>CBETVX010000101.1:0-1761 GCA_965539935.1 uncultured Eubacteriales bacterium | reverse complement strand
AGAAGGTTTTACGAGATTTGAAGAGGCGCTAGAAGAATTTAGAGAAAAATTTAATGATAGATGGCTAAATAGTTAACTAAAATTTTAAGGAGATAGCATGAAGAATATAATTGAAACAGGGTTTTATGCAGTAACAATTACTTCTATTATAATTGCAATGGTGTATTATTTACTTAAAACACCTATGAACTCGATGGTTAATTATATGGGTTTGAAAAATGAAGAAGACATATTTAAACAAAAATCTGGAATTTTTATTCTATTGATTTTAGCAATTCCTACAGGTCTCGCAATGGCGTTAGAGCTAGTATTGGCTTTTGAAAAAAATGATGATTTTGGTGTAGTCATTAATTTAATTAGATTTGTAGCTTTTTTAATAATATCTGTAATATTTTACTTTTCGCAAAAATGGTTTAAGAAACTAAAATCAGAATATCTATATAATAGTAAAACCAGTGAAAGTTTTGAACTAGGAAAAATTAAAAAATTTATAATTAATTCAAACTCTTTTTTTGTTATTTACATTTTGATATCTTTACTGATAATATGTACTTTTGTTTACACTTTAAATCAAAATATTGATATAATAGCAAAACTTATTGATGAAGTTGAAAGTTTAAACTTTAAAAGCATTATAATTGCATTTAATGTTTTTATTGGTCCAGGATTTGTATTTTACTATTTATGTATAACACTTGGATATTTGAGTGCGTGTCGTAATATGATTAACTTAGACAAGTATATAGTATCGTGGAATAAGTTGCAATTGATTAATGAATTAAGTTTTATAGCATTGTTTATAGGGGAAAATGAAAACGGATATTTTATTAAACCATATAAAATTTGTAAAACTATATATGAAAATAATAATAAGTCTTTTGAGAGTGTAGCTATAGTAAAATCATCAGTAATTTTTATAAATAAAAATGATATAAATTATATTATACCAGTTTATGAAAGCAAGAAATAAAGAGTACTTATATGAATTGAGAATAAATTGAATTTGAGTTATGATAAGTACTTAAATAATTTTGATATTAATTAGTAGACATACGAGAGATTATTATGAGAAATTGAAACCATTATATATTTTCAATTCTATACTTTTCGAATAAATAGGGTCAGGGTTGAAAAGTTGTAAGTAAAAAAGCCGCAGTTACAGCGATACGGTGAACTGTACCATAAGTAACGGCGTTTTTTGATGGGAACATTGAAAATGCAGGGATATAAAATGATTTATATATTTGTTTTTATAATATTAATTTCTGTGAAGTGAGAAAAATTAGACAATATGCTAAGTTGAGCTTATTTAGGTTATGGTACGGTTTCAAAATCATATTCTGCATCCGTATCTGCTATGCTGTTAACAACTGAAGATGCTGTTATAGATATTAAAGAAGAAAATCCAGTAGGGACAAGGGCACAGGTTAACTGTCCCAAAGAATTACATGGTGAAATGGGAGAAAAAACCTGTCCCTTTGTCCTTTATATCTATACGTTGGCCTTAGATATGAAGAAAATATGAAAAAACATAAGTGCTGATGAACTGGAACAATCTTTGTTAGTATTTAAAAATGTTACAGAAAAGACTCGATTTGAAATTGCTAAGTTTTTACTCAATGGGGAACATTTCGGACAAGAGATTGCTGAAAAACTTCAGATATCAACAGCAGTAGTTTCTTATCAAATGAATTATTTATTTACGGCAAACCTAGTAAAGATAAAGAAGGTGGATCGTAAAGTTTACTATGTCTTAAATAA
>CBETVX010000100.1:0-2253 GCA_965539935.1 uncultured Eubacteriales bacterium | reverse complement strand
GTGGAAATTTTAAAAGTGGTTTACAATTAAATTATTAACAATTTTTTATAATATATACTTATGGGGTGAATATATGATTCGTGTTAAGGAAGAAGTTAATAACTTAAAAAATGAAGTAAAACAGATAAGGAGATATTTACATCAAATCCCAGAACTGGGTCTTGAGGAGTATAAAACTAGGGAGTATATAAGGAATTATTTAAAGGACTTAAATATAGAAGTTATAGATAATATTGCTAAAACAGGGGTCATAGGATTTATAAAGGGAACTGAGGGAAAAAAGACTTTAGCCTTTAGGGCAGATATGGATGGCTTACCTATATGTGAGAAGACAGAGCTAGATTTTAGTTCTAAGCATAAAGGGAAAATGCATGCCTGCGGTCATGATGGACATATGGCCATATTACTAGGTTTTGCAAAATATCTGTCAATGAATACTAATAGAATCAATGATAATATTTTGCTGATTTTTCAACCGGCTGAAGAAGGACCTGGTGGTGCAGAGATTATTATAAAGGAAGGAATCTTGGAGAAGTACTCTGTTGAAGAAATATATGGACTTCATCTATATCCTGATGTTAATGAGGGAAGGGTGGCTGTTAGATCTGGTCCTATTATGGCTATGACAGGAGAGATTGATATAAATATCCAAGGTCAAAGTGGACATGGAGCAATTCCTCAAAGTTCTGTGGATTCTATACTTATAGCTGGGGAATTAATTTCTTCCTATCAATCCATAGTGGCAAGAAATATTAGTCCTATATCTCCAGGGGTTATTACTATTGGTAGAATAGAAGGTGGAGAAAGGAGAAATGTAATAGCAGGAAATGTAGTCCTAGAAGGCACGGTAAGGGCCTTTGATGAAGGGGTATATAATAAAATGAAAAGTAGAATGGAAAGCATTGCGAAGGGATTAGAGATCGGGTATGGATGCAAAATAGATTTAGAATTCAGGGATATGTATCCCCCTGTTATTAATGATGAAAGATTAGTGGAGGATTTTATTAAAGTAGTTGGTAGTGAAAATATAGATATTATTGAACCTCAAATGACCGCAGAGGACTTTTCCTATTATCAAAAAGTTATACCGGGATTATTCTTTTTCCTAGGGGTAAAAAATGAAGATAAGGACTTTAAATATCCACTTCACAATGCTAAATTTAACTTCAATGAAGATGTATTATTGTTAGGAATACAAATATATATTGATATATTAAAGCATAACAATAGCTTTATATAGAAAGGTGATATTGAATGGAGAAAAAAATTTCAATATTGGAAGTTAATATATTATTTTTGATAATGGCAATATTATTACTTACTTTAGGAACGTTTGTTCAAAGTATCAATGTTAAATCTGGCCTTATTATAACAGAATACTTTTTAGTATTGCTCCCGGTTATAATTTTTATAAAAATAAAAGGATTAAATATGAAGGAAACATTGAGACTAAATAAAATAAAACCCAAATATGGAATTATAACTATTGGTATTACACTATTAAGCTATCCTATTGCACTTTTTTTTAATCTATTAGTTATGACTTTGATTAGTATATTAGGAAAAATAGAAGTTCCTTCAATACCTACAGCCTATAATTTTAAAGAATATATTGGTTTGTTTTTTATAGTAGCAATTTCTGCTGGAATTTGTGAGGAAGTTTTATTTAGAGGGTTACTTTTAAAGGTATATGAGAGAAAATATGATAAAATTGCAATTATTATTTCAGCAGTACTATTTGGAATATTCCATTTTAATTTACAAAATCTTATGGGACCAATAATATTGGGGCTTATTTTTGGTTATTTAGTATATTTAACAAATTCTATATATGTAGGAATAATCGGTCATATAGTAAATAATGGTTTTGCAGTTACTCTAGCCTATGGAATAAATAAACTTACAGAGATAGCTAATAAGACAGGTTACAATAGTAGTCAATCAGAAGTTGCACCTACAACCTATCAATTATTTGCAACAACAATATTTATAGGAGCCATGGCTCTTATTGCAGGTTTGTTTATACATTATATTTTAAAGTATATTAAAAGGGATATTGAAAAAAATAATTATAATAATTATCACAGAAAAATAGAAAAAAATTATGGGGTAGAGAATATAGTGAATGCATATGATAAAGAAGTTAAACTAGTTCATTATATACCTATTGGATGTGTATTTTGTATGTATATTTTTATTGGCTATTTACAGTTAATGTAAAAAATAAAAAAAACCTCGAAAACCATTGGGTTT
>CBETVX010000099.1:0-2642 GCA_965539935.1 uncultured Eubacteriales bacterium | reverse complement strand
AAAAATAGATTTTGTTATATTACCTAATCTTATTTTTTATTCCTAGCTGTATAAATTCAAAACTTTCTTAGGCAAAACCTTAAGGGCTGTATATGAGCCTAGTATACCCAAAGAGAATATTATAATTGTGATTATTATTAAAGTGTTAATATTTCCAATTAAAAAGATGGCTTTATTACCAGTTATATAATTAGTTACAATAAATGAAGTGATCATACTAAATACTGGGAAAAAAGCAGCTGATAATATTATCTTTGAATGGGAATTGTAGTTTCGCAAAATGATTAAAGATAATAAATCAGTTAATAGCCCTGATACAAAAATTGCAAGGCCCATAAATAATGATATGAAGGACATTATAAAGGCAAAAATAAAGCTGATTATTGATACCGTACCTATCTTTCTTATGAATATTATAGGAATAGTTAGCATAAAACTTAAAAAAGGTGTCATTATAACTAGTTTTGAACCTGGAAGCGGGAAAAAATTTGCTACAATGAAAACTACATAGCCCACGGCAACCATAAGAGCTGCTGTAAGAGCTATAAAAATCATTTCTTTAATATTATATTTCATCTACATACCCTCCAATAAAATAATTATATCACGAAAAAAACTACAAATTTCCTATTTTATTTTTATAATCCTATTGGGAATACTAATAACATTGATAAGTTAAAAATTTCATTGTTTAATGAGCGCCTTCATTTTAGAAGTGTTAGGGAGTATACTGCTTTTAATTTATAAGGGCAGTTGGTAATTTTAATTACTAAAATTTACATAATTCAACCATAAAATTCACTTATTGCCCATGAAAAAGAAAGCAGTTTGTAAATTGAAATTTACAAGAATAATTTTTTCTTTTACAACGGCTGAAGCGCCCGTAGAGCTCGTTTTTTATAAATATTAAAATGGATAAACTAAACATACCATATGGTGAAAAAAGTAGAAATTTGATTGTATACAAAGAAAAGTGGTATATAAAGTTAAATAAAGAAAAATTTTTGAAAGCTTAAAGCTATGAAAATCCTTAACAAAACAAATTTTGAAATTATTTTGGCATTAATATTGCTAATATAAAAGAATAAGTGGGGGAGGCGCAAAATGAACGAAAGAGTAATTAAACTAATTGAAAGTGAAGATAAAAGGAATCCTTATACCGATGCTGAAATAGCAAAGAAATTAAATATTAAGAGAGAAACGGTTACATTAATCAGAAGTAAAGAAGAAATACCTGATTCCAGACAGAGAAGAAAAGAATTATTATTTTCAACTATTAAGAGAATCCTAAATGAAAATAGTAATATTTCAGAAAGAGAATTGACAAAACAAATCAAAAATGAAGGCTTTAAAGTCTCAAGATATATCATAAGAGAGTTATTAAAGGATATAACTAGAGAAGATAATGACTTCATTAATGACAATGGTGCTGGAATCAAAAACACAAAAGATAATAAACAAATGAAAAATAAAGAGTATAAGGCCTTTAACAACATAATTGGATCAGAGTCAAGCCTCAAGCCATTTATACAGCAAGCAAAAGCAGCTATGTTGTATCCACCACATGGATTGCACACACTTATTTTAGGTGCTACTGGTGTAGGAAAAAGTGAACTGGCAAATTCAATGTATGAGTTTGCAAAGGAAGCAGGAATTATTAGTAATAAGGCACCATTTATTATCTTTAACTGTGCTGACTACGCTGATAATCCCCAATTATTAATGGCACAACTCTTTGGATATGTGAAGGGTGCTTTTACTGGAGCAGACAGTGATAAAGAGGGATTAGTAGAAAAAGCAAATAAAAGTTTACTTTTCTTAGATGAAGTCCATAGATTACCACCGGAAGGACAAGAGTTACTTTTTTACTTAATCGATAAAGGCAAATTTAGACGATTAGGAGAAACAGAGATCGAGAGAAAAGTTAGAATTACTATAATTGCAGCTACAACAGAAAATCCTGACTCAATGCTTTTGACAACATTCAGAAGAAGAATTCCAATGGTTATAGAATTACCTTCACTTAATGAAAGACCATTAAATGAAAGATTGGAAATAATAAAAGAGTTTATTAAAAAGGAAGCTTCTAGAACAAAACATACAATTAAAGTAAGCAATGAAGCATTAAGAGCTTTTCTATTATATGATTGTCCAGGAAATGTGGGACAACTTAGAAGTGATATACAGGTATCCTGTGCAAGAAGTTTTCTAAACAATGTTGTTAATCAAACCGATAGTATGCATATTACAATTTCAGAATTGCCATCCAACGCAAGAAAAGGTTTGCTTAAAACCCAAAGCAACCGTTACGAAATTGAACAGTTGGTTGGAAATGAAGATATTGTAATACATCCACAAAATATATCTAATGAAGAGTGGATTAAACAGGATATTTATACCTTGCCAAATCAAATATATCAACATATTGAAACTAGATACCATAATTTACAAAGTCAAGGATTAAACCAAGAAATAGTAAATTATATTGTTGGTAGTGAAATGGAAGAAAAATTAGAAAAATTAATTAAAAAAGTTGAAAGTAATATTAGACCAATTGAGAAAAAAGACTTAATTAAAATTGTTGGTATAGAAGTTATAAATGCATTAGACAAAGTAATGAAGATTGCAAAGTGGAAGTTAGA
>CBETVX010000098.1:0-2753 GCA_965539935.1 uncultured Eubacteriales bacterium | reverse complement strand
AATTTGATACAAGATTTATCATGGTATTTTGGAAATCAAGGATTTAATAGCCAATGCTGTGATGATTTATCCTTGGTAGAATATATGGCTTTAAGGGAGGTATGTAATAATCAAAATATCACCATACTGGAAATCGGTGCTTCACTTAATATAACCAAAAGTGGTATAAGCAAAATCATTGATCGCCTTGAAAAGAAGGGATATATATTAAAAGAACATTCTTCCAATGATGGAAGAGTTTGTTGCGTAGTACCAACAGAAAAGGGTTCTAATGCCATAATCAAAATTACTGATAGGTACAGTGAGTATTTACTTGATATCCTTAAAAATCAAGGATCAGAATCTTTAGAGAATATTAAAAATGTATTAAAATTATTGGTTGAGTCAATAGAGAAAAAAGGATACATAAAATAAATGATAGGAGGTATTTAAAATGAATACATTATTTGAAACAATTAGATTTTTTCTATACATTTCAGCAGAATTAATAGTCCTCTTTCTTGGTATAAGCACTTTTGTAGCTCTTCTGCTGATGTATCTTCCCCAAGAAAAGATAAAAGGTTGGATGACTGGTAAAGGGGTTTTTGGAAATATAGCAGGTGCATTTTTAGGGGCTTTGACACCCTTTTGTGCATGCTCAACAGTTCCCCTTACCCTTGGATTTCTTGAAATGGGAATTCCCTTTGGGGCTGTAATGTCCTTTGTAATATCATCACCTTTATTAAATCCAGTTATTATTACAATGATGGCTGCCTTAATGGGAACAAAAGTTACTCTAATATATTTCTTAGTAACATTTATAGGGTCAATAATATTTGGTATAATATTAGAAAAAAAAGGTGGGGCAAATCTTGTAAAAAGAGTGCGTATAAAAGGTGGTCATAAGGAAGAAGAAATCCTTCCAGAATTTTTTAAGGATAGACTTAAATTGGCTTTTTCAAAGGCTTGGATAGATTTTAAGGGAGTAATTGGTTACTTGCTAATTGGGGTTGGACTAGGGGCAATTATTTATGGCTACTTGCCAGAAGGATTAGTGTTAAAATTGGCGGGACCTGGAAATCCTCTAGCCATACCTATAGCAGCAGTAATAGGAATACCCTTATATATTCGTGCTGAAACAGCCATACCCATAGGATTAGCTCTAATGCAAAAGGGAATGAGTACTGGTGCAGTTATTGCCCTGATTATTGGTGGTGCAGGAATGGCAATCCCTGAAATGAGTATGCTTGCAGGCATCTTTGAAAAGAAGCTGGTTGGTGCAGTGGTATCGGTTATATTCCTCACTGCTGTAATTGGAGGATTTGTTTTTAATATAATATAAAAATATATAGTGAAAGGAGTTTTTTACTATGTCAAAAAAGAAAGGTATATTAGGAAAATTATGGATGTTGTAACATTGAGTTTGAAGAAATAAAAGATGATGAAGTAGTGACAAATCAAAAAGAAGAAAACCCAAAGAGCAATAATGACTCTTGCTGCGGCTAATTTAAGTACTTGACTTTTTCACAAATTAAATTGGAGGTAATGATGGTGATTAATAATTTTCTGTTTTTGTTGATAATGTATACATTGAATTTATCCATGGAAATTAATTTGCCGAAAGTGATTTCTCTAATTTGTGGATTTGTATTCTTAATATTTGCCTTCTATTTCCCTAAAGTTAAGCAAAATAAAGTCATGGGAATCAAAACAAAGTGGACATTGGAAAGTGAAGAAGTATGGGATAAGACCCATAGGGTAGGTACAATAACTTGGATAATTGGTGGGGCTTTATTTATTGGTAATATTTTTTCCACTTCTGAATTGATGTATGTTTTAAATATAGTTTTAGGATTGTGTTTAATTATTATTGTGCCCTATGTATATTCCTTCGTAATTTGGAATAGGGAACAAAAGAAAGGATAATTATGTGACAACATATTCATATAATTTCTTTGTAAATATGTAAAGGTAAATAATTTAAAAAAGAAGGGAGAAAATATGTCAAAATTTTATACTGAAATATCAAAGTACTATGATTATATTTTTCCAACGGCAAATGCTAAATTAGGCTTAATAAGAGAATTAGCAGGAGATACACCCAAGGATATATTAGATGTGGCCTGCGGTAGCGGTGGATATTCAAAAAAATTAAAGAATTTAGGATATAATGTAACAGCCATCGATTTAGATAATGCTATGATTAGCCAATTAAAGGAAATAGATGGAGAGATTGATGCAAGGGTTTTAAACATGTTAGACATAGATAGATTGAATAAAAAATTTGACCTAATATTTTGTATTGGAAATTCAATGGTACATCTCAATGATAATGAGGAAATCCAAAGGTTTTTAGAGAAGTGTAAAAATAGCCTTAAACCAGGTGGACATTTACTGATTCAAATAGTTAATTATGATAGGATACTAGAAAATGATGTTAAATCCTTGCCAACCATAGAAAATAAAGAAATAGGGTTAATCTTTGAAAGATACTATGAGTATTTACCTGAAAAACATAAGATTGATTTTAAAACTGTATTAAAGGTAGACGGATTAAATTTAGAAAATCATGTATTGCTTCACCCTATCACTTCAAAGGAATTAATCGGTTTATTAGAAAGATTAGAATATAAAAATATAAAGTTGTATGGCAATTTTAATAAGGATGTATATGAGCCTATGAAGTCTTTTCCACTAGTAATTACTGCACAAATTTAAAAATATTTTTCAAAGGAGATACAAAATCAGTAGAATTTTATATTTTGTATCTATTT
>CBETVX010000097.1:0-3068 GCA_965539935.1 uncultured Eubacteriales bacterium | reverse complement strand
TGTATTCAATAGAATAAATAGAGAAAATGACAAACGAAACGTCCCTGTGTCATGTTATAGAACAAGCTAAAAAGAATAGTATTATGAGTTAATTGGATAAAAATTTATACATATTACTTTATGTTAAGTATATCAAATTTAAGCTTTGAGTTTCAAATATACTTATACACATTATTAGATTATACAAAGAATCTCAATGGTGGTGAAATAAGTGAAGGATAAGAGTATCCATAAGAGAAAATTAGAGCAACAACTATTGGGTGCTAATAGTTACAATGAAATAAAAGAAATAATTTTTCTTATGATTAGTACAGGAATTCACCCTAGAAAATATGTAGATACAACAATATATAGAAAACTTATTTTAGAAAAAAAAGAGTATAATAACTTTAAAAATTTAAAGAAATTTATTGATAATGGTTTTAATGAGATTTTGGTTGAACAATTATTAGAAATAATTAATAATAAGCCTATGACTATTCAATATTTTAATGATTTTTCACAGAAAATTCAATTAGAAATAATAAGAAGAAAGCCAAAACTAATACAATATATCAACAATCCTTCCAAAGTGATCCAATTAGAATCTGTAAAACAAAATGCTATGAATATTTTACATATTAAAAATCCCGAAGATGATGTAAGATTAGAAGCTTTAAAAAGAAATGGGAATTTAATAAAACATTTAGATAATCCAACTGAACATGAAAAGATAGAGGCAGTGAAAAATAAAGGCACAGCAATTCAATTCATTAAAAATCCATCTATGGAAGTTCAGGTTATGGCTGTTAAAGAAAATGGAATGGCAATTGAATATATTAATAATCCATTAGCATGTGTTCAGATTGAAGCTATAAAACAAAACCCGAGGGCTTTACTAGCTATTAAAAATCCTTCAATTGAGGTTCAAATTAAAGCTCTTGAAATAGATCCATTCATTATACAGTATATAAGAAATAAATCACCAGAATTACAGTTGAAAGCTGTAAATGGAAGTTATTTAACACTACAATTTATAAGTAATCCAACTACAGAAGTACAATTAATTGCAGTTAGGCAAAATGAAGCTGCAATACAATTTATAAGTAATCCTAGTTTAGAAGTTCAATTAGAGTGTGTAAAACAAAATGGTTTATCTATTAAATTTATAAAAGAACCATCAGTACAAGTACAATTAGAAGCAGTAAAGCAAAATGAAAAGGCTATAAAGTATATTGAAAATCCCCCATTTGAAGTTCAATGGGAAGCTATCCAGAAAAATCCACAAATTATTGATTATATAAAAAAACCATTTCCAGAAGTTCAAGAAAAAGTAATAAATTTATTTTCGAAAAAAGCAACTACAAAAGAAAATAATAAAATGAATGAAGAAATAAATTCAGTAAATAAAAGAAATATACAAGATCTAAATAAAGGTTTAGAGTTAGAACATATAGATAAAGAATACAAAGAATTAATAGAGGATATTCAATCAGGCAAGTTTATAATATTAGACAATAAAGAATCAGTCGATGCTTACTTAAGATATTTAGCAGAATTTATCAATATTAAAAATCTATATATTGCTTCAGGATTTGTTTATAAAAGTGGAATAATATTATTAGAACATTTATTCAATAGAATTGATAAAAATTCAGGTAATGTAAAACTAATAATAGGTAGTTTGCAGCATTATAATTCTTATAAGAATGATGCTAAAGATAAACTTATTCTTGGTATGGATAAAAGTACAGCACATTATATTAATGAGATGATAAAAAAAGAAAATATTACTGTTGCAACCCTTGAAGATACTTTCTATCATGGGAAATTTTATTTTTTAGAAGGGGAGACAAGAAGCTGTATTATAATTGGATCTTCAAATGTAAGCAAAACAGCTTTTAATGTAAATAGAGAATTCAATATACTTTATGTTGTTAATAATGATGATGAAAATTATAAGGAGTTTAAAAAATGGTATACTGACTTTTGGGATGAATGTACCGAAATAAAAGAGCTTGATGTAGACTGTTTTAATGATATTGAAGTAGGATATTTATCAAATTACTCAATTAATAAATTGAAACAAGATGATGTTATAAATCGAATAAATTCTTTAACTGATGAAGAACTTAAATACAGATTAAATCTATGGCTAAAGAAAAAACCAGATAATATTTATTCGCATTTAGGAATTGATAGCTTGAATGATTATGTTTTATTTGAGTTTGGAGAATATGAATTATTTGTATTTGAGAGTTTTGAGTCAGGTAATTCATATTGTTGCTTTCAAAACTATGAGCTTGACAAACTTTTGCTAAAGTTAAATTCATTATCTAAAACAGAAATATTTGAATTGTCTGAGATGTCAAAAAGAGGCTATCATATAAAGAACAAGATGAATCTAGAATCTTACATAAACAGTTTTTTTGTTAAAAAATATAAAATAGAAAATATTATAGATTGATTAATGATTAGTAGCAAACTCTGCTACTTTTTTCTTTTTTTGAAGGATTTCCAATATATTCTATAGAATATACCTCAAAAAAATTCAGAAAATTATTTACAATTAGTATTTACTATGATACTAAAAATAGTTTCCATATTTATACCATTAAGGTAAATAAATCAAAAGTGAGGTGAGGTAAATGAGCATAGGAAACAAAATGATTAAATTAGAATTATTTAATGTAGATTTAAAAACATGACCAAGCGTTGCAAGGAAATAAACTATCTAAATATAACGAATTAAAAATTTAATACAAAAAGCACCTACTATCATTTTGTTTTCTGTGCTCTAAATGATAGAAGGGAGCTATAAGTATGGTTATCTTTTATGATACCTCTTAGTTAAATGAATTTATAAAACCTGCAGTAGTGGAGGTTTATTTGTGTTTTTATAAATTCATTTGATTAGGAGGTTTTTTACTTGAATTTATCTAATGTGAGAAGAACTATATAGGAATATTGCTTCATTCCATTCGCAATACATGACAAGGGGACGGATGACAAGGGGACGCATGACAAGGGGACGCATGACAAGGGGACGTTTCCTTTGACATCTGACACGTCAGACATATACTAGCCCA
>CBETVX010000096.1:0-3960 GCA_965539935.1 uncultured Eubacteriales bacterium | reverse complement strand
GGTTTTTTCCTTACACTGTTCAGTTTTCAATGTCCAAGCTTTTAGTTTGTTGTTTCTCAACAACGTCACTATATTAGTATATAATATAATTTCTTGCTTGTCAAGAACTTTTTTCTCGTGCTCCTTTTGAATCGAGCTATCAGAAAAGGTTCTGTGTTTTGCGACAAGAATTAGTATATCAAATATAATTGTTCTTGTCAACATTTTTTTATTTTACTTAATTGATTTTTGTTCATTTAGGTTTTTTGGTGTCAACTTTTCCCATATTATCATATTATTTTACTCTTGTAAATATTAAGATTCATCATCCGACTCTTCTTCCTTATCAGTTGTCTTTTCTACATGGGCTAATGATGCTATAACTTCTTCTACATTATTAAGGACAGAAATTTCACTTGAAAATGCAACATCTGCTATTCTAAGGGGCTTACCTAGTGCCAGGTCCTTTACACTTATTTCTATACTTTCTGGCATGTTTTGTGGTAGACACTCTATATCTAAGTTTCTTAATTGATGTTGTATTGTAGCATTATTGTTTTCTACTTTTTCTCTATCTACTAAAACAATAGGCACAGATGCATAAACTGGTTTATCATAGGATACTGTCTGTAGGTCTACATGTACTATATCATTAGTTAATGGATCACGTTGTACTTCTTTTATAATAGCATTCATTGTCTCTCCATTCATTCCTACATTAATTAAAGCATTGCTTCCATGTTCTTTTATTAAATTATTTAATTGTTTTCTATCGACTTCTATACAAAAAGTTTTAATATCATATCCATACAAAACCCCTGGAATAAGTCCATTATCCCTAAGTCTATTACAACCATTTGTTCCTATTTCATTTCTCAAATCTACATTTAATAATGATTTCATAATATATATATAAACCCTCCTTTTACACTCTCTAATAGTCAGTATTTCCAATATTAGCATCTTTATGCAAAAAAGAAAGTAGTAGTGACCATAAAATAAATGTGTCACTACTACTTTGATATATTGGCTATTTTTTCTAATAAAGATCAGTAAGACTCTTTTCTTCTGTTGCTGCTGTTTCTTGTTTTGTAGCATATGCTAAAGTAGAAATTATCTGACTAGCATCAGTCAATATCTCAATATTTTCATCATTATATATATCTAAGTCTTCTACTTTTATGGCTTCTTTTTCCTTTAGTAAAGATGCATCAACATTTATAGCTTGAGGTAAATATTTAGGAATAGTTTGTATCTCTATTTCTTTAAGCTGTTCTTGTACCACGGATACACTGCTTTCAACAGAAGCTTTATTTACTATATGGATAGGTATTCTAACCCTTACCTTCTTTCCTTTAGTTAGCTCTTGGAAATCAACATGAATTATATTTCCTTTTGTTATATCTCTTTGTATATCCTTTATTATTGCCATTGTGGTATTATCATTTATATTTAATGTAATACTAGATCCAACTTCATAATTATTTGCTATCTTTTCAATATCATTCTTTTTTAGTTTAATATTTTTACTTTCAATATTATGTCCATATACTATAGCTGGTATGTATCCCTCTCTTTTTAAAACCTTTACTCCTCTTTTCCCTTTATTATTTCTTATTTCTGCATTAATTGTTGGTTTAAGCATTTTTAAATCCCCCCTGTTATGTTTTATACCCTATATATATTAAAACAAAAAATTCTGAATTTTTCAAATCGTTTTGTTGTTTTTTTATTATTATCGAGGGAAATTTATATACTTATTATATATTTATCTATAATATTCTTTGTAAAA
Organism: uncultured Eubacteriales bacterium; assembly: GCA_965539935.1. Taxonomy (GTDB): domain Bacteria; phylum Bacillota; class Clostridia; order Peptostreptococcales; family Caminicellaceae; genus CBETVX01. The sequence continues at coordinate 2,189 of CBETVX010000096.1, read as the reverse complement.
TAAACAATAATATAACTCCTGGCACACCTAAAAAACCAGAGATAAGTGCTGTTAATGGGTTTATTACTATACTAAAACCAATTAGTTTTCCCAATAAATTTACTACTAAAAGAAGTATTCCACCAACTATGCCATTATATATGAGTTTTATTATTATTTTTATTGGAAATAACAATATGTATCCTATAACATATAACAATATTAATCCTAAGGCATAAGCAAAAATAACACTTAATTCTATTCCAATTCCCATTTTAATCCCCCATAATTAAATTCTCTAACTAATATATTTATATAAAGTTTGTCTATTTCATATTACTATTTTTAACATATATTTAGATAGAAAAAAAGCCTATTGTCATATAACAATAAGCCCAAAATTCATTAATACATCTCACCTTGTATCCCCATTTCTTTTGCAAGTTTTAGTAAATATGTGTATCTTGTTCTAGCGGCTTCTATTCTATAGATAGCATGATCTATTAAGTCAGGATCAGTTACATTTTGAAAATATTTTTCAGCATTTTTCCATTCTTCATGGGCCATGCGAATACTTTCTAAAAGCTGCTCTTCTTCAGTCTTTTCTTCTCCATATATTATTTTTCCATATATATTACTAATACTATTTAATAGCCTATTATCGCTTTTTCCTCTTTTGTTTTCCTCACTAGAATATTGACTCATAACTCTCCCCCCAAAACTTCTATTCATTAATTATTCTAGCCAAATTTTGGATTTACTATACTTGGGGATAAACTTATTTATATTATTATATGAAGTTTTGGGAAAAAGATTAGAAAAAATAAATATATTACTTTTATAAAGCAGTAAAAAACTATATGGTACTAAGTCCCATATAGTTTTTTAGTTATATCTAATGTTTATATTTTAAACTGCCCTTTTTCTTCTTTTATCTTCATACATGCTTTTATCTGCTGTTCTAAATAATTCTTCCATACAATCTTTAGAGTTTTTTGTATAATCATAACCAATAGAAATGTCAATTGGTATCTTTGGTTTTTGCAAATTATACTCCTTTATAGATCTTCTTATACTTCTAATTGTATTATCCACTTCTTTATGTTCTACATTTTTTAATATGATTGCAAATTCATCTCCACCCAATCTAGCAACTATATCTTTATTTGATACGCTAGATTTTATTAATTCTGCAGCTCTTTTAATAGACTCATCTCCTTCTGAATGACCGAAACTATCATTAATCCCTTTTAGATCATCTAAATCACATATTATAATACTTACCCTTATATTTTCTTCATTATTTAACCGTTGTTTTTCCTTCTCAAAAAAATACCTATTATATACTCCCGTTAAGTGATCATGATAGCTTAAGTAGATTAGCCTTCTTTCAAGTTCCTTTCTTTTTTGAATATTTCTAGCTATTCCTTCAATGGATATTAACTTACCATATTCATTATAAACAGGTGTAATATATTCTTCAAACCATATATATTCTCCATTTTTATGTCTATATCTGATTTCAAAGGGAAGATTATAATCTGCTTCCCCAGCAAGTTTTTTTAAATACAATTCATAATCATCTGGGTGTACTATCTCTAGGGGCAACATAGGATTTTTATCATGTTCTTCTACGGTATAGCCAAGATTTTCATAGATAGAAGAACTTATATAATCAAATCTATATTCCCCTTCTACGGAATAGGAAAAAATCAAATCACTAGATCTTTCCAATATACCGATAATCTTATTTGCTTTATTTAGCTGTTGTTTATATTTAGTTATATCTATCATAGATAAATATACCATATCTATATTCCCCTCTTTAATGAACTCTCTAGAAAGGCTCATGTATAGATTTTTATTATTTATAGTCCTTATATTTATCTCTGTAGTATCAAAATCTGTATTCTTATCTAATATATAATTAAAGTCACTGCTACACAAATCTTCCAATCTTTGTCCAATAATTTCTTCTTTGTAGTATCCTAAAATGCTATGACAGTTAGAAGTTATATCTTTTATTATCCCATTTAAATAAATTTTTAGCAGCAATTCCCTCTGGGATTTTTGTGATAGTTCTCCATTCACCCTCATTCATAGTCATCTCCCATATTATTCATCAAGAAATTACATCTAAGTAGACATATTCAATAATATATAAAAAACAAACTCATTATCATCACAGCCTGATACTCTTGAAGTTTATA
>CBETVX010000095.1:0-4519 GCA_965539935.1 uncultured Eubacteriales bacterium | reverse complement strand
TTTTGTTTCTATCAAAGTTTCCCCCTCCAACAACCTCTATTTTTCCGTTTTATTAATAATTTCGTTTATCTTATCTTTTTTACTGGACTTATAATAATCTATAGCATTCTCTATGACCTTTTCATATGTTTTTCTTCCTACTTGCGATAAATTTTCTACTTTAATTTTTTTATCATATCCTTCAGGCCCGAATTCATTAATAAAGTAACCTAAGCTTATATTAAAAAAAGGAGATGCAAAAACAGTTATATCAGAAAAATCTAATATAACACAATCATTATTTTTTAAAAAGTCATTAATTATACTCCTTAATCTTTCACCTTCTCTACTAGATAAACAAAGTTTCATATAGCTAGATATTTTAATTGTTTTCATTTCTTCACCCCCATTTTACTTTTTCATAATATATATACTTTCATGGTCTGCATTAATTATTAAACTAATTATTGTTCCTATCAATTCGCTTTCAATAGTTTCATATTCATCAAAATCTCCAGTTATTTTGCACATACTATCATTACTATATATCCTCATTTGTCCTTTATTTAGTCTAACAATATCTTTAAGAAAGTCAAGTCCCAATCCTCTAGCATAATCTCTATTTTCAACTGTAGAATTTCCTTTTTGAATAGCCCACTTTAATGCATCCGAGGAACTTAAGTTTTTATCATTTAAATAATTTTTAACATTTACTGGTATTCCAATCCCTACATCATATATAGAAAAAAACAACTTTTCTTTATTAGGTAGAAAATGTCCACACGAAAATACTCCTATTTTAGTTTTGCTATGTGTGAAAGCATTGTCAAACAATTCATATAATTTGCTCAAAAATTCACTAGTAACTTCTTCATCCATTCCAATAGGCGCTAAAGTCAATATGTTTTGTATATAGTTATATATTTCTTCGTCACTGCATTTGTTAGGTATAAATTTTTTGAAATTAATAGCATTTGAATTTGATAAATCAATCGCAATTTCTGGATTTAAATAATTAATGAATCCTGATGAAGCCATGTAAGATTTTAATTTATAATCATTTATAGAGCTTATATCAATATCTATTTCTTTATTATATTTTTTCCCAACCTCAGGCAAAGAACCTATGATTGGTAGAAAAACTGGAGAAATAAACTTACATTTGGGAAATTTTATTTTGATTCTACTTTGTTCAGATTTAATACATGAGTTCTGAATTCCTATTACTTCTTTAAATGAGTCATTAGAAAAATTAAGATTATTATTTATATTTATATGTACTTCTTCACTCATTATTGCCATCTCTCCAAATTTTAATCTTAAATATTATATTCTACAATAAATATTTAAATTCCTTCAAAAAAACAAAAAACTAGAGCATAGTCCCTAGTCTCTCCAAAACTATATCCTCAAGGATATGGATTCTCTCTAACATCAACAAGAGTATAAATGGTCTATCTATACCTACACCAGTAAAACCTAAATTTGGGGTTATATCAGCTGCTTCCTCAGCGTTCATTCTAGGTGCTTTTATATCTGTAGCTTTACCATAAAAATGTTGGATATCAGAAACCCCACCAATTTTTTATTATATGTAGGAGATCTATACCTAATTGTACTAAAAATTGTTTTTCCTATTTTATCTCATAATTTCTGCATTTTATTAATTAATTTCATATCAACATACTTTTAATTTTTGTCTCCTTTGCAAACAAATTCTAATAACCTAAAATTTTTACTAAACTGTATGTAGTCTTATGTCAAGAAAAGTGCAAGTTAAATCTAGTAAATTTGTAATCTGATTTATACGGCACTTTTTAGTTTCGAAATCATTGGGCCACTCCATATTGTAGTAAACTATGCACCTGCTGTATTTGTCAACCGAAAAATGGTTCTTTCCCACTTTTGGTGAAAAGCTACTTACTAATCCTGATGATATAAAATTAGTTTTTTAAAATTAGTCTAAGTAAAGAACCTTTTTCTTAAGCAAATCAAAATTATCTCTACCATACATTTGTCTTTTTATCATTTTTGGCCTATTAATCTGACCTTCTAGAAAACCATTATTATATTTAATGCAAAGGAATTTTTAACAACATCAAAATCTTTATTTATGCCTATGCAGAAACTTTTAAGTTCTTTTATTCCACTTTCTTTAGCTTTGTTAATTCAGTTTTTAAATCTATCCAGGTCTTTATCTTTAAATATGGTTCTAAAATCCTGAATATACCCATATATTTTTTTATGATGAGTTTGTTTTTAAAAACTAATTTTAAATCATCTAATTGCTTTTTTTCTAATTCATTATTATTTTTCCATATATAAAATGACTTAACCATTTTCTTTTTATGCTGATTTACTTTCCACACTACCAGCTGGTTGATTAACCACCTCATTTTAATCCTGTTAAATACATACTCTTCTAGATAGTCTGCTCTAATGCTATTAAACTTACATACTACTGCACCTTGTCTATCAGTCATACATCAGTAATATCTCAAAACCTTCTTAATTCTATCTTTTAATGTATCTGTTATTCGTATGCTAACCATTGTTACATCACATACTTGCCATTTAATTAAGCCTGTTAAAATATAGTTGCCTTTATAGTTCTTCATCGACTTATTCTAGAAGTTTTTTAAATTCTTCACTACACACCTCAACACAACCTATATATTTTTCAATATTTTTTTTGATATCGCAAAGAAATACATTTATCTTTTCATTCTGTGGTGAATTTTTTATTTTTTCTTCATATATTCTATCAAACTCTTCTTGGCTCATATTATTAAATTCTTCTATATTATTATTAATACTTAATAATAATATAGAAGAAGCATTATATAATTCATCTATACTATTAAGCTCCCATCTACTCAACAAATTATCATATGAAGCCCTTACTACTTCACTTTCTTTCATCAATAGATATGCATTATTAATTATTAAACTAAAAATACTACTATCATCACATTTGATTTTTTTATCTTTAAGTACTCTATTCTGCTGAGCTAATAATAATAAAAACTTAAAAAGTGCAATTTTTTTTACCTTCGATAGATCTTCATATTTTTGTTTTTTTAAACCTGTAGCAAAAATGAGTATACCAATACCCAAAACTAATCCTACACAACAAATTTGGGTCATAATTTCTTTTACTATTACTATATCTAATACAAAATTTAATCTGAGCAAATCTTTTATATGTACTTCTGAATTACAATAAATAAGCACTAAAAATGATAATGCGATAATGACAATACTAGTAATATAATAAAACTTCACTCTTTTCATATAGTTATCCCCTATTCGTCCTTCTAAATACCTTCTAAACTTAATTAAATTTTTTTCTAACTCTTTACTATTTAAACTCTCTATCCACACATACGTTCCTTTGTCCCGTAGCATAGATAATCGATATAAACTTATTCTGCCAAACTTTATAATTTGTCTCCTCATTTTTTTCTTTTTTTCATCTCTATATTTTAATCGTATAAATATCTGCTCATATTGATTATATACTGCTAATCCGTATACTACTGGCATATTTAATGTCATTAATATAATAGGCAAAATAAAAACTTTTATAGTTTGAAAGTTATATATTTTACTCCAATCTCTTACTAAATTATTTATAATGAAAAATATTAAATAAATCCCTATCAATCCCTGAAAGTTATCTAGTAATCTCTGTACTTGAATATATTTCTTATCACTATTAGCCACATAATATAAGCCTCCCCCAATTACTACTATTGGTATAATAAGTATTTCTATCCATAATGGAAATGTCCAAAATCCCATAATAAAAGATATTATAATCGTACATTTTATATTATCTTTTATTAGTTTTCTGAAAAAATATTGGTCTTTAGCCTTTTCCAAAGCTTTTATAAAAATAGGTATTTCAACAAGAACTACCCAAAATATGGTATCTTTTAATAAAGATATATTCCAGAACCCAATATAATGTAATATTTTTATAACTCCTAACAAAAAAAATATAAAGACGCCATAAAACACTATAAATTTCCTACAAAATGTAATTGGTAAAACATCTTTATAAAATTTCCTACCAGCCTTAGTAAAAATTGCTCCTATTATAATAGCCACTATCCATAAAATATAAGCTATTTCTCGATTTGAAAAAACTTGTTGAAATTTTAATAGCATTTTCTCTCCCCAAAATCCTAAGCTTTTTAGTCTTATTTTAAAATATTAATTCTATATTTTCAAAACCTATTTCTTAGATTATATTCTATAAGTGAACAAAAACAAAACCAAAGTAAAAATGATATGACCTTCTATCTATCACGCAAGGTATATCATTCCTCTTTCTACTTAATCATTACTAATTTATTTCTCTATTCTAGTATTATCAAGCCTTCACAAAGAACCTCCACAATTTATGATACAGTTCACCGTATCGTTGTAACTGCGGTTTCTTGCATATTTTCTAAGTAATAGGACTGTTAGTTCCTATTCATCCCTCCATACATAACAGTATTATATTCTGAGTTATTGTAAAGAGTTATATAAT
>CBETVX010000094.1:0-5045 GCA_965539935.1 uncultured Eubacteriales bacterium | reverse complement strand
ACCTATTAGGTGGGAGAAGAATGATTAAAGAAAACAGAAAAAGAATTCCATTAAAGGAAAAATCATATAACTTAATAAAGCAAAAAATAATAAAATGCGAAATAATGCCAGGAGAACAAATTTTAGAAGCTGAAATCGCAGAAGAATTAGGTATAAGTAGAACTCCCGTTAGAGAAGCTCTATTAAGATTAAGTGAAGAAAAATTAGTAACTATTTATCCTCGAAAAGGAATTATTGCGTCGCCAATAACTATTAAGGATATACATGAAGTATTTGAAATAAGAGAGATAGTAGAAACTCAAATTGCTAAAACTGCATGTAATAACATGTCTAAAGATTATCTTATAGATCTAAAGAGAAGGTTTGAAAATGCAGAATTTAATCTGGATAGAGAAAATGCCACAAAATATTTTGAACTGGATCTAGAGTTCCACAAATACATTGTCAAAAGTGGCAATAATGAAAGACTAATAAAATTCACCAATCAAATATACGATTTGGATTATAGAATTAGGGTCATGTCTACATTACAGGTGGAGGATATTGAAAAAAGATCTAGACCTGAGCATTTTGCAATCATAGATGCTTTAATTTCTAAGGATATAAATAAAATAGAAAAAACAGTAAGGGAACATATCAACAGTTCTAAAGAAACAGCCTTAATGAGAATTTACTAATACTAAATCATATCAAGGAATTAAAGGAAATATATAAAATAAAGTCTTTTAAAATGGATATGGAGGAAATTATTATGGAAAAGATGAAAGTTGTTCATATAAAGGAAGCTGGAAAAATTGAAGTTGTTGAAAAAAATATACCTACCCCTAAAAAGGGTGAAGCACTTTTAAAAATAAAATATTGTGGCATATGTGGCTCAGATATAGCTACTTATACAGGTAATCAACCCTTTGCTACTTATCCAAGGATACCAGGCCATGAATTTTCTGCTGAAATAGTTGAGATAGAAGAAAACAATTTAGGGCTACACAAGGGGATGATTGTGACAGCAAATCCATATTTTAACTGTGGAAGCTGCTATCCGTGTAAAAAAGGAAATGTAAATTGTTGTGAATCCAATGAAACCATGGGTGTTCAAAGAGATGGGTCCTTTGCAGAATACATAACAATGCCAATAGAAAGAATTTATGATGGGAAGGGATTATCTGCAAAAACTTTAGCATTAATTGAACCCTTTTCTATTAGTTATCATGCAATTAATAGGGGAAATATACAAAAAGGTGATAATGTATTAGTTTTTGGAGCAGGTGCCATAGGGATGTTTGCCATGATTTCTGCAAAGATTAAAGGTGCTAATGTCTATATTGCAGATGTTTTTGATGGTAGACTAGACCATGCAAGACAAATGGGTGCCGATGGAGTTATTAATGTAACTAAAGAGAACCTTAAGGAAAAAGTTCTTGAAATTACTAATGGTAATGGTATGGATGTATGTATAGAAGCAGCTGGACTTCCAGATACATTCCTAAATTGTATAGATAATGTTGCATTTGCTGGTCAGATAATATTAATTGGTAATGGGAAAAAGGAAACTACCTTTAATCATTCTATTTTATTAAAAAAAGAATTAGATGTTTATGGCTCTAGAAATAGCTTAAATGACTTTATGCCTCTAATTGATTTAGTTTCTGAGGGAAAAGTAGATATAGATAAAATGGTTACGGATGTATTTGACTTAGATAATGTAATAGATGCATTTGAAGCTTTAGTAAATAATGATGGTTCTAAGCTAAAAGTTTTAGTTAAATTTGACTAGGGAGGTTAATTTTTATGAGATTAAGTCAAGAAGTTCATAGACATAACAAACATCCAGAAAGAATTTTACAATTTGGTGAAGGAAACTTCCTTAGGGCCTTTGCTGACTGGATGATAGATATATTTAATAAAGAAGCTGATTTTAAATCTAGTATAGTGGTTGTTCAACCTATTGAAAATGGACTTGTGGAGAAATTAAATGAGCAGGATGGACTTTATACATTATACTTAAATGGAATAAAAAACGGACAGGTGCTTAGGGAAAAAAGTATCATCGAATCAATTAGTAGAGGAATCAATCCATATAAAGATTACGATGAATATTTAGAGGTAGCTAAAAATCCAGAATTAAGATTTATTATATCTAATACAACTGAAGCTGGAATAGTATTTGATGAAAATGATAAATTAACTGATAGACCGCAAAAGAGTTTTCCAGGTAAATTGACTTCTTTTCTCTTTGAGAGATACAAATATTTTAAGGGTGATGAGAATAAAGGCTTAGTTTTTCTACCCTGTGAACTTATAGATAAAAATGGAGATAAATTAAAAAATATTGTTTTAAGATATGCTGATCTTTGGAATCTAGGTCAAGGGTTTATTGAGTGGCTCAATGGAAGTAATATATTCTGTAATACTTTAGTAGATAGAATAGTTACAGGATACCCAAAGGATAAAATTGATTTAATCACCGAAGAATTAGGATATGAAGATAATATGGTAGTTGAAGGTGAGCAGTTTCACTTATGGGTTGTTGAAGGACCAGCATCTTTAAAAGATGAGTTGCCTGTTGATAAGACAAATTTAAATATTAAGTTTGTAGATGATTTAACCCCCTATAGAACTAGAAAGGTAAGAATTCTAAATGGAGCTCATACAACTATGGTACCGGTTTCTTTATTATATGGCCTTGAGACTGTAAAAGAAACCATTGAAGATAGTACAATGGGACAGTTTGTGAAGGAAGCAATTTTTGAAGAAATAGTACCAACATTAGACCTTCCAGAGGATGAACTAAACTATTTTGCCAATGCTGTTTTAGATAGATTCAAAAATCCATATATTAAACATTATTTAATTAGTATAGCTTTAAACTCAAACTCCAAGTTTAACACTAGAGTATTACCATCTATCTTAGAGTATAAAAAAAGAACAGGAAAACTACCTAAAAAACTAGTATTTGCCCTTGCTGCATTAATAAGGTTATATAGTGGTAAGATTGATGAGAAAACTATAGAGCTTAAGGACAATAAAGAAATCTTAGAAATGTATGATGAATTATGGTCTAATTATGATGGTTTGGAAGAAGGAGTAGAAAAAATAGTTAACAGGGTGCTAGGAGAAAAGAGAATATGGGAATTAGATTTAAATGATATTGAAGGCCTTAAGGATAATGTTACGTATTACTTAAATAAAATAATTAAAGTAGGAGTGAAAGAAGCAATAAAAGAGGTGATGTAGTGAAAAGTTTCATAAAAATAAATAAGAAGGATAACGTAGTAGTTGCATTACAAGACTTAAAGCAAGGAATGGTTATAGATATAAATAGGAAGCCTATTGAATTGCAAGAAGATATTAGGGCTGGCCATAAAATAGCAATAGAAAATATTAAGAAGAACAAAAATGTAATTAAATATGGTTACCCAATTGGACATGCAATAGATGATATAAAACCTGGAGAATTAGTTCATACCCATAATATAAAAACTAATTTATCGGGCATGGAAGAATATACCTATAATAGACAGTTAAGGGACCTTAATTATAAAAAGAGGAATTTAACCTTTAAAGGATATAAAAGAGAAAATGGTAAAGTAGGTATTAGAAATGAATTGTGGATAGTTCCCACTGTTGGATGTGTAAATGGAATTGCAGAAATGATTATAAAAGAGTTTAAAAGAGAGGTTAACCCTGAAGGAATAGATGATATTGTAGTTTTTAAACATAATTATGGTTGTTCTCAGCTTGGAAAAGATCATAATGATACAAGGACTATTTTAGCAGACGTTGTTAATCACCCTAATGGTGGAGGCGTATTAGTCCTAGGATTAGGCTGCGAAAATAATAATATACCAGATTTTAAAGAGTCCCTGAATAAATACAATGAAAAAAGAGTTAAGTTTCTAATTGCTCAAGAGGCCGATGATGAAATAGTTGAAGGCGTTAAATATCTAAAGGAATTATATGAGAATATGAAGAAAGATACAAGAGAAGATATCGATATTAGTGAGTTAGTTATAGGACTCAAATGTGGTGGTTCCGATGGTTTTTCTGGTATAACAGCCAATCCATTACTGGGGGCATTTTCAGACTTTTTAATCACCCAAGGGGGAACCACTATTTTAACTGAGGTACCGGAAATGTTCGGAGCAGAAAATATACTTATGCATAGATGTATTGATGAGAAAATATTTGAAAAAACTGTCCACCTAATAAATGATTTTAAAAATTATTTTATTGAGCATAATCAGCCAGTTTATGAAAATCCTTCTCCCGGTAACAAAGATGGAGGAATAAGTACCTTAGAGGATAAATCATTGGGATGTACTCAAAAAGGTGGTGAAGCTCCAGTAATTGATGTTTTACAATATGGAGAAACAATTAAGAATAAAGGTTTAAATTTACTTGAAGCACCGGGTAACGATTTAGTAGCTACAACGGCATTGGGAGCATCCGGTAGTCATATGGTATTATTTAGTACAGGAAGAGGGACGCCCTTTGGAAGTTTTGTTCCAACAGTAAAAATTTCGACTAATAGTAAATTATATAAACAAAAACCCCATTGGATAGATTTTAACGCTGGGGATATAATAAATGATACTTCCATAGAAGAATTATTAGAAGAGTTTATAGATTATATTATAAATGTTGCCAGTGGAAAACTAGTAAATAATGAGAAAAATAATTTTAAAGAAATTGCTATTTTTAAGTCTGGTGTTACTCTTTAAGAAGGAGAATGACCATAGATACTATCTAAAATAATATATTAAAAAAATCCTAGTTATTCGCAAATGACGGAGCTAGGATTTTTTTATTAAAAGATAACTATATTAAGGTATACATAATAGATTTTAAGGTTTATAATACAATGATGCAGCTAAGAAAGAAATGAAAGGGAAATATTCAATAACAAAGGGATTAGGTATGTTATAATATAATTAAAAATATTTATAAATTCAAAAAAATTTGTAGATTTTCTTTAAAAGGAGCTAAAAAAAGTTTTACAGAGAAGTATCTTAATAATTAATGTATATATAATGTGGAATGATTAG
>CBETVX010000093.1:0-5048 GCA_965539935.1 uncultured Eubacteriales bacterium | reverse complement strand
TTGAATATATTGAAAAAATATTATATCATATTATATAAAGCAACATTTTATGTAAATTGTTACATAATAACGATAAAATTCCAACAAATAAAATTTAAAATGACACTTTCATAAAAGGCAAACTTATTGAAAGATAAGGGCGCAAAGCCAAGGGCCTAAGGTAGATTTACTATGGTAGCCGGTTGCTGGAAAATTAACCTAGACCCTTTTCTATTCTTTTTTTACTATTTGGAAAAGGGTTTTTATATTTAAAGTAATAATAAAAAGTGGGGAATGGGAACATGTGAGAAAGACAGTGTGTAATCTTTAAATTGATCAAGGAAACATATGGTATTGATATTATGAATATAAGGGAAATAACAGAATTTAAAGAAACAACTAAAAAACCTAATTGGACATAAGAATTATCATTCTAACAATAGACGAAAAACAAATAGGCTTTTTAGTAGATGATGTATCTCAAGTAATGACAGTCAAGAAAGATAAAATAGAATTTCCTCCATAAATTATTACTGGTGTATACAGAAAGTACATAGTAGGAATAGGCAAAATAAATGAAAAAAATAATCATATTTTTAGATTTAATAGCACTGTTTTCAGACGAAGAAAAAAGTCAAATTAATATGATAGTTACTTAAAGAATAAAATTGAATTTTATTATGGAGGGTAAAGATGATGAAAGAAAATATTATGAATAATAAAAAAGAATGAAGCAAAAGGAAATAATAACTGTCTCCAAAACATTAATATAATTTTTTTATTATTTATCATATTAATTTTAACAGTAGTATCAATTTGATAAATAACCTATTCAACTTTAGATAATATGGATGAATTTAATGAAAATTTAGAGATTTTAAAAAGATAGATATACAGAATATGGTTAATAAAGACAATGGTATATAGTAAATCTAGAAATTTATTTATAACAATATAAATATGGATGAGTTCATTTTAAATTAAAACATTGACGAGGTGTTTAAATTGGATAATAAAGAATTTATACTTGCTTGTAGTTATTGTGGACAAAGATTAGTATTAGAAAACGAGATAGAATATGACCAGATAATAGAGAAATATAATATCGTTATTAGTGATTTAAAAGAAATATTAATCATGTGTAATAAATGTGGTAATAGAGTTAAATTTTAGTTAATTATGACTATGGTATTTAAGAATAGAATAGGAGGGGTGTGTAAGCGGATGAAGAGGGTTTTAATTGTTGATGATGCAGCTTTTATGAGAATATCAATAAAAAAAATACTTAAAAAAAATGGTTTTGAGATAGTCGGTGAAGCTGAAAATGGTGCTGTAGCTGTAAAAAAATATAAGGAATTACAGCCCGACATTGTAACAATGGATATTACAATGCCTGAAAAAAATGGTGTACAGGCATTGAAAGAGATAATAGAAATTGATCCAAATGCAAAAATTGTTATGGTTTCTGCAATGGGTCAGGAATTATTTGTTAGGGAAGCAGTTAAGCTAGGTGCAAAAGGTTTTATTATAAAACCGTTTAAAGAAGATTATATAGTCCAAACTTTAACTAAGCTATAGTTTTTGATATCTATAATTTCTTACAGGGAGCAGGTGATCTAATGTGAACGAATTGTTAGAAAATCAATATGTAGTATATGAATTAGCCAATGAAAAGTATGCACTAAAAATCAGTGATGTTTATGAAATTATTAAAATGAAGAAAATTACTGTTGTACATAACAGCAAGCCGTTCTTGGAAGGGGTTATAAACCTGCGTGGAAGGATCGTACCTGTTGTAAATATGCATAAAAGGTTAGAGATTGACAATTATACATCTACTAAATTGACACGTATCGTTATATTGAAAAGCAGGGAAGAAATGATTGGTGTAATAGTTGATAGAGTAAACCACGTCGCTAGTTTTTCAGATATCCAGCCTCCACCTGAAACAGTTGCAGGTATTGATGGTAATTATTTTGAAGGTTTAGGAATTATTGAAGGAGAAGTTATAAGCATCTTAAAAATAGATAAGGTGCTTTATGAATAAGAATGGAAGGATGTGTATGATGGCTGGTATATATAATAATCCGGAAATGATAGGAGCCTTCCTTGATGATTTAGAAGAGCAATTGCAGCTTCTTGAACATAATATATTGGAATTGGAACAAAATGGTGAAGAGCCTGAGATAATCCAAGAAATATTTCGTGTGGCTCATACATTAAAGGGTTCTTCAGCAGCAATGGGATTTGAAGAAATGAAGCTCCTGACCCATGAGATGGAAAATGTATTGGATAAAATAAGAAACCATCACCTGGAAGCAACAAAACCAGTAATAAATATATTTTTTAAATGCCTAGATTATTTGAGAATGCTTAAAGAGAACTTTGAAGTAGACAGAAATAATATTAAAACAGATATATCTTCAGTTTTAAGTGAATTGAGAAAGATATTGTCAGGACAATACAATATAAACAAAAAAACAAAGAATGAAGTAATTAAAAAAACGATAAAAGAAACAGAACAAGAAGATAGAAATATACAGTTCATGCTTGATTATGAGCAGTATATACATCTTGAACAGGCAGCAAATTCAGAGTTTAACATTCTTGTTTGTGAAGTAAAACTCTCAGAAGATAGTTTGATGAAAACAGCTCGTGCCTATTTGATCTTGAACTATTTCAATGAAATAGGCACGGTAATCAAAGCTGTTCCAGATATTTTTGAAAGTCAAGATGATTTGGAAATAAGTAAAATCAACTATCTTGTAATAACACAATTTGATACCAAAACAGTTGAAGAAAAAGCAAAAAATGAGTTGATAGAGATTGATAGTATTAAAGTATATCCATATGAATGGGAAAAATTCAAGTCACAATCCCTACTATCAGGTAGAGAGAATACAAAATCAGAATCTAATAGCAATACAAATTCCAAAGCTTTTGATAATGTAAGAAAGATTAATCGAACAGTCAGAGTAGATGTAGAAAAGCTTGAGAAAATGATGGATTTAGTAGGAGAGTTAGTAATTGAAAGAACAAGAATTCTTCAAGTCGGGAATGTATTGTACCACCGATATACATCAGACAACACTGTCGAAGATCTTGTAGGAATATCAAACCAAGTACTACGTGTAACTAACGAACTGCAGGAGATAGTTCTAAAAACTCGAATGTTGCCGATAAAACAATTGTTTGGTCGTTTTCCGCGCATGGTAAGAGATTTAACGGAATCTTTAAATAAAGAAGTCGAGTTAATAATTGAAGGAGAAGAGACAGAACTAGATAAGATGATTATAGAAGATATAACTGACCCTTTAATTCATCTTATTCGCAATGCCATTGACCATGGGATTGAGACGCCAGAGGAACGTACTAAAGCGGGCAAACCACCCAAAGGTACTTTACAGATTAGTGCTTTTCACCAGGAAAATCATGTTATCCTTACTGTTCAGGATGATGGCAGAGGGTTTGATTTAGATAGGATAAAAGAATCTGCTATAAAAAAGCAGATTATCACGGCAAATGAGGCAAATTCCTTAACCGAGCATGAAATCATCAGTCTAGTATTTCATGCAGGTTTTTCCACATCCAAGACAGTAAGTGATATCTCTGGACGTGGAGTAGGAATGGACATAGTACGTAACAAAATAGACAAGCTTAATGGGATTATTGATGTAGAAACAAAGAAAGGAGAAGGCACAAAGTTTATTGTAAAACTTCCTCTTACTTTAGCAATTCTTCAAGGACTTTTAATCAAGATAAATGATGAAATCTATGTTCTTCCAATGAGCAATGTAGTTGAAATCGTGCGTAAGCCTGAAAGCGAGATTGAAACAGTAAAAGGGCAAGCTATTGCACTAATCCGAGAAGAAGTACTTCCTATTATATGGTTGCATGATTACTTCAATATTCCACGGAAGAAAAAGAGGAAAAACATCTTTATTGTGATTTTAGGTGTTGCTGAAAAAAGGATAGGACTGGTAGTAGATGAACTCATAGGGAATCAAGAAATTGTTGTTAAACCATTAGGTTCTTATATAGGTAAATTGGAAACACTTTCGGGAGCGACCATTCTAGGTGATGGAAGTGTGGCTTGTATTTTGGATGTTGCAGGGGTTGTAAAGATGGTTGGGAACAAAAAGGTTTCTAAAAAATGTTAAGATATGTGATTCAGAAGATAAAAAGGTTAAATGTAATAGAAATTTTAGAAATCTGAAGAAAAATGGGTATAATTGATAAACTATATAAATACGAGGGGGCCATATTATGGGTTTAAAAAAGAATATGATTATCAGATATATGGAAAGTAAAAAACTTTTCGATAAGTTACAAACAGCAGTTAATGATGGCAAAATATTAGGTGAAAAATTGAGGGGTTTAACTAATATAACTGATCAAGTAATAAATGGAACAATTGAACAGTCAGTAACAATTAAAACTGTGTGCCAAATATTAGGGGAGCTTTCAAAGTCAATTAATGGGGTGGTGATAAATGCAGAACAGGTAACAAGAATCTCCAATAAGGCTAATGATTCATTAACAGAAATGGCTACAAGTATTAACCAGATGGCAGGAAATAGTGAGATCGCAGCAAACTCAGTAGAACAAATTTCTGTATCTATTGAGCATATGAGCAAGTCTATTAAGAGAGTGACAGGCAATGCAGAAAGTCTTAAAGGATCAGCAACGGAAGCATCAGCAGCTATTCAAGAGATAGTAGCATCCATTAATCTAGTGGCAGGAAACAGTGAAAGCGCAGCAAGTTTGGTAGAACAAATATCTACATCTATTGAACAAATGAATAATTCTATCAAAGGAGTAGCAGGGAATACTGAAAAATTATCAGTATCAGCACAAGAAGCATCAACAGCTATTCAAGAGATGGTAGCATTCATTAACCAAGTGGCAGGAAACAGCGAAAGTGCAGCAAGCTCAGTAGAAGAAATATCCGCAGCTATTGAGCAGATAAACATTTCAATCAAAGGAGTAGCAGGGAATGCTGAAAATTTATCAACAGCGGCGGAAGAAGCATCAGCGGCTATTCAAGAGATAGTAGCATCTATTAACCA
>CBETVX010000092.1:0-5605 GCA_965539935.1 uncultured Eubacteriales bacterium | reverse complement strand
GTGGTGGGTTTAGGAGATGTTGGAGGAACCCTTATAGTAGGACTTAGACTTTTAGGGGGGGACTGTATATCAGAAATAGGAATATATGGCAGAAACTCTAATAAAATAAAACGATGGGAGTATGAAGCCAATCAAATACTATCTCCTGACATTACTACATGCCATCCAGAAATAAAAATAATAACGAAGGATAAATTATTTGACTGTGACATGTTTGTGTTTTGTGCAAGTGTGGGAGTTCCCAAGGTGGGTGCAGATATCAAAGATGTCAGAATGGTACAGTACCAAGGAAACTCTATGATTATTAAAGAGTATGCCCTAATGGCTCGCAGGATAGGGTTTAAGGGAATATTTGCTGTAGTATCAGACCCAGTGGATATGTTATGTAAGTCAGTTCTTATCCAAAGCAATACAGATGAAAATGGCAATTATGACTTTAAAGGGCTGGCTCCTGAACAAATAAGGGGATACGGGCTTGGAGTTATGAATGCAAGGGCTGCATATTATTCTAAGTATTATGATGAATCCAAAAACTATCAGATTGAAGGTAGAGCCTATGGTCCCCATGGAAAGGGTCTTGTTATAGCAAATAGCATAGAAAACTATGATGATAAAATATCTAAAGTATTAACAAAAAAAGCTATAGATGCAAATATAAAGGTAAGACAAACGGGATACAAACCCTATATTGCTCCAGCACTGTCTTCTGGAAGCCTTTCTATCATAGCTACTATTAAAGGTCATTGGCATTATAGTGCAACATACTTAGGGGGAGTTTATTTAGGAGCAAGGAATAGGGAAAATGATTCAGGGATAGAACTAGAGAGATTAGATTTACCATCAGAACTGATGGATAGAATTAGACAAACATATAAGGGGCTGAACAAAACTATATGAAGGACATCTATCTAATTATGCCTGGTGATGTATCAAAACAATTGGAAAATATGGTGGAAGCTGTAGTTGAAAATATGGATATAAAAATAATAAGGGATTCAAATAATTTACCAGATTTGACATACAAAAAAATAGTCTTTGCCGTGGAGCTGAACCAGGCAGGATATAATATAGGACTAATTGAGATTTTATCTAAGCTTTATGAAAAGGGGCAAGATGCTCTTTTAGGTTCCACTGCAGTGGTTTTAATACATAGTCCTAATGACCTATATACAAAAAGTATGGCTCAGAATATAATCTTTCTTGCCAATAAAATGGGATGTGCCTTCCCAGGGCATCCAGTTGTTGAAGCTATAGATGACCTTACTAATTTTAAAACTTGGCAGAAAAAATTAGATAAGGAATTTGAAGAGATATGCTTTGAGGTTTGTAAAAGACTTAGAAAAAATTTATTAGCCGATAGGCCTAAATTTTTAAAAAAACCTAAAATATTGGCATTACATGCCAGTTCCTTTAGTGACTCCAATACATTGATGCTCTGGAATATGGTAAAAAAGCACATTGAAGGCTGTATAATAAAGGAACAACACGTAGAAAATGGAACAATTACTGATTGCTTAGGATGTTCATATAAAACTTGTAAACACTATAGCAAGAGAAAGTCATGCTTTTATGGAGGAGCTATTATTAAGGAAATTCTGCCAGCTATTGAAGAAGCTAATGTAGTGGTTTGGATATGTCCCAATTATAATGATGCAATTTCAGCAAAATTAATGGCGGTTATTAATAGAATGACTGTACTTTATAGGCGAACCAAGTTTTATGATAAGACTATGTTTGGAGTTATAGTATCTGGGAACTCTGGATGTGATTCAGTTGCAAAACAGCTTATTGGAGCATTAAACATAAACAAAAGCTTTAGACTTCCTCCATACTTTTCAATATCAGCTATAGCAAACGACCCTGGAGAGATAATGGAGGTAAAGGATATTGAGATTAAAGCTAAAAACTTTGCTCAAAATATTATGACAGAATTAAAAGCAGGTAGGGAGAATCTAAAGCATAGAGATAAGAACTGAGGGAAAACAAAGGGTATAGGGATAAGGTCACTATGACTTACTATCTATAAGAATACCACTATAGTCTATATCTTCATAGCCATTATCTAAAGAATTTTTTTGGTGAACTTTAATGTTTTTGAAATTATAATAAAGTCTTAAAATTAATCCCTTTGTAGGTTCAAATAAAAAGTCCAGTGCATTTTCAGAGGTTTTTATTTTTTCAACAAATATATTTTCATTCATTTTAAGTTCTTTATCCCTAATAATATCTATGCCTAGATTATTCAATTGTCTTTGATATTTCTTTAATAAATTTATTATTGTGTCTATATTGTTAGTTTCAAAGACTTTATCAAAGGAGGCTAAAGAAATTATAGCATTATTATATTTATCAATTAGTTCCTTCATATTTTCAACTAATTCATCCTTGTGATCATTAAAGTTTTCTATTGCTTTTTCTAATTGTTGTTGATCGTGATAGAACTTTTTATATTCTTTTTTCAGTTCTTTTAGGGTATCATAGTAGGCGTCAAAGGACATGAGATGATTTTCTGAAGAATAATAGGAAGTATTTTGGACTCTTTTTATTGGAGATATGGACTCAACTTTGTTAGTGTTTTTAACTGAAGTGTTCCTGTCCACATAGCTACTACGAATACGGTTTTTCTTTAGGGAAGAAACTTTAGATATTCTCATTAAAATGCCCCCTTTCTTATATTATATTTATCGGTAAAATATGGACTTAAATTAAGTTAATATAGTATAATACTAAAATATTAGAGTGATTAGCTACATTCATAGAGTAATTAATCAAAGTTATAATAGTAGCATCATTTGTATTAGATATAGAATTATAAAATTTTAAAGGAGCAAAATAATGAGAAAAAAAAAGTTAAGTAAATTAATACTTAGATCTTATTTGATTAATTTAATATTAGGATTTATTTTAATATTTTTAATAGTATTTAGTTATAAATCATTATTTTCTAAAGTGAATTATATACTATTAAGCTTAACAATACTCAATTTATCATTTATCTTGGCTTGGAATTACTTTGTCTACAAAGAAAAGATAAAAAAGAAAATTCAAAAAATAGGATTTGTCATAAGTAGCCTATTTTTTTACGTAATAGGCTTTTTATTTGGAATAGGGATATTAAGAATAATAGGGGGAAATTAAAATGGAAAAGAGGAAGTATATTGTAGATGATGAAAAAGAATTAGTAATAGGGCCAGCTGAAAAAGATGACGCACAAAAAATCATTGATTATTTAATGAAAATTGGTGGAGAAAGTGATTTTCTTACCTTTGGAAAAGGGGAAATAAATCTAACAATTGAAGAAGAAGAAAAAATAATAGAACAATGTAAAGAATCAAATAATTCATTATTTATAATTGCTGAAATAGATGGGATAGTAGTTAGCACCTTAAATTATAGGGGAGGAAAAAGAAAAAGAATAGCCCATACAGGAGAATTTGGAATATCAGTACTCAAAGACTATTGGGGATTAGGTATAGCTTCTCGTATGATGGAATATATGATTGATTGGGCAAAGAAAAGTGAAGTGGTACGAAAGATAAATCTAAGGGTAAGACATGATAATGTGAAGGCTATGAAATTATATAAAAAGTTTGGATTTGTAGAAGAAGGACGGATAACAAGGGACTTTTTTATAAAGGGCAAGTTCTATGATAGCATATGTATGGGTTTGGAAATAGATTAAAAATAATACTGAAAAAAGTTAAACCTAGAAAGGCAATATAATGACTTTCTAGGTTTTGTATTTATTATACAATTATGGTAGAATGTGTGTAGGTATGACAATATGATAAATATAAAATATTTTTATGTAATAAAATTGGAATAAAAAAGAAAAGATAAATAATAGGTTTATATGATAAAATGTAAGTAATTCTTGTACGATTGGTATAAATAGAAAGGGCAGATAACTAATGGTAAAAACAATTAAGAAAATTAGCTCGATGCTTATGGTCATAATATTTATTATTATGGCAATTCCCCAAATTACATACGCTACACCTAGTGAATGGGCAAAGGTAGACATTGATAAAGCAAAAAAGCTTAATATCATTCCAGAAAGAATCCAAAGTGAATATCAAAGTAATATAACTAGAGAAGAATTTTGTGAGATTATGGTTAACTTATATGAAGCAATTACCGGTAATGAGGCCATAGCAAATGAAAAGAATCCTTTTGTAGATACAGATAATGTAAAAGTTAATATAGCCAATAATTTAGGAATAGTCAGTGGAAAGGGAAATGGTGAATTTTCTCCAGAGGATACCATAACCCGTGAAGAAGCCAGTGTAATGTTATATCGTACATTACAAGTAGTAAAACCAGAATATAATTATTCAAATCAAAATGAGTATTCTTTTTTAGACCAAAATATGATTTCGCCATGGGCACAGGAAGCAGTGGGTTATTTATACGGTGTAGAAATTATTAACGGAGTTGGAAACTTTGAATTTGATCCTAAAAGAAATACTTCTAGGGAAGAGGCTATTGTCATAGCAACAAAGGCATATGAAAAAGTTTTAGAGGCTGAGAAATCAATAGAGAATAATATAGTGGTATCAAGGGGTAGTTCTCGTGAAGTGATGAATGTAATAGTTTTAAAGAATCTTATATCCCAGGAAATGGGAAAACCATATAAATGGGGAGGGACAGGCCCCGAAGGATATGATTGTTCTGGATTGGTATACTCCCTATATAGTAAGCTTGGTATATCTTTGCCAAGGACATCAAAGTCCCAGGCAACAGCAGGAACCTACGTAGCTAAAGAAGATTTAAAATATGGGGACTTAGTTTTCTTTGCTAGAGATGGAAAAAATATAAATCATGTAGGAATATATGTAGGCAATGGTGAATTTGTACATTCTCCCCAAACTGGAGATGTTGTAAAGACTACTACACTTAAGTCAGGATACTATGCAAGATGTTACTATACAGCAAGAAGGGTTCTTCCTTAATATTATCTTGGTGATATAGAATAGATTATTTAAAATGATTAGAAAGTCTAGCCCTGTTTAAAAAGGCTAGACTTTTTATTTTAAACAATATCACTGTAATTAGTTTACAAATAGTTATTATTTTTATCCTTTGGTTCAAATTTTCTACTTAAAATTTTGACCATTGGATAAAAATATAAGAAACTTAATGTAGATTGATATAATAGATTATCACCATAACAACATAGGTTAAAGGAAGTATTAATTTATAATTTTTATATAAATCCTTTAGTTTAACATCGAAGTATTCTAATGTAAGAACCTGACATAAATGAATTGGAGATATATAGTAGAACATAAATCCACTGGTGTATATGAACATAGCATATAATAGTTTTGTATGATAGTCAGGAGCAAGGGGTAAAATCATTGGAAATAAAATTGCTACAGTAGGTTGAGTTGAGCCAAGGGATAGAGAAATAGCTGATGCCGCTATGATAATAAGCAATTCTATAGGAAGACCTCTTTCAAGTAAAAGATTTAATTGTATATAAAGTTCATCTAAATCATTAACAACATTTTTATAAATCATAATCCCAAAAATTGCTATAACCATAGAAGGTTTAATTCCATCATACATAAGTTTAAATAAGTTTCCCTTATGTTCATATTGT
>CBETVX010000091.1:0-5615 GCA_965539935.1 uncultured Eubacteriales bacterium | reverse complement strand
AAGTAAATGTAGAAAAACTATATTATGTCTTGGCAGTACATCTTAGTACAACTATAGAAAGACTTAAAAAAGGCAAGATGATTAAAAATCCTCAATTGGAGAAAATAAAGAAAATATACCATGAAGAATTCCAAGTGGCAGTAGAAATGATGAAGGTATTACAAAATGAGTTAAATGTTCAATTGCCAGAGGATGAAGCGGGATACATAACTATGTATCTTAGAATGACTAATCAAGAACAGGAAGATGAAGAAGAGGGAAGAGTTGGGGTGTTAATAATTTCCCATGGAAATGTAGCCAGTGGAATGGCCGATGTGGCAAATAGACTACTAGGGGTAATGTATGCTAAGTCTATAGAAATGTCCTTAGATGAAAGTCCAGAAGTTGCTTTAGAACGAGCCATAGAAGTAGTAAAAAGAATAGATGAAGGAAAAGGTGTCTTAATCTTAGTGGATATGGGTTCTTTAATAACCTTTGGGGAGCTTATTACAAAGCGCACAGGTATTAAAACTAGATGTTTAAGTAGAACTGATTCCGTAATGGTTATAGAGGCTGTAAGAAGAGCCATGATACCAGGAGCAAATTTAGATGAAATTGCAGATACTCTAGAAGAAAAAACAAAGTATGTAAGTAGATTAGTAAAAAATGATAAACAAATTACTAATAAAAAACATACTAAGCCTCCTGTAATAATCACAATGTGTATAACTGGACAAGGGGCGGCTCAAAAAGTAAAGGAATTAATAGAAAATATTGAAAATGAAATAAGAATAATTCCTATAGGTGCAATGAACCCCGACGTAAAAGATTTTATTTTAGATATCCATAAAGAAAATACTGTTGTAGCTATAGTTGGCAGTGTAAATCCTCAAATAGATATTATTCCATTTATATCTTTAGAAGATATAGTTAAGGGAAGGGGAATAAAGCAGTTAAAACAGCTACTAAACAATGAAAAAACTGATATTACAAATTTACAAGATAATGATAAATGCAATGAAATAAAAGACGTTATATACCCAGAACTAACCCTTATTAATAAAGAATTTAAAAATAAAGAAGAGGCTATTTTTGAATTAAGTAAGTTGCTTGTTGAGAATAAATTTGTAACTGAAGGATTTATATATTCTGTATTAAAAAGGGAACAACAGGGAAATACTTATTTGAAAGGGGGAGTTGCCATACCACATGGAGAAGAAAACTATGTTCTAAAACCATCCATAGCAATTGCTACTCTAAAGGAAGAAATTGAATGGGATGGGAATAAGACGAAACTAATCTTGATGATATCTCTAAAATCCAATTGTATAAATATAGTTCACGATGTATTAAGTATTTGTGAAGATGAACAAAAAGTTTTAGAAATAATAGATCAAGATGATTTCAATAGTATTAAAAATATATTTAGTATGCAATAGGGAGGAAAAAAAATGAGTGTTACAGAGAATTTATTAAGAGAAGAACTTGTGGTAATTGGTATGGAAGCCAGTGATGCAAATGATGCAATTGGAAAGTTAGCAGACACATTATATAAAAATAATTTTGTTAAGGAAAGTTATATTAATGCAGTACAAGAAAGAGAAAAAGTCTTTCCAACTGGATTAGCAACTAGCGACATAGGTGTAGCAATACCCCATACAGATGTTGAGCATGTAAATACTCCCGCTTTAGCAATAGGAATCTTGGAAAAACCTGTTAAGTTTAGAATGATGGGAATGGATGAAGTGGAAGTAGATGTGGAGGTTATTTTTATGCTAGCCATAAAAGAACCAAAAACTCAGTTGGAAGTTTTACAAAAATTAATGAGTATTATTCAAGATCAGGATTTATTGAGAAGTATTAAAGAAAGTAAAGAACCTAAAAAGTTAGTAGAATTATTTCTTCAAATAGCTTAGAAGTAAAAGAGAATAAAACTCTTTTTACTAATAAATAAATAAAATTAAAGGAAGGTGTAAAAAATGGCTAAAAAAATCTTAGTAGCTTGTGGAACAGGAATATGTACATCAACAATGGCAGCAAAAAAATTAATGACTGAACTTGAAAAAAGAGGGAAAGGAAATGATGTAACTGTTTCTCAGTGTAAAGTAGCAGAGTTAGCATCTAAAGCAGGAGATGTAGATTTAATTATTGCAACAACTAATGTTTCAAGTAGTATTAACAAACCAGTAGTAATGGGAGTAGCTTTTTTAACTGGAGTAGGTGTTGATAAAGTTATAGATGAAGTTATTGAAAAACTTGGACTTTAAATAATAGTAAAATAAATTTTATAGTTAAGGAGGAATTATTGATGGCGATATTAGAATATATTGTTGATTTAGGTGCAAGTGTAATGATGCCTATCATCATTGCCATACTGGCAGTAATATTAGGAGTTAAACTTGGTAAAGCTATAAGAGCAGGTCTTACAGTAGGTGTTGGTTTTATAGGACTTAATTTAGTAATAGGACTATTGGGAAATAATCTAGGACCTGCAGCACAAGAGATGGTAAATAGATTAGGACTTCAATTAAGTGTTATTGATGTAGGCTGGCCTGCAGCAGCAGCCATAGCCTTTGCTTCTGGTGTAGGAGCATTGATAATACCATTGGGCTTAGGTGTAAACATAGTTATGTTATTAACAAACACTACTCAGACGCTTAATATTGATATTTGGAATTATTGGCATTTTGCATTTACAGGAGCATTAGTTGCTGCAGTTACACAAAGCACAGCTTGGGGATTATTTGCAGCAGTTGTAAATATGGTAATAATAATGGTTATAGCAGATTTAACTGCACCTGGAGTTGAAAAATATAATGGATTACCAGGGGTATCACTTCCCCATGGATTCTCTGCGGCATTTGTACCGATAGCAATAATAATAAATAAACTTTTAGATTTCATACCTGGAATTAATAAGATAGATGTTGATGCTGAAACACTTCAAAAAAGATTTGGAGTATTTGGAGAACCAATATTAATGGGTACTATCATTGGTTTACTTATTGGTACAGGAGCAGGATATAATCTTAAGGGTATATTAAATCTAGGTGTTACTATGGGTGGAGTATTAGTATTAATACCTAAAATGGCAGCCATGTTAATGGAAGGACTTATGCCTGTATCAGATGCTGCACAGGAATTTATACAAAATAAATTTAGCAACAGAGGAAAAATACTTATTGGACTAGATTCTGCAGTTGGTATAGGACATCCTACTACATTAGCCGTTTCATTAGTACTTGTACCAGTTACTATTTTATTAGCTGCAATATTACCAGGAAATAGAATGATACCTTTTGCAGACTTAGCAGTAATACCTTTTGCACTAGTTATGATTGTACCAATTACTAAAGGCGATGTATTTAGAACATTTATTGTAGGACTATTTGTAGTTTCCTTTGGATTATTGATGGCTACAAATATTGCACCACTTCATACAGAACTAGCTATTAATGCTAGCTTTGATATGCCAGAAGGGGCTTCTATGATATCAAGTATATGTGATGGAGCAAATCCTCTTACATGGGTTATAACAAGAATTATGGAACTTAAAACAGTTGGTGTAGCAATAGCTGGAGTTATAGCATTAGGATTAGCTATATTTAATAGAAGAAGAATTATCAAAGAGAATAGAGAAACTGAAGCTTAGAATATTTAATTATAAACCCAGTTTAATTTTAATTTAAACTGGGTTTATAAAATATTAAATTGAATGGAGGGATTATGTGAAATTTTCTCTTAATTTTCCTAGTAATATATTGTTTGGTGAAAATATTATTGAAAAATTAGGTGAAGAAGTTAGAGATCTAGGTAAAAAATGTATAGTAGTTACAGGTGCTAAATCTACAAAAAAAACAGGTACTTTAAATAGAGTTATTTTAAACTTAAAAAAGTATGATATAGATAGTATAGTATTTGACCATATACAGAAAGAACCAAATACAGATATAGTAGATGAAGCAAGGGAGTTAGCTGAAAAAGAAAGTGTAGATTTTATTATTGGTCTTGGTGGCGGCAGTGCTTTAGATGTTGCTAAGGCTACAGCAGGACTATATGGATTAAATTTATCTACTAGCAAATATTTAAATAAAGAACCATTTAATTACAAAGGAATCCCCTTTGTAGCCATACCTACAACAGCTGGAACTGGTAGTGAAATAACATTAAATTCAGTTTTGTATAATCCAGTTACTGGTAATAAAAACAGTTTAGCCCATCCCAAATTCCAAGCCATACTTAGTATCGTAGACCCAACCTTAACATACAGTATGCCTCCATATATTACTTCTGCAACGGGTATGGACGCCTTGACCCATGCAATTGAATCCTATACTTCAAAGGAAGCAAATCCAGTAACTATGGCTTTAGCCGGTGAAGCCATAAAATTAATTGGAAGGAATATAGTCAAGGTGGTAGAAAATGGCATGGATAAAGAAGGTAGATCTAATATGGCCTTAGGAAGTACTATAGCAGCACTGGCCTTTGCACAGACAGGGGTAGGAGTTGCCCATTCAATTTCCCATCCCATGGGAGCAGTTTTTCATATTTCCCATGGTGTAGCTAATGCCATTTTACTTCCTGAAGTTATAAATTTTAACTATGAAAGCTGTAGAGATAGATATGATAGAATTGCAGAGCTTTTAGGAGGAGATAAAAGCGCATCTGAACAAGTGAGAAATATTTTAAATAAGCTCCCAATTCCCCACAGCCTTATGGAGGCAGGATATAAACATGGCAAAGAAAATGAAGTGATAGATAAAACATTCCAATCCAGATCACTTAAGAAAAATCCAAGAGAAGTTAAAAAAATAGATGTATTAGAAATTATTAATAAATGTCTATAACAATGTAAATCCTTATAAGAAGGTGAAAAGTTGATGATTTATAAATACGATGAAAAGAGATATCTATTTGCAGTTACAATTCCTACAATATTTATGTTTATCATTTTAGTATATAGTTTAATGTTAAACATAAAAGACCCACAAATCAATATATACACCCTATATATAATAGTTTGTATTTATGGTATTTCTAATAATTTAATTAGCGTAAGTAATCCTAAAATGATTATAGATGACGGAAAACAAATAAAATTTTATTCCTTTGGAAGAACCCATGAATATGAATGGGAGCAAATTAAACGTATTAGAATTAAAGAATTTTACAATAAAAAAATTTATTTGAGAATTGATAATCCAGGTTTACTAAAAGGACGATACTGGATTAAATCAGCTATGTATAACAATGGAGAAGAATTATATATAAAACTGAAGAATTTGGAAGAAAAACTTCACCAGGATACAATGGAATTTAGAAATAAATATCATTAAAAATGTAAACAATATATTTTAAAGATAGTTTTAAATTAGCAGTACCTCTATATATTAATGAATTTACAAAATACACCACACATAATATACCACGTAGTATTGGTTGAAAAAGATTAAAGTTTATAGTTCTAGAATATTGTTGCTTCTGATCATTGCAAAGATAGATGGAATTAAAAAAAACAAAAAAAGTAGTGGCATGTAATTTGCTAGTAAATAGGGTAGACAATAAAAAAAGGGGTGAATGCCAATGGAAATAAATAAAGAAATCTTAATAGAAATGTATAAACGAATGAATGAGGC
>CBETVX010000090.1:0-5882 GCA_965539935.1 uncultured Eubacteriales bacterium | reverse complement strand
AAGATAGCGCCATTAAAAGATATATCAGGTAATTAAACTGGAGAAATAAAAATAGATTCAAGATTTAAAATTGACCAGGGGGTAGATGAACTAGTTTTGAAAATTACTGAAAATCCAAATATTAAGTTAGAATATTTAAATTTAAAGAAACTAAATGAAGAAGGAAATCAGTACGATGATGAATTTAGCTATGTAAATGATAGGGCAGGTGATGGAACAAATAATAGCATTCATATTGGATCCCAAAGCCAAAAATTACAATCAGGAACATATGATTGCTTCTTAACTGTAGAAATGTGGGGAATTCCTCAAGAAAAAATAAATAATGATGAAGATGTAATAGATTATATTTTACAGTTAGATGAAGTTATTTTAGATGATAAATACAACTACCCTCAAATTAATAAGGTAATTGATATCATTATAGTAGAATTACCAAATCTATTATAATTTATAGGAGGAGTCAAGAATACTTGGCTCCTTTTGACATATTATGCCATTTTATATAAAATAATATTAAAATACTCTAGTAGGTGTTGATTAATATGAATAAAGATACTAGAGAGAAAGGAATTACATTAATCGAACTAATTATATGTCTAGCAATTCTTTCTATATTATTTTATATAATCATACCTGAAATTAATATAAGTACATTTAATCTTAAAACAACTTCAAGAAACCTATGTCAAGAAATAAGAAATATTAGAAGCATTAATATGACTGAGGACTCTTTATATTGTATAATAATTAAAGAAGACCGTTATTTAATAAAGAGAAGTAGTTCTATACTGCGAACAGAATATTTACCCCCAAATATTAAAATATCTGATAATATTGTCGATGGGTCATCAGAGTTTTCAAAAATTAAATTTAATTGCAATGGAGCACCTACCTACCCAGGAACAATTAAAATTAAAGATATTGATTCTAGAAAATATATGGAGATTACAATAGTTCCTGCAAGTGGAAGGATTTTATTAAAAAACAAGGTTTTAGAGGAGTAATACTAACTAATTTATTACTTTATATATGAAATAAGCTTTAATAAAAAAAGATAATTAGGAGGTAAATGAATGGGTTTTCACATAAAAAACTACATGGAAATTGCTGTAGACCATGTTTTGCCGAATGTATTAAAGGACTTTGATAATTTGTGTACCTGTGAAAAATGTTTGATAGACATTAAAGCAATAGCTTTAAATAATCTTAAACCTAAGTATATAGTAACGAATCAGGGGGAACTTTATTCAAAGGTTCAGGAAATGAATATTCAATTTGAAACAGATATTATGAAAGCTATTATTGATGCAATTGCTATTGTCAGTAAAAATCCAAGACATTAATTTGAATATAGATATTTAAAATTATAAATCTAATATTAAAGGGTGCCTTAATATGGTACTCTTAAATTATGTAAAAATATATATTAATTTAGGAAAGACTTTAGATATAATATATTTTGGAATCTTTGTTAAAATAGTATTAAGATTGTCATTTTAGCTATTTTCCTTTAATATAAATTACAATAATATATATCCAAAATATTTTTTTTATGATATTATATTAATGTAATTTTTTCCTGGGAAGTGAAAACTAATGAAAATATGCAGAATACTAGTAATAAATGGCCCTAATCTTAATATGCTGGGAATTAGAGAAAAGAATCATTATGGATTAAAAACTCTAGACGAAATTAATGAGTATTTAACTGAAGAAGCTGGAAAACTAAATATAGAGATTACTACATATCAATCTAATGTTGAAGGAAATATAATAGATATAATTCAAGATGCCTATAATAAATATGACGGGATTATTATTAATCCTGGAGCATATACACACTACAGTATAGCAATAAGGGATGCAATATCTTCAGTTAGCATACCGACTATAGAAGTTCATATATCAAATATCCATGAAAGAGAAGAGTTTAGAAGAAAGTCCGTTATAGCACCAGTTTGTATTGGACAAATAAGTGGATTTAGAGACTATAGTTATATCCTTGCTCTATATGCTCTACTTAATCATCTTAGATTGGGGGATGTCAGTGATGATGAATAAAATATATCAATTAAAGGATTATATGAAAAAAAAAGGAATAGATGGAGTCATTTCATATAAGCCTGAGAACAGAAGATATTTAAGCGGATTTACAGGTACTTCTGGATATGTACTAATTACTAACAAAGGTCAATATTTTATTACTGATTTCAGATATGTACAGCAAGCATCAAGTCAATGCAAAGGTTTTGAAATTATTAAACATACTAATAATAAAACTATATTTGATATCATTAATGATTATGAAATAAAAAAGTTGGGTTTTGAAGAAGACTATATTACATATTCAGCTTATAATGAGTTTAAAGAAAAGCTAAGTAATACTGAACTAATTCCATTGAAGGGGATTATTGAAGATTTAAGAATGATTAAAACCCATGAGGAATTAGAGGCTATTAAAAAGGCTGCTAATATTGCGGATAAGGCATTTGAGCATATATTGACTAAAATTAAACCAGGTATATCTGAAAAAGAGATTTCTTTAGAACTTGAATTTTTTATGAAGAAAAAAGGAGCTAAGGGTAATTCCTTTGAATTCATAGTAGCTTCTGGCAAAAGGTCATCCTTACCCCATGGTGTAGCATCTGATAAGATAATTGAAGATGGGGATTTTGTTACTCTTGATTTTGGATGTATATATAATGGATATTGTTCTGATATGACAAGAACAGTAGTGGTAGGTAATGCATCTCCAAAACAAAGGGAGATATATGATATAGTACTAAAGGCACAGGAAGAAGCTTTGAAACATATTAAAGCAGGTGCTACAGGTATTCAAGTAGATAAAATAGCTAGAGATATAATAGATAATGAAGGATATGGCGAATATTTTGGTCATGGTTTAGGACATGGAGTAGGATTGGAAGTTCATGAAGCTCCACGACTATCGCCTAAGGGTAAAGACATTCTTAGACCCAATATGGTTGTAACCAATGAACCAGGTATTTATATACCTGACTTTGGTGGTGTAAGAATAGAAGATTTAGTGGTAGTAAAGGAAGATGGTCCTGATATACTTTCGAAATCACCAAAGCATTTAATAGAACTATAATTGCAATTAGAAAAAATTATTTACTAAAGATCATGGAGGGATTAATAATGATTTCAGCAGGAGATTTTAGAAAAGGTGTAACTTTTGAAATGAATGGTCAACCTTTTGTGGTTGTAGATTTTCAACACGTAAAACCAGGTAAAGGAGCAGCCTTCGTTAGAACAAAGTATAAAAGTCTAACTACTGGAGCTATTAGAGAGGAAGCCTTCAATCCAAATGACAAGTTTCCTAGAGCTCACATTGAAACTAAGGAAATGCAATACTTATATAATGATGGTGAATTATATTATTTTATGGATAATGAAACATATGAACAAATTCCACTTCAATATGACCAAGTGGAAGATGCCATAAAATATGTTAAAGAAAATGAAAATGTTATTCTTAAATTCTATAAAGGTAAATGTTTCCAAGTTGATCCTCCAAATTTTGTTGAATTATTAATAACTGAAACTGAACCAGGTGTAAAGGGTGATACAGCTACTAATGTTACTAAAAGAGCTGTAGTGGAAACTGGAGCTGAAGTACAAGTACCATTATTTGTAAATGAAGGAGATAAAGTTAAGATAGATACCAGAACTGGAGAGTATTTATCAAGGGTTTAATGGTAATAATATAAAGGATTCAAATAAAAATAAAGGAGGATTCAAATGAACTATTTATACGAGAAAGTTTCATACCTAAGAGGCATGATTGATGGTATGGAATTAGATGATAGTACAAAAGAAGGTAAACTTTTAATACATATTATTGATGTATTAGAAGATTTTGCAGATGCAATTGATGATCTTGATCAGGGAGTAGAAGAACTAGATGAATATGTGGAAGCTTTAGATGAAGATTTAGCAGATGTTGAAGATGAAGTTTTTGGAGAATTTGATGATGAATATGATGACTTAGAAGAAGAGTTTGATGATTTTACTGAAATTGAGTGTCCACATTGTGGCGAAACTATATATCTTGAAGATGATTTGTTTGAAGATGATGAAGAAGAAGTTGAGATAGATTGTCCAGAATGTCAAAATAAGATATACATAAGTACTTCTTCTGATTGTTGTGAACATGATCATCATAATGAAGAAGAATAAAATTATATAATCTGAGAAAAACCTGATATGACTTGTATCAGGTTTTTTTATTTTTTGAAAAAAACAAGCATAAATTTAGAAATAAAAAATATTATTTAATAAAAAGGAGGGACATGTCATGGAATTACCAAAAGAAAAAAGTTTTAAGTATAAGAAAAACCTTAAGCAAAATATACAAAATAAAAATATTAATAACATATTAGATATTCTTCCAGTAGAATTAAGAAAAATATTTAGAAGAATATCACCATCTTTTTTACAAAACTTAGAAGAGATAAGACTTAGAGTAAATAGACCTTTGATTTTGAACTCAAAGGGTGAAGATTATTTTATTACCAAAGAAGGATTCACAAGCAAAATATTACATAATATTGTTATGGTAACCACAGAAGACTTAAATACATGTTTTCAACTGGTGACTGATTATTCAGCCTATGCCTTAGAAGAAGAAATAAAAAATGGCTTTATTACCATAAAAGGTGGTCATAGAATTGGAATCTGTGGAAAAACAGTAATAGATGGAAATAAAATAAAAACTATTAAAAATATATCGGGACTTAATATTCGGATTTCAAAAGAAAAGATAGGTTGTGCAGAAAAAATAATAAAATACATAATTGAATCTGAAAAATCAATTTATAATACCCTCATTGTATCTCCGCCGGGATGTGGAAAGACGACTTTATTAAGGGATATAGTAAGACTTATAAGTGATGGAATTCCAAAATATAGTTTTAAAGGCATAAATGTTTCCGTTGTTGATGAAAGGTCGGAAATTGGAGGTTGTTACAATGGAGTTCCACAGAATAATATTGGTATCAGAACAGATATACTTGATGGATGTCCTAAAGCCGATGGAATGATAATGTTAATTAGAACTATGTCACCAAAGGTTATTGTTACAGACGAGATTGGAAGAGATAAAGATATATATGCTATAAAAGAGGCGATAAATGCAGGAGTTAAGTTTATAACAACAATTCATGGTAATAGTATTGAAGAATTGCATAGAAGAGATAATATTACACAGTTATTAGAGAAAAAGGTTTTCGAAAGAGTAATAATTTTAACTAAGCTGCCTAAGGTAGGAACGGTTAAAAAAATAATAGATTATAAAAATGACAAGGTCTTAAATAAGACTTTACTAATGGATAGGGGAGAATCCTATGATTTTTAAAATAATTATTTGTCTAATAATCATTTTGTCTACTAGCTCTTTGGGATACCTTATTTCATTAAGATATAGTCTTAGGATACAACAAATTAATTATTTTTTAAGTTCCTTGAAGGTCTTAGAAACTGAAATTATTTATTATTCAACACCTCTTCCATTAGCATTAAAAAAAATTAGTTTAAGAAGTCATAAAAGTATATCGGATATATTTAATCATGCTGGAGAGATTCTTAGCTCCAAAGAAGGATTTAAAATAGAAGAGGCTTGGAAAAAAGCAGTTGATAAAAATAAAAGATTTACATCATTTACTAAAGAGGACATTGATGTTATATGTGATTTCGGAAAAGAGCTAGGATTAGGAAGTAAGGAAACCCAAAAAAATCATTTTAAGTTTATTACAACACTTTTAAAGGAGCAAAAAAATAAAGCTATCTCTGAAAAAAATACAAATGGCAGTATGTTTAATAAATTAGGTGTATTAATAGGAATTGGGATAGTGATTATA
>CBETVX010000089.1:0-6095 GCA_965539935.1 uncultured Eubacteriales bacterium | reverse complement strand
TAAAGAAATAGTTAATGAAGTTCAAAAAAATAAAATGGCTATTTATGTACATATAGATTTAATGGAAGGGTTTTCAGGAGATTCCTTTGCGGTAAAATATATAGCTAAGAATATTAAACCAGATGGAATTATAACTACAAAAGGAAATTTAATAAAAACTGCAAAATCATATAATCTATTTACAATACAAAGATTATTTTTATTAGATTCTTTATCACTTGATTCAGGGATTAAATCCATTAATAATATAAAACCCGATGCAATTGAGATTCTTCCTGGAATAATGCATAAGGTTACAAAATATATAAATAACAACATTAATATTCCATTGATTACTGGTGGTCTTATTAAAGACAAAGAGGATGTGATTGGAAGTCTAAAATCTGGAGCCATAGGTATTTCCACCAGCAAAGAAGATATATGGTATATGTAGAATAGGGTGTTGATACATTTTACCAAGTAACATTTTGAAATTTTACTTCTCTTGGTAAAAAGTATCAAAGGATAAAAATAAATCAACTGAAAAGTTGAGAAAATTGGCAATTTTGATGTTGGCATCAAAATTGCATTAAATATCATAAAGGAGGTGAAACAATGAAACATTTAGGAACAATTATAGGAACTGCTATAGCTGGTATGTTTGTAATGAGTGTATGGGGTGCATTAGCTGGAGCATATGGTATTGGTGGTGGATGGTTTGCAGGTTTTGCTATCATCGGTACTATGTGGTTTTTAAATCACTACGTTGGTATTCACAACAACGATGGTGCATGGGTTGATATGGCTCTAGGAATAGGCGTAGCAGGAACGATGAAAGATGTATTTATTAACGGTATAGAAGCGGGGATAGCAGCACTTCCAACTTTAGTTGTAGTTATAATAGGAGGCATAGTTGGAGGACTAACTGCATATAAACTAGAAGTTTACCTAGCTAGTAAAGAAAGTGAAGAAGCTGAAGAAACTGCTGCATAATGATACGATTAATGAAAACGTTTCGAGGGGAGGTAAGTTTAGTGACTATAGGTAATGTAATTACTACTTTTGCAGGAGCTTTCATTTTTCCATTTCTTATTAGACTTTGTTGGGGAAAAATGGTTGAAGTATGGGGAGCTATTGGAGGATGGATGGCTGCCGGATTTATAGTTGGAACCACATGGTGTTTGACTCATGGTGTAGGATTAATAGTTCAAGGCGGTGCTTGGATTGATATGGCTTGGGCTGCAGGGTTTGGACTATTTGCAGCGTCTGCAGCTTCTGGAGATGCAACTAATAAAGGTTTAGTGAATGCGTTTATGGCAATTATTGGCGGTACAATAGGCGGATTTATTCTCTCTATGCTTTAATATGAGGATCATTCTTTGATTTAGTATAGATAAAATCAAAAGGGGGAAAAATTGTGGATAAGAAATACATTTTAGCTTTAGATCAAGGTACTACTAGTTCAAGAGCAATAATTTTTGACCACGATGGTCAAATAGTAAAAGTGGCACAAAAAGAATTTACTCAGATTTATCCAAAGGCTGGATGGGTTGAGCATGATCCAATGGAAATCTGGGGAAGTCAAAGTGGAGTTGCGAGGGAAGTTTTAGAATCAGCAGGTATAAGCCCTGAAGAAATAGCGGCAATAGGTATTACAAATCAAAGGGAAACAACAGTAGTTTGGGATAAAAATACAGGTAAACCAGTTTATAATGCAATAGTTTGGCAGTGTAGAAGAACTGCAGGCATTTGTGATGAGTTAAAAGAAAGAGGACTAGAACAGTATATTAGAGAAAATACTGGTTTAGTTGTAGATGCTTACTTCTCTGGTACTAAAGTAAAGTGGATACTTGATAATGTAGAAGGTGCTAGAGAAAAGGCAGAAAATGGGGAATTATTATTTGGTAATATCGATACTTGGTTAATTTGGAATCTTACAAGAGGAAAAGTTCATGTAACTGATTATACAAATGCCTCAAGAACTATGCTATATAATATTAAAGAACTTAAGTGGGATGAAAAAATTCTTGAAGAATTAAACATACCTGCTTCAATGCTACCTGAAGTAAAACCTTCAAGTGAGGTTTATGGTGTAACTGATCCTAAGACCTTTGGTGGAGCAGAAATACCAATAGCTGGTATTGCTGGAGACCAGCAAGCAGCATTATTTGGTCAAGCTTGCTATGAACCTGGTATGGCTAAAAATACCTATGGCACAGGATGTTTCATGTTAATGAATACTGGTGAAGAAATGGTACCTTCAAACAATGGATTATTAACAACTATTGCATGGGGTGTAGATGGAAAAGTTGAGTATGCCTTAGAAGGTAGTATTTTCGTAGCTGGAGCTTCAGTACAATGGCTCAGAGATGAACTTAGATTGATTGATCATGCTAAGGATAGTGAGTACTTTGCAACTCAAGTTGAAGATACTAATGGAGTATATGTAGTGCCTGCATTTGTAGGTATGGGAGCTCCATACTGGGATATGTATGCTAGGGGTACAATAGTAGGTTTAACTAGAGGAGCAAATAGAAATCATATTATAAGAGCAACATTAGAATCTATAGCATATCAAACAAGGGATGTACTTGAAGCTATGCAAGAGGATTCAGGAATAGACCTACAAGCTCTAAAGGTAGATGGAGGAGCTGTAGCTAACAACTTCTTAATGCAATTCCAAGCAGATATATTAGGTGTGCCAGTTGATAGACCAAAAGTAACAGAAACAACTGCTCTTGGTGCAGCCTATCTTGCAGGTTTAGCTGTAGGATTCTGGAATAGTAAAGAAGAAATCGCTAAGAAATGGGCTGTAGATAGAACCTTTGAAGCTAATATGGAAGAAGAGAATAAAGAAAAGCTATATAAAGGTTGGAAGAAAGCTGTTGGAAGATCAATGAAGTGGGAAGAAACTGAAAAAGAAAGTGTAGCTGAAAGTGAAGCGGCAGCTACTGAAGAATAATATTAGAATGTTTACTATTATAAAATAAATTATTATAATTTAGATATAATTAAATAGTTTTGGCATGAGATTTGAGATGGCCATGTGGAAAAGCCTATGGAATGATAGGGCTTATTTCCCATGGCCTTTTTGCTATAAAAAGTAAAAAGGGGTGACGTTAATGTATGATGTGTGCATTATAGGTGCAGGTGTTATAGGAACATTTATAGCTAGAGAATTATCAAGATATAAGTTGAATGTGGTATTAGTTGAGAAAAGTAATGATGTTGCCAATGGAACTACTAAAGCAAATAGTGCTATTATCCATGCTGGATATGATGCGAAGGTTGGTACCAATAAGGGAAAATTTAATGCTTTAGGAAATCCTATGTTTGATAAAGTATGTGAAGAGTTAGATGTACCTTTTAAAAGAATTGGTTCATTAGTAATTGGTTTTGATGATGAAGATATGGAAACACTTAAAAAGTTATACGAAAATGGAAAGGCTCTAGGAATACCAAACATGGAAATAGTTAATGGTGAAAAAGTAAGAGAAATGGAGCCAAATATTAATGAAAGTGTTAAAGGAGCATTGTATGCGCCAACATGTGGAATAATCGGACCTTGG
The DNA here is from genome assembly GCA_965539935.1 of uncultured Eubacteriales bacterium. GTDB lineage: Bacteria > Bacillota > Clostridia > Peptostreptococcales > Caminicellaceae > CBETVX01. Next base: position 2,547 of record CBETVX010000089.1, on the reverse strand, counting down.
GAATTAGCCATAGCTTTAGCAGAAAATGCTATCGAGAACGGTGTAGATCTTTTATTAAATCATGAGGTTACAAATATTGAGAAAAAAGATTATGGATATGATGTAATTGCTGGAGATCAGACTATAAAGACTAAAACTGTAATTAACTGTGCAGGTGTATATGCTGACAATATTTATAGTATGGTTGCCGAGCCTAATTTTAAAATTACACCTAGAAGAGGACAATATTTTATATTAGATAAAAGTGAAGGAAATATGGTCAATAGTGTTGTTTTCCAATGTCCAACAAAACTTGGTAAAGGAGTATTAGTTGCACCAACAGTACATGGAAATGTAATCATAGGACCAGATGCTGAAGATCTAGATGACAAAGAAGCACTTAATACAACAAAAGAAAGATTAGATTATGTTAGAGAAACCTCTAAGAAAAGTTTTCCAGATATACCATTTAATAAAGTGATTACTTCCTTTGCTGGATTAAGAGCTGAACCTGATACAGGAGATTTTATAATTGAAGAATCTAAAGAAGCTAAAGGATTTGTTAATGTTGCAGGAATAAAGTCCCCAGGATTATCATCTTCTCCTGCAATAGCTAATTATGTAGTTGAAATAATTCAGAATATATTTGGTGACTTAGAAGAGAAAGAAGACTTCAATCCATTACGTAGAAAAATGATTAGATTTGAAAGCCTGAGCAATGAAGAAAAGGCTAAACTCATAAAGAAGGATCCATCTTATGGAAGGATAATATGTAGATGTGAGGAAATTACAGAAGGAGAAATAATAGATTGTATTAGAAGAAAAGCTGGAGCAAGAACTGTTGACGGAGTTAAAAGAAGGGTTAGACCAGGTACAGGTAGGTGCCAAGGCGGATTTTGTGGACCAAGGGTTATGGAGATATTAGCCAGAGAACTTAATAAAGATATTGATGAAATAGTGAAAGATGGACCAAAATCATATGTACTAACTGGACAGACTAAAGATTTAGAGATAGATGAAGAGACTAAAAGACTTGTTGCATCATCTTTAGAAGAATAATTGGGAGGTGAAAATATGTTAAGTTATGACATTGTAGTAATTGGAGGAGGACCTGCTGGACTTGCAGCGGCAATAGAAGCAAAGAAAAATGGAGTTGAAAATATATTAATAATTGAGAGGGATAGAGAGTTGGGTGGAATACTCCAACAATGTATCCACAATGGTTTTGGACTTCATATATTCAAAGAAGAACTTACAGGACCAGAGTATGCAGAAAGATTTATAGATGAGATGCAGAAACTAAATATTGAATATAAACTTGATACAATGGTTATAGATGTTTCCGATGATAAAATAATTAGTACAGTAAATTCTATAGATGGTTTTAGACAAATAAAAGCAAAGGCAATAGTTCTAGCTATGGGATGTAGAGAGAGAACTAGAGGAGCTATTTCTATACCTGGAACAAGACCAGCAGGGGTTTTTACTGCAGGAACAGCCCAAAGATTTATAAATATGGAAGGATATATGGTAGGCAAAAAGGTAGTAATATTAGGATCAGGGGATATAGGTTTGATTATGGCTAGAAGACTTACCTTAGAAGGAGCAAAGGTTTTAGCTGTTGTGGAAATCATGCCATATTCGGGTGGCCTTACTAGAAATATAGTTCAATGTTTAGACGATTTTGATATACCACTATATTTAAAACATACTGTTACAGAGATTAAGGGAAAAGATAGAGTTGAAGGTGTAACAATCGCTAAAGTTGATGATAACTACAGACCAATTCCAGGTACCGAAAATGAATATGAATGTGATACTCTTTTATTATCAGTTGGACTAATACCAGAAAATGAATTATCTAGAAAGGCTGGGATTGAAATTGATCCCATCACAGGAGGACCAATTGTTAATGAATCAATGGAAACCAATATAAGTGGTGTTTTCGCCTGTGGAAATGTTGTTCATGTTCATGACTTAGTAGACTATGTTACTGAGGAAAGTAGAAGGGCAGGTAAGAATGCAGCCAAGTATGTTAAGGATGAGATTGCTAGTTCAAATGGTTATATCCTTACTAAACCTAAAAATGGAATAAGATATGTTGTACCCCATAAAATAAGAATTGACAATATTGAAGATAAATTAGATTTATTTTTTAGGGTTCAGGATGTTTATACCGATATGAAATTGATTGTAAAGGATGAGAGTAATAAAGTATTAAAAACTATTAAAAAGAAACATCTAGCACCAGGTGAAATGGAAAGGATTACTCTAAAGAAGAATGAATTATTAGAAAGCAATGTATCACAATTAGCCATTGAAGTTGAAGGAGTGATATAAGTGAATGAAAAAGAATTAATATGTATAGCATGTCCTTTGGGATGTCGTTTAACTGTTATGGAAGATACAGATAAAGAAAAGGGTTATTCAGTAACTGGAAATAAATGCAATAGAGGTGCAGAATATGCAATAAAGGAAATGGTAAATCCTACAAGAATTCTAACTTCTACTGTTAAGGTTGAAAATGGATTATTGCCTAGAATACCTGTAAGAACTGATGATGCAATT
>CBETVX010000088.1:0-7073 GCA_965539935.1 uncultured Eubacteriales bacterium | reverse complement strand
TTTTATATGCTTTAACATTATTATTTTTATTTGATACATATATAGGAAATAGAAAAGAACTACTAATAGAAGAAAAAAATTTTAACTAAGTGTTTCCGAATATAAAGATGATTTTGAACAGACTATATCCTATATATCTTTGCATACCATAAACCTATCTATGAGCTAATAAAATAAACTCGTACTAAAAATAATAAAGTCATACTGAAGAGAATAAACTCGTAATAAAAGTCATGTGATTTTGGGCTAAAAATGCCTAAAATTCCATGGCTTTTTTGTATTAAAAGTAATTCTTGCGATATAGGGGAAAACAAAAAATAGAAAATAATATAGAAAAATAAACAGATAAAAACCACTGAATGACTTGATTTTAAAGGCGTACAGATACTATTAATAAATAGAATTTTAAATAGAATGATTAAATGAAAAAGTCGAAAATGGACCAAATTCTTGATCCTTATCTTCCATAGCCCATGCCCCTTTTTTATCACGACTTTATTATATTGATAAAATATGGAAAAGTGGGTTGAAGCTAGATGTGGTGAGGGGGATTTGGGATTAGTACGACTTTATTTTATGTGCTCAGTAGTATTTTCAAAGGTGAAATTAGTTTATAGTCTACCTATAAGGGATTGAAACAAATCATCTACAGTAGCAGAATTAGGAAGATTTACACTTCATAGTCTACCTATGAGGATTTGAAATTGAAATTTTGATTGCTATTTTATAGACTAAAGGACCTTTGGTTTTAAAAAGCTCTATCAAATCAGAAAAGTTCTGTAAAAAGTCATGGTTCTAATAAGGTTAGAAAATCTTATTGGGGTCATTTTCTGTTAGAATCATTAATGATAATGAACTACAGATAAGATTGAGGTATAATTTTATAGGAGATAAATTTACTTTAAAAACTAAATCTTAAAATAGTAAAAAGTCGTTTGTTGTAATTTTTAGTATTGAATTGGATGAGTATAGGTATGGCAGAAGAAAGATGGAGATAAAAACAAAGGGTTTATGACAATAGTATAGAACTATTTTATTAGATAGACCTTGACCTATTAAGGTGAAAAATCTACAGATTATTACTAAAAAAATTATTTAGAAATGAGTTTACCCTTGGAGATGAATAAATGAAAAGAAAACATTTTATTATAATTATAAGCTTTTTTATCATAGCAATTTATATTTTTTATAATTATACATTTGTAAAGCCCATAAATGTTGTAGATGATATATTAGGACATAGCAATGAAAATAATTTATTATATGGGTTAACTTTAGAGCAATTAGATAAAATAAATAGTTTTAAAGAAAGCAGTATTGATTATGGGTTTCCTGTAATTGATTTTGAAAATAAAGTAGACTGGAAGCTAAGTAAAAGAAATGTAATGGCTAAAAAAAGGCTTTGGATTAAGAAAAATATTACTTTGGATAAATATATTAAGTATATAGGTGAGCATAAAAAAGGATTTTATGATGTAGATGCTATGGTGGATTATCTAATTTATGATCCTAAAATGGAAGATGGTTATACACAAATTGGAAGTTATAGTGGAAGTATCTACTTTAGACTTAAAAAAGAAGGGTTTAATGAATGGACAGTAGATAAAGTCGTTATCCTTAACCCATTAAAGGAATAGAGAAACAATTCAATAATTATTAAATAAGCTCTTTTAACAGAACTAATAAAATGAACCTGTATCTGAAATATTAAAGTCATATGATTTTGTGCTAAAAATCCCTAAACTCCTATGGTTTTATGCCTGCTAGGCTAATCAAATTGAATTAGAAAGCAAAGCTTATTTAATTCATATATAAAAAGGTGAGTTAATGAACTATATATTAAAAGATACTACAAAAATAAATAGTTTTACCGATATGGCAGTGATTTTCAAATCCCTAGGAGGACTGCAAAATAATTATAATTGGTTAATAACAGATATAGAGTGTTATCCCCAAGTAGAAGAAATAAAGGAGGGAACTTTTATCTCTGGAGATGAGCTGACGAAGATCCTTAATAGAGAAGATATACAATTTGTTTGGGCAGTATTCTCTGGATTTGAGCGGGATATTGAATTAAATAATGACAATTTGGAGATTGTACCCCATATACATGATAATTATGAATTTTGGTCTAATATGAGGATTCAGCACCCCCAGGCTACCATTGAGATTGATTGTTGTGACAGTAGTTATGTCACATTGTTAAGTAAGGATGAAAAAGTTTCTAAAAAATTTAAGGAATATTTTAATGAAGCCATTGAATTAGTATAAGATATTAAAAGAATTAGTATAGTATCCCCATAGGAAGAAGTTTAAGTATAATAAGTAATCTGTTTTTTAAATTTAAAGATTTAATAAGAAATGTGGATTTGGGAGGTAACTGAATGAAGAAAGTCATTCGTAATAATATAACAAACTTACCCTATAGTTTGCACGATGGAGTAGTTGTTAATTTTGAGGTATCAGAAGATAATCTTATTATGAAATTTCAATCTGGATTTATAAAAACCACGGAGCCCTTTAATGAAATAATGGGAAGGGTTGAAATTGAGAATATAGATTGGGATTTTAGTTTTGTGTATCTTCTTAATTATAAAGATGTTCTATGTGGAAATGTTGGATCCTTTACTGGCGAAAAAATGGAGTTAAAAAGATTTATAAATCAGTTTAAGAATGTTAGGTTTGAAATTATAGATGAAACCTATGGATATAATACATCAAAATTTGATGGGTATCTTTCAGATGGAGATGCTATTAAAGAATGTAGGGTGGAAATATATCATTTAGGTGATATGAGCTATGTTGTAGATGAATAGATTATAATAGAGGGATAAAGGGAGGCATATTATTTGCTTAAAGAAGAAATTCAAAGAGAGTTAAAATTATTTGGATTAGATAATTTTAAAGATCCTATATTTTACAATTGTTCTAGGGCAATTCGCTTTGAAATTGGAGTAGGGGATATATATGACAATGATGGCAATGTTTCGAAGGTGTATATTGATAATGCAATAAATCGCACTATGACCATATATAATAATGGAATAAAAAACCCTAGTATATTGTTGTGGAAAGTATACCACCAAAATGATAAGGAAAAGTATAATTTTAAAACTATATTTCAAGAAAAAATAGTAGCAATTATGCCCCATGAAGAATACTCACAAGATATAAAAGTCCATGGTGATATAATTAAAAGAACTGAGTTTTATTGGGATCTAAAGAAAGTAAAAATATCCATGGAAAAAGTATTTAGGGAGATTATTCTTGGTGATTTAGGTGGAGTTGAGGAATTTGTTTCGTCGGTATATTTATTTGATACTGAAGGGCACGTTATGTTGCACCTGTATGATGATAGGGGACTTGATATTGTGGCTCAAGACAAAAATACATTAATGCCACTATATCAAAAATTAAATACATGGATACTTGACTATGATCGAGAAAAAATTGATATGATGTTCCGATAATATTTTATAAATACTAATATGAAAGGAAATCAGATATGATCTTAGATAAATTCAAAACACCTATAGGATACTTTAAAGTATACAGAAATTCTGAAATTTCATCTTTTTTAATGGAAGAGAGTATAAATAATACCTATTGGCTAAATGGAGATATAGCAGTTCAGCCACAAGGATGTTATAAAATTATAGTAGATTTAGCTACTTTTTCAGTAGGAGACATAATTACCTGTGAACTTGATAATGGCGAATTGGTTAATGATGGTGGCGGTGAAAATGCTTTGAATATAGTGGGTGAAGTTGACGATTATATTATAGGAATAGGTGCTCCAGATTCAGATTCCTTAGAAGAAACTCATCCTAAAGATAGATGGCCAAAGAATATGAATCATACCAAATATGTACTGCCCTATGAAGTTTTGGAGATTACAAAAAGGGGATATATCTTTAAAATTAAAGATGATCCAGAAAAATATAGAGATGAAAATTTTAGAAAATATATAGAACTTTCTTTAGTTTGGGAAAGGAAAGAAAAGGATTATGCTTGGGATATTGTATCATTTTTTACCTCCTAGGATCTAATAAAATACTATCGTACAATGGGGAGGTTAATGGAGCACAATGGTTTTATGATAGGTGAAGATGTATTTAATACTGAATAGTATGCTATATGGATTGATATGTGAAACTATTTTTATTTTAAATCGTCATAATTATCATGATTCAGTATAGAATTATTATAACTTGGGATGGTTGGTGTTTCTATGACTAAAAAAGTAATAGCTATATTTTTTATAATAGTAGTTCTTATATTTAGTGTTCTTATGATTTATATATATAATCAACATATTTTGGTATGGCAGGCTAATAAAAAAATTAATGTTAGCGGTATTAAATTAATGATGCCAGAAAGTGAAGTAAAAGGATTAATTGGGGAAGAAGAGATATATTTACCTGGTTTTGGTGGTTACAAATTGCAGTATCCTAGTAAGGGGATATTCTTATCCTTTTTAAATGATAGAGATACAGATTTTTATCGTAAGGTAAATGAAATTGAAGTCATAGATCCAAAGTATGATGTTTTTGGGATTAAGGTTGGTGATGAATTTAATAAAGCTGTTAATGTTTTGATTAAGCAGGGATTTACGCAAGGAAAAGATGGGTTTTCAGATTATTGGAGAAGAAATATGTATATAGTATTAAACAAAAACTATAATAAGCTTGAAAAAATAACCATAGGCATTAAAGACAAGGTTTCAAGTAATCGAGAGTATTAAACAAAGCTAGGCAAATAAAGATAGAGCACTATACAGTTCTTAAATTATATATAAAGAGGAAGCATATATACTTACAGAATAGTGATAGTTTGGGAAGGCGTGGGTTAAACATTTTTATCGTTATAGCTTGAACTTTTGTTTTTTATATAATATAATGATTCAATAAAATTAAGAACCGGACATGTTACTGGTAATGCAGGCAGGATCCATAAAAACAACAAGTACTTGTTATTTTTACGGGTCTTTTTTTGTTAGTTATTGTTTTGGCCAAAAAATAAACCTATAAAAAACATTAGGAGAGTTGAATATGGATTATAAAAAAACAGCAACTAACATTTTAAAACTTGTTGGTGGTGAAAAGAACGTAAATCATTTAAAACATTGCTCAACAAGGCTTTGTTTTACCTTATTGATGATAGGAAAATAAATATAGAAAAACTAAAGAAAGTACCTGGAGTTTTAGGTGTTGTTATGGCAGCCCAGTGCGAAGTTATTATAGGTAACAACTTAAATACTTTGTGGAAAGGTATTTTGCAAACAGTCTTCTGGAAGAAACTGATGATATCATATTTAACCAGGTTAGTTCAAGGCACAAGGAAGCATATTCATGTGCTTTAAGAATAGACAGCTACTTTTACGAAAACTTTAATGAACATTTACCTAATGAGGAATTAACTTATTTGATTGTTCATATTAATAGACTTATAATAAATAATTAATATTTACCAGTATATCCTTCGTTTGTTATTATCAAATAAAAACGAAGGATATTTTTTTATAATATAATGCAGAAAATTTTACTTTTGTATTTTATGGAGATAACTAATATTTAAATTTTCTTAACTTTCTAGATGCCATATTGCAAAGAAGAGCTTATTATAGATAGACTTAAGATGATGAAAATTACTGGAGGTGTATCTTTTGAATAAAAAATATATATGTCCTATATGTGGATACGATAAATTAAATGAGGACCCCTATTATAATGGAGTATTGGCATCTTGTTCTATATGTCCATGCTGTGGCTTTGAGTTTGGAGTTACATATAATAATGAATTAGATGTAGAAAATGGGATTTACTCAGAAAAAGAGGCTATAGAATACTATCGGAAAATGTGGATATTAACGGGAGCACTGTGGTTCTATGAGCAGATTTATGAGAGGGATACTTTGCCTAATAGCGATTGTTCAAAGGAAGAATTAGAGGAGATATGGGAAAGAATAAAAAGGGATAAACCAGATAATTGGTCACTGGCTGAGCAGCTAAAAAATATTAATATAGATTTAGAGGAGTTCATGAAGGAAAATCCACCTATAAAACATGGATATTATAGGGTTTTATCACCCTACGATGAGAAGGAACATATATACGAGTATAGAGGGGGCATATATGCAAAGGATATTAAGTATGACATATATGCTGATATAATGCACTTTTATAATATTGCTGAGTTCATAGGTGAAAATATATAAACCATTGATGGTAATATAACAAGAAGTATGAGTAACTTAATATAAAACAAATATAATTTTATGGGGGAATAAAGTATTGTTTAATAAAAGAGCAAAGCTAATTATGTTTATAATATTCATATTATTTATAGCATCATTCTTAGTCTGGTATATACAGCATAAAACCCCTTTAACTGCACTGGAAAAAGAGTATATGGGTAAAGGGGAAAGCATACTTAGATATAGTAGATTGATTGAGTAAATAGATATAAATCCATATGAAAGCCTGCTTTTTTATTTTAATGGTAATGGGAATATAAATTGTGCCCTTGCAGAGAAAAAATTTGGTGGTTATAAAATTGTCGATGTAAATGCAGAACTGTTACCATATCATGAAGAACTGAGGGCGGGTTTATACGGTTCAACCTATAGTAATGGGAGTAAATGGGTTTATTTTGGAATCATATATGATGATTCTGTTGAAAAAATAGTATGGAATAATACAGAAGGCATAAGTTTTAGCGCATCAAATATGGACATGTAGAAATTTGATGTTTTTAAGTAAATTGACAGGATAAGAAAAATGTTATTAAACAAGAAGGAAATTTTATACAAATATAGAATTTTAAGAATATAGTATTTTTAAAGGTGAAATGGATTGGTAGTTTATCTGTAAAGAATGGAAATCTAAACAAAGATTTCTGATATATATTTATAATCATTGTATATGATAATTTAAATAGATTAAGTCTGGTATAATCTAATTATTGATTTTGAGAGGAAGGATGTTTATGAAATAAAAGTGGAGAAAACAGGAAAAGGAATTTTATTTGCCCAAAGAAAAGCCAGTATAAATAAATGAAACTAAGCAAAATTT
>CBETVX010000087.1:0-7289 GCA_965539935.1 uncultured Eubacteriales bacterium | reverse complement strand
TAGATTTTTAGTGATAAAAAAGTTTGGTGATTAAAATGGCAAGGGAAAAAAGAAATAAATTAATATATAATATTAGAAAAGATACTGGGGCAAGCATAAGACAATTAAGCAGAGTTTTAGGTGTGGGACGTGGGGTTGTTGAGAAAGCAACAAGAGAATGACAAACGAAACGTCCCTAAGTCACGTCACGAAACGTCCCTAAGTCACGTCAACGAAACGTCCCTAAGTCACGTCCCTAAGTCAGGCATTAGTATAGACATTGAAAATTGAATAGCAAAATGTTATTAGAACACACCTTGCTGAAATGCAAGGTGTTTTTTTATGAGTAAATACAAATTAGTTTATTAGTATTTACAAAAAACAAATTGGTGGTATAATTTGTAATAGAGTAAATAGCGAGGTGTAAACGATGAATAAGAGCGTTACCTTTAGAGTGGATGCGGATGTGTATGAGAAATTTTGCATCGCACTGAATTTAACAAATGAAACACAAGACACCGCATTGGAAAGTTGTATGCGTTGGTATATTGCAAAAACTTTTGAAAAAGCATCACAGGCGTATAACCCAAAAACAGTAGCAAAACAAAATGGAGAAACAAGCAAGGATTTTTATGGAAAAGCAAATCAACGAATCCCAGTATGGGCTGTCAAGCCGAATCAGTACAACCACAAGATTATCCGGGCTTATTTTAAGGCTGTTGCTGCCACAGGTCGTGCTACCATAGATATGATGGAACGCTTATGCAGTGACGAAAATAACCCGGAACTGTATGTACCCACTTTTAAGAATAATTACTCACAGATGAAGTTGGATGGGCCTAAGAGCCACGGTAAAGTATTTGAGGATGACGGTGAAACGGTAACAATCTGGCACGAGGTAGAAGATACTTTGATGAAATATAAATCGAGTTTTTGTGATTAAAGGGGGCAACGAATATGAGTAAATTAATAGAGAACAGCATCACAATATACAAGGCTTTACAGAACATCAGAGACGGAAAATATGTAATGCCTGCATTTCAAAGGCAGTTTGTATGGAGTATGGAGCAAATAGAGAAATTATGGGATTCAATATTATTAGATTATCCTATTGCTACATTTCTGTTCTGGCACGTTGATGATTCTAATGTAACGTGGGATACCTATTTCTGTAACTTTTTATCTGAAGTAACTTTTGACAGTAGAAAACAGGCTGACAGCGTAAATTATGAATTAACCAGCATTAATGTTATGAATACTGATACAGCGGTGCTGGATGGACAGCAGAGATTAACTTCTTTGTACTTATCACTGTTTGGAGAAGGGTATATCCGTCCGAATTATGCAAGGAAGAAATCCGGGGACAGGCTTGTTACCAAACTATTAATAGAGCTGAACAAAAACAAAATTTCTGTGGATGAAGAAGAGTATAACAGTAAGAAATTTGACATTAAGTTTAGTGAAAAAATCGGAAGGTTAAGTCCCACACAATTTGAAATCAAAAACATCATCAATCGAAAATTTCAAGTACGAGCAAGATCATTTGCATCCAGAGAGCAGGTTTAACGGCAGCAAACCGATTTCTGTTAGTATGGAAGATTGGAAAAGATGGCGTGGTATGCGAAATCGTCTGCCTAATTTGCATCTACTTGAAGGCAGAAGTAATGGTAGCAAGAATGATATGCGCCTTGTTGATTATTATAACGATATGAACGACGAGCAAAAAGCGGAGTTTTGTAAACAAGCCATGATTCCGAAAGATGTATCACTTGAAATAGAGGACTTTGAAATATTTTACGAGAAAAGAAAGGCTATACTTACAGAAAGGATACGTGAGCTGTTAGGGTAATTACATGTGAATAGATAAATCAAGCGAGGTGCGAAATTTCAATATTTGAGGAGAAAATAGAAATATGTTTATTTTTCAAACAAGACCTTTTTGGAGAAGTATGGGGGTTCCAATAGATAAGGTAGAAAATAGATATAAAGAGTTCTTTGGAGAACATAAGCTGGTTATTGATAATCGAGATGAGGCACTGAAACTCCTACTTAACGTTATCACAACAATCCAAAAGCGAATGGTAAATAAGTTAAAACATGAAAACTCATATGATATGTTTATGAAATTATATTACATTTTTGACGAAGTGCATTATTTTTACTTGCGGGAAAAAGAAGCACGGAGTAAATTTGTAAGCATTAATATTGATGATAACGATTTAACGGACACATTTATTCAAAATAGAAATATAATGAGGAACATCATTGATGCTTGCAATGTGTGGATAGAAAATTGCGTATTATATCAGCATTATACTGATACAATGTCCAAGGCAAAAGATAGAGGATTTAAGATGGATTTTGATTTGCTGTTAGACTTATATTTATATGGTCTTGCTTCTCAAGGCGTTTCCCTCTTAACACTATCTAAAAATATTGGTTCTCAAGAGCTATATTATGGTTTGGAAGTAAATCCTTATGATTATTCACCTGCCGAAGTATTAAAGTACCACCCTATAATATTTTTTAATACAGCAATTACAGGAAATCAGAACATACTAGTAGAAACTCCACTGACTAGGGAAGCGAATAATACTGCATTCGGTAAGGGCTTTTTCAAAGAGTATGATGTGGAATTTTTACTGTTTTTAGCAGCTTTAAAGGGATTTCAAGATGACCTGTTACGTGGTGATGAAAAGTCATTAACAGTGATTAGCAAAGAGTATTTTATTTATTTAGTGGAGAATTATACAAAACCCCAAATTGACGGGAGAGCCTTTTATGAAGGCTTTGTTTTAACAAAAGATAAAGTGAAAAGTCAATTGAGGAAGAAAGAAGATATCATTTGGGTAATTGGAACAAATAAATTCCGTCATGAACTTAGACCTTTTTTAGGTTTAGAAGATGGAAATATCTTAATTTCATATGGAGCAATTGAACAAGCGAAGCAATTATGGGTATCATATTTTAGCAATGGCGGTATGTGTTATACCAACGATTCAGATAATCTTACTAATGCCATGGGAAGGCGAAATAAAGAACTTTCTGATATTTTAATTGATAAAATTAGAGAGAAACTTAACAACCACTATACATCAAAGATTGATGAAAAAGATGTAAAATATCAAAGAATATTTGGTGATCGAGAAATAGATTATGGTGATTTTGATGTTATATATTACACAGAAGATACCAAAGAGCTTTTTTTAATCGAAGCAAAGTATTTTTCTGACTCATTAAACTCAAGTGGAATGGTTACAGACTATAAAAAGCTATTTGAGCAAGATGGGTATTATGACCGTTGCAGAAGGAGATATGACCTTGTACTTTCAGAACCTAAGAAAGTAAAAGAATTTATCGGTGTGGATGAGGAAATAAAAGTGCATTTGATTTTCCTTTCTTCAAAACCAATAGAATTGGAAATTCAAGATGATGATGGAGTTGTTACATTTCTTTCTCTAGGAATATTTGATAAATATTTAGAAGGAAAACTAATAAATGATGAAGATGATAATGTGGTTCGTCCTGTAAAAATAATTTAAATTATTTTTGGGTCTTCACCAAAACATGTTCTTGACTAACTTTAACTACTTATCAGTTCCTCGTTACACTCCAGTAAAATTCGCTGTTTGTAATGCTTGGGATTTCGTGTAAAGTAATGACGACGTTGTAGTGCTTTAATTTTATTGTTCTTCCCTTCAACTGCTGCATTTGTAAAACGAAGGCGATGATAGTTACAGATTTCTTCCTGCCAATTGGTCATCGTTTTTAGACAGTCTTGTACGGCAACATGATCAATTTGTTTCCCTTGGTTAAGCCAACAGATGAATCCAAGTTGGGCATATTCATAAGTAGAACTGCAGTCGTACCATTTGATAAACGCTTCTTTCCATTCGTACACTTCTTGTAACACATCGGAATAATGAAGCAATTGCCTGACAAGAGTTTGTTCGTCATCTGATAGTTGATCCCGACGTTTGCCAAGAACGCGATGATGCTGTTTAAGCCGTTGACGTGCACGGGAAGAAAGGGTCTTTTGTACCTGCTTCCGAACGAGTTGTAAAGCTTCTGTTACGTACCGATTGACATGAAAACGGTCAGCGATACGAATGGCTGAAGGATAAACCTCTTTGACAAAAGTATGATAGCCTTTTGCCAAATCCATAACGACTGCCGTTGGTTGAAGAGCTGCCCATTCAGGATGTAAAAGATAATACGAACGTAGATCTTCTAACGTTCGACCGGGAATCACATCCAGAAAGGTTTCTCCTCGTAAATCGTGAAGACCTGTGTTGTAGGTATGTCCTTTGCGAATAGCGAAATCATCTATACCTAAGATAAGTTGACTACTTGTTTGTGCTTTTTCTCTTTGAATATGGCCTATATTTAGTTCTGGTAAATCAAGTAGAATATTGTTAAATTGAGAGTGCATCTGTATACCTCGTTCGGTTGTTTGGTGGTACTTTCAACTTTAACGGATATAGATGTTTTTTCTGCTTTTTACGTGTCAAGAATAGACTTTGGTGTTGAGCCTTATTTTTTAGGGAAAGATGGTGAAAAGGTGATTTATGGTATAGAAAGTGTAAAAAAGAAAGATATCGAAATACCAATTTCAAATTATGCAGAACAGCTTGCATGGTATTTGCAATGGTACCTTAAAAAGATGCAGTTAGACACTGAATCTTTTTCTAGTAAGGCTACGGAAAAGGCAAAACGGTATTTAAGATGGTTTGTTTTTCCTAATGAAAAAGAATTTGAAAAAGATTTTAATAAAATTAAAGATGATATGCATAAAAAAACATGGAATATTATTAATCATTATACAAAGTGTATTATGCAATTACTTGGACAAGTGGCAGAGTGTGTGGTTGTTGATAGATGTGTTAATAATATTGAGATAAATAAAACATGCATCAATATAGCTATGTTTAGGGAAAATGTATTTAGTGAGTATGATGACATAGACTATGATGATTATTTTGCCTTTTCAACATCATTTAAATATATTATTTATAAAGATGTGAAGACAGGTATTTATCAACATTATAATGTACCAGACTATAACCCAAATCATACTTCGAAAGATATTGCTTGGTGTAAAAAAGATAATATATTAACACAACTTAAAGCAAGAATAGACGAAATGGGATATTTAGAAAATGCAAAGCTTCAAATAAAGACAACGTTGAATTGTAATAAACTTGTATTGGATAAATATTTCCTTACTCCTGTTATATGTTTTGATTTATGTAATGATTATGAGAAATTGAAACAAAGATATCCGAATAATATTATTTATTCAGCAAAAGATATATGCCCAGAAATGCATTTAGAAGTTGATAAGTACTTTCGTATATTGGCTGCGTATGCAACGAACTTAATTGATCACATAGATATAACTGATATTGAAGTGCATCAAGATTTTAGGCTAGTAGAACTTTTCAAATCTCCTATTAGAGCTTTGATAAAAAAAGAACGACTTGATCTTGCTGGAGTAATAGAAATGGCAGAGCAATATGGAAAACCCATTATCATCAATGGGTAATCATTTATGTTGATATGTTCCTGCCTACCGATAGTACCAAAAACGTAGTGGATATGTTTCCGAGAACGGGCACACTCAAATGACATCAATTCTATCCTCTCGAGCCATGTGGAGACAGTAGTATTGATATCAAGGGTGTAGCAATAGAAGGATTGCAAATGGCTATAAATAAAGGGTTTTCAGACATTGAACTTTCCTAAATGTCGGGAAATCCTTCTTTTTATTGTTTCCGATAACATATCAATTGTCCTGAAAGTGATGGGGTCAAGTCGACATAATAGATTACATTCATAGGGTTGTGGGGATTAAATAGATATAAAAACTGGTGATTATTATTAGTATTATGTTTATATGGTGATATTTGAAATCAAATCAGGAGTTGAAATTGATATAGAGATATAAGACATGGAGTTGACCGCTAATCAGGAGAAAAATTTCCTTGGTTGGCGTTTTTTTAAATAGAAAGTATTATTAAATAGTTCATCAGAAAATTAATTTATTGAGAAGAGTATGAGCATTTATAGTGGGAGAAAGGATTCTTGACAGAGGAGGTATCTTGCAATACAATATAACAGTACATTGTATTACAAGATACAGAAAGGAGGATTTATGATGATTCCTTCACAAATGCTAAAAGGTGTGTTAGAAGGATGCATCTTAGAAATAATTCGGAAACGGGAGACTTATGCATATGAAATTTCAAAACAATTAGCAGAATATGGATTTGGGATAATATCTGAAGGGACAATATATCCTATTATTTTACGCTTGCAGAAAAATGAACTTGTAAAAGCTACTTTACAAGACTCTAATAGTGGACCAAAACGCAAATATTATCATTTAACTGAAAAAGGAGTTGCTAAGTTAAACCAGTTTAAAGATAATTGGCAAGAGCTATATCATGCTGTTAATCAATTATTAATGGGAGGGCAAGATAATGAATAAACTAACGAAGAAATTATTAAAGAAAAATAATAGTAGGGAAAAAGAGATTTTCGATGAAAACAAAGAAATTTATACAAATATGGTTGTCTATTTACGGGGTTCTGATTTAACAGATTATAATCAAGAAGTTGTAAGAGAAGATATTATTGAATTAATTATTGATGGTCAGCAACGGGGCGATAATATTAAAAAGGTCATGGGAGGTAGATATAAAGAAATCTGTGATGAGATTATCGAAGTTATGCCTAGGAAGACAAGAAAAGATAAGATAATAGAATTTGTAGATTCATCTCTTAGTGTACTATGGATTTTAGGTGTTATTGCTTTAGCTAAATATTTGATAATTAGCCTAATTTCAGAAAAAGACCAGTTTAATTTTACTTTAACAGTTGGGAACATTATAAATGCATTTTTAATTATCATCATAGCAAATGTGGTTGTATGGGTTGTCACTAAAACAACATTTGACAAAAAGAAAGATAAGAAAATAGTATCTTTTTTTAAAACGTGGTTTATTACTGCAGTTATTTTTTCCGTAATAATATTGAATATCATATACTTTAGAACTATTGTAGTGAGTATTTCTTTATGGCTAGCAGCAATAATCGTCTTATTTATTTTTATTATTTGGAAAATTGTAAGTGCAAAAGCGTGATATGGAATTTTCTTTTAATTGGATTTACTAGATATTGCCTTAGAAGGACTCGGATGACAAGCTTGACAAGGAGCGTGACAAGGGGACGTTTCGTTCGTCATGCTGGAAATAAATTTTTAAGTTCAACAATTTAATATTAAAGGAAAAAATAAATTAAAATAGAAT
>CBETVX010000086.1:0-7523 GCA_965539935.1 uncultured Eubacteriales bacterium | reverse complement strand
CTTCTTGAAAAAATCGAGGAGGATTTTTTTATGATATAATTTAATATAGAAAAAGTTGGGAATAGGAGAAGGATAAAAAACACAAAATTATTAATACCAAGGGTTATTAATAGAAGGTGAGAAAATGAAGGATAAATTGAAAAAAAAAAATAAAAAACATATTAATGGAAAATGACAAAATAGTATTTGCATATATATTCGGCTCCTTTGTTAATAAATCAAAATATAATGATATAGATATAGCTATTTATTTATCTAATGGCAAAATAGATACACTTGAATATCTAAATTTAAAAAGAGAGTTGATGGATATAGCTTCAGTAGATGTTGATTTAGTGATATTAAATGAAGCAAATCCACTTTTAAAGCACGAAATTTTTAAAGATGGTATACGTATATTCTCTAGGAATAGTTCATTAGAAAGTAATATACATGTCCATTCGTTATTTGAGTATGAAGATATGAAAAAATATTACAAACTATCCTATGATACAATGATTTCCCATATTAGAAAAGAGGTTCAATCAAATGGTTAAATTAGAAGTTATAAAAAAAAAGACTGGAACAATTGAATATATCATTAAATAAAATTATAAAATATCAATCCCTCTCAGAGGAAGAATTTTTAGAGGATGATATATATCAAGATGTTGTAGAGTATAACTTATTTATAGCAATTAATATGATGGTAGATATAGCTGTTCACATTGTAATAGACAATAAATTAGGAAGTCCCAATACTATGGCAGAGGCCTTTGAAATACTATATAATAAAAAATATATTTCTAAAGAAGATATGAAAACCTATAAAAATATGATTGCCTTTAGAAATATATTATCCTATGAGTACGTTAAAGTAGATAAAAGGATGGTATATGATATAATGACAAGAAATCTATCAGATTTTCAAAAATTCATTTTATTTATAAATGACAATTTCATATAAATATGGAGGCATACATATTTTACTTTTGTATATTGGTGTTATTTGGTAAAAATAATTAATGAAGTGATTAATAGAAAAAATTTATTTGACTCTAAAAAGGAAGAACTTAAAGAGCAAGTGAAGATAATAAATATGTTTCTAAAACTAAGCTATTGGAATTAATTATTTTTTAAATTCCTTTGGCAAGGAAGGTGTGAAATATGAACCTTGATATTAGATGGAAACAAAGATTTTCAAACTATATAAAGGCTACGGATCAGCTAACTGAATTCATTGAAAAAAAAGAACTAAATAAATTTGAAGTTCAGGGTCTAATACAATGCTTTGAATATACCTTTGAGTTAGCTTGGAAAACAATGAAAGATTATTTACAACAAGAAGGATTTGATGTAAAAAGTCCTAGAAAGACGATACAGACAGCATTTCAAATAGAGCTTATAAAAGATGGACATACATGGATAGATGCATTAGAAAAAAGAAATCTTATGGCACACACATATGATGAACAAAGAGCAAAGGAAGCAGAAGAGCTAATAAAAAATAAATATTATGACATAATAATGAAGCTTCGAAGGGAGCTGGAGAAACTATCATGAAATTTGGTTTAAGGGAGTCGGATATAGATTATATAATAAAAACTATTGAAAAATTTCCTGAAATAGATAAGGCTGTAATTTTTGGTTCAAGAGCCAAGGGTAATTACAAGCCTGGATCAGATGTAGATATAGCTATCTATGGTGAAAATGTTACCTTTGATACCGTAGTTGGGCTACATGCTATTTTAGAAGAAAAGGGACCATTACCATATTTTTTTGATATTGTAGATTATTCACATCTTAAACATAAAGAATTAAAAGAACATATTGATAGAGTTGGGAAAGTTATTTTTCTAAAAGGGCAATTAAAAACAAAAATACTTTTTTAAGCTCAATGTTATGGGATATTTAGAATGATAAGAGAGGAAAAACAAATAATAGATATGGTGATTTTATGTATTTATCTGAAGAAAATAAAAAGAAAATTGTAAATTTTCTAAGGAAGGAATTTGAACCCAAATTTATTTATCTCTTTGGTTCCTTTGCAAAGGGAGAAGGTAGGGAAGATAGCGATATAGATTTAGCAATATATACAGATGAAATTATAAAACCCTATGACCTTTTTATAGCAGCTAGTGATCTTTCCTTTGAAGTAAAAAGAGATGTGCAGATTGTTCACTTAAAGGATATTAGCACAGTATTTGCAGCCCAAATTGTTGGAACAAGAGAGGTCTTATATTGCAATGATGAAATACTTATGGCTAACTATAACATAAGTACATTTAAAGACTATGCTAAATTAAATGAAGAAAGAAAGATTGTTTTAGATGCAATTGAAAGGGATGGGAAAGTATATGGTTAAAGACGTTATACTAAATAAAATTAGCATCATTGAAAGATGTCTAAAACGTATTAGAGAAGTTTATGAGGATAATCCTGCTAACTTAAAGGATTATACAAAACAAGATTCAATAGTTCTTAATATTCAAAGGGCAGTTGAAGCAACTATTGATATTGCAATGTATATAGTATCTGATAAAAAGCTTGGAATACCCCAAAATAGTAGGGATGCCTTTGAAGTATTGAATAGTAATGATATTATTGATGATAATATGCTGAAAAAGTTAAAGAAAATGGTTGGTTTTAGAAACATAGCCGTACATAATTATCAAAAACTAAATCTAGATATATTGCAGAAAGTAATAGAAAATCATTTAAGGGATTTTGAAGAATTTATTTCTATTATTAAGTAAGTTTAAACACTGGGTACATACCGTAGATATGAGTAATAACTTCAAGGGGTGACATTAATGTATGGTCTAGTATTAGAAGGTGGAGGAGCTAGAGGAGCTTTTCAAGTGGGAGCTTGGAAGGCCATGAGGGAACTAGGTATAGAGATAAAGGGAATCTCAGGAACTTCCGTAGGGGCATTAAATGGTGCGGGAATAGTCCAAGATGCTTTTGAAAAGAGCCATGAACTCTGGTATAACATTTCTCCCTCAAAGGTAATGAATGTAGAGGATAAATTAATGCAAAAGCTAGTTAAGCTTGATATTACTCCCGATAATATTCAATATATAATGAAACATCTAAAGGGCATACTAGGTGGTAGAGGTATAGATATAACACCACTGAAAAATTTACTTGCTGAATATATTGATGAGGATGCCATAAGAAAATCCACCAGGGACTTTGGAATAGTAACCATATCCCTTAGTGATAGGAAGCCTATGGAGCTTTTTAAAGAAGATATTCCCCATGGGCTTTTAGTAAATTATCTTTTGGCCAGTGCTAACCTACCAGTATTTAAGCTTGAAAGAGTAGATGGAAAGCTATATCTAGATGGAGGGTTTTATGACAATCTTCCAATAAGATTACTTTTATCAAAGGGATATAGGGACCTTATAGTAGTTAGGCTACATGCCCTAGGTAGGAGAAGAAAGATAAAGGAGGATGGACTTAATATTACCTATATAAATCCATCGGAAAATCTAGGAATGGCCCTTGATTTTAGTAGGGAAAGGGCCAGATATAATCTAGAGCTTGGATACTATGATACCATGAAGGTATTTAAAAACCTTAAGGGAGAAAGGTATTATATAGAAGCAAAAAATGATGACGATTATGCCATGGATTTTTTCTTGAAATTAGATAAAGAAAAGATACTAGATATAGGGAAGATATTAGGTATAGAAGATATTCCTCCAAGAAGAATGTTATTTGAACACATAATACCTAGATTAAGTGAACTGTTAGATGTAGATGAATCAGATAGCTATGAAGAAATTGTTTTAGCCATATTTGAAAGGGCCGCTGAAAGACTGGGATTAGAAAGATTTAAGATATATAGTTATGATGATTTGACAGATGGGGTTTTATCAAATTTCCATCCTTCAAAAAACCGTATATCCAATAGGATACCCAATCTATTAAAGCAAAGCGATTTAGTACTTAAGACAGTAAGAGACGACATATTAGATGAGATAATAGATGTTTTATTTAGTTAAAATATAGATATAAGAGATTAAAGATTAATTTATTTTATGATTATTGCTTTTTAAAAATTTGGATGATGGGTAGCTAGTGGCTAATAGCTTATGGCTGATAGCTAATGGATGATGGCTAATGGCTTATGGCTAAGAGAGAAGAAATGTTGTGAGACTCTTTTTTCTTTATCACAATATTAAAATGTAATAGAGTATAAATGAAGTAGCTTGATATTAAATAATTATGGGTATAAATTAAAAGACTAAGAATAGAGACTTAAGGGAGGTAATTAATAATGAACAAAACAGCCATTACTATTTTAGTTATAGTTGGTATTTTAGCAGTATTTGGATTTACATTTATGGGCATATATAATAGCCTAGTAACATTAGAAGAAAATGTTGATGCCCAGTGGGCAGTTGTAGAGAGTAAGCTACAAAGAAGATACGATTTGATACCGAATCTAGTAAGTTCAGTTAAGGGAATTATGGACCAGGAAGAGGAAGTATTCCAAAGCATAGCCGATGCCAGGGCTAAAATGGCAGGGGCAGCTAGTGTTGAAGATAGTGTAGAGGCTTCCAATGAGCTTGAAGGAGCCTTAGGAAGATTACTTGTGGTTATGGAAAATTATCCTGAGCTAAGGTCAGTAGAAAGTGTAAATACCCTAATGGATGAGCTTGCAGGTACAGAAAATAGGATATCAGTAGAAAGAGATAGATATAATGCCGCTGTAAGGGACTATAATAGCACTATAAAGAAATTCCCCAAAAACTTATTTGCTTCAGCCTTTGGATTTGAAGAAAAACCATATTTTGAAGCTGTAGAAGGAGCAGAGGTAGCTCCACAGGTGGACTTGGGAAATTAAATTTGGCTTGTAACTAATGGCTGATGGTTAATGGCAGATTAAAAAAACTTAGCCATAAACCATTAGCCATTGTATTAAGCCAAGAGAGGTGTTTATATGAAAAAAAAGAAGGCATTAATTTCATTTTTTGTAATATGTATATTATTATTATCCTTTGTATCCTATGCTGAGGTTGAGCTTCCAAAGGCTACACGGGAATTTTATGTTGCAGATTATGCAGGACTTTTATCCGAGGATGTAGAAAATATTATAGTCGCAACTAATCTTAGCTATGAACAAACTGAAGAAAAACCCCAAATAGTAGTAGCAACAGTTACTAATCTACAGGGCCTTGATGTGGTAAGTTATGGAGTAAGTTTGTTTGAAAAGTGGGAGATTGGAAATAGCCAATATGACAATGGCGTACTTTTATTACTTAGCTTAGAGGAGAGAAAGGTACGTATAGAAACGGGCTATGGATTAGAAGGTGCAATAACCGATGGGAAAGCAGGAGAAATACTGGATTCAGTACTGCCGGATTTATCCGAAGGCAACTACTCTGAAGGACTACTTAAGGCCTTTTATCAGATAGCCAAGGAGGTCAATGAAGAGTATGGATATGATGACGATGTAATTTTTAAAAGCTTTGAAGGAGTAAATATAGACTATGATGTTGATTCGCCACAACCCACAGGCATTTTTGAAATTAATAAGATATTTTTAGTACTAATTGTCATGCTTCTGCTTTGGGCTGACAATAGATTTTTAGGTGGCTTTTTCCTTCATATGCTTCTTAGAATGATGTTCTTCGGCCGCGGCGGCGGAGGTGGCGGAAGCTTCGGTGGCGGAGGTCGCTCCGGCGGTGGAGGTGCCGATAGAGGTTTTTAGAAAGGGGAAAACAAGATGAATTACATGGAAAGATACAATGAATGGATTAATAATCCTTATTTCGATGAGGAAACAAAGGAAGAATTAAGAAGTATCAAAGATAATGAAAGAGAGATAGAGGATAGATTTTATAAGGATTTAGAGTTTAGAACAGCAGGGATGAGGGGGATAATAGGAGCTGGAACCAATAGGATTAATAAATACAATGTAAGAAAGGCCACCCAAGGATTTGCCAACTATATATTAAGTGAAGTCAAAGGGGCTAAGGAAAGGGGCGTAGTTATAGCCTATGATTCTAGGCATAAATCCCCTGAGTTTGCCATGGAGACGGCCCTAGTACTAGCTGGCAATGGAATAAAGGCCTATGTATTTAAGTCCCTTAGAACTACTCCAGAACTTTCCTTTGCAGTAAGATATTTAGGTGCTGCCGGAGGAGTGGTGATAACGGCCAGCCATAATCCACCTGAGTACAATGGATATAAAATATATGGTGAAGATGGGGGACAGATGGTTCCTAGGTTTGCCAATAGGGTGGTAGAGAATATAAGGGCTATACAGGACTTTAGTGAAGTTAAGTACATGGATGAAGATAGGGCCAAGGCAGAGGGACTAGTAAATATTATCGGAGAAGAAGTGGATAGGGCCTATATAGATAGGGTAAAGGATCTTGCCCTAAGGAAAGATATTATAAAAGAGATGAAGGACTTTAAGATCATATATACTCCCCTACATGGTACTGGAGCTATGCCAATAAAGGCAGTTTTTAAAGAGCTTGGCTTTGAAAATCTAATAGTTGTACCGGAGCAGGAAGTACCCGATAGTAATTTTTCAACGGTAAAGTCTCCAAATCCTGAGGAACATGATGCCTTTGAGCTAGCCATAGACCTTGCAGAAAGGGAGGGAGCAGAGTTTATCATAGGAACTGATCCCGACTGTGATAGGGTTGGAGCTGTAGTTAAGGATAAGGATGGAAAATACAAAGTCCTTACTGGAAATCAAACTGGAGCCCTACTTATAGATTACATATTATCATCTATGAAAGAGATTCCAGAAAACAGTGTAGTTATAAAGACCATAGTTACATCGGAGCTAGGAGCTAAAATAGCTCAGAGTTATGGACTAGAGGTTGAAAATACCCTTACTGGATTTAAGTTCATAGGAGAAAAAATTAAAGAATATGAAGAAAATAATAGTAAGAACTTCATATTTGGTTATGAGGAAAGCTATGGATATTTAGCAGGAACCTTTGTAAGGGATAAGGACGCAGTTATTTCCTCCATGCTTATTGCAGAGATGGCAGCCTACTATAAATCCAAGGGCATGAATTTACTAGAAGCCCTTAATAATATATATGCAAAATACGGATACTATAAAGAGACATTAGTATCAATGAAACTAGAAGGTAAGGAAGGCCTTGAAAAGATAGGTAAGATAATGGAGGATTTAAGACAGAATCCACCTTCAGAAGTAGCTGGGGAAAAAGTTAAGATATTTAGTGACTATCACACAGGAAAGACAATGTATTCATTAGAAAATCGTGAAGCGGATATAGTTCTTCCAAGGTCAAATGTACTCCACTTTACCCTTGAAGATGATTCTTGGTTTGCCGCAAGACCTTCAGGAACAGAGCCAAAGATTAAGTTCTACTTCTCAGTGGTGGGCAAATCAGATAATGAAGCAGAGGAAAAATTAGAGAAACTAAAGGATTATATTTTAAATAGAGTAGAATAAAATTAATTTAGATAAAATTATAGGTAGGGTGTAGACCCTCCTTATTTTATTGTCTAGGAATTCAAACCTTTTTCACAAAAAATTATAGTTA
>CBETVX010000085.1:0-7967 GCA_965539935.1 uncultured Eubacteriales bacterium | reverse complement strand
ATATATAGTTTATTATAATATTTTATAATTATATATAAAAATAACACACGTTTATATATGAAAAACAAAAATTTTATAAACGCTAATTTAATGTACTTTTTGATGTGTCCGTAAAGTATACTTTTATAAATAAAAAATATAACATCGATAATAAACGACATAATTTTAAATATTATTTATATTATAATATTTTTATCAATTATATATTGCAGTATTACAGATATAGTACTAAGGCTAGTTTTTAAAAGTCTGAATATTAATAATATTGATGGGCGGTTTTAGTATAATATTGTAGACACAAAAATCCGAACGCTATAAAATATAAATAATAAAGGAAGGATGTGTCTACACAA
Organism: uncultured Eubacteriales bacterium; assembly: GCA_965539935.1. Taxonomy (GTDB): domain Bacteria; phylum Bacillota; class Clostridia; order Peptostreptococcales; family Caminicellaceae; genus CBETVX01. Next base: position 7,614 of record CBETVX010000085.1, on the reverse strand, counting down.
TGACAAAAGGTAAAAAAAGATATACAAAGGAGTTTAAAGATACAATAGTAGAGCTTTATAATACAGGTAAATCTCTTGGTGAATTAAGTAGTGAATATGGCATATCAAAATCGACTATAGCAGGTTGGGTCAAAAAAGCTAAATCTGTAAAAATTAATAATAGTGAAACAATTACTACAGCAGAGTATGAAGCAATGCTAAAGAAAATGACGAGACTTGATGAGAAAAATGAAATATTAAAAAAGGCTATGGCCATATTCGCAAAGAAGTAAGTAGTATATATAAATTCATATATGATAATAAAGATAATTATGATATTACACTTATGTGCAAGGTCCTGAAAGTATCTAGAAGTTCCTATTATAAATATCTTAATAAGAAAGAAAGCAAAAGAAGCATTGAAAATTAATATATCAAAGAAAAAATACTTGAAATTTATAAAGATAGTAAAAAAAGATATGGTGCTCCTAAAATTAACGAAAAACTTAAGAAGGAAAATATACATATAAGTCTTAAAAGAACTCAAAGACTTATGAAAGAGCTAGGTATAAAATCCATTATCTGCAAGAAATTCAAACCTATGACTTCAACAAATAAAATAGATAGTAAGGAAAATGTTCTAAATAGGGATTTTTCTACAAACAACATTAATCAAAAATGGGTTACTGATATTACATATATTTATACCATTAAAGAAGGTTGGTGTTATCTTGCTTCAGTTATGGATCTTTATAGTAAAAAGATAGTGGGTCATGCTATGAGTAAAAATATTGATGCTGAGCTTGCTATAAAAGCTGTAGAGAATGCATATATCTCTCAAAGCCCCAAAGACACATTAATTCTTCATAGTGATCTTGGGAGTCAATATACAAGCTTAGAATTTAAAGAAAATATATCAAAGCTTCCTATAATACATTCCTTTAGTGGTAAGGGTAACCCTTATGATAATGCTTGCATAGAGTCTTTTCATGCCTCACTAAAGAAAGAGGAAGTAAATCTTGTTAAGTATTATGACTTTAATACAGCTAGATTAGCTATATTTGAGTATATAGAGTCTTGGTATAATAGAAAAAGTATACATAGTGCTATTGGCTATATTACACCTCAGCAGTGTGAAGATATGGCCAAAAAATCTGCATAATAATTTGTTCAATAAAATGTGTCTACTATATTGATATAAATCCAATGAGATATTTAATGAAAATATGTATCTTTCTGGGCACACTTAATAAATATAGCTAAAATATAGGATTATAATATTAATATTTAATTATTAGTTATTACGAGGATGGTTTTAAGCGAGAAGTGAAAAATTAGTCAAATTCAGAAATGGCTTTTAAATCAAGATACTGATTATTATATATTACATCAATTAATATTTTACAGTTTATTTATAATAGTTTTGTATGGAAGGTGAAATATGATGTTTAATGCTGATCAACCAATTCAAAGAGCAAAAGAGGACATACTTGGAAGAACAGATTTTGCAAAGAGCTTAGCTAAAGTAATTTTGTCTAATGAGTCAAAAGAATGTCTTACACTTGGTCTTTATGGTTCATGGGGATCAGGAAAGACTTCACTTTTGAATTTGATTGATGAAGAAATTCAACTTGAGTCAAAGAAATTAGATGAAAAACAAAAACCTATAATTATGAGATTCAATCCTTGGATTGTTTCTAATCAAGAGCAATTATTACATCAATTTTTTTTAGAACTTTCTAATACTCTGAAAATAAATGCATTTAAAGATATAAAAAACGAGCTTGCTGACTTGATTGAAAAATACTCGAGTGTTTTCAATGTAGCTTCATTAATGCCTCAAATTGGTTTATGGGGTCAGATACTTACGGGCATTATTGCATCTACTGTTTTTAAATTTCTAAAACACGATAAAAAAGATTATGCCTTAAGTGCAGTTAAGAACAAGTTATATAAAAAATTATCTGAAATAAATTTTAAGATAATAATTATGATTGATGATATCGATAGGTTAAACAATGAAGAAATTAGACAGATATTTCAATTAGTAAAAGTAATTGCAGATTTTCCTAATTGTATTTATATGTTATCTTTTGACAGAAATATTGTTGTTAAAGCTTTACAGGATATTAATAATGATAATGGTCTTAATTACCTTGAGAAAATTGTTCAAATACCTTTTGAGATACCAGAAGTAAATAAAAGTAATATTAATAAACTGTTATTTTCGAAACTTAATGAAATCATTGGAGAGTTAAACGAAGATGAATTTGACCGAGAACATTGGTCTCGAGTTTTTCAAAACGGTATTTCAAATTGGATTAATAATATTAGAGATGTTACTAGAGTCATTAATACATTTTCGTTAAAATATTCATTGATAAAAAATGAGTCGAATTTTATAGACTTGTTAGCTATTGTCACTCTTGAAATTTTTGAACCAAATGTTTATGAAAAAATAAAGGTAAGTAAAGATTTATTGACTGGTCCAGAGATGTTTACAGGAGGAGATGAAAATGAGAAAGAAAAAGAACAAATAAAGGAAATTATTAATCTTAGTAGTAGAGGAAAAGAAGTAGCAGTTAAGAGTATTTTAAGTGAACTTTTCCCCAAAGTATCTAAGATAATGGATTCATGGACTTTATATTCTTATGATGAAAGACGCTCTAGAAAGTATTCAATGATAAGAAATGCAGAATGTTTTGATATATATTTTAAATTGACATTAAGTGAAAGAAACGTATCAAAAACATTAGTTAGAGACATACTCTATAACATGGAAGAGGGAGAAGTTGTTAGCAATATACTAAAGATTAATGATGAAGGGAAGATTACAAGTTTTTTAGATATAACCAGAGCTTTTTTGCATGACTTAAAAGATTCAGATAAGATAAACCAAAGAATACCATTACTATTAAAATCACTTTATATGAATTGGAACTCTTTAAACGATGATAATGAAGAAAGTTTTTTTTCATTGCCTTTTATATGGAGATTACTGGATGTTACAGAAGACTTGTTATCTGTTATGTCGGATGTTGACAGTAGATATTCTGAAGTTCATGTTATTATTACAAATAAAAAAATTCCTTTAAGGTTAAGGGTTAGTCTATTATTAGCTTTTGAACGTAAGTATAACCGTTTCACAGATAAAGATTATAGGCATTTAAAGAAATTATTAGAACTAGACCATGTCATGAATTTAGAAAATGAAATATATACTGAAATCTCTACTAGAGCAGCAGCGAATGAAAATGACTTTGAACTGTTGGATGTTATGTATTTTTGGAGACACAAGAATGAAGAAGAAATGAATGAGTTTATTAAAAAAACTATAAGTAATGATGATGGATTAGTAAATTTCATTAGTCGCTTCGTAGTAATTGGAAAAGTTGCAAAAGAGTTTGTTTATCAAATCTTTATATTTCATAAGGTGGAATTTGAAAAATATTGTGATATTCAGTATGCATATAAATGTGTTAAAAGAATGTTAAATAGAGGTTATGCTAAGAAATTTAAAACTGAAGAACTTAAGAAATTAATTGCTTTTTCTATATCCGTTGAAAGACAGGATTATGATGGTATAAAAGTAGAAGATGTTGAAAAAGAATGCAGGAGTTATATAAATAAATGGCAGACCAATAAGCTTGAAAAAAGTACTGTAGAATAAAACTAGACAGAACTTACTTTAAATATAATGTAGAACTTATGATAAATAGAGTAAAATAGGGCCTTACAAAGTTTATATATAAAAATTCTACCAGGGTTTTTGTAAAAAAGTTTTTTAATACTACTATAAGAATTATTTGTTTATAGAATATCAACAAATATTTGAATGTAATCAAAAATGTATTACTCCGATAAAAGAACCACACATTTAGTGTTAGTGTCAAGTAAAAACCCTCAAAAAAGGGAAGGAAAATCCACCACCTCAGTATAAAAAAATTTAGTCTTTTTTAATTCTCTGTTTTTGATTTTTCATTCTAAAACTGTCTCCTTTTATTAGAATTAAATGGCAGTGATGTACTATTCTATCAAGAATTGCGGTAGCAAGAATCCTATCATGAAAGATACTTCCCCAATCATCAAAAGACTTGTTTGAAGTAATAATAATTGAACCTTTTTCATACCTCTTAGAGATAATCTCATAAAAAAGATCCACTATATTATCACTTAATTCCCTAAATCCAAGTTCATCTAATATGAGTAAATCTGGAGCAAGATAGTATTTAAGTTTTCTATGATAAGAGTTGTCAGCTTTAGCTTCAAAAAGTGTTTCCATCATTTCTGAAACTGAAGTAAATAGTACTTTATAACCTTGCTGAAGAGCTTTAATACCAAGACTTATAGACAGATGTGTTTTACCTGTCCCTGGCGGGCCCACAAACACTATATTTTCCTTTTTTCTTATATACTCACCAGTAGCAAGATTATATATTTCTTGTCTATTAAGCTTGGGTTGAAAGTTAAAGTCATATTCTTCTAAGGTTTTAATTGATGGGAATTTAGCTTTAGCTGTTCTTTTTTTATAGCTATTATCTCTTCTGTTAGACATTTCATCTTCTATTAAGAGTTCAAAAAACTCTTTATAAGATAATTTTTCTTTTATAGCTTGTTCATTTCTAATTTCAAAGGTTTTTGCTATTCCAGAAAGCTTTAAAGATTTTAAATCTTTAATGAGACTATGCATTTTATTTCACCTCCTTCAATTTGAAGAGATCTTCATATTCAGAAAGAGGTCTATAGATATCTTTGTTTGTATTTGAAATTAAGCTTTCAGTTGTATCTATAGGTTTTTCATAAAGTCCATTTTCACATATGTTTTTGATAGTCTGGTATTTTATAGAGCCGAAGACTAACGATCTTTTACAAGCTTTTTCAATTACTTGGTCACCAAATTTTTCTTTAAGTTTAAGAACACCATAGATAGGTTTATTCCAATGATTTTGCTTTTTTTCTAGAACTTTATAAAAAAACTCTAATGCATTTGGTCCTATTTCTAACATTTTTTGTCTATACTCATATTGAAGCTGTGTTTTAGTTTTCATTTTATATTCAGGGTAATGGGCATTATTGGTAGAAAACTGTCCTTTGCCCTGTATTTTTAAATGGGTTGCAACAAGCTCATATTGACTATATATTTTAATCAACTTATCTGAAATCTTTAATGTGACATTTTCTCCTACATGATTATAGGGTACTGAATAAAAGTTGTTATCATAACTTATATGACAGTTAGCATTTACCTTTCTTGTAACCCATACTCCAAAATCATATCCTTTAGATTTAATAGGTTTAAGGGTTTGTTTTTTTCTTTTTCGAAAACTTCCTTCGGAACCTTTTTTGTTGTTCCATGGATTCTACTATTACATATACTTTCAAGCCAGTTAGATAAAGCTTTCTCATATTCATCATAGGTTTTTAGGCTTCGCCCTTTAAAAAAATTATTCTTTACGTACTTAACTCCTGATTCTATTTTAGGTTTATCAGTAGGTCTTCTTACTCTACAAGGGATTGATAAAAATCCATAATATTTACTAAATGCTTCATATTCCCTTTGATACACTGGTTCATAAAAGTTAGCTTCAAGTATAGCTGCTTTAAGATTATCTATCTTTACGGTTTGTGGTATCCCACCAAAATATCTAAAGGCGTTTTCATGACATTTTATGAATGTCTTAACTTCTTGATTAAAGACTATTTCGCAGTACATGAGCCTAGAGTAAGACAGGACCATACAAAATACCCATGCTTTTTTTAAAGTGCCCATAGGATTAGGTATTTTTCCTATATACCCAAAATCAACTTATGCTTCTTCTCCCGGCAGGGAAGTATTTACCATATATACTTTGCTATTAGATTCCTTATATTTTCTAACATATTTTTTGACTGTATCATATGAACCTGTATAGCCATATTCTTCAAATATATCTTGAAATATTCTTTTAGCACTTAATTCTTGTTTAATTTTAATATTTACGATTTCTTTATATGGATCTAAGATGGATCCTACAGTTTTTCTTTTTATTTCTTCACCATTTTCTATTCTTTTTAATACATTCCTTACAGTTCCTCTATCAATTTCTAACATATTTGCTATCTGGGTTTTGTTATATCCTTTATCAAAAAGGGTTTTTATTGTAGTATACATTGCTTCCCTCAGCACCTTTCTTTCCTCCCTATATCAAACAATCTTTTTAATTTGATTCTTGACATAGAGAAATTATTTATTATATTACTGAGGGATTTTCTTTCCCTTTTTTGATGAATTTATTTTACCATTAACAGTTATTTAAACAATTTAAAGATACTGAAATTGAAGAACTAGATCAGTATTATAAATTATTTAAATAGATTGGAAGTTTTAACGTTAAGAATAAGCCTATTCAGCAATATGTTCGTGATCTGATTTATTACAGAAAACAATATGACATAGGCTTAGAGAAATACAATGTGAGAACTGGTGTAGTATTTAAAGACTCAAATATCTTGGAATTGTTAAGCAAAATAAAAAGCACCCAAGAAAAGTTTTTCGATATATTAGAAGCAGAAGGGTTTGATCCTCAATTTACTAGATTTAAAGATCCGAAGGTGATAAATAGAAGAAATATAAATGATAATAATGAATGGGAAAGAGTAAATGGTACGGATAAATACTGTATTATATATAGTATAATAATTATTAATAGTATATTGGATGTAAAACTAAGCTAAATAGAAGTAGAACTTTTATAGACATAAACTGAAATAAATTTGGAGATAAAGCAGGAAATTTGAAAGAAGAAGTAGAAATTTTTATATATAAATTTCTACTTCTTTTTCTATTATTTCATATTTATGGGTTTTATATAGATATTCAAAGTATTTTTAAGGAAAAACCACAAAAAAATTTTTTAAGTAGTGAGTTTGATTGCTTTAAATATAAAAAAACTTAGAATTTTGAGAATGTTCTTATACTACAAAATAAATATTTGTAGAATTATTTTATACTATTATTTTAAATAACAAAACTAGATAAAAGCATATTTTGTAAGGTATTAAGCTATTATACTTATCAAGTTTTTGTCCGTTGTAGGAGTGAAAAAATGCATTTTATTACATATATAGATAGACTGAAAAAAGAATATATAGAGGATAATCATGTAATTGATGGAGAAGGATTTCATTTTTATAAACAAATAGAGCTAGTTGGAACTACAATAACTAATAGAATAACTTGTTTAAAAAAACAGTATTCATATATTATTATATACTGTATCTGGTATAAAGATTTATTTAGATGATTTTGATATAGTTTCTATACTTGCCTATTTAATGCATGAAGAAAACGAGACTGGAAAAACAATTATAAATTCTATGTATGAACTGTTAAAAGGGAAAAAGAATCGGTTTTCATTTAAAATTGAAGGCGAAATATTTACTATTAACGGATTACCTATTATTAATAGTGATTAATAATAAATACGAAAGCAGATATTGGGATATTTATAAAGGAATTTATTATCATTCTTAATTTAATACTAGCAAAAGAACAAATTAGTAGTAAAAAAATGCAATTGAAAATATAATTTGTAAATATATATGTCTTGCCGAATATTATGGAATAAAGGATGAAGAATCAAAAAAATTTGCCAA
>CBETVX010000084.1:0-8201 GCA_965539935.1 uncultured Eubacteriales bacterium | reverse complement strand
AGCCACTGTATCAATATCATCTAACTTCTTTTCAAAGCAAAATATCCCTATTTTCCCCTTTAGATATTTAGCTTTTTCTAATCCCTCCAAATAATCTCCTAAGTGATGGACAATATCAACTACTGGACTATCTATTCTTTCCCGTATATATTTTGTATTGCCACCTCTGCTAATAAATACTTTAGCTCCCTCATTTTCTAATTTTTTGCATAACTGCGTAGCTTCATCTAATAGGGCAGTATGGACTTGTATTTTTTCCCTTTTTTCTTTTATTATTGCTTTTATTATTTTTGTAAGATTTTCATATGGAGAAATCACCACTATCTGAGTTGCCATAATTATTCCTCCAAAAAATATATATTATTTCATACTTATATATACTAATATTCTATTATGTTTTATAGAAAAACTATTACTTACATTTTCTTTATATTTTTTACAAAATCCTTTTAAATGTCCATCCATTTAATTTCGTAACTAAATATACCAATAACTCATATTATATTAATAAAGTGCTTTTAAGGAGTTGACAATATGTATTATCATCCCTTTCTACTTAGGCAAAGAAATTCAGATATATTTTATTTACTAGACTATAAACGTGGAGATGTGACAGGGGATTCTATCCCAGATAATATTTACTTAGTAGGTACAAAACCAGCTGGAATTAATAGTCCCTTTAGCGATAATATAACCCTATTAATTCAGGAGGGAGTTACCAATAGATTTTATAAAATAGTTCCCAAGGACAATGCCGGATATAATCCAACTATTTTCTTAGGAGATTTTACAGGAAATGGAGTTAAGGATATTTTGATAAGTATTGCTTCTGGTGGAAGTGGTGGCTATGCCTTTTATTATATCTATTCATTTATAAACAATACTCCAAAGGAAATCTTTGACCATGAAAAATTCGATGAGAAATATACTTATAATGTAATCTATAGGGACAATTATCAAGTTGAGGTTATTGGTAGTAATGGGAAAAGCTATATAATTGATATTAAATATAAAGGTGAGGAATATCTATCTGAAATATATAATAAGAATGGTAAGTTAAAGGAGCCAATTGAGGGGTGGGTGAATCCTTTAGGTAGCCTTTATCCCGTGGACTTCCAAAGGGATGGAATCTATGGACTCTATGCTTCCCAAAGGATTGCAGGGAGATATAATGCAGATGGACTGGGATATGTTCAGACATCCCTTGAGTGGAAGGGGAAGGATTTTGAACCCTTTTTCCAAACAGTAGGTGTTTTAGGATAAAGATACTTAATCAGATATAACTTTAATATATACCTTCCTACTTCTAGGCCCATCGAACTCACAAAAATACACACTTTGCCAAGTCCCTAAAAGGGGCTTTCTTTCATTTATAATGATGGTTTTTTCAGCTCCCACATAGGATGATTTTAAATGGGCATGGGAATTCCCTTCAAAATGTCTATAATCCCCTTCTATTGGAAAAACCTTATTTAAAGCACTTATCATATCCCTAACTACATCTGGATCTGCATTTTCATTAATTGTAATCCCTGCTGTAGTATGAGGACAGTAAATAGTCACAATGCCATCTTTAACCCCAGATTTTTCTATAGCCTCATCAATCAAATATGTAATATCAATAAATTCTTGATCTTTATTGGTTGTAACTCTAAATTCAAATAAATTGTTTTTCATCTCTATACCTCCATGACTATGATATTGAATTAGGGTTTGTTTATCACAAACCCTAAAATTCATTAGAAAGTTATAAATTTATTATATTCTCTCCCAATAGATTGGCAGTATTAGGGTCACATGTGGTAAATATAACTTGATTATTTTGGGCAAACTCTTTGATTAACTTAACAGCCTCCTCTTTACGCTCTGGGTCTAAATCCACAAGGCAGTCGTCCAATATTACTAATCCATTATCACCATATATATTCTCTAATATTGCAAATCTAAGGGCCAAGGATATACTATCATAGGTCCCCATTGACAAGAGATATATAGGCATTTCAAAACCCTTAACTGTTTTTAATTTTATATCAAACTCTCCATCAATTCTATCTATAGTGTATCTTCCCTTTGTTAGCTTAGATAAATATTTATTAAAGGACTCTTCCAGTGCTTTAAATGAATTTTTACCCATTAACTTTAAATTCTTATTGAATTTATCCTTAATTTTTAAAAGATTAGTGGCCCTCTTTTCCAGATATTCAAATTCTTTTTGTGCATAATTGTATTCTTCTTTAATCTCTTCATAGGATATCTCTGGCAATCTATTTTCAAGCTTATAAAACTCTTCCTTATTTTCACTTAATTGAGCATTTAAGCTATTAAGTGTTTTTCTTAGATTAGCTAAATGTATTTTAAACTCATCTGTATCACTAAACTTTGATGGTAAAGGCTGTAATGAACTTAGCTCCTTTTCCTTTAGTTTTATTTCTGTTTTGATATCAATCATATTATCCATTAAATTATCATGACTTTGATACTTTTCTTCCCATTCCCTTATCTGTTTTTCCAGATGCTCTATATCCGATTGTAGCTTAATCTTTTCACTATTAGATTTATTTCTTTCTTTTTCAACTTCTTCTAATGACCTAATATTATTCATTTCCTTTAATTGATTGACTTTTTTCTTTATTTCTTCATAATCATACTGTCCTAATAGATTATTTATTTGGCCTTCAGCTATTTCAATTTTTTTATCTATTGATTTAAGCTCCCTTAATATAATCTTTGCTTCCTCAATATCCTTAACTTTCATTTCCCTTAATTTATTGCTAAGCCTAGTTTTTAAAGTGTTGTACTGACTGCTTAAAGCATCAAAATCTATTTCTCCAGACTTTATTTCTATTTCAATATCTTTTTCTATCTCTAATTTCAAAAAACCATTGGCCTTAAATTCTAGACTGGTATTTATTTTTTCTCTTTCCTCTAGGCCCTTAGTTATCCATATTTCTTTATTCTTTCTATTATTTAGTTTTGCAATTAAAGTTCCTGCTTCTATTGCTGCCTTATTTCTCTCTAGGGTATTTTTTATCTTGTCTAATTCTAAAACATCCCCATCTTTTATATTGGGAAGTTTCTTTCTCTGCTCTAAATAGGTGTTTAACTCTTCTTTCTTTTTATCTACCCTGTTTATAATGTCTTCGAAGACTTTTAACTGCTGGGCTTTTTTGGCGATGTTGTATTCTTCCTCTAGCTCCTTTGCTCTTTTGTTTATTTCCTCTAATCTCTCTTTTTTATTTTTTAAATTCGTTTCCTCAACTGGCCACTTTCTATTTAATTCCTTAAAACTATCTAATCTTGTATTTAATTCTCCTATTTGTGGAGTAATTTGAGCCCTTTTAATCACATCATCTTCAAGGCCACTTAACCTTTGTATCTCTTCTGTCTTTTCTTTAATATCCCTTTCTAAAGCCTTAATCCTTTTACTAACCTTTTCATAATCTATCTCAATCTGCTTTGCTTCCTCTAAGTTTTTTTCTAAAGTTCTTTTTTTGTAATATGCCTCTAGTATAAGTCCTATTCCCTTTTTATAGGGATTATGTATATCCCTATTATTTTCTGGCCTAGAATTTTCATAGTCCCATCTCTTTAGTAGAGTTTCAATTTCATCTTCTATCCTATCCCTGAGCTTTTCAATGGATAGACCATCTAACTCCATTACTGTCCTTCTCAAAATGGAGCTAATATTTTGTGTAGTATCTGTATCCTGTAGTATCCTCTGTATTGCATTTTTAATATCCCTTTGCCTAGCAAAGACAATATTTCTATATGTACCTTCTCCAAAGATAAGTAAACTTTTCAATTTCTCCTCTATGTCTTTATCATTTTTTATAATACTTCCATCGGAAAGCTCCATTATGGCTTGTTTATTTTCTCCCCATTCCTTATATACTTTATAGCTTTCACCATTGTCTTCAATCTTAATACTTCCATCGAAACAATCCCCATTGGGATGGGGCATAAATCTTTTATAGAACTCTTTATTATCACTTTTTTGCCTTCCTAGCTTTGAACTCTTAAATAGGGTGCTATATATTCCATTGACTATTGTGCTTTTACCTGCTTCATTGGGCCCAAGGATTACATTTATGCCATCTTTAAACTCTATCTTTGTATCCTTTAGTCCACCAAATCTACTACAAGAGTATTCTTTTATAATCATTCCTTCACCTCCATTATCAATTCATAGGCAAGTTGCAATGCCTCTTCATCACTATCATCGGTGGATAAATTTTCTAATAATTGATATGGAAATGACCCCTTTGTAAATTCCCTTTCAATAAGATCCTTGGATATTTTCACGCCTAATTCAGAGTCGTCTATATACAAATATTTAACTTTTTTCCGTATTTCATCATAAAAATTCTTTCTGTATTCTAATAAGTCCTCATCTACCCTACCGACTAATCTCAATCTAATTAAGCTATTTAAAGGATTTTTCGATAATATTTCTTTCTTAATATTATCGAAATCCCTGTCATCTTCAATTTTATATTTTAAATCGTAAAATCTATATATACCAGTTTCTATCATCTTAGAATAAATTTTCTTATCATCTATAGAGATTATCCATGCACTTCCTCCATGTTTACAATCCATTCCATCGGGCTCTGGGGTCCCTGCATTATATATCCTGTGGTCTGTTACCTCAGGGGCATTGGGATAGGGTATATGGGTATGACCTAATAACCATAAATCCAACTTAAGCTCGTTAAGCTCATCCTCTGACATGTTAAAATATCTATTATCTAAGTCTGGAGATAATCCCTGCAAGGCTCCATGGGCTATACCAATATGTAATTTCCCCTCAGCTTTTTCTTTGATTTCCCTTATCCAAGATAAATTATTTTCACTAGAATGTTTTGAATTACAATAAGCTGGATATATGATAACATCAAGGTCATAATTAGATAGGTGGTATGCTCTATTTTCATTTAATAAAAGTATTTTATCACTTAGATTATCTAAGAAGGTTGTCCACAAACCAGTCATACCATTATCATAATCATGATTACCTGGTAATACTAATACGCATTGTCCTTCAAACTTATCTAAACTCCTTATAACCCTAACTATATCCTGTTTCGATATTTTGGATATTTTATCGAATAAATCCCCCGCTATGGCAAAAATATTGCACTTTTCTTCATTAGCTCTATTAACAAGCCTATCTAAAATATTAAATCTGGCTTCCTTCAGATCCTGCCTTATATCATCGGGATATCTATTAAATTTCATACCTATATGAATATCACCTGTATGTAATATCTTAAGTGTCATGAACTTCCCCCTTTTTCATGATAGCTTTATTATGTTTTTAACATTACTACTTATATTTTAACATGGGTTTACAATTAATTACAATTTACTTTCAATATTCTATTGCTCCTATTTCATTTAAATTCTATATAAAAAGTCTATCTCCTATATCTAGAGATAGACTTCTATTTTATCATCTTTCCTGTAAATAACAACTTTTCTTTAATTTTGGAGAAATTATAAGGAAGATATTAGATTTTCTGTAAAATCTTCATCTTAATGGATATCAATTCTTCTAGTATTAGATTTATTATCATGCTTTTTAGGCAGTTCTAAAATTAATACCCCATTTTTATAGCTAGCTTTGATTTCTTCAGTTTTCACATTAGATACATCAAAGTTTCTCATAAAAGAACCATATTTTCTTTCTTTTCGGATGTAATTATCTTTGTTTTCTTCCCTGCTTTCCTTATGTTTTGCAGAAATAGTTAGTCTATTATCATCCACTTTTATATCTATGTCTTCCTTATTGAGCCCTGGCATATCGGCCTCTAAGACAAACTTATCTCCCTTGTCTATTATATCTGTTTTAAAGGCAGGAAACTGGTCTCCAAAGCTATGCATAAATCTTTTTTCCATTTCATCAAATATATTGGAAATATCATTTCCACCTTTTTTAAAAGGCACTAAATCAAACATCTTCATCCCTCCAAAACTAAATTTTTATTGGTTACATATATATTTTTCCCAGCTCAAGTTTTTGTATTCCTTTTTTAGATTGGAGGATTTTTATTTGAAAATTAAAGATGTTTTTAGTATTAAATATATCCCAGTGGATTTTTTATCTATCTATATGTATTTATACATTTCATATTGGGAAAGTTTTTCTTTTTGGAAACCTACTCTTTTTAAAAATCCTTCTAAGGAAGCATTATTAGGAAATCCTGTAGATAATATAGTTAAATCTAATTCTAAAATAGCATGTTTAATTAGGCTTGAAGCTATTTTTTTATTACGATATTTGGGATAAACCCATAAAAAATGAATTTTTCCATTATTACTTACGCTTAATGCTCCTATTAATCTTTCATTTTCATATGCTCCATAGACATATTCATTTTCTAGTTTCTTAATATAGTCAAAATCATTTTGCCAATTTATATGTATATCATAAATATAATCTTTCAGTGCTTTTATTTCTTCTAAAGTAATTGCCCTTATATCAAATGAACTAGTGCTAATCTTTTTGAATTCACTAACATCCTTTAAAGTAAAATATTTCAAATCATAAACCTTTTCATATCCTAACTTTTTATAAAGATTAAAGGCAGGATAATTATTAGATATAACTTCTAGAAATAATTGTTTACAGTTATTATCAATGGCTACTTCCTTATGATACTCAAACAATTTTTGACTAATTCCTTTTCTTCTATAATCAGGATGTACACACATTGTACCACAACGAAGGGTTTTTCTTCCCTCATAATTCTTTATGCCTCCTAAAATTAAACCTATAGGCTTTTCTCCGTCAAAGGCAATATAGGAATAATCTAATTGGTTACCTTCTGGCCCAAAAAAACGTTTTTTGAAATCCTCTTTAGAAATATCAAATTTAATGATGTAATCGGAAAATCCCCCTTGAAAAACCTCATAAACAGCATCAAAATCTACCTCAGAACATTTTCTATAAGTTATCAATTCTTTTCCTCCTTTTATGCTATTTATATCCATCTAGATAAATTTTAACATTTTTTCATCAGCTATACTATTTAAACCTAACAGTTAAGATTTATTTCAATGGCAACTACTTTATCATCCTCTATCTTTACATGTAGGAGATAATAATACTGTGCTAAATCATAACTATATATCCCCTTACTAATTTGTGAAGGCTCTCCATATAGCCCTATAAGCTTATCAACACTATCTCCCACCTTCAACCCCCTTGGCGTTTCATATTTTTCATTGTTTATGGAGATTTTATAGACCTCCATATCCCTAATAATAATTTGAGTTCCGTCCTCATAAAATAATGATTCTTCATTGGGATATTTAGGGGCAGGTTGACTCATTTTTTTAATATCTGCATCCATTAATCCTTGAATCTCTTCCTTAGAAATACCTAGTTTGAGCTTACCCAGTTGTAAATCCTCTACACTTAAATCGTTTTTATTAAATACATTCACTATGACCTCCTGCCTTTTTTCCCATATTTCCTTTTTTACTTCAATAAATATAGGTTTATTTACAAGGTCTAAACTTTCACTCGCCTGTTGTGAATCTATTTCTTCTATATGGATATTTAATCCATTTTCTTGATTTATATCCTTCACTATATAATCGATTTCTTTAGAAAGCTGTTCTGGAAAGATAGCTATGATGATATAATTGTTGAAAAACTCCCTTTCCTTTTCATATTCTTTACCATCATTCAGTTTTAGTCCATATTTTTCTGTTATATCATCAAATTCTTCTTTATTTTCAATGATTATATTATAATTTTTTTCTCCTTGAAAATTTTGTTTTTGTAATGTATCTAACTCTTCGTTAAAATCACCAATTAAATATACCACTTCAATATCTCCTTGTTGATTATCACTTATTTCTTCCCTTGATACAATGGAGATTTTTCTTGCTTTAGCTTGGGCTGGATATGATTCAGCAATAGCTCCATCAATTTCTACTTCCACAATTTGTCCTACTTCAAAAGGAATTTGGTCATTTTTAGTTAACCATATCAAATCATATTTATTATCCTGAATTAAATCTTCAATAGAATCATTTTTAAAATCAGAATCTACATTATTTAAATTTTTATCTATCAATACCCTATCTCCCGTATCTATTAGAACTGTTCCCTCCACTAAATTTAAATCCTGTTCTACTATAGAACTATTATTACAAGCCGAGGATAAAGCAAAAACACAAATTATTAAAAT
>CBETVX010000083.1:0-8348 GCA_965539935.1 uncultured Eubacteriales bacterium | reverse complement strand
ATATTAAAGGGGGAGTGGGAAACAACATTTAAGACAATTAAGAGAATAACATTTTATAAAAAAATAATCAATAGTAAAATATAATTATTACATTTTCTTAAATAAATTGTTAAATATAGTATAAAAAGTTACCCCTTACTCAATAATATAATTGAGGGAGGGATATATATGTCAGCACAGAATCGAAATAAGAATAGGAAATTTAAGATTGAGACCCTTGAGGATAAATGGAAATATGAAATTGCCTCTGAACTTGGACTTCTCGATAAAGTGATGGAGAATGGTTGGGGAGCACTTACAGCAAAGGAAACAGGAAAAATCGGTGGATTGATAACTGTAAGGAAGAAAAAAATGAAAAAAAATAAAGAAGAAAAGGAAAAATCTAGAGAGAATTTATAGTTAAGTATTAGTATAATGAAATAATAATGTATTTTTCAAATATTAGCGAAGAAATTTTTCTTCGCTAATATTTTGTCTTGAATTGATTTTTGTGTTTGTATATAGTATTAAAGTGTATTAGATATAAATCTTAATCAATGATAATCTTTAATATTAAAAGGGGAAATTATGATGGATTCATATGGAAGATTTGCTGAGGTTTATGATAAGTTAATGAGTGATGTAGACTATGACCGATGGGTTGAATATATTGAAGAAGTATTAGTAAGAGAGGAGATTAGTCCTAAAAATATATTAGAACTAGCATGTGGAACAGGAAATGTTACTAATAGATTAGGGAAGAAAGGATATAATATAACAGGTATTGATATTTCATCAGAAATGTTAGCTATAGCAAAAAACAAATCCCATGATTTAGGAATAAATGTTAAATATATAAAACAAGATATTACTGAGCTAGACTTTTCTAAGAAAGTGGATTGTGTATTATGTATGTGTGATGGATTTAATTATATAATAGATGAAGAAAAGTTATGCAATACATTTAAAAAAGTTTATTCAGTTCTAAATGATAATGGGATTTTTATTTTTGATATTAGTTCATATTACAAGTTATCTAATATTTTGGGGAATAATACCTTTGCAGAAAATTTTGATGATGTCTCATATATTTGGGAGAATTATTTCGATAATATAGATAATATATGTGAATTAGAATTAACTTTGTTTATAAAAAAAGGAAATTTATTCGAAAGGATTAAAGAAGTTCATTATCAAAAAGCTTATAAAATTGATGAAATAAAAAAATATTTATTTGAAGCTAAATTTAAAAATGTCAATGTATACGGTGACTATACTTTTAATATGTATAAAAATAATGATGAAAGAAATATTTTTATTTGTAAAAAATAAAAAATAATAATTGAAGTTTTAGAGACTGGGTTTTAATATAATACAAAAATTTAACTTCTTATCCATACTCTT
Source organism: uncultured Eubacteriales bacterium (assembly GCA_965539935.1). Taxonomy (GTDB): domain Bacteria; phylum Bacillota; class Clostridia; order Peptostreptococcales; family Caminicellaceae; genus CBETVX01. Next base: position 6,965 of record CBETVX010000083.1, on the reverse strand, counting down.
GAATTAAATATAATTTTTAATGTTCAATTAAAAACGAATAATATAATAGAAATTTGGGGAATTTAATATTAAAAGAATATATTTTGTTTGACACTCGATATTTGCTGTGTTAAAATTTACTTAATTAAGCTAAATACTTAATATTTAAGATTTATTTTTTAGGAGGATTGTTTAAATGAAAGGTAAAGTAAAATGGTTCAACAATGAAAAAGGTTATGGATTTATAACTGGAGAAGATGGAAATGATGTATTTGTACATTATTCAGCAATTGTTGGTGATGGTTACAAGTCATTAGAAGAAGAGCAAGAAGTTGAATTTGAAGTAGTTGAGGGTGAAAAAGGACCTCAAGCATCTGAAGTTGTAAAATTATAAATTACAATATAGATGATAATTAAGCCCTGATTTTATCAGGGCTTTAATAATGTAAAATATATAGTGACAGGAGGTATTTTTTTTGAAAAATTATATTATAAGAGCCTTAGCTGAAAATAAAAAAGTAAGAATATTTACTGCAATAACAACTGAAATGGTAGAAAAAGCTAGAAAAATTCATAATACAACTCCTGTTTCCACTGCAGCTCTAGGTAGAACCATAACAGCAGCTTCAATAATGGGATATATGTTAAAGGGAGATAAGGATAAATTAACTCTTAAAATAAATGGATCTAATGAAATAAAATCGATTGTAGCGGTTTCTGATACAAATGGAAATGTGAAGGCCTATATATCTAATCCTAATGCTACTATAGCATTTAACTCCCAAGGCAAACTAGATGTAGGAGGAGCTGTAGGCAAAAATGGAAAGATTAGTATAATAAAAGATTTAAATTTAAAAAAGCCCTACATAGGTCAAGCTAATTTAATATCAGGAGAAATTGCAGAGGATATAGCAGCATATTATATGTATTCTGAGCAACAGCCATCAGTTGTTTCATTAGGAGTATTAGTAGATGAGTATGGGAAGGTAATTGCATCTGGAGGTTTCATAATTCAACCTTTACCTGATGTTGAAGAAGAGATACTTATAAAACTTGAAAATGCCATCAAAGATATACCTTCAATTTCTACAATGATAAATGAAGGAATGACAGGGGAAGAAATAACAAACACTATTTTAAAGGATTTAGATGTAGAAATTTTAGAAAAAAAAGAAGTAGATTTTATATGTGATTGCAATCAGGAAAAAATAGAAAGAGTATTAATTAGTATGGGTGAAGATGAACTAACTGCCATAATCGAAGAAGATGGTAAGGCAGAGATAGTATGTCACTTCTGTAATCACAAATATCATTTTAGTAAGGAACAATTACAAAATTTGTTGAAGAAAGCTAAGGAATAACATGCTTTGATGGAAATAACATAGCCAAGATATATTTAATAAAATAAAGTATGAAAAATAGTATTGACATGTAAGGAAAAATATTGTATCATATATTTTGTCACATGAAGTGGGCGCATAGCTCAGCTGGGAGAGCACCTGCCTTACAAGCAGGGGGTCACAGGTTCAAGTCCTGTTGCGCCCACCAATTTAGAGATTAGAAGAGTAAAGTTGGAAAAGGTAGTTATAATACCTAAATCCAACTTTAAACCTTTTATAATATAATGTCTAAGAGGGGCAAGATACTTGATACTGTAGATTTGTATACATAATTGGCAATTTTAAATCCCTGTTGGGTTACTGAAGATAAGCCCAGATAGCTCAGTCGGTAGAGCAGAGGACTGAAAATCCTCGTGTCGGTGGTTCGATTCCGCCTCTGGGCACCATGTTTGCGGTAGTGGCTCAGTGGTAGAGCATCGCCTTGCCAAGGCGAGGGTCGAGGGTTCGAATCCCTTCTACCGCTCCAATTAAATCTCGGCGGCATAGCCAAGTGGTAAGGCAGAGGTCTGCAAAACCTTTATTCCCCAGTTCGAATCTGGGTGCCGCCTCCAAATCAAAAAAGACACAACCTAATTATAGGTTGTGTTTATTTTTTTGGAAAAGAAAATAATATATACATACTAATCCTTGTATCAATTCAGAATAAAATACGAGCAGAGGGTATAAATATTATTAAGAAATTAAAAGAATTATTTATTTAATAAATTTGAAAATCACCTATAATAAGGAAAAAGCATATAATATAATCAATAATACCTCTTAAGAGATTATAAAGAAGTTTAAGTAATAACTACTAATCTTGCTTTTGTATAGCCATCATTTTAGTACCATATACTAAACATGAAGGGAGTGAAAAATATTGCATTTGCTTTCAATAATATTAAATGAAAATACTAAAACTATAAAAAATTTAGCAGATAAGATACTTTATAACTATAAGTATGGATATATATATATTGACTATAGTATTACAGAAAATGAAAGGGAAAATACAATATCTTTTAGTATAGATACTGATTATTTTAATATATATAAAGATTGCTCCGTTGATGAGTTTATAAATACTTTTAAACAGTACTGTGCTATTGCTATTGCTGACTATATTGTAGATGGATTAGAAGGGAAAATAGTCAATAAAATTCTACAAAATAATTATAGTTTTGTTTCTAAGGATGAGAGAGAATTTATTTTACAGCAGTTTTATAAATTTATTGAAAATGAATATGATGATAATGCTATTTCTAGTAAAGTCAATAGAAAAGCAAAGATACTTTATAAACTTATGGACTTTCTAGAATTTAACAGTACCATAAACATTGTTGGATTTATTAAGTTTAGACTGAAAAACTATTTCGATGATTTAAATGATATCTTAGATAGGGCTATTGAGGAATATGTGATGGAAAAAGAATATAAAGAATTTATTAAACTGTTAAGATACTTTGTTAATATTCAAGAACCTAAAATAGAATTATTGAATATTATTGTTGATAAAGATGGCAAATATCACTTGCATGATGAGAATTTTAAGGTGATAGATGATAAGTACATAAGAGAGTTGAGTGACGATTTAGAAGATAATAATTTAAGCCGTGACGATATGTTAATTAGCTCTCTTATAACTATGGCTCCTAAAAGAATAATAATACATTATGCAAAAAATATTAAAAATAATGAAATAATTGAAACCATAGAAAATATATTTCAAGAAAAAGTTATTATATGTAATAGTTTCAAAATATGTAATCATAAAAAAGAAGTTAGGGAAGAGTAGATTGCTAACTCTTCTCTAAATTATTATTAGGATTTGAATTTCTTAAATCATTGTAAGTAATATAGTAATATGATATACTTTATTTGTTTGTATAAGACAATATAGTAAGGGGTGTAAAAATGTTTTGGCTACAAGTTATATTATTATCTGTAATAGGAGCTGGCATAGGATGGCTTACAAATGTTTTTGCTATTAAATTAATATTTAGGCCTCTTAATCCCATAATAATACCTATACTAAATATACCTATACAGGGCTTAATACCAAAAAGAAAAAGTGAATTAGCCCATAGTATTGGACAAACCGTTGAAAACGAACTTGTGTCAATTGAGGAAATAATTGATAAAGTTATAGAAGAAGAAAATAAAACGGAGATACTACAAGGAATAAAGGAAAAAATAAAGAATATAGTTGATGAAAAGATACCTGCTTTTATACCAACCGCAATAAGAAATATGATAACAGTCTATGTTGATGAAATTATAGACAAAGAGGGAGAAAATGCTATAAATGAACTAAGTGAGAGATTGATACACAAAGCAACCAGTAAAGTTAAGATATCAGATATTATTGAAGAAAAAGTAAATAATTTTGATTTGGACAAGTTAGAAGAGATTATATTAAATATAGCCAAAAAGGAATTAAAGCACATAGAAATTTTAGGTGGATTCTTAGGATTTATTATAGGATTTATACAAGGTATAATTATACTACAATTTTAAGTATAAACTTACAGTAAATTGCAAAAAATTATTGACAAATAGGTATAGTGGAATATAATATTAAAATAAATATATTTAATGCGACGATAGGGAAGAGTACTATAGACCCAGTCTACAGAGAGAAAATGTCATTGGCTGAGAGCATTTTTGATATGACTATAGGAAAACTACCCCTTATGCAATAATCTAGTAGCTTTAGGTGAAAAGATTATCGTTTGACAGCGTTAATGTCACAAAGGTGGAGTTGTTCAACTAGGGTGGAACCGCGGGAGTAACCTCTCGTCCCTTATTATATAAGGGATGGGAGGTTTTTATATTTGTTAATTTTTAAGTTTAAAATACAAAATAATAATAAGGAGGTATAATGATGGAAAATGTCAAAATTACTCTAAAAGACGGATCTATTAAAGAGGTGGAAAAGGGAACTACTATCCTTGAAGTGGCTAAAATGATTAGTGGTAGATTGGCTAAGGAAGCTGTTGCTGGTGAAATTAATGATACAGTAGTAGATCTCAAAACTAAACTTAATGATGATTGTGAGTTAAATATACTTAAATTTTATGATGAAAAAGGGGAAGATGTATTTAGACATACTAGTACCCATATCTTAGCCCAAGCTGTTAAAAAGCTATTCCCTGGTACTAAATTGGCTATTGGACCATCAATTGATAATGGATTTTATTATGATTTTGATTCAGAGCATACTTTTACACCAGAGGATTTAGAAAAGATAGAAAAGGAAATGGAGAAAATAGTTAAAGAAAATTTACAAATTGAAAGATTTGAACTACCCCGTGAAGAAGCAATAGAGCTTATGAAAGAAAAGGGAGAAGAATATAAGCTAGAGCTTATTGAAGAGCTTCCTGAAGATTCAGTAATATCCTTCTATAAACAGGGAGACTTTGTAGACCTATGTAGAGGACCACACCTTCCAAGCACTAAATATGTAAAAGCCCTAAAGCTTTTGAGTATAGCAGGTGCCTATTGGAGGGGAGACGAAAATAATAAAATGCTCCAAAGAATCTATGGTACTTCTTTCCCAAAGAAAAAGTTACTAGAAGAATACCTTCATAGATTAGAAGAAGCTAAAAAGAGGGATCATAGAAAGTTAGGTAAAGAATTAAAGCTATTTACAATATTAGAAGAGGGACCAGGTTTTCCATTTTTCCTACCAAAGGGAATGGAACTTAAAAATACTCTCATGGATTATTGGAGGGAAGTCCATAGAAAGGCTGGATATGTGGAGGTGGAAACTCCTATAATCTTAAATAGGAAGTTATGGGAGACTTCAGGACATTGGTATCACTATAAGGAAAATATGTATACTCTTAAAATAGATAATGAGGACTATGCTATAAAACCCATGAATTGCCCAGGGGGAATGCTAGTATATAAAACAGAAATGCATTCCTATAGGGATTTTCCTATGAGATATGGGGAAGTGGGAAGAGTTCATAGACACGAATTATCAGGTGCTTTACATGGATTGATGAGAGTAAGAGCCTTTACTCAAGACGATGCCCATATATTTATGCTTCCTAACCAAATAAAAGACGAGATTAAAGGCGTAGCAAAACTTATAGATGAAGTATATACTCAATTTGGATTTAAATATCATGTGGAATTATCCACAAGGCCAGAAGATTCAATGGGAAGCGACGAAGAGTGGAATATGGCTGAATCCGCTTTAAAAGAAGCTCTTGAAGAGTTAGGCTTAAACTATAAGTTAAATGAAGGTGATGGTGCCTTCTACGGACCAAAGATAGATTTTCATTTAGAAGACTGTATAGGAAGAACATGGCAATGTGGAACAATTCAGCTGGACTTCCAATTACCTCAAAGATTTGACTTAACATATATAGGTAAAGATGGAGAAAAACATAGACCTATTGTAATCCATAGGGTTGCATTTGGTAGTATTGAGAGATTTATTGGAATACTAATAGAACATTTTGCAGGAAAGTTTCCAACATGGTTGGCTCCAGTTCAAGTGAAAATTTTACCAATAACAGATAGACATTTAGATTATGCCGATTCTTTGGCTAATAAATTAAAAGAATATGGTGTGAAGGTAGAAGTTGACAGTAGAAATGAGAAAATTGGATATAAAATTCGTGAAGCTCAACTTGAAAAGGTGCCATATATGTTGATAGTTGGTGACAAGGAAGAAGAAACTAAAACTGTTTCTGTACGTTCAAGGGACAATGGAGAATTAGGTAGTAAAAATGTTGAAGATTTCATAAAAGATATTCTTAAAGAGATAAAGGACAAAGTTTTACAGCTTGCATAAAATAAATAAAAACATAAAAGAACGTTTAGACTAAAAAGCTAAACGTTCTTTTATGTTTGCATAACAATATTCTTTTTTGCATTATTATATTCACTGACTATTTTATCTAACTCTTCACCTGTTAATGTTTCTTCTTCAAATAGAATAGATGCTACTTTATAGAGAAGATCTTTTTGAGAGTTCATTATTTCTTTGGCATCTTTATAACATTTTTCTATAATCAAACTAATCTCTTTATCAATGGTATCGTAACAATTACGTATAATACTAGGGTCATAAAATCTATTTTTCAAATTACTCATTCCGTATTCACAAACCATTTGGAATGCTATTTGGTTAGCTTTTTTAAGGTCATCCTTAGCACCTGTAGAAATATTTCCAAAAACTACTTCTTCTGCTGCCCTACCTCCTAGCATGACTTTGATTTTGTTGTATAGTTCTTCTTTGGTTATTAGAAATCTTTCCTCTTCTGGTGTATACATAACATATCCTAATGCTTGACTTCTAGGAACTATTGAAATTTTAGTAATTAAATCAGTGTTTAATATTTTTCCCACTAAAGCATGACCGGCTTCGTGAAAAGAGACTCTTCGTTTTTCCTTCTCTATTACTTTAGTACTTTTTCTTTCTAATCCACCTATTGCCTTTTCTATTGCTGCATCAAATTCTTCTATATCAATAATATTTTTGTTCTTTCTTACTGCAAGTATGGCAGCTTCATTTGCTATGTTTGAAATATGAGCACCTGATAATCCATGGGTACGTTTAGCCAAATCCTCAACATTAATTTTAGAACTTAT
>CBETVX010000082.1:0-8990 GCA_965539935.1 uncultured Eubacteriales bacterium | reverse complement strand
ATAAATTTATATAGTCATAATCAATATATGTTATTAGATAAATATACAAGAAGAAATTTGGAATTAGTAGAAACATTAATGGGTAATAAGAAAAAAGGCTCTCTATTGTGGGTGTTAGATAAAACTTGTACATCTATGGGGGCTAGGACTTTAAGGAAGTGGATAGAAGAACCTTTAACAAATGTAAAGCAGATAAATGAAAGACTTGATTCAGTTGAAGTATTCTATAATGATATTATTTTAAGGGACGAGTTAAAGGAACTTTTGAAAAAAATATATGATCTCGAAAGATTATCTTCTAAATTAGTATATGGAAATATAAATGCTAGGGATTTAATTTGTCTAAAGACTTCTATTGGAGTCCTTCCAGATATAAAGAAGAAAATTGAAAATGTAAAAAAGGGACAATTAAATCATGTTTACGAAAAGATAGATACTTTGGAAGATGTTTTTGAACTATTAGATAAATCAATTGAAAAGGACCCACCCCTTTCTATAAAGGAGGGGGGAATAATCAAAAGCTCCTATAATTCGGAACTTCAAAGGCTTAGGGAGATAATAAAAAATGGTAAACAATGGATAATCGATTTAGAAGCAAAGGAAAGGGAAAGAACAGGTATAAAATCCCTTAAAATAGGTTTTAACAAAGTATTCGGATATTATATTGAAATAACTAAATCAAATATTAAGAATGCTCCAGAAGATTATATAAGGAAGCAAACCCTTGCTAATTCTGAAAGATATATAATGCCTGAATTAAAAGAAATTGAAAGTAGCCTTTTAGGTGCCGAGGAAAAGATTGCCGATTTAGAATATAGACTTTTCGTGGAAATAAGGGAAGAAATATTAAAAAACGTTGATAGAATATTGAAAACTGCAAAGGCAATTGCACAATTAGATGCATTATTATCCTTTGCTGAAGTCAGCTATTCACAAGGTTATATTAAACCAACAGTAAATAGTTCTAAATCAATTATATTAAAAGAATCTAGACATCCAGTAGTTGAAAAAGTATCGAGGGATGAGTTATTTGTACCTAATGATACCCTATTGGATGATGAAGAAAATATATTTTATATAATAACTGGACCTAATATGGCAGGAAAGTCAACATATTTAAGACAAGTGGCTTTAAATGTTTTAATGGCTCAAATTGGATGCTTTGTTCCTGCCAGTGAAGCAATAATTGGAGTGGTTGATAGAATTTTTACTAGGGTAGGGGCTTCAGATAATTTAGCCCAGGGACAAAGTACATTTATGGTTGAAATGAGTGAATTGTCAAATATTCTTCACAATGCCACAGCTAATAGCTTAATTATATTGGATGAAATAGGTAGAGGAACAAGTACCTATGATGGGTTGAGTATTGCATGGGCCGTTGTTGAGTATATAAGTGATAGAAGGATTTTAGGGGCTAAGACTTTATTTGCCACCCATTATCATGAATTAACTGAGTTAGAGGGCAAGATACGAGGTGTTAAAAATTATTGTATTTCAGTTAAGGAAGTTGGAGAAGATATTGTTTTCTTAAGGAAAATAATTCGTGGAGGAGCAGATAAGAGTTATGGTATCCAAGTTGCAAAGTTAGCAGGATTACCTGAAAAAGTAGTAGAAAGGTCTAAGGAATTACTTTCAAAGCTTGAGGAAAGTGATATCAACAAGGAAAGAGATGAGATTGCCTGTGATAGTAGCTTAACAATAAATGAAACAACTGAATTAACTAAGCAACTGAACTTTTTTGAAAATGAATATAATCATGTTATTGATGAATTAAGAAAGATTGAGGTAATTAACCTTACCCCAATTGAAGCATTAAATAAACTATATGAAATTGTAAAAAAAGTAAAGACTCTATAGGGTGATAATATTGATTAGAAGAATAAAGAAATTAGAAGATACAATTTCCAACAAAATTGCAGCTGGAGAGGTTGTTGAAAGACCTTCTTCTGTTGTAAAGGAGTTAATAGAAAATTCTATAGATGCTATGGCCACTAATATTACAATTGAAGTAGAAAATGCAGGGAAATCCTTTATTAGAGTAACCGATAATGGTTCTGGCATATATATGGGAGATATAGAGATTGCCTTCCAAAGACATGCTACTAGTAAAATTAGCAGTGTAGAAGATATATACAATATTAGAAGTCTTGGCTTTCGTGGAGAAGCTTTAGCAAGTATTGCCTCTGTGTCTAAGGTAGAAGTCATTACTAAAAATAAAGAAAATAATACTGGAATAAAGGCCATAGTGAACAATGGTATGGTTGATAAAATTGAAGAAATAGGATGTCCAGTAGGAACAACCATGATCGTCAAGGATTTGTTTTTTAATACTCCCGCTAGATATAAATTTTTAAAATCTGATTCAGTAGAAACTAATTATATAAGTTTAATTGTCAATAAACTGGCATTATCCCATCCAAAGATTTCTTTTAAATATATATTGGATAATAGAGTTGTTTTTATAACTCCTGGAAATGGAAATATATATGACACTATATATACTATATACGGTAAGAATATTGCAAAAAACTTAATAAAAATTGATAAATCCCTTGCCGATATAAAAATATATGGTTATACATCTAATCTAAAGATGAGTAGAGGAAATAAGCAGCTACAAATAATATTTGTTAATGGAAGATATATATCGAGTAAATTAATCAAAGAAGCAATAAATTCTGCATATAAATCTTTATTGATTAACAATAGATTTCCCATATGTTTTTTATACATAGATTTACCTCCAAATAAAGTTGACATTAACATACACCCATCAAAAACGGAAGTAAGGTTTAATGAGGAAAATAAGGTGAAGGGCTTTATTTATTCAGCCATCAAGGATTCGGTACTTAATGTAAATCTAATACCTAAAGTTGATATAAAAGAACAGACTAATATAAATAATACAGATATGGTAATAAAGGATGTAAGTAAGACAACATATATAGAAGACAAAAAGGAGATTAAGCAAAAGGATAATATAAATATAGCAAAAAAGAAAGACCATAATGATGGCTTTGTTAAAGATATTTATAAAGTCAAGAGTAATCAAGTAGAAAATAATGTTGTTGATAATGAAAAAGAACAAATTGATATTTTTATCAATGAAGTTTTAAAAAACACTTTAGATATAACTAATATAGATAATGAAGAAAAAAATGATTTAGAATTTTCAAAGGAAATATTTAAGGAGCTTAGGGTAATCGGTCAAATCTTTAATACTTATATAATATGCGAAAAAGAAAATCAGATGTATTTAATAGACCAACATGCTGCCCATGAGAAAATTTTGTATGAAGATTATTTAGATAGTTTTTCAAAAAAGGAAATTTTATCGCAAATTTTATTAGAACCAATAGTAATTAATACAAATTATATTGATAAACAATTTGTATTAGATAATAAAGACTTTTTTGGTTCATTAGGATACAAAGTAGAAGATTTTGGACATAATACTATTATAATAAGGGAAGTACCTATGGTATTTGGTGTACCAACGGCAAAAAGTTTCTTCTATGAAGTATTAGATAATTATGATAAAATCGAAAATAATAACAATATTGCATTAGATAAAATAATCAAGCTGTCTTGTAAAAAGGCCATAAAGGCTAATGATCAATTGAAAAGTATTGAAATAGAAAAATTGTTAATAGAATTAAGCAGATTAAATAACCCCTTTACATGCCCCCACGGGAGACCAGTTATTATATCCATTACTAAAAATGAAATAGAAAAAAAATTTAAGAGAACATAAGGCCTAGGGTGATATAATTGAAAAAACCTTTAATAATAATTGTTGGACCTACTGCAGTAGGAAAAACAGATATATCTATAGAAGTTGCTAAGAAAATTAATGGAGAAATTGTTTCGGCAGATTCTATGCAGATCTATAAGTATTTAAATATTGGTAGTGCTAAGCCAACGGAAGAGGAAATGGATGGGGTTCCCCATTACTTAGTAGATGAAATAGATCCTAGGGAAGAGTTTTCTGTTTCCCGATTTCAAAATATGGCTATAAAATATATAGATAACATATTAGATAAAAATAAAAATCCAATCGTTGCAGGAGGTACAGGACTATATGTAAATTCATTGATATATGATATGGATTTTTCCAAAACTAGTTCTAATAATGAACTAAGAAATAAATTAGTGGAAGAATTAAAAAACCACGATAATATTTATCTATATAAAAAACTTCAAGAGGTTGATAAAGGAGCTGCCGAGAGAATTCATCCCAATAATACTAAAAGGATAATAAGGGCATTGGAAATCTATTATTCCAGTGGTAAAACGACTAAAGATTTTAGTAAAGATTTAAAGGAATCGAATAAATATGATTATGTATTAATAGGATTAAACAGAGATAGGAAGGAATTATATGAAAGAATAAACATGAGAGTTGATATTATGTTCCAACGGGGACTGCTAGATGAAGTCAAGAATTTAGTAAAAATGGGACTTACTGAAGAAAATATATCTATGAAGGGGATAGGATATAAAGAGGTAATCCAATACCTTAATGGTAAATATACCCTTGGTGAAACGAAGGAGATAATCAAGAGAAATACAAGGAGATATGCTAAAAGACAATTGACATGGTTTAGACGCTATGAGAAAATAAAATGGTTCAATATAGATAAAGATACTAATAGAGATTTTTTAGTAAATGATATTATTAACTTTATTGAAGGGAAAATAAAGTTAGTATAGAATATAATCTATAGATCCATATATAAATATAGGAGGGTAAATAAAAATGAAATCAGCTTTAAATTTACAAGATATTTTTCTTAATCAGGTAAGAAAAGATCATACAGTTATTACAATATATTTAGTTAATGGTTTTCAAATTAAAGGATTAGTTAAGGGATTTGATAGTTATACTATCGTAATAGAAAGTGAAGGCAAGCAACAAATGATATACAAACATGCTATTTCAACTATTCAGCCTTCTAAAACTGTTAATTTTTTAAATAATAAGAATAATGAAAGAGAAAAGAATGTATAATAACTAGAATACGGCTTAAAAGCCGTATTTTTACTGTGTTTTTTATTTTTAGATAGTGAGGGTGAGTTATAATGTCGAGTACTAATGAAATGCTTATAAAAGAATTTAATATAAACAACAAAATATTACAGTTAGCAGGTGAAGTTGAAAAAGAGGTTGAGGGTGAGTTTGTTAAAATAGATGATATAAAGGCATATAACCAATTTAAAGTATTAAAGGCAATGCAGGAAAATAGACTTAGCGATATTCACTTTAATTGGAATACAGGATATGGTTATAACGATATAGGAAGAGAAACTTTAGAAAAAATATATAGCACAGTTTTTAATACTGAAGATGCTATAGTAAGGCCGATTATAGTATCTGGTACCCATGCTTTAACTTTATGTCTTACAGGATTATTAATGAATGGAGATGAAGTTATTTCAGCTACTTCTAGTCCCTATGATACATTAAGAGAAGTGATAGGAATAGATGTTAATAATAAGAACAATATGTCTTTAATAAATATGGGAGTTAAGTATAAACAAGTAGAATTTAAAGAAAATGGAGAAATAAATATTGATGAAGTAATTGAAAATATTACAGATAAAACTAAAATGGTGTATGTTCAAAGATCTTCGGGATATAGTTGGAGAAAAGCTCTAAAAGTTAAAGATATTGAAAGATTAATCAAAAAAGTAAAAGAAGTAAATGAAGATATTATATGTATGGTTGATAATTGCTATGGAGAATTTTTAGAATATGAAGAACCAACGGATGTTGGGGCAGATATTATGGCAGGGTCTCTGATAAAAAATCCTGGTGGTGGGCTGGCCTTAACAGGTGGTTATGTAGTAGGTAGGGAAGATTTGATTAAATTAGTGTCATACAGATTAACATCTCCAGGCATAGGAAAAGAATGTGGACTCACCTTTGGTATGACAAGAAGTATCCTCCAGGGTCTTTTTTTAGCTCCAAATGTAGTATCTGAAGCTCTTAAGGGAGCAATTTTCTGTGCAAGAATTTTTGAGAACCTCGGATTTGAGGTTTGTCCTAGATTTAATGATAATAGAAGTGACATAATACAATCAATAAAACTAGGAAATGAGGAAAGGGTAGTGGCCTTCTGTGAAGGGATACAAGCTGCAGCTCCAGTAGATTCTTTCGTTAAACCAGAACCTTGGGATATGCCAGGATATGATAGCAAAGTTATAATGGCAGCTGGAGCATTTGTACAAGGGTCATCTATAGAACTAAGTGCAGATGCACCAATAAGGGAGCCTTATATTGCTTATTTCCAAGGGGGATTAACCTATAATCACTCAAAATTTGGTGTATTAATGGGATTACAAAGAATGCATGAAAAAGGCCTATTAGATATATAAATATAATTAAAATATAAAAACACCGAACTAAATTTTTAGTTTCGGTGTTTTGTTTAATCTATAGTTTTCTAAATACACCCTTAACAATACCAATAATACTAACATTTTTAACAATGATTGGACTCATAAAGTCATTTTCTGGCTGTAGCCTAATATAATTAGATTCTTTATAAAATCTTTTAACGGTGGCAGCATCATCAATTAAAGCAACAACTATATCACCATTATTAGCTGTAGGTTGCTGCTTTACAAGCACAAAATCATTATCAAGGATTCCAGCATTAATCATACTGTCTCCATTAATTTTTAGAATAAAAAAATCACCTGAGTCAATAAATTCGGTAGGCACTGGATAAGTTTCTTCAATATTTTCCACTGCTAATATTGGCTCTCCAGCAGTAACTTTACCGATTATTGGTATGTGTGTTACTTCACGTTTTTGAATAATTTCACTTGAAGAATCCAATAATTCTATAGCTCTTGGTTTAGTTGAGTCCCTTCTTATATAACCTTTTTTTTCTAATTTAATTAAATGACCGTGAACTGTTGAAGTAGATTTTAAACCAACGGCTTCACAGATTTCTCTAACAGAAGGGGGATAGCCTTTCGTATGTACTTCACTTCTTATAAATTCCAATATTTTGCTTTGTTGTCTTGTTAAATCTGAACTCATTTTAGCACCTCACATATTGCTATTTACTACATTATAACATATGAATAGTCATTGTTCAAACATTAGTTCGATAAAACCCTTTACAAAGAACTTGTGTTCGGTTATAATAAAAATATATACGAACTTATGTTTGGGAGGCTTAAATAATGAGACTAAGGATAGTAAACCATAAAAGATTTATGTTAAGTATGACGATTATTTTTACTATTTTCTTTTTTATACTATTAACAATATATGGATTCATTAATAAAGTGGAAGGGTACGAGGGTGAAAAATATTTGAAAGTATGTGTTGAAGAAGGGGATACAATTTGGGGGATAGCTAGAGAGCATACTCCAGTAAGCATTGATATAAGGAAACGAATATATGAAATAGAAAAAATAAATGATTTACATAATTGTGAAATAAGACCAGGACAAATAATAAAAGTACCATTAGAATAAGCCCTCATAATAGAGGGCTTTTATTTATCAAACTCATCCAACCATTCAAAGTTTTTAACAATTTCCCTTTTAACATTTTTCTTATGGGCAGCATACAATTGGGTTGTGGTCACATTATCATGGTCCAATAGGTTTTGGACATCGTATATGGAAAAACCATATTGAATCAAAGATGATGCAGCAGTAGCCCTTAATTTATGGGGGCTATAACCGTTTTCTTTAGTGGTTGACAGAGCTTTAGAAGTATATTTTTTTACTAACTCTCTGATGGATTTTTTAGTCATCCTTTTCCTTTGTAGAGAGAGGAATAGGGCGTCTTTATGTTCCATAGGGATAGCTTCACTATTAGGTCTTTCTTGCTCAATATAGTCCTTAATAACCTTTTCTACAGATTGATTTAAGGGCATATTAACTTCTTTGCCTCTTTTTCTATAAACTTTGAATTCTCCCCGTTTAAAATTGAAAGAAGAAATATTTAATTGAAATAGTTCATTTAATCTAAGACCATAGGTAGTAAATAGAATCAATATAGCTTTATCACGTAATTTAGTTTTTTCCCAATACTGTTTTTCCTTTTCTGTAAGGCCAGTACCATTTTCAACAATATCAAGCATTATAGCCACTTCATCAACTTCAAGTCTTTTAATGGCATCCGGCTGGGGTTTAGGCAGTTTTATAGGATTGAAACCATCGGTAATATTTGCAGGAATTAACTCATCCCTATAGAGGAATTTAAAAAGGGAAGTGAGGGATGATTTTTTTCGGGCTAAGGCTCTGTTATGATTTTCCATAACTACATTAGAACCGTATTTATTAATAATATATCTAGTGCAAAAGTCACCAATATAGCGATTAATATCACGAGCTTTTAATACCTTAAGTTCATCAATAGTTATTTCATTAGGTGTAGAAGCCGAAGTAAGATTTGTATGGGAAACTAAGTATTTACAAAAAAATAGAATATCATTTAAGTATGCCAGTCTAGTAGTAATAGAAACGCTATTTTTAAGAAAAATGAAATAATCCTTCATAAAATCCGGTAATTGGTTTTCAATATTTAAGCAGCTTTCAATTATTTCATGTTCATTTTTTACAACATTATCTGGCTTAGATGATTTATTATGTACGATTAAATTATTATTAGACATAAATTTTACCTCCATAGTAATTATATAATAATTCGTAGAAGAAGTGGCATTTTAACATAGATATTTTTTCAAATTATTCAACTTTTCCCTAAATATACATTTAAAGAATAGTTGATTTAGATTAAAAAATTAATAGATATACCTTTAAAACTGTTTATTCATCTCCTCCAATTATTATATAATATTTTCTAAATAACTTAAAGAAATTTGATTCTATAATTTAAAATAAAATCTAAAAAACAGTTTAAAGTATGTAAACTATTAATTTTTTAAAAACTGATAAATTAAAAATTAAGTTATTTTTTATATTTTTATATCAGTTATAAATCTTTTTTTATATTCATATTT
>CBETVX010000081.1:0-9071 GCA_965539935.1 uncultured Eubacteriales bacterium | reverse complement strand
TAAATTAAAATAGAATTACAAAAATAACAAGTTATTGTGAATAGATTTTTAGTGACAAATAAAGCTTGGTGATTAAAATGGTAAAGTGAAAAAGGAGTAACAGAATTATAAATGTGTAAGAGGGTGATGAATTGAAGAGATTTGTAGAGATTTGTTGCGATAGCCTAGAAGATGCTTTAACTGCACAAAGGGCAGGAGCTGACAGAATAGAACTTAATAATAGCATGCATTTGGGAGGACTCACCCCTTCTATAGGAACTATAAAATCAGTAGTAAAGAACTGTCATATTCCAATTGTTGTGATGGTAAGACCCCGTGGAGCTGGTTTTTGCTATAATGACTATGAATTTAGAACTATCTTATCAGATATAGAAACAATAGTAGAATATGATATTGAAGGCATTGCCTTTGGATGTTTGGATAAAAATGGAGAGATTGATAGAATAAAAAATAAAAAAATAGTAGATATACTTCATAAACATAATAAAAAAGCAGTATTTCATAGGGCCTTCGACTGTGTGAAAGACCCTTATAAATCTATGGAGATACTTATTGAACTAGGTATAGATAGGATTTTAACTAGTGGACTTAAGCCTAAAGCAGTAGAAGCTGTTGACTTATTAGCCAAACTTCAGAATAAATATGGAGATAAGATTGAGATATTAGTTGGCAGTGGTGTGGACCCATCAAACTGTAAATATCTAATAGACACAACTGGTATTTTTCAATACCATAGTTCATGTAAAACATGGAGAAATGATCCAACAACAGTAAGTAATATTTCTTACGCATATGCTGATTATCCTAATGAAGAGTGTTATAATGTTGTAAGATATGAAAAAGTTGTTGAATTGGTTAAGGCAGTTAAAGGGAATAAATAAGGAAGCAGAATGATAAAGTTGCTGCTTCCTTTGACTTTAGATATAAAGGAACTAACAAAAAAAGTTAGTTCTTTTTTTAGTGTAACAGGTCTGCCAATGGGATTGAAGGAATATTAGCCCTTTGATATAATCAAAGAATAGATTTTGTATAAATTCCATATAAATAATTATGATTCAAATAAACAATGAAATATTCTATGAAAGAGGGACTTTTATTATGAAGAAAGTAGTATCTGTTTTTTTGGTAGCTTTAATTTTAACTATGTGTGGATTCATCAAAGACACAGGCGACCTAAGGGATGGGAATACAGGTATAACCACTTTAACTTATCCCATTGTTGACACAGGTGTTACAAAAAGCTACAGCAATGTTGGTATTATCCCAAAACCGGAGGAAGGCGATCCCTTTTATGGACAAGATTCTAATTATATAGGAAATGAACCTAGTTATACAGATAACGGAGATGGAACAATAACAGATAATGTAACTGGGCTGATGTGGCAACAAGACATGAGTAAAAAAATGACATGGGATGAGGCTATTGATTATGCTGAAACTTCTACATTAGGAGGTTATGATGACTGGAGAGTACCAACTATAAAGGAACTATACTCCCTTATTATCTTTACAGGGACTTCTGGTGGAGAAGTGGCAGGGGAAAAACGCTTTATAGATACAGACTATTTTATCCAGCCAATTGGTGATGTTTCAAAGGGTGAGCGAGAAATTGATGCACAGACATGGTCCTCTACTGTTTATGTTGGAACAACAATGAATGGAAAAGAAACAATATTTGGGGTAAATTTTGTTGATGGAAGGATCAAAGGATATCCAAAATACAAGGGTAATACCCAAAAACCCAATACTATGTATGTAAGGCTGGTACGAGGAAACCCAGATTACGGGAAGAATAACTTTATTGACAATGGGGATGGAACCATCACTGACCTTGCCACTGGATTAATGTGGCAGAAAAAGGATAGCGGTATAGGTTTAGATTGGCAAGAAGCACTTTCCTATGCCGAAAATCTTGAGTTGGCTGGGTATACAGATTGGCGATTGCCCAACGCAAAGGAATTGCAGAGCATTGTGGATTACACACGCTCACCAGGAACAACTGATTCAGCGTCAATTGACCCCATTTTTGAAATAAGTGAAATTAAAGACATGAATGGAAATAAGCAATATCCATATTTTTGGACAAGCACTACACATTTGGACGGGAAAAACCCCTATTCTTCTGCCGTTTATATTGCTTTTGGTTATGCACAGGGTGTAATGAATAACAGACTTATGGATGTACACGGGGCCGGAGCCCAGAGGAGCGATCCAAAGTCTGGAAATAAGTCGGACTATCCTCAGGCAATGGGTCCCCAGGGGGATATACGAATGGTGTATAACTATGTGCGATGTGTGCGAACAGTAGATGTAATGGAATCTATTATATATTAGTTTCCCAACCAGGAATAAGTCGTAGGGTAACCAATAAAGCATTGGAATATGGTTACAATCCCGACGATATATTACCCTCTATAATCGATTTATCTAAAATCCCCCTATTTCCTTTTCCTAGTTTTAACTAAGGAAGGAAATGGGGAGATTTATTACCTATATAATCAAAAAGCAATCCTACAGGAAGTAAAGTTTTGATTATTTATCAATACAAGTTATTCCAAAATCTTTTACAATGTATATATCATTCTTAAATTTGAAAAGTTATTTACAAATAGAAAAATTATTTTTCATAATCCTTAACAAATGTTCTGAACAAATTCAAATATTCGGGATATGTGTCTATCATCATTTCAGGATGCCATTGAAGACCAATAACAAATCGTTTTCCAGGAAGTTCTATTGCCTCTATTGTTCCATCATGGGCTACCATGGTTGGTTGAAATCCTTTACCTAAAGTTTTAATTCCCTGATGATGAAAACTATTTACACATATTTTATCTTTATTAAAAATAGAAAATAATCTAGAGGATTTTTTTATAGTAACCTCATGACTAGGATGATATCTAGGGTAGATGTCCTTCATCCAATGATTAAAACTACTAGGATTTTCCTTCTCTAAACTTTGATATAGACTACCACCAGCAACAACATTTAATAGCTGCATGCCTCTACAAATTCCTAATACTGATATATTTGAATTGTTCAAAATGGATTGAGCTAAAGGTATTTCAAAAGCATCTCTTTTTGGAAATACTTTACCCAATCCATATTTTGGATATTCTTGATAACAATGGGGATTAATATCAGAACCACCAGTAAAAATAATTCCATTCAATTTATTAATGATTGGATCTAAAGTTTTAATATCTTCTACTATTGGTAAAATAATTGGCGTTCCTCCAGCTCTTTCTACCGCTCTTATATAGTCGGATTGAGTATCCTCTGAAGTCGACAGTATTCCAATAATTGGCTTCATTGTTTATTCTCCTTTTCTAAATTAGTATATTAAATTTCTTAAATTTATAATATAGATGATCTTTAAAAAACAATATTTGACAACAATATATATCTCTTTTTAAAAAAATTGATGAATACAAATTTTAACTTTTGATATTACAACCTATAGGCTAGTGGATTTTTTAATTCGTATGCGCTAATTGGCATATGAAAAGAATAACAAATACATTTCCGTATGTCAATAATATTTTGAGCATTAAAATTTCCTATAGAGGGTTGGAAAGATAATTATTTCTTAGTCTGATAATAATGGAAAAGTTTAAAAACAAGATATTTAAAAAGAATAAGTTTTATAAAACCTGTCCTTTTCTGAACAAATTTTCTAGAAATAGGATTTTTTATTTTTTGTGGAATCCATTTAGAAGAGTAATTCACAAATTTTTAATTAAAATAAATTATCTTATTGACAAGAAACTTATGTTGGATATATAATACTCATATGCATTATAGGGCATATGTGCATACAACAAGAAATAGGAGGATGAAAAATGATTAACGAACAACTAAAAATTGCTCTAGGAGAATTTTGGCATGTGGCCTGGGTGCTTGTAGTGGTGATTGCAGGTATCTCAGTACTTACAGGATTTGTTCGAGAGTATGTACCCCAAGAAAAGTTTCAAAAAAAGTTAAAGAATCAAAATGTATTTATAGGTTCAATTATAGGAGCAGCTCTTGGTGTACTTACACCTTTTTGTAGTGCATCTATGGTGCCAGTTGCCATGGGAATGATTGAAATGTCCCTACCATTTTCAACTGTATTGCCTTTTCTAATATCAGCTCCTCTATCTAATTTTGTTGTGGTAGGCATAATATTTGGAACCTTTGGTTTTAAGGTTGCACTGATCTATTTTTTATGGACCTTCTGTGGTGCTATAATTGCTGGACTTACTGTAGGGCGCAGTAGAGTTAGATTTCAAGTTAAAAACTTAGCAGAAATAGCAAAAAATAAGAAAGCATCAAATGATAAAAAACATAATAGAAGCAAAAAGGCAGCCTCAGCTTGTTTTGCTGAAGTTTCTGCTACAAGTTGCTGCTCTCCAGAACCAACTTTATCAGTAAATTCAAGCTGCTGTACACCATCAAAATTAGATAGTGGTCATAAAGAAAAGATTAAAGGAGCCTTTCAGTTTGCCCTTACTTTATTTAAGCAAATAGTTCCTTATGCAATTCTTGGTGCGGCAATAAGTGGTATTGCCCTTGCGTATATTCCGAGCACTATCGTTGAAAAGTATGCTGGTGGGGATTCATGGTTTGCAATACCTGTTGCATCTGTCATTGGAGTACCTTTATATTTAAGAATTGAAATGGCTATTCCGCTTTTAGCTACCTTACTTACAAAGGGAATGAGTATGGGAGCAGCTGTAGCACTTCTAATTGGTGGAACTGGTGCTAGTTTACCAGAATTAGCAATACTTTCATCTATGCTAAAACCAAAAGGAATTATTGCCTTTACTCTGACTGTTTTTGTACTTGCAACCTCAGGTGGAATCTTGTTTATGTTTATTTAGTGAGTAAATATATTTTTGACAAACACTTACCATAATAATATACTTTAAATATGCACATAAGCGCATTTGTATATAATATGGAGGTGTAATATGGCTAAGTATGAAATTAATTATTTAGAAAGATATATAACTGTCTTTAAAGCCTTGTCTGATATGACTAGACTTAAGATAATGTGGTTATTACTTTCAATTGATTCAAAAATTAGTGTGTCTGAAATTATAGATGTTTTAGAAGAAAATCAATATAATGTTTCTAAACATCTGAAAATATTAAAGAATGCAGGACTTATTTATGAAAAGAAAGAGGGGAAATGGTCCTTTTATCATTACTTACCAAGTGACGATACCTTTGATAAATGTGTTCGTGAAACTGTTATGGCTATACCTAGAGAACTAATGGCTGATGAAATATATCGATGCAAATTACGTCTATCTATGAGAAAAGATGGGAAATGTGTACTTGGTGCAGATAGCCATGAATGGGAAGAACTAAAGAAAGAGGAATTTTGTAAGGGGAGATGAAGTTGTGGCGAGAAAACTTAGGATTGGCACTAAATGAGTTCTGGCATTTTCTATGGGTTCTTTTCTTAATAGTTCTAGCTGTTTCTATAGTATCTGGAATTATGAGGGAGTTTATAGATCAAAAAAAACTTCACAAAAGATTAGGCCTAAATAAGAAATCTGGAGTATTCATAGGTGCTGCCCTTGGAATTTTGACTCCATTTTGTAGTGCTTCATCTGCTCCAGTGATTATGAACATGATTCAAATGGATGTATCATTTTCTTCAATATTTGCTTATATTATAACTGCTGACCTTATCAACTTTGTTGTAATGGGAATTATCATTGGAGCTTTTGGATGGAAGGTTGCTTTATTTTGGTTTGTATGGATTTTTGGTTGTGCAATATTATCAGGATGGATCGTAGGTAAGACGCCAATACAAAATGAAGTTAAAGTAATAGACCCAGGAATTATTGAGCGATTAAATCCAGAGAAAGACTTTGACACAATTGAAGAATATCTAGACTATGTAATTGCTGTAAATACTGATTATATTAAAAATGATAATTCTGAGGCCAATGAATCAAATTACACTGAGTATGATGAAGAATTATCGGAAACCAACAAAAAAGTTAGTAAAAAAATAAGAATAACAAAGGCTATAATATACTCTTTGTCAATATTTTTGAATGTATTTCCATATGTTTTATTAGGTGCAGCCATAAGTGCCTTTGCAACAGTATTTGTTCCAACTTGTTATATAGAAAAATACGTAGGTAGCCAATCCCATTCCGCCATACCAGTAGCATCAGTTATAGGTATTCCATTGTATATGAGAATTGAGATGTCTATTCCTTTATTAAAAGTCCTTTTAGAAAAGGGGATGGGCTTTGGTGCTGCAATGGCCCTATTGATTGGGGGTACAGGTGCTAGTCTTGCTGAGATATCAATACTAAACATCTCATTTAAACCAAAAGCAATTTTGGCATATGTAGTTTGTATGGTTCTAATAGCAATATTAGGAGGATACATATTTCAATTTAGTGGATTATCGTTAATTTAGGGAGGGGTATTATGGGATTAAGCAGCAGGATTAATAGAGGTACAGTAATTTTATCTAAGTTTTTTATTGCTGTTCTTTTAGCTTGTCCACTCTATGTTTGGGGTAAAAAGATCAAGCTAAGTAAAGATAAGGAAAAGATGGAATTAGAAAAATGGTTGAGTACCTTGAAAAAGAAGGATAAAGAAAAAGTAGCTCCAATATTGGCATCAATGAGGTCTGGAAAAACAATAGTAATTTTAGGTTCATTTTGTCCATTGTTTTGGTTTTCTCTAATTGCTGGACAAAGTAAGGGAATGATACTTTTTAACTTGGCCCATTCAGTACTATATATACTAATAGGTTTTCATATGATTAATAAGGCAAAGAAAAAATTAATTTTCATGAAAAAAGAAATTAGCAAATAAGAGAAAAACCATGTTAGGTTGTAATAAAAAAGTTGTTTACTATATTAAATAAGGATATGATGAAAATAGAATTTCAAGATGAATGAACAGTTCAGAAATAAATAGACCGTGCAGGTTGTAATATACCAGTAGGTCTATTTTTTTATGAATAATTATCCTCTTATATAGAATACACTTAATTAAGCTTAGATTATTTAAATAAGTAATAACTAAAATACAAATTAAGATACTTGACAAAATAGAGAGTATAAAATACACTGTCTATTGATAATGATTTTCAATAAATGACAAAATCATAATATAAATTGATAAAATACATAGATGTACTTTTAAAAGTTAACGATTTTCTTTTATATTATGAACTATTATGTTATGGGAGGATAAGTTCATGAAAAAAATTAATTTTCATAGTCTTAAATTTAAACTAATAATTAATATGGTAATTAGTTCATTAATAGCAATTTTATTGGTAGGCGGTATAACTATATACCAAAGTAGAAACATTATAGGAGATTATGCTAAAGAGAACTTGGATCTTTTAGTTAGATCCTATGCAAATAAAGTGGATGCCGTTAGCGGAGCATCTTCGCAAGAAAGTATAAATGAACAAATATCTAAAGAACAGATATATGAAAATGGATATTTAGGTTTGTTAGATAGTGATTTTAAAGTCATTGTACATCCTGACTGGCCTAATGGGTATAATCTAAAAAATGCTGAAGATGATCAGCTAAGGGATTTAGTAGAAAAGATGGGAAAAGCTAATCATAATACTATAGAGTATACATATAAAGGTAATAAAAACATCATGATTTATTATAAGCTAAACAATGGATATATAATGATAGGAAATGTACTAGAAAATGAAGTATATGAAAAAATAAATGAAAATATTAGAATTGGATTATTAGCTGTTGTGACAGGATTAATGATTTCTATAATATTGGCAGTGTACTTTGGAAATAAAATATCAAAGCCATTACAATGGGTGACTAATTATCTACATTTAACTGCTAACTTTGATTTAGTTAAAAGGGATACAGGGAAAAGGGAAGTTTTATTAAAAAGAAAAGATGATATAGGATTTATGGTAAAAGCTCTTGTAAATATGAGGGAGAAACTAAGACAGCTAGCGAAAGATATTAAAAAGGATGCCAACACATTAAAAGATTATACAAGTAATATATTCCAAATAATGAATCAAACATACACAGGCATGGAAGAAGTATCGGAGGCATCTAATGCCCTAGCAAGTGGAGCTACTGAGTTAGCTAATACTACTCAAAATAGTGTTTTAAACTTAAACTATTTAGCAGAAAAGGTTAATGTAGCAGTGAAGGATGCAGATGAAATACATTCTTATATTGAAAAGATTAACGAAAGTAGTAAGGCTGGAATTAATACAATTGATGATCTACGCTACTCTGTTTCAGATGCTATGAATAGTACAAAGAGTGTTTCTGATAAAGTATCATTATTAGAGGAAAAATCCAGATCTATAGGCAAAATAGTAACTACAATATCAGCAATAGCAGAACAAACTAACTTATTAGCTTTAAATGCAAGTATTGAGGCTGCAAGGGCAGGAGAGCATGGAAAGGGGTTTGCCGTAGTAGCTGAAGAAATAAGAAAATTAGCTGAAAATGTACGTATGAATACAGGTGAAATTGAACTTACTATAGGGGAAATAGGTAAAGAAATCAATGAGACTAAGAATGCAGTAAATTATGCTAGTCAATCTGTGGAAAATACTAAAATAGCCACGGAGGATACGGAGAATAAGTTCAAGGAAATAGAAAGGTCTATAGAAACAATAGTAAATAAGATATTAACTTTAACATCAAATATTGATAGTATCAATGAAAATAAAAATGTAGTGTTAGAGTCTATAAATACTATATCTAATATAGCAGAAGAGTCAGCGGCATCTACTGAACAGGTAACAGCTTCCATACAACAGCAGTTTTCAAATATACATCAAGTAAATACTGCAACAGATGAATTAAAAGGTTTAGTGGATGGCCTTAACAGACTGACCAGTTCCTTTAAAGTGAATTAATGAGATAATAAAATAATTCAAGTCTGACTATTTTATAAATATACAATATATGTACTTGTATTGAATTTGACAATATAGATATATTTTTCACGTAAAATACTAAAAATTTTTCAAAAATTAAGTTAAATACGAGTATTTTTATTGAAATAGTATTATTTTTATGTTAAAATTATGTCATAAT
>CBETVX010000080.1:0-9142 GCA_965539935.1 uncultured Eubacteriales bacterium | reverse complement strand
ATATAAACGTTTGTTATTTTTATATATCATTATAAACTCTTCTAATAAAATATAGATATATATTAACTTATTAGAAAGGTGTTTGATAATTTATAAAATAGGTTATATAAGAGTAAGTTTAAAATACCAAAATGAAAGTAGACAATTAGAAAAAACGAAAAAATTAGGAATTGATATAGATTCATTTTTATAGATAAACAGATTGGAGCAAACTTTGATAGGCTAAACTATATTGCTATAAAAAATATTATGCGTGAAGGTAATATAATCTATATCGATGCCTTTGATAGATTTGGTAAAAATTATGACACAATTGTAAAAAATAGAAAAAATAACTAATATTCTAAGAGCATTTATAATAATTTTAGAAGACGGAACTCTTTATGATAGCAGAAAGTTTAAAAAAATGGGTTATATAGGTAAGCTAATGTAGGACCAATTTTTAAACCTCCTTTCATATGTTGCAAAGCAGGAACGTAAAAAGATTAAGCAAAGGCAACCTGAGGTATAGCTTTGGCCAAAGCACAAGATAAACATTTAGGCCGACCTAGGATAAATCTAGATTCTTAAATAATGGTCAAATTGCTATATTAAAAAAATTATTCCAAATGGAAAAATAAAGAAATTATAGGAGTTAAATTTATGAAAAAGTTAGGACTTAAGAAAAATACTTTTTATAAAATTGTTAGACAATATGAAAGGACATTATAAAGTATTTAATTAGATACTCTAGGTAATTTTATTATGCTATACTAATATCAATTAGTCTAGATAGGGAGTCGAAATGTTATGAATAAGAAAAATATTGAAGTATTAAAATTATTAGTAATTTATATTATAATAGCACCGTTATTGTACCTTATTTTATTACAAGATTGGAATTTAAATTATGAAGGATATTATATACACCCTATAAGTGCTATTATTTTAAGTATTATTATTTTAATTACCATTGTAAAGTTAAAACTGAATAGATTATAGAAGCCTAGGAGCCGGTTGGGGTATTTTTTATTTAAATTACTTTGGGTGGTTGCTTTATTTAAATGATTAGTTTTTTAAGAGGAGCAAAAACTGTTAGCAAAGGCACACTATACATAAACCATATCTATTCTAAATTTTTTAGACCTTTAAAAAATTATATTTATTTTTTCACCCTTTGTATTGATAATCTATCACATAATACCATATCCCATTATTTTTACCTTTCTCAATTATCCTCTCAAATCCTTTAATAGCTTTATCTTGTTCTTCTAATATTGATTAACACCTTACAATATATTGTTAAATTATCATCTGTTTTTAGTTTAAAATTTAATACCCACTTAAATTTTTTGAAATTTTATCATAAAGTGTCATAACTTATTCATTTATATTTAATTTTTTAAATACATCTATTATTAAGTCAAAATACTTTTAAAAGTAATTTGATAGAAAGTCAAATAAGCTTAATTACTAAAGAATTAATTTTTGATTATAAATTTGTAAACCCTACCCCTATCCATCTTAATTATTATATATAGCAAAACTGCTGCTCCATATCCATGGGGCAGCAGTTTTAATAAGTATAATTAATACTTCATTCTTTATCTTTTTTCCGCCCTTATTGTCATTAGAATTTCATTAGCTTTACTAATCTGCTAGATTTTTTCTTAGCCTTAGCGAATTATATAAACTATTAAATTAAATAAATATCTTTATGTTATTTTATTCTACCTTCTTTTAAACTAAATTCAAAGAAAAAGGTCTTCATCCTTTTATTATAGTAAATTGAATTTTTATTATTTAGATAATTCTATAATACAATAAAAATATAATAATCATATATTACTTCAAATCAACCATAATTACATAATATTCAATCTCTAGCATGCTGTATTATTTCATTATTTTTATAAGATAATTATGCCAATCTCTTTCAAATTCTTCTTTGCTTATATGTAGAACTTTTTCTATATCACCATTTTCTACTATTAATTCTCTAACTTTCTCCATTCCCCAATTATTAACTATGTATTCTATTAAACTATAGCTTAAGTTATAAAGATAGTCTATATTTGTATTTAACTCAAATAAACTTGGCAAATTATTATTATTTATTCTAAGTTTTTCTAAATTTCTAGTTTGACCTGCTTCATATAGAGCTATCCCTTCCCATAACCATCTTTGTTGACTAGCATAACTATTTAAATGTATACACACAATATGAGTAAATTCATGAATTGCGGTTTTAACAATTTCATTATAAGAATGACTCGTTTCCTTATTGTTTGGAGACAACATTCTTATTTCGTCTTTTCCCCAAGTAATTCCTACTACCCAATCCTTTCTATTATATTCCTGTATTGATTGGAAAAAATCCTTTTGGGTTGGATATAAGCGAACTTTTATAATAGGTAGTTGACTAGGTTTTAAGTCAATAATTATTTTATCATAATTTTTTTCTAATATTTTTAATATATGTTTAGCATATATTTTGTCATCTATTGTATAATATATTTCAAAGTGCTCAGAGTTTTCTACTAAATAATTACTATCTATATTTTCTTCAACTTTTTCTATATTATCTACTGGATCAAGTTTGTTAATATTTTCTTTTGTATTTACTTTTATATAAAAGATAGTAAGTAGTGTTAATAGAAATGCAACTATGAAAATAACTTTTTTCCTTATATTCAACACATTCTCTCCTCTATTTTTTGATATACTACTACATATGCTCCAAAAACAATTTATTTAACTAGTTTTTTTAGATAGAAATAATTTAATGCTTTCTCTACTTGACAATTAAATTTTGTAGGTTTTAATATATTACCTGTAAATATATAGTTATAATAAAAACCTCAATTAATTTACCTTTTACTCTTAACCAAATAAAACAATGGTAAAAGAAATTAATAGTAATTCTAAGAATATGGACGCATTAATGAGTTTTTGTCCAAAATCAAGGGGTTAATCCGATATTTTATTTGTTAATATATCAGTTAACTGTTCTACATCAAAATTATCATTAATAATAATATCCCAATTTTCTTTTTTAGATATTTTAAATAACTCATATATCTTACCATTTTTTGATAATTTATAAATGCTTTTTTAGGGTCTTTAATTTCAAAATCAAAGCCACCCATTTCAGTATCTCTTAAAAAATATCTTCTACCCCATTTATATTACTAAGTATTTTTCTTAACTTAGTTACAAATATCTTCTCCAATAAGCTAGTATAAAAGCATTGTAATTATACTACTCTATGATCCCTTCCTATTGACAATATTAACAATATCCATATATCTAATTCCTCCAGTTATTATTAATATTAATCCATAAATAATAGCACCAAGTCCAATACTCACAAGGGTTGATATAGAATTGCTACTAAAAATACTAAAAGAATACTCATAAAAATAAACAACAGTTATTCCCATGATACAGCTTGCTAATATGGGTTTTATGACAGTATCTAATTTGTTTAATTTGAAATTGATATGTCTTTTTAAATAACTGTAGTTCAAAGAAGCTGCTATAAAATACCCTATAATTGTTCCTATAGCAGCACCTTTAATATTGTATTCAGGTATAGAAATAATATAATAACTTGTAGCTATTTTAACTATTGCTCCTATAAACAGGTTTTTGACGGGTATCATTACTTTACCTAATCCTTGAATAGATGCAGTCAATACTTGATTTAATGTCATAAAAAACAATGATATTGCAAGTAATTTTAATATATTATGGGCTTCACTAATCTTAGGAAAAATGCAATTAAGTATAGGTTCTGCTAAAACAAACAATCCAATTGAAGCTGGCAGAACTAAATAAAGTCCCATCTTAATTCCCAATTCAAGTCTTTTTTTTATTTCTGAAAGCATGCCTTGTGCATTGGCTTCAGATATTGCTGGTACAATACTAACTGCTATTGCTATACTTATTGTAAGTGGGAAATTAATCAATGTTGTACCTGCTCCTAGTCTCCCAAATAATATAGTTGACAGTTCTTCAGAAAATCCTGCAACGGCTAGTCTTGATTTAATCATTAATGAGTCAATCATAGGCATTAATGTACCAGCTAAAGCTCCGATTGAAATAGGAATAGATATACTTAAAATAGTTTTTACAACATTTGATATAGGCTCTGCTTTTTTATTATTAGAATATTTATTTATGTTCTGAAAGATTTGTGCTCTCATCTTCAAATAGAATAAACCGATAACCATTAATCCTATGAATGCTCCTGCAGTTGCTCCAAACGAAGCACCACCAGCCGCATACTCTAAACCTTTATCATACAAAGTATAAGCTAATCCCAAACCAAATATTAGTCTTCCAAAGGATTCAAAGACCTGGGATATAGAATGAGCAATCATTATTTGCATTCCTTGAAAATATCCTCTAAAGGCTGACATAAGTGATACGAACAAAGGCGCTAATACAAGACCCATCAGTGGATAATATGCTCCTGGAGGCCATAATCTACTTACTAGAAATTTTGAACTAAAAAATAAAAATAAAGAAGTAAAAGAACCTAAAAATAACATAATTATTAAAGATACTTTGAAGATTCTATGAGCCTCATCATATCTATCAATTGCTATTTTCTCAGATACAAGTTTCGAGATAGCTACTGGTAATCCTGTAATTGATATTGCAAGCATTGCTGAATAAAGATTATAAGGATAATTATATAAACCATAACCCTTAGCCCCTATCATATTGGTCAAAGGTACTCTAAAGAAAAATCCTATGAATTTTGAAATAATTCCTGCACCTGCTAAAATAAATGCTCCACTTAAAAATGATCTCTTCTTCATATTTATCTCCTTAATTATCAGTTTTTTAGATTTTCATTCAATCACTTTTAATAGAATATCCACTTCTAGTCTTTTAAAATTTTTTATCATCTTAACTCCTATTCTTTAAAACATCAAAGGTAAAAGTAAATAATCAAAAATCTATTTTAAAATTAAAAACAATATTATTGTATATATATGTAAACAAATAAGATTCGATAAATTGAGTAATTAATTGAAAAAAATGAAATGATAAAATTATTATCAGATTTTTTTATTGAATACCAGCTCTCATTAAATAAATTCTAAATAATTTTTGCCCATAACAATGGTTGGATTATTTCAAATATAATACATGATCTAATACGTAAAAATAATAGAATCAATTTTAGTTTATATGGCTTTGCATATTCTAAAGCTCTTTTCAATAATTTTTTACAGTCTAAACTCAAGTTTTTTATATTCATATAGACTTCGCCTTAATTTTTAATATACTATCTTATAGTTATTATATATTACAAGATATGTAAAATTTATAATATTTTACAGAAAACTGATTTTTTTAATAATAGTGAAATATTCCTCATGATCGAAAATATATTCTATAGATTGAATTATTTTTCTAGAATATCTTAAAACTTTATATAAAAGTTTGTTCTCATAACCCGTTTGAAAAAATATACTTTAAATAAAAGCATACCTGTTTTAAGTTTTATTAGTTCTTTTTAATATAAAGAAAACAATAAAAACTTCATAAATAATTGAATAACTAATTCTAAATATGGTATATTATAAATAGAAAGTAACTTTCGTTGGGAGACAATCTAGTCACAAAACAGAAAAGCAGGTGCTGCCACACCTGCTTTTCTTACTTTAGTGCATTGATTAATGCTGCAATTGCTGTAATTAAAGATGCTATTGTTGCAAGAACTTTTAGTATGTACTCTCTTCTTTCGTTGGGAAACAATACTTGTCACCTCCTTTCTTGCGAAAGGATATAATTATTATAGCATTTAAAATATTATGTGTTTAGAATTTAATAATTTCCTTTAAATAAATATACAAATAAAAGAGTAAGTAAAAATACACTTACTCTTTTATTATGTTTAAATCTTCATACCCCTTATGCAGCTTTTTCTAAAACCTTATTATTATCACAACTTACATCATAATTTATAATTAACAGTTCATTACTACTTATTTTATACTGCATATATCTTTGCATCTCTTCAGCATAATATTTAATCATTTTAAAAAAATTAATAAACTCACCATCAATGTCATTTATTACTTGTGCTTTACTTGGCTGTTTTGAAAAATAAACCCAACCTGCTCTCTTAAAAAAGATTCAACATGACAAGTATGTTCTGGTAAAACACTTATAATTTTCTTTCTAAGTCTTGCCTTCCCACCAAGTCTTGGTTTTGGAGCTGGAAGCATTTTGAAATTATCTTTTTATATCCTCCTTTTTCTATTAAGAGAACACCCGTTAATTTAATTTTACTAAAAACAAATATAAATTTATAGGTTGCATTAGAACATATGTTCGTATATAATCTATATTAAAAGGAGGTTTTTATGCAAAAAGAGTTTCAAATAAAAGTATATAAAGCCATAAAAGAATTTTATAATAGGCATGGTTTCTCTCCTTCTATAAGAGATCTTCAAAAGATGTACGGGTATAAATCGGATAGTAGCATTCATGATCACTTAAAGAGCCTAGAGAAAGCTCGATGTATTAAACTACATAAAAAAACTCCAATATCTATAAGAATTTTATAAATATTAAGGTGGTTTAAAATATGAAAAGAATCATATTTCATATTGATGTTAACTCAGCATATCTTAGTTGGGAAGCTGTCTATAGACTACAACATGGAGACAAAATAGACCTGAGAAAAATACCTTCAGTTGTTGGTGGTGATCCAAAGACTAGACATGGAATAGTTTTAGCTAAATCTATTCCTGCCAAAAAATATGGAATAAAAACAAGTGAAACTTTGTATTCTGCTTGTCAAAAATGTCCTAATTTAACTATTGTTTCGCCTTCCTACGGCTTATATATGAAATCTAGTAATGCAATGATAGAACTTTTAAAGAATCATTCACCTAATATACAAAGATTTAGTGTAGATGAATGCTTCATTGGTTTTTCAAACATGGATAAAATCTTTGGTGATCCTTTAAAAGTTGCATATGAAATAAAGGATAAAATACATAAGGAACTTGGCTTTACTGTAAATATAGGTGTTTCAACAAACAAACTACTTGCTAAAATGGCATCAGAACTAAAAAAGCCTAATATGGTCCATACCCTATTTCCTGAAGAAATAAAGGATAAAATGTGGCCACTGCCAGTTGAAGAGCTCTTCATGGTTGGAAGAGCTACTGCTCCTAAACTTCATAAAATGGGAATATATACAATAGGTGATTTAGCAAAGGCTGATATAAATTTATTAATATATAAACTTAAAAGTCATGGTGAGCTTATTTGGAAATATGCAAATGGTATAGATGATTCAGATGTAAGGATATCAAATTACTTAGCTATGAAGGGACTAGGTAACTCCACTACTACTTCCTTTGATGTTGAGGATAGGTATACTGCCCATTTAATACTACTCTCCCTTACGGAAATGACGACCATGAGACTTAGGGATTCTGGTCATATGTGTACAGTAATATCAGTAAAAGCTAAAACCCACGAATTTAAAAAATACTCTCATCAAAGGAAGCTGTTTTCTGCGACTGATAATACCAAAGAAATATTTGAAGTTATAAAAGAACTCTTTGATGAAGTATGGGACCTATCGCCTTTAAGGCATTTAGGTATTAGACTCTCTGGTCTTCTACCTAATGATTTTTACCAAACATCTATGTTTGATAATAAACATAAAGAAAAAAATAGAGCTTTAGATAAAACCATCGATGAAATACGAATGAAGTTTGGAAATAAATCTATCATGAGAGCAGGTTTTATTCATTCTGGAGTAAAAAATATGACAGGTGGAGTTTACGAAAATTATCCACTTATGACCAATTTACTTTAGGAGGTAGATATGTTGAAGGTAGTTGCTAAACCTATTGATGTGATTGCTTTTTTCAAAAAGACAGGTGAATTGAATCCATTACGATTTAAAATTAATGAAGCTGATTCAAATATTGTTATAAAAATAGATAAGATTATTTGTAAAGAGCTAGAAAAGTTTGCTGGAAATAAAATGATAGTTTATAGGTGTCAAAGTGTTATTAATGGCATAGAAAAAGTATATGAAATAAAATATGAAATTGAAACTTGTAAATGGATGCTCTATAAAATTTAATTAAGAATGGTGTCTGTAAAAAACTTTATGCTTTAAAAAGATAGTTTCTAATTCCTCTAACTTCTAAGGAAAAACTCATACCACTTGATTCTCTTTATAAATATACTTGCTTGATTAATTTAATTCAGTATCATAAATATAAGCCCCAATCAATTGAAAGATTGATTCTACAAATTATGTGCTATTCATGGGTAGCAGCTAGGTTGTGAGGGGTTCCCCTAGCTAAAGGCAAAAGTGTCCATCGTAGGGTGAAATCTGAAGGAAGCCGTAGGCAAAATCCTGGTCCGAGATACACAAACCACATTTGAGGCTATATAAATTGGGTAAATTTGCATAACAAAACAAATCCAAAGCTAGCCGAAGGTTATATAGGTTTTTACAATCTTAAGAAGAATTCTTTGCGTAAATATAGAATTATAAAAATGTTGTATTTTCAACATATAAATGGGTTTTTATAGTACCTATGAGGAATTGAATGGGATTTTTAAATCCTAATTTACTTTCTTAAGATATTTCTTTTAATAGCAAAACTGCTGCCCCCTTATCCAAGGAGCAGCAGTTTCAATAAGTATATTTGATTTTTGTATCATCATTCTTTATTATTAAATGCCTTTTGTAATTTATCTAATGCTTTCTTTTCTATTCTTGATACATATGATCTTGATATTCCAAGCATTTTTGCTATTTCTCTCTGGGTTTTACATCCACCATTAGCTAGGCCGTACCTTAACTCAATAACAAGTTTTTCTCTACCCTTTAAGACTTTTTTCATTTTTTTATAAAGATTTTTAACTTGTATTTTGAGCTCTACCTCATCTAAAACTGCATCTTCATCTGTTCCTAAAATGTCTAAAAGACTTATTTCATTTCCTTCTTTATCTATACCTATAGGTTCTTGTATTGATACTTCATTTTTTATCTTTTTTCCTGCCCTAATTGTCATCAAAATTTCATTTTCTATACACCTTGCGGCATAGGTAGCTAATCTAGTTCCCTTATCTGAATTAAAAGTTGTGATGGCCTTTATAAGAC
>CBETVX010000079.1:0-9424 GCA_965539935.1 uncultured Eubacteriales bacterium | reverse complement strand
AAAAATATTAAAGTTAAAAGAAAAATAGTAGATAACATTTTTATATACACTAGATTTTACCAATGGATTTTCAGTATTAGGAAAAATGTCTTAATGTAATAATATATATAAAATGTTAGTGATTTTAATAAATTAATTTGATATGAAAATTTTGTGGAGGGTAAAGTAAATGATGGAAAAGGTATACTATCTTAAAAAGATGATATTAGATCTTGAAATAAATTATAAAACAATTAATATAGAGGAGTTAAACGAAAAATTGGATAATATTATTGATATTTGTAAAGATATGAAAAAGGGGATGGTGGGGATGAATGATTCCTATGTTGACCCCTTAGAATCTAAAATTATAAATACCATCCCTTTTTTATATAAGCCACTTACAAAAAAAAATTATTTTGAAGGAGATTATATTATAAAATTTGCTGAGGAAAGAACAGAGGAACTTAAAGAAGCGGGAGCATTGGAGGTACATAATGAATTTTGGACTGAACATAAGCCTATTAAGGGTAATGTATTTGGTTCGATTCCTAAGGAGTTATTAAATGAGAAGTCATTGAAAAAAATATTATTAAGTGGATGGGAAGATGTAGATGTAAATGTTATAGAGATATTAGAAAAGAATATAACGCCCAAAAGAATAATTGATTACTGTGAAAAGGTATATGGACATTATATTCTAATAAAAGAAGAAACAACTAAAACATATTTAGTATTGAACTATAAAATTGATTAAAGTATTCATTAAACACTATAAAAATTTATCTTTAGCTTTGTGCCAGAAACTATAGTCTTTAAACCTTAAGAGTTTTAGATTAAGTTCAGAAACTTTGATTTGAACCTCCGCTATTTCGTTGTATTTATATTCCATTCCATCAGTTACAAGTAAAATGGAATTTTCATGTCTATACTCAGGATGTACTTTGATAGTAGAGTATTTAGGTACAACTATACTAGATGTAAAAGACCTATAGGCAATAGTATTTATTGGTGCCATTGGAGTGATTTGCATGAGCTTAAGTCTGGGATCAATAATACTTCCTCCAAGAGAATAATTATACGCTGTGCTACCTATAGAAGTAGAAATGAGAATACCGTCACCACTGAATTTTTCAAGAAAGTTTTCATCTAAGGATATATTAAGATGGATAGTAGTAGATTTATCTCCCTTTATGACAATTTCATTAATCCCTATTACTTCGATACAGCTATTTCTTGTACATACTAGGCCTTCTAATGGATTTATAGTATCAATCTTATAATCCTTATTATTATAGCGGAAAATAAATTCATCTAAGTCCTGGGGAGAAAGATCTTGAAAAAATCCTAAATGGCCAGTATTAACACCTATAATTGGTATATCTGGGAAATTATATTTATGTAATGTTCTCAAAAAAGAACCGTCTCCACCTATACAGACTATAAGCTCTGCATTATAATCAAAGTTTTGAGAAACAATAAAACCATTTTTTACTAATTTATGTTCTAGTATTCTAGCAGTTTCAGTTGAAAGGGGTTTACCATTAGATACTATATTAATAATTCTATATTGATTATTATTCATATAGATGCTCCTTTTTAATTGATGATTATTATTTTAGTATTATTCTTAAACAAACTAACCATTCCATTTAAAGAGACTTATTCATTATAAAGTCTAATATAAATGTTAAGAAGGTTAATTCTTATAAAATACGTAATGAAAATTATAGGATAGACATAATTTTTTATGGGACCTAAAAAATAAAAAGGTGATTATATGGAAAATAAATCTAATACTAATACTATAATATACGAAATTAAAGAATCTGATAAGGGTATAAAATTAAAAGATGTATTATATAAAAGAATGAAATTATCTGGAAGGTTAATAAGAAAAGAAAAGCGTAGAAAAAACATTTATGTAAATGATAGAAATATTTCCTTTGATAGTAAATTAAGAAAAGGAGATATTGTTAAGTTTGTAATGGAAAAAGAAATAAATACATTTAAACCCCAAGAAATACCTATAGATATTGTTTATGAAGACATGGACCTTATTGTCGTAAATAAGCAGCCCAATATTGTTGTACATCCTACCAAAGGACATCATGATAATACTATTGCCAATGGACTGGCTAATTATTTAATAAAATCTGATCAAGAATTTAAGATAAGATTTATTAATAGATTAGATATGAATACATCAGGATTATTATTAGTTGCAAAAAATCCATATGCTCAGCAAATTTTATCAAAGCAAATGGATAAAAATTTAGTTGACAAAAAATATATAGCAGTGGTAAAAGGTGTTGTAGATAATGATGCAGGGATTATCGATGAGCCCATTGGAATGACAGATGATGATATGGTATATAGAAAAGTTATAGAAAGTGGTCAGAGGTCTATTACTAAGTATGAAGTAATGGAAAGATACGAGGATGCAACTTTAGTTAGATTGAAGCTAGAGACTGGAAGAACCCATCAAATACGAGTGCATATGAAATATATTGGACATCCTTTATTAGGAGATACTTTATATGGATATACAGATGAAACATTAATAAAAAGACAAGCTCTGCATGCAGAAACTTTAAGCTTTTATAAACCAAGAACAGATAAAAGAATAACTATAAAGGCCGATTTGCCAGAGGATATTAAACTACTTATTAAAAAATTAAGAAGATAACAGCTTTAAATATAGCTTCTTTTTTCAACAAAAGAAGCTATATTTATTACATAAAAATATCAATAAGTAATCCCCTTATATCATCTAGTCTTTTTAATACTTTTAAATTTGCCTGCTCTTTGCTCAAAAAATCCTTAGTTAAACCTTCAAGCTCATCATTTACCTTTCTTACTATTGACATAACCCTATGTCTACCCCTTCGGTCTAAAAAACTTTCTTTTGAAAACTTATGAGAATTGTTAACAGTGAGGTTTAGAAATTCTTTAACTAACTTTTTATATTTCATTACCTCACTAAGATGAAATTTATTTTCAACAACCCTTGACTGATTATTGATTTCTTCTAAAAGAAGCTGGAGTTTATTTTCAAGTTGATCTTCAGAAAGTTTTTGTAGTTTTGTGCTGAAGTCTGTTTGTAAAGTTTTTGCTGACTGATTATTATCCTTTGGCGATATTGAATTAATTGAACTTCTTTTATTAACATCTGAAATTTTAATAGGCATTTTTTCACCTCGTAAACTAGTATAAATATCTATATATTATTTCGGCAGAATATACACATTTTATTATACCATAGTTATCATTTTACGTTTTACATAATTTTACAGCTAGAATTTACAAAGTTGGCTTTTATTTTTTAATAAATTGAGTTATAATAATAATAAGTTAAGTAAGAGCCTGGGATGTACGTTAAGACCTTGAAATTCAACCACCAAATAACATCCGGGAGTTTGCGTTTCTATGTCTAATGACAAGCCCCCTAGCAATGAGTTGGGGAAGTCAGAAGCATAGAACAGGACACCCACCTAGGTGATACCGGGTGTGAATTTACAAGGCGACGGCATCTTGGGTTAAGGCTTAACTATTTTTTTGAATTAAGGATATAATATATGGTTTGAAGCTTTATGCTTTTTATTAGTAATATAATTATCAAATAACATATTCCACCTATTATAAATGATATCATTGTACATAGTTTTTTATTTAATCCATATAGAAATAAAAATTCATCACTAATAAGAATGGATATTATCATCAATACTGAAGCTATAATAGGTTTTAATATGTGATTCAAAATGCTTAGTTTAATAACTAAGTATTTTTTTAATCTATAGAAATTCAAGGTAAACATTATAAGTGTAGATAATATGAATCCAATAATAAAGCCATTAATACCCACATCTGGAATAGAAACTAAAAAGTAGATGCAAATCAAATGAATAAAGGTACCTATTAAGTAATTTATAGTAGTAACAATTTGCTTACCCATTCCGTGTAGAATGCCAGCACTTATATGATGAAGACTTAAAAAAATAACTGTGGGAGAAAGATATTTTAAATAAAGCCCTACTCTGGGATTGTTATATAAAAAATTTGAAATAGGTTCAGGAAAAAAATAATAAATAAATCCTATGGGAATCGATATAAGTAAACCCACTCTAAGAGCAAGCAAAGATTTAGATTTAATATTTGTCCATTTTTTTAAAGCTTTTTCTTCAGATATATTTGGGATTATATTGACAACTAAAGCTGAGGTAACTATAAATGGTAGAAAAAGAAGCGGCATTGTCATTCCAACAACTTCTCCAAAGGTTGAAACAGACTGTTCTATGGTTAATCCCGCCGATTGAAGTCTAAGTGGAACTAGGAACATATTTGCCGATTGCATTAACACAGCAACTAGTCTAGCAATCGTTATGGGTATAGAAATTAATAATATATTTACAAGGATTGAAATACTACTTGATGAATTATAATAGTTAGTACTATAATTAGAAAAATACAAGTTAGATCTATTTAACTTTAGTACTAATAAAATAAGGCCTGAAAGTTCGCCAATGGATATACCTAAAGCTGTAATTGAAACAAGTACCTCTAAATTTTTAGGTCCGATGAAATATAGTACTCCTATTACAAATATTATTCTGGTCAATTGTTCAACTATTTGGGAGTGAGCAGCAGGAGTTACATTTTTAATACCATAGTAATAGCCCCTAATAATAGATGAGAGTGTTACAATGGGCAGAGCTGGAATTAAAGCTCCCATACTGGCATATAACTTGTTATTTTTAATTATTCTATTTAAAATATAATCAATATGTAAATACATAGCAAAGGATATTATTATTGAAATACATAGTCCTAAAGTCAAACTTATAAAAAGAGTCTTTTCACATCCCTTTAAATCTCCAAGGGATTTTTTTTGAGCCACTATTTTGGATACTGCCACAGGAATACCTGAAGATGATATAGTTATAGTTATTAAAAAAACATGAAAAACCAAGTGAAAAAGACCTATTCCTTCAGAACCTAAAAATCTTGATAGAAGTACCTTATATACAAAACCAAGAAATCTAATAAAAAAATTAGCTATAACTAAGATAAAAGTACTATAAATAAATGTATTCTTTTTCAAATTGTAACCCTCTTTCATTTTACAATTTGTAACATTCTAATATTATTCTTAAGAATAAATAAATATGTCAAGAAAGTGTTAATAAACTATAAGTAATAAGGTATTATTTTTATTTATGTGATAAGAATAAAAGGTATAAGAGATACAAGGAGGCTGTAAAATGGATTTGGTATGTCCTGTATGTAATGGATTATATGATTATAAAAGAAAATGTGTAAAATGCAATACTTATTCGATGGTAGATAGAGGACGACTTACAGATTATTATGATGAGTATAGTACATACTTGCCAATGACTATTACAAATAAGGTTGATGGAGTATATAGCCACAAAAAATGTATACATCTTTATGTATGTGAAAAATGTGGAGAGGATAAAAGAGTAGTAATAAATAAAATACCTGTATAAATATAAAGGTATTTTTATATAAGTACAATTTATGAAATCAGTATTAAAAAATATTTTCAAGTCAAATCAAATGAATAGAGTAATTAACAACTTGAGAAATAAGGTTATACGGCTTAAGTTAAATTTAAACTATAGAAAAATACAAATTAAGATTTAATCTTCAATATATATATTATATGTTATAATTATTCTAAATAGGGTATTAGTTCTGAGTTTTCAAAAATTGGGGGGGCTATTTTGATTATAAAACTAATAGAAGGGCTAACCACTAGGTCGGGTATTATCTTTATACTTGCTTTTCTTTTATCTAAAACTAAAATTTTTAAAAGAATGGTCATAAAAAAGAATATTACTTATCTTGATAAGATCAATATGTCAATCTTATTTGGCCTTTTTGGAATTATTGGAACTTACTCTGGTATAAAAATTAATGGTGCGATAGCAAACTCTAGAGTAATTGGTGTTTTTGTTGCTGGCTGGCTTGGAGGACCTTTAGTAGGTCTTTTAAGTGGATTAATCGCCGGAATACACAGGTGGGCTATTGACATAGGGGGATTTACAGCATTTGCATGTGCTTCATCAACAGTCGTAGAAGGACTTCTTGCTGGATATAGTAGCAAAAAATTCAAGAATATTAAGACAAATTGGGTACCTGCCCTTATCATGGGAGCTATTGCAGAATTAATTCAAATGATAATAATTTTAATATTAGCTAAACCATATAATGAAGCACTAAATCTTGTGAAAATAATTTGGGTTCCTATGGTCTTTGTTAATTCAATAGGTATAGCAATATTTATAGGTATTACTCAACAAATATTCCAGGAACAAGAGCGAATAGCAGCAGAAAAGGCTCAACTTATACTTAATATTGCAAATAAAACTTTACCCTATCTTAGGAAAGGGTTTAATGTAGAAACAGCAAATCTCACAGCTAAAATAATATATGATATGGCAGAATTAGAAGCGGTAGCCATAACTGACGAAGAAAAAATACTTTGTCACATAGGTAAGGGTAGTGACCATCATAAAAGTGGTGGAATAACCATGACTGATTTAACAAAAGAGGTCATAAATACTGGAAAATACAAAGTTACTAAAGATAAAGAACAAATAGGTTGTAAATCCAGTAAATGTCCTCTACATTCGGCAGTGATTGTCCCACTTTTTGAAGGAAACAAAGTAATTGGAACGTTAAAACTCTATGGAGGGGCAAAACTAGGTATTAGCAATTTAGAAATTCAGTTAGCTTTAGGACTTGCTGAACTATTTTCAACACAAATTGAGTTGAGCAAAGTTGAGTATCAAAAAAAGCTCCT
This sequence comes from uncultured Eubacteriales bacterium, assembly GCA_965539935.1. Lineage (GTDB taxonomy): Bacteria > Bacillota > Clostridia > Peptostreptococcales > Caminicellaceae > CBETVX01. The sequence continues at coordinate 2,613 of CBETVX010000079.1, read as the reverse complement.
TACAAGAGCAGAACTAAAGGTTTTGCAAGCTCAAATAAATCCCCATTTTTTATTTAATTCTTTAAATACTATCGCTTCATTTATTAGAACTAAGCCTAATACTGCTAGAGAACTGATCAATCACCTTGGGGATTATCTTCGCCAGAACATGAAAGTAAATCAAGATGAAATAGATTTTTATCAAGAGATAGCCCATATAGAATCCTTTTTAGCTATAGTTGATGCTAGGTTTGGCGATAGGATACGTACATATTTTGATATTGAAAAAGGGATTAAAATTAAAATTCCTCCACTTATATTGCAGCCAGTGGTAGAAAATGCAGTAGAACATGGTTTGAAAAGTTCTCAAGATATTTTAGAAGTTAAAATAAGTGCTATAGATAAAGATGATCATATACTGATATCTGTAAACGATAACGGAGTAGGCATAGATGAAAACACTTTAAATGAAATCTTAGACAAAGATAAAAATGATGAGTCTATAGGTTTAAGAAATGTGGATAAGAGACTTAAGTGTAAATATGGTATGCAATATGGCATTGAAATTATTAGTGAGTTAGATAAAGGGACTACTATTAATATTAGAATTCCAAAAGTAAAAAGAGGGTTAAAACAAGGGGGAAAATTGCATGAGATGTATAGTTGTAGATGATGAGATGCCAGCTCGTGATGAAATAATCTATCTTCTTGAAAAAATTGGAGATGTTGAAGTGGTTGGGGAAGCTTCTAGTGGGATAGGTGCTTTAGAACTAATTCGAAAGAAAAATCCAGATGTGGTTTTTCTAGATATAAATATGAGTGGCATGGATGGATTTGACTTAGTAAATGAAACACTAAAAGAAAAGATTAATCCATTTTTTGTCTTTGTAACTGCCTACGATCAGTATGCAATAAAAGCCTTTGAAGTTAATGCCATAGATTATTTATTAAAACCAATTAACAAATTAAGACTTCAAAAAACAATGGATAGATTGAGAACCTTTATTTCAAATAAAGATTCTAAAATAGAGGTAGAGAATAAATTAAATAATTTTATAAAATCCTTTGACAATAAGTCAAAAGTAAATAAAATTTGTGTTTATAAAAATGGAAAATATATTCCATTAAAACCTAAAGATATATTATTTGTAACCACCGTAGGAAGGCATACCATCATTAGGACAAAGTTAGGTGAATTTACTACAAACCTTACTTTATCTGAACTTGAAGAAAAACTCACTCAGTATAACTTTTTTAGAAGTCATAGAAGTTATCTGCTAAATCTTGACGAAGTCAAAGAAATTCATAACTGGTTTAATGGAACTTTTCAAGTTGTATTGAATGGCGTAGATGATGTTAAGGTTGCTGTTAGCAGAAATAAGGCCAGCGAATTTAAAGAGATAATGAATATTTAAGTTCTGGATTAATCCAGAACTTTTCTGTTTCAATTAGATATATTAAGTACATAAAATTTTATCTTATAGGGAAAATAATTATATAAAATAAGGAGGTGTTTTTAAGTGAATATGAACACTAGAGATACTATAATGAAAAAACTTCTCGATGCACAAGAAAATGTTCGTGACTATGAAATGTTTTCAAAACAAATTGATGACCCAAGTGTAAGCTCTATGTTTAAAAAGTTTGCTGAAGAATCAGGTCGACAGGCTGCGCAATTGCAACAACTGATTGATAAATATGATAACAAATAATGGTGTGGACTTAATCCACACTTATTTTTTTGGAAATATTATTAGTTTTAAAATAATAATTATTGTTTTATAATAAATATAGAGAAAACCTATATCGATGGAAGTAAGACTGATTATTTGATATTGAAGGAGACATATATGGAAATATATAAAAAAATAATACTTGATAGACAAGGAAATGAACATCTTTACATACAATTATATAAGTTTATAAAGAATATGATAATTAATGGTGAAATCAATCCCCACGAAAAACTACCTCCAATAAGAAAATTATCTAAAATTCTAGGTATTAATAACGTAACAATTGTAAAGGCCTATGATATGTTAGAAGCTGAAGATTATGTATACAAAAAAATAGGAAGTGGAACATTTGTTTCTGAAATTGGAAATATTAAATATGATGAAAGGGAAGATATATATGCAGATATAAGTTTGATGGATAGGGGTCATATACAGATAAATGAGAATATGATAAATTTTGCAAGTGCAACCCCAACTCCAGAGCTTTTTCCTATAGAAGATTTTAAAGGGGTTTTAAACGAGGTTTTAGATAGGGATGGTGGATATGCCTTTGAATATCAAGAAAGCAAAGGATATTATCCATTAAGACAGTCGATTGTAGATTATTTAAAACTAAATAATATAAATACTCTTACAGATAATATTCAAATCATTTCAGGGGCTCAGCAAGGTATAGATATTATATCTAAAGCACTTTTAACCCATAGGGATACTGTTATAGTTGAAAGTCCAACTTATACTGGAGCTATTGCTACATTTCGTTCTAGAGGAGTTAATATAATAGAAATACCTATAAATCAAGGAAGTTTAGACTTTGAACTTTTAGAGAAATGTATTATAGAGTATAAGCCAAAACTTATATATACAATGCCCAATTTCCAAAATCCAACAGGATATT
>CBETVX010000078.1:0-9719 GCA_965539935.1 uncultured Eubacteriales bacterium | reverse complement strand
TAAAAGTGAAGATTTTTTTAACAGAAAGTTCTATATAATTTATCATAAAATGCTGGACAGTATAGAAATTAGGATATAAAATAAATAATAATGAGTATACTTTACTAAATTAGAAAAAATTACTCTTAATAAGAATAAATGAAGATAAAACACCCAAAATTACTAAAAATGAGTTTGAAATAATAAAAATTAATAAAATTATCACAAAGGAGGAGTATTGTTGATTAAGGTAACTATTATTGGTGTAGGAAATGGTGGTTTTGCAGCAGCAGCAGATTTAGCATTAGCAGGGCATCAAGTAACAATGTATATTGCTCCTAGATATGCCCATAGGGTGCCGGAGCTTTTCGAGAAAAAGACCATAAGCATTACAGGAGTAGCTAGAGTAGGGGAAGCTAAGTTATACAAAGTTACTACAGATTTAGCCGAGGCCTTATCCGATGTAGATATAATTTTACCAGTGATTCCTGCTTATACTCAGATGGAGTTTGCCGATGAAATTGCACCATATATTAGAAGGGGACATAAGATAATTCTTACACCGGGTAGTACAGGAGGAAGTCTAGTAATTGCAAAAAGACTTCATGAACTAGGAAAATTAGATGGAGTGACAATAGGTGAATACCATACCCTGCCGTATGCAACTAGAAAAACAGGGCCAACAAGTGTAAAGGTATTATTAAAATGTAAAAAGTTATATTTTGCAGCCTTTCCTGCCAAGAAAAATGAAGAAATGTTTAAGTATGCAAAGGAATTATTTGACGCTGCAGAGCTTAAAGCCAGCGTCCTTGAAACATCTCTAAACAATGGAAATCCAATATCTCATCCGGCACCAGTTGTTTTAAATGCTGGAAGAATAGAATATGCAAAGGGAGAGTATTATCATTATAAAGAAGGAATATCACCATCGGTTGCAAAGGTAATAGATAAAATGGTGAGTGAACTCCATGAAATATTAAAAAGGTTTGATTATGGTACTATGGATGCTAAAGAAAAACTAAATGTTGTTGGATATAGCCCCGAGAGACCTACTACCTATGAAGCCTATAGAGATAGTGAAGTCTTTCAAGAGCTGAAGGGACCAAAGGATTTAGACAATAGATATCTGACAGAAGACACTCCCCATTCCCTTGTTGCATTGACGAGTATAGGGGATTTAGTAAATGTAGATACTCCTGTGATGGATTCCATAGTAACATTAGCTTCTACTTTAAAGGATGAAGATTATTTTAAAACTGGTAGGACAGTAAAAGAGCTAGGTATAGAATCAATGACCATAGAGGAAATAAAAGAATTTTTATACGAAGGATATAATATGGCCCTTGATGAGAATATAGCTTAGAATAAAAGGAACTACTTCAAAAGCATATAAATGCTTCTGAGGTAGTTTTTTATTGTAAAAGAAGCTTTCAAAACTAAAAATATATCCAATTAGTGGACACTGGCATATATATGTACAGAGGGGTGGTGAGTATGGAGAATATAGATGAAAAACTTACTAAAAAAATATCTGTAAAAGATAATAGAAATAAGGAAATAGATACAAATCAAAATGTAGACATTAATGATTTAATTGCCCTATTAGATACTCCCTTTGGACAGTCTTTAATGAGAGAAGTTTTTAAAACTGTGGCTAAAAACTTTGGAAAGAAATATATTGGAAAAGCACTTATATCTAAAGGGTCAGATTATTTTGTGGATAATATATTTACTATGACTAAAAAAAGGGATTTAAAGAGACTGAGAAAAAGAAAATATAAAGTAGGAAAAAGAAAGTACAAAAAGGAAATACTCCCTCAAAAGGAAATGATAATAAAGAATCAATTTAAAAATATGATTATAAGTAAACTAAGTAAACACATATAAAACAAAGGTGTCAGGGTGTATCCTGATACTTTTGTTTTTGAAATATTAAATTTTATATAGTAATATGTAAATATATGACTAATTAAGCTAATGAAGGAAGTTTATTTTTAAAGAAGAAGATAGAAGAGATGCAGATAGAATTATTAAAACAAGTTATATTTAATAAATAAAATAGATATATATTTAAAGAAATGGGTATTAACAAAGTACATATATTTTAAAAAAGAGAGGTGGTTATTATAAATAATATTTTAAATTTTGAAGTTAAAGAGATTTCTAATAAGAAAAAATTTGCAATAATTACTTTTTATGCAATTATGCAACTTGTATTTGGAATAATTGCAGATACACCCCAAAATATTGTAAATGGATTATACAAAATATTGACCCAACCTGATACACTTATTACCGATTATATTGGCCTTGGAGGTATGGGTGCAGCCTTCATAAATTCAGGTTTATTGACATTATTTTTCATCTTTATATTATATAAGTTAAAAATAAATTTAAATGGAGTATCAGTAGCATCATTATTTCTCATAAATGGATTTGCTCTTTTTGGAAAGAACTTATTTAATGTTTGGTTTATAGTATTAGGAGTATACATATATTCAAGACTTCAGAAAGATAAGTTTTCAAAATACATATATATTGCTTTATTTGGTACAGCCATGGCTCCTATGACTTCGGAAATATTGTTTAATACTAATTTAGCAGGGGGATTAAGAATATCCCTGGGCATTATTGTGGGATTAATTATTGGGATTATTTTGCCACCTCTATCTACCTATTTATTAAGAGTACATCAAGGATTCAATTTATATAATGTTGGATTTACAGCTGGTATGATAGGTACAGTTTTTGTATCGGTATTTAAATCCTATGGTTTTTTACCGAATCCTAGATTAATATGGACCAGTGGAAATAATATGATATTAGGACTTTATCTGACGTTTTTATTTGTTTCTATGATAGGAATAGGTTATTATATAGATAAAGATTCAATAAAGAAGATTAAGAATATATATGAATATCCGGGTAGACTTGTAGCAGATTTTGTTATGCTAGAAGGATTTGGACCAACCTTAGTAAATATGGGGCTAAATGGAATACTAGTAACAGCATATATATTATTAATTAATGGGGACTTAAATGGACCTACTATTGGAGGTATATTTACAGTAGCAGGATTTGGAGCCCTTGGGAAGCATGGAAGAAATATAACACCTATATTTTTAGGCATTTTTTTAGGAGCAATGACAAAAATTTGGATGATTAATGACCCTGCAATTCAGCTAGCAGCTTTATTTGGCACGGCATTAGCACCTATAGCTGGAGAGTTTGGATGGAAATATGGAGTTATAGCAGCCTTTCTCCACTCTTCAGTAGTTTTGAATGTAGGTGTTTTACATGGGGGATTAAACCTTTACAATAATGGATTTGCAGCCGGTATTGTTGCTGCTATACTCGTACCTATTATTGAAGCCTTTAGAAAGGAAGAGTATTAATGAAACATAATAAAAAAAGAATTTCTAGAATAGTTGATGAGATGGTTACTTATTTTTTCTCCATAGGAGCTACCGATATAAATGTAAATATAAAGGAAGAAGAAACTCAGTATAAGATATTTGTAAAGGGAAACTATTTAGAGAAGTACAAGGAAAAATTAATCAAACTAAAAAAATGTTTAGCTTATCCTAAACAAGAAGAAATGGAAGAATACTATTGGGAATTAACAGGGGAATGTGATGTTGATACGGAGCTTACTTTGGTAGGGATTATGACCGATAAAGTAGAAATGAAAATAACCGATGACTATATTGAGGTAGTATTATATAGAAGTAAATAGAGTTAAATTTTTAAAAAAGGCTGTCCTAGAGAATGTGGCAGCCTTAAATAGTATAATTAGACTTTAAAATTGGATATCTATAAATTAGTGAAAAATTTATATTAATAAATAAGAGGTTAAAGATATGAAATTATTAGTAGAAATTGAAAATGAGATTATAGAATGTGATGTCATATTTAGAAAAAGAAAAACTATTTCTATCAAAATCCAATTATCAGGAATAGTAACTATAATATCTCCAAAAGGTGTAAAAAAAGAAACTCTAAAAGAAATCGTAAAATCAAAAAGTAAATGGATTTTAGAAAAGCTAAGTGAATTAGAAAAAATTGACAAAAGATATATGGACAGAAAATATATTGATGGAGATAAGTTTTTATATCTAGGAAAGGAATATACACTAAATATAATAATAGATAAAACTATTAAAAAGCCTAAAATACAAATCACCTCAGATAAGCTATGTATCATTACGCCACAAAAAAATAAAAATTTTATGAAAGACGCTTTAGAAAAATGGTATAGATTAAAATGTAAAGAGAATATTGAAGGCACAGTAAAAAGGTATAAAAATATTGTTGGAAAGGATATTAATAATATAAGGATTAAGGAACAAAAGAAAAGGTGGGGAAGCTGTTCTTCTAAAAAAAATTTAAATTTTAATTGGAGATGTGTAATGGCACCCCAGGATGTTATAGATTATATAGTTGTTCATGAATTATGCCATTTAGTACATATGGATCATTCAGAAAGGTTTTGGAAATTAGTAGAAAGAATTCTTCCAAATTACAAAGAGAAAAAGGAATGGCTAAGACAAAATGGGGTTAAAATGAATATAAGGTGAAAATATTTTTTCACACACTTTTTCCACATTTATAATATTTTATCCCCAATCTAATATATCAATAAATATGAAAAAATTTTTAAAAGGAGTGTGGTAAAAGTGAAATACAAAAAATTAATCAAAGTAATTGTATCTTTAAGCTTAGTATTAGCCATGCTAATACCGACAGTTTCATTTGCAAATCCAGTGGATTCTCTGGAAAATAGAAAAGGTGGATTTTTAAAAGAAAAAAACCAAGTTAAACATGGGGTTCAAAAGCCAAGAAGGGATAAAGCTACTAAACTATTAAAGGTAGTAGAGAAATATGCCTCCGAGGATTTGGATTCTTGGAAGGCTTTATTTGAAAAAAATAAAGAGCTTAGGGATCAATTAAAGGATCTTCATAAAGAAGTAAAAGAAATTAGAGGAAAAAATAAGGACAATAGAAGAGATAATATAAAAGAGTTAATTACTGAAAAGAAAGAAGAATTAAATAATAAAGTTAAGTCAGGGGAAATGACACAAGAGGAAGCAAATAAAGAATATAGGGAATTTATTCAGGGACTAAAGGAAGAAAGAAAATCTAATAAACAGCAGTGGAAAGACAAGAAAGAAGCTTGTAAAGATAGAAAAGAAAGAATGAAAGCCCTTAGAAAAGAGTTAAGTGAAGCAATTAAGGAGGATGATTCAGAAAGGATAAATGAAGTATTAGATGAAATATACGAAGAAATAGAAGAAAGTAATAAAAGGCTAGAGGAAAGAATACAGGCAATTAAAGAAACCCTTGAAGAAGCTAAATAAATCATATAGGATAGGTGCAGCATAATTGCTGCACCTTAATATTTTTAAAATATTTATCTAGTTAATTCATATATAGCACTGGCATAGATTCTAGTACATTTTAATAAATTCTCTATATCTATATATTCATTGGGCTGATGTTCAACCTTTTTTTGACCTGGGAATATAGCTCCGAAGGCAACACAGTTTTCAATAGCTCTAGCGTAGGTTGCTCCACCTGAAGTAAGAGGTGAAGAATCAAGACCAGTTTCCCGTTCAAAAACTTTTTGAAGTGTCTGTATTAGAAAATGATCCTTAGGTACATAAATAGATGGAAGATAGTCATATTCCTTATATTCTAATCCATATTCCATTGCTTTTTCCTTTATTTTATTTACTATAAAATCTTTATCCACAGTAACTGGAATACGAGTATCAATACATATTTCTTCTCCATTTTCCGATACATTAATTTTGCCAATATTGAAGGATAGCTTTCCTGAAACTTCATCTTCACAGTTTCCAAATATATTTTTGGCATTTGAGTCTTCTCCAATAATTTCAGCTATGAATTCCACAGCTTTTGATTTTATATCTAATTGATTTAGAGCAATACATAATCTAGAAATTGCATTGATACCTTCCCAGGGTTTTGAAGCATGGGAACTTTTACCCATAACTGTAACTGAGTCATTTGATAGGGCATGTTCAAATCCCAGCTTTGAAAGTTTTTTAGAAACCTCAGATGTTTTAATATCAGAATATGTAATTTTATCGGGAACAACATTAAATGCACTTCCACCATTTAAAGTAATTTCTGATGAAGAACTAGATACAAGTTTAAATTGTAAAAGTCCTTTTTCAGCATTAATCATAGGAAAACTTGAATCAGGAGTAAAACCATAGTTTGGAATTTCCTCATTTTCAAGATATTTTTTTATACTTCTCCAAAGATTTTCTTCATCTATGCCAAATATAAATCTTACTCTTTTGTTTAGTTTAACTCCAGTATCAAGTAAAGCCTTTACTGCATAGATAGTTGCTATTGTAGGGCCCTTATCATCCTGAGTCCCTCGTCCATAAATTTTACCATCAATAACCTTGGCATCGAAGGGGGGATAATCCCATTTTTCTATATCTCCCTCTGGAACAACATCTAAGTGCCCTAATATGCCAATAAGTTCATCACCAGACCCCACCTCTGCATATCCATAATATCCATTTCCATAATAAGTTTTATAACCAAGGGATTCACAGAGCTTGAGGACCTTTCTTAAACATTTATCAATGTTTTCGCCAAAGGGGAAATTTTCACTTGGGTTAGAGTATACACTTGGTATATTAACTATCTCAACCACTGAATTTATTAAATCATCCTTAAGTTCATTAATTCTTTTTTTGTATTCCATATAAAAGCCTCCATTCATAAATAAAAAAATATATGGTACATAGTTAAAACGCCCAAATAGAGCGTTTTAAGAGTTTTATTTATAGGGTTCTATAACTATATCATCTACCCAGAAGGGAGACTCATAATCATAGAATCTAATTCTAACTTCATCAATATTTTTCGATAGAGCATCTGTTTGAAATAAGTCCCAAGATTCTATGTTATTAAAATTATAAGTATAGGATTCATTAAATGAGATATTTCCATTATTAAATCCAACAATGTCTATTTTAATACTTTGCTTAGTTTTTGATGCTAACCACATAGAAATAATTGGGTCGTTTTTAAATTCTAAATTTTTTGTAACTATGGTTTCCTCTTTATTATTATCTTTACCAATTATAAAGGAATATGTTCCACTTCTATATATATCATAATCTTTATTAACAGAATTACTTTCGGTGTTTAAATTAAGATTTTCTAATTTTTCCGAAGAATTATTAGAGGTGTTGAGAGAGTCAAGTTGTATTTCTTTATAATTAAGGTTTTCACTATAGGTACTAAAACCATCATATCTATCTTTAATTGTAAGGGTAATAGTATATTCACCCTCATTTTCAAAAGAATAAGTTAAATTCTTTTTATTGGATGTACTTAGGAGTTTATTATTTCTACTAATTTCCCATAGTACTTCTTTAATCTCATTATCTTCTCCATAAATTTTACTCTTGTTAGCAAAGTACCAAGTATCATTATTTATTTTTTCCCTTGTAAACAATGCTTCTGGTTTTTGGGATTTAGAATTAGATAAAAATCCAGTTAATCCATATGCTATACTACCTAAAAGGCATAGTATTATCCCTGCAATAAAAACTTTTTTTGACAATAGTTTTTGGAAAAAACTAAGGGTCTTTGAGCTTTTATCAACTTCATCTATAGTAGGAACTTGAGAGTTTCCTAAAAGTATTTCCCGTACATTTGAAAGATTTTGATAGTCAAGGTCTTCCTCATCTTCCTCTGATTTTGTAGAAGATACATTTATTTGTTCCATTGAAGATTTTTCATCTAAGTTTTTAGGGATTTCATTTGAATCTTGGTTTAAATATAGTTCATAAATATAAATTTTTCTAAAATCTTCATAGATTTCTTCTAAATTTATGTAATTATGATCATCATTTTTTAATTTATCAATAAAATTTGCTACTTTAGTAAGTGATTCATCTTCAAATGTCTCATTTGGCTCATTAACATAAATAATTTTTTCTAGAATTTTAACAAGTATCTTTATAACATTATCAAATTTCTTGTATTCTTTTACATCTTCATTTAAAATAAGCAGTTCATTAAAAAACAAAGTATTATCCTTAATAACTATTTGGGATTCATCTATTAAAAGGGATTTTAATGAGTTGTTAAATACATCATAATGAACAGCTTTATTGAGATATTCATAGGCCAAATTAATTCTATTCTTAGGAGTAGCATCAAAATATTCAAGATATTTAGTTAGTGGTGTTCCTTCGTGATAATCTGTTATGATTATAAATTCATCCTCTGTTTTTTCTAAAGAAATTAAATTAGCTAAGCCTTTAGAAAATTGAGAAGTAGATATAACGTCCTTAGTATTTGCTTTATTAATAATATTTATTACAACTATTTGCTCAGGGTTTTCTCTACTGGACCCAATTAATATTTTTTGATATTCATTTTGGGAAAAAATTTTATGAATATTAAACCTATCAGTATATAAATTAGACATAAATAGATACCTACCTTCTAATAGTTATAATTTTCCTATCAAAAATTTAATTCTATACTTTTCAACAATTTCCTTCAAAATATAACAAAAAAACAAAAACAGTACAAAAGTACTGGTAATAAAAATAACAAAACTTATGTTCGAAAAGATAATATTATTTGTTACAATATACTTATAGGATTTATAACTGCCAAAAATATATTTGTTTTTTATGGGGGAGATAGCTTTGCTTAAATTTCTACATATAGCAGATGTACACTTTGATACAAAATTTCATTCTAGGAAGGAAGTTCTAAGAAAAAAACTCAGAGATCATATAAGAAAGGCCTTTTCCAATGCTGTAGACTTATGCATAAAGGAAAATGTCAATGGATTGTTAATTGCCGGGGATTTATTTGATAATGATAGACTATCCTTTAAAACAGAACAATTTTTGATAGAAGAATTTAATAGATTGAGAGAAAAAAATATACCTGTATTTTATGCTACTGGGAATCATGATCCAGGGCAAAGAGGATATAGAGTAAATGAAATAAACTGGCCAGATAATGTCCATATATTTAAAGATGATAAGATTGAAGAAGTCTATATAAAGGATAGAGAAGATAATAAAATAGGAAAAATTATTTCCTGTGGTCATAAGACCAATAGGGAAAGTAAAAATTTAATCAAAGAATTTCCAGTAAAGATGGAAAACATACCCCATATAGGACTTGTACATACTATGGTTACTAATACACTGGGAGTTAAGAACCATGATAGATATCTTCCCTGTACTAAGGAAGATTTGGAGTCTAAAAATTATGATTATTGGGCTTTAGGGCATATACATACTAGGCAGAAAATCAGTGAAAACTGTGATATATATTACCCGGGGAATATACAAGGAAGAAATCCCAGGGAAACTGGGGAAAAGGGCGGTTTATTTATAACTATAGATGATAACGGCATAGTAAAAGTAGATTTTATTCCTTTATCTCCTATTAAATGGCATATACTGAACATTGGTAAATTAGAAGACATAAAAGATTATAGTCAGCTTAGGGAACATATGGAAACAAATATAAGGGAATATATAGATATAAATAATCTAAAGGAAAGTGAAGTGATTTTAAGAGTAGAACTTGAAGGAAGGGCATATTTAAAAAAAGAATTACAAACAAAGGAAGATATAGATGTAATAATAGAGGATTTGTTATCAAATTTAAATCTACTTGATTTAGAGATTAAAACTGATAATCTTAAAAGAATATAT
>CBETVX010000077.1:0-10406 GCA_965539935.1 uncultured Eubacteriales bacterium | reverse complement strand
TAATTTTGAATTGTAAAGGAGGTCGTGCAAATGAAAAAGTTAATCAAAATTACGAAAGTTAATAATACAAATCCGACCTGTAGTCTATCAGTTATTAACACAATTAAATATTTAATCTGCACGACTTATGTCTTTAAAAGATAAGTATGATCTTTATTAATTGTTTTAAAAATTATATTACATATAAAAATAAGCCATAGGTTGTGCTATACCTATGGCCATAATATTTTTTGACCATATTATTAAATTTTTTTAGATTCTTAGATAGGATAGTATACTTTTTTTAATATTCTCATATTATAACATTGTGCCATAGGTAATAAATACCTATGGTTTTTAATTTGTAAAAATCCAATAGGATTATATATAGATTGATAAGGAGGTTATGATGATGGTGATGAAAAATTAAAAGTTTTTAAAATAAATCTAAATGGAGGTGTTGTATATGATAGTCAAAATAACAGCGGGAGTAGAGAAGTTCTAATCAGTAGTAAGTATAGTGGTATTTATAATGAAGTATGGGGGGATAAATATGCCAATAGTAAATATGTGTATGAATATGGGGAGTTTCAAAATAAATATTAATGTAAAAAAAGACGAAGAGATGAAGAATAAGTTGGTAATGAAACATTATAACCAAGATATTAGAATTAAGAAAGCACTTGAGATGAGAAATAATATAGATGAAAAATATAATATATGGAGCTAAATGGGAATGGAGGAGTTAGTCATGGCAAGTATAAATATGTCCATGAAATTAGGTTATTTAGATATAGATATAAAAATAAAAAAGGACAAAGAAAAAATAGCTGCCAAAAGGGCAAAAAAAATAGAAAATGATTTAAGAATTCAAAAAATTATGGAAGAGCATAGGAATATAGAGCTAAAAAATAACATTTATAATATATATTATTAAATTTAAAGGGAACCTAATATTGGTTCCCTTTAAATTTGTTTTATTTTATTTAATATGTAAATGTCTAAATCTATTAAGGGCGCCTATTATTTCATGTTTTCTAGGTAAGGCAAGATTGCCTGGATGACCTGAAAAGCTTGAAAGCTCATCTAATCCCTTTTCTTCAATAATTTTATACACTTTATTTACTATTTCAGGAAGGGATAAATTACTATTTGCCATATTTTTAGCAATATACTCTATAATCAAAGCTATTGAGTTAGTTTGACTTGTATCTACCAATTGTTCTAAGTATTTTAAATCAATTGAAATTTTATTATATAATATGGTATTAAGACCCTTAGCCTTAACTTTTATACCCTTACGTCCCCTTGGAAAACTTGATTTTTGTGGGATTCTTTTCACATTATTAGTAAAATCCCCAGCTATATTATTATTGCTAATTCCTAAGCTAGATACAATCTCCTTTGCCTTAGATGTAACATCCTTAGGTATATATTCGTCCATCATTATTACATTATCGGCTACATCAAAGTAATCTCCAGAGCTACCTACTACCATGATAGTGGATATTCCAAGTTTTTCATAAAGATACCTAACCCTGCTTATAAAGGGCGTTATAGGTTCTTTATCCTTTTCTACAAGTTTTTTCATCTTATCATCTCTAACCATAAAGTTTGTGGCACAGGTATCCTCATCAATTAATAATAAATCTGTTCCAATTTCTAGGGCTTCCATAATATTTGCAGCTTGAGAAGTGCTACCACTGGCGTTTTCAGTGGAAAATCTAGTTGTATCTTGGCCCTTAGGGAGATTGTTTATAAAGGGGGAAATATTGACTTTTTCAATTCTACGTCCATCTTCGGCCCTAATCTTTACAGCATTTTCCCTAGTAACAATATATTCTCTACCATCTCCTGGAATATGGTCATAAATACTTCTTTCAATGGCTTTAAGTAAAGTAGATTTACCATGATAACCTCCACCTACTATCAGGGTTATTCCTTCTGGTATACCTAAACCTTTAATTTTTCCACTATTAGGAAGGGTAAATTCTACTTTAAGGGATTTAGGACTTTTAAAGGGAACTAATCCCTTATTCATTGGTCTATGGGATACACCACTTTCCCTGGGAAGGATTGCTCCATTATTTATAAAGGCTACTAGATTATTTTTAGAAAGTTCATTTCTTAAATAATACTGGTCTTCAGCAAGATGTATATGTTTAATCAAGGCATTTTGATTTATGTTATGGAAAAATAAAGTATTTTCTACTATAAGGGGAAGATAATCAAAGAATATTTTTGAAGCCTGTCTACCTAAAATCCTTCTTCCAGAGGCCGGTAGGCCTACTTCAAATCTAGCTTCAACTCTATCATCATTAATTATTACAGAAGTCCTTCTTAAGACTTCTTGTCCAGGATTATCAATAGATAAAAGGCCACTTTTACCTGATCCACCTAGGTTTTTATAGAATTTATTAATATTCTTATGGAACAAACGTGTTAAAAAATCACATAGGGCCCTATTTTTGTAATTGGTATTATATAGATTATTGGGGCATTTAGCTTTTTTTTGAGAAACAATTATTCTTCCTTTAGAGGGAGAGGCAAAGGGATCTCCTTGAACTGAATCTATGGATAGTATGTAGTTAGCAAACTGATATTGCCCTTTGATATCCTTATAGGCTTTATATCCACGACCGTCAATTTTATTTAATATACTTTCTAGTTCTCTTTGGTTTAACAAAATATAATACCTCCTATATGTTAATTGCTTTTTTATAAATGATTATAAACATAATATATCAAAAAAAACCCCGATGGAGAATATCATATTCCATCGGGACAATTTTTTAGTAAAAACCATATCTTCCATAACCACCAAAGGGTCTTCTCCTGGAAGGTCTTCTAAAAAATCTTCTACGCCTACCTAATAATTCACGAAGTAATAGGACTTTTATAAAGTCTTCAGTATCTCTTCTTCTAATTCTATACATATTTTCGTGTTCTTCTTCTCCAGCAACTTCTTCCTTTGGTTTATTATTCTTAAACTCTTTGTAAATATCTTGCACCATATTATCAACAACTTCTTCATTGGGAAATGGGAACATCATTGGATTATTTGGATTATCAGCATTTTCACACATACCTTTTACATGGGGATATATATCCTTATACATTTTAGGATACATGTTTTCAGCAGCCTGCTCACAATAATACATATTTGCTTCAGCATTATTCATATAATACATCTAAAAGCCTCCTTAACATATAGATATAAGCATGACAATATAATAATATGTATTAATTCTTTTAAAAAATTAATACCACCATGGTCTACGCCTTCTATGAGGATGATGAGGATTATAAGGATGATGCGGATGACAACAATTATCCACAAGTTCTTTAATAATAAGTATCTTAATTAAATCTTTAAATGGATCTCGATGATGATGTCTCATAAGATCATCGGAGTTTTCAGCCTTTACACCCTCTTGGAGTTTTTCTTGTTTGTATTCTTTATATATGTCCTCAACCATTTTGTTGATTTGTTCTTGATTAGGTAACTGATTTATCATGTAGTTATAAGGATTATAAAGTTTTGTGCATTTTTCTTTAACCATAGGTAAAAGCCTGTGGTAGATTTCTGGATACATATTGTTTAAAACATTTGCCAACATGTTTGGATCATAGTAATTATAATACATACGGATTCCCCCCTTTTTTTATATCTAATACCACTATTAAAATAATATGAGTTTAAAAATGAAAAATGCATATTTTAACTTAAAATAATATAGTAAAAAAATAAAATTAGATAATTTTCTCATTATAAAAGAAGCAGGGTTTGCCTGCTTCTAAATAATTTACTCATAATATTAATTTTTAATAGGTCCTAATCTCTAATAGCCCTTATTTAAATTAATTAAATTCATCATTTTACCAGTGCCTTTTAAATACACATCTAAGTTATGGGAGATAATATCTAACATCTTATACATATATTTAGTTGACTCACCACTTATATGGGGAGTAATAATTACATTATCCATATTCCATAATGGGCTGTCTTTAGGTAGAGGTTCTTCAAAGAAAACATCACTATAAAAGGCTTTTATTTTATTATTTTCAAGTGCAGTAATTAAATCTTCCTCATTAACTGTTTTACCTCTGCCCATATTTATAAAACAAGCAGTGGGCTTCATTTTATTGAAGTATTTTTCATCAATTATTTTATCTGTTGCAGGGGTATAGGGTAATAAGTTAATAATATAATCACTGTCTTCAAAAACTTTATCCATTTCCTGGGGACTATAAACTTTGTCTATATAATCAACATCATGAACGCTGTTTTTAACCCCAATAACCTTCATTCCCATAAGGGAAGCTTTTTTTGCAATTTCTTTACCTATTTTTCCAAGACCTATTATACCAACTGTGGCATTATAAATCTCCCCTTGGGGGAAATTTCGCTCCCATTTTTTCATGGATTGATTTCTAAATATAATATGAAGGTTGCGAGCTAATATGATCATGGCTGCTATGGCGTATTCTGCCATATGGATTATATGTACTCCTTGAGCATTGGTCAAAATTATACCTTTATCTTTGATTAGTGATATAGGATAGGGATCGATACCAGCTCTTAAGGATTGAATCCATTTTAAATTTGGTGAAGTCTTTAACATTTCTTCATCACATTTTGCAGTAACTAATACTTCCACATCCTTTAAATGACTAAGAACTTCATTTCTATCATTAGAAGCAATAAAATGAATATTAGGAAATTTTTCCTGTAAAATAGGAAGATAATCCGTAGGATAATCTGAATAGATCAAGACTTTTCTCATATTCCATCACCTTATTAATTATTTTTTTCTTCCATAATTTCAGAAAGGACCCTGCCACCAACTCCCACATTATCGGGATGATTTTCCTTTATTATGACAGTAAAGGCTTCCTTAGAGATACCAAGTATTTCACTGGACTTTTTAGTAAATTCTTCAATTAAAAGTTTCTTCTTTTCTTTATCAATTTGTGGACCATTGAATACAATAGTTGGCATTAAAGATCTCCTCCTTTATATTTAATTATTGTATTATTTCTATATAGAAAAAGGATTTCCTCTATATATTAAAATATTGATTAGTGGTTTTTATTATGGAGAATATAAATAACAAAGGAATTTAGAAGATTATGAAGAATAATATAATTAATGTATAATTTTGGAGGTTTGATTACATGAATAAATCTGTAAGAGATAATATATCTGAAACCATCAAAGAAAGATTATTAAAAATTGAACCTGTTAAAAATAACCTCAAATTAATAGAAATTATTAAAGGACATATTGAAAGTGAAGAATTTTTAGATAAAATAAATTTAATATTAATTGAGAAGGATTACAGCTGCAAGGCAGCTTTAAAACTATGTGGTGACATAATTGATGAACTTGCAGGAGATGATTCACCTAAGAATTGGCTTGAATATATATATTATTTTGCTTTAAGAAAATCCTTTCCAGAAGCAGTTACTATAAAGTTAATAGGAAAATTAGAATTACCATGTATTATATATTTAGAGTTTTTAAAAGTAATTTCAGAGTTTGAAAAAAAATATGGTGAAAACACTTGGCTTAGTAAATATCCCCTTGATTTTTTAACTGAAGAAGAAGAAGCTGAATTAGAAGATCCAAGGGAGTATAAGACCTTTAAAAATGCTTTTGAAAAAGAGTATATATATGAGATGATGAAATTAAATCAGGAGCTTATGGGATATAGTACATTACACCATATATGTGGGGTACATCATTTAGCCCTATATGTAGCAAGACAGCTCAAAAAATTAGGCCATCCTATAGATTTAGGCAGGGTATCTGGAAGTGCAGCAGGACATGATATTGGTAAATTTGGATGTAAGCCCTTAGAAGCAAAGAGAGTAGCCTATCTTCATTATTATTATACTGATGAATGGTTTAAAAAACATGATATAAACTATATTAGAAATATTGCCATAAACCATTCAACTTGGGATTTAGAATTGGAAAACCTACCCTTAGAATCATTAATACTAATATATGCTGACTTTCGTGTTAAGAGAAAAGATAAAAAAGACGGTAGTTCAGATATGCATATATATTCTTTAGATGAGTCCTTTGAAGTTATACTAAATAAACTTGACAATGTAGATGAGGCTAAAGAAAAAAGATATATGAAAGTGTATGCCAAATTAAAGGATTTTGAGGATTATATGGTTGATTTAGGTGTGAATGTAGATTTAGACAAAGATAATTACCATGATGGCACTACTAAAAAATATTACCCACTTATGCATGGAAATGAAATTATTAATAATATTAAGTACTTTGCTATCAATCATAATATACACCTTATGTATAAGCTTAGGGATGAAACTTCATTGAACGAAATACTTGAACAGGCAAGAAGTGAAAGAAGATTAAACAATATTAGAGAGTATTTAAATGTTTTAGAAGAGTACTCAACCTATCTTACACAAAAACAAAAATTAATAACCCTTAATTTCCTTTATGAACAGCTGATACATCCAGAAGATGATATACGTAAAAAGTGTTCAGAACTTATTGGGTCAATAATAGCAATTTATGATGAAGTATATCGAAAGGAAGTTCCACAGGATGTTGAAATAGAAATACCAGAATTAACAGGGCCAATCCTATTTCAAAAATATCTAAACTTATTTATTAATCCAAGTGAAAAGGTTATCAAATTACATCAAATGTGGATAGTAAATAGTTTAGATACTATGATAGAAGCTTTATTTAGAAAATGTAGAATAAATCAAAGAATAGAATATATTAATTTATTGCTTCAATATTATAAAATAATTAATTATGACGAAGATGTTTGCAAAAACCTTTTATATTGTATTAAATACATAGATATTAAGGAGTGTAATGAAGAAGCTCTAGATATTATATTTAACTTTATTCTAAATATGATAGATGATAAAGATGTGAATATAAGACTTGAGGCTTTAGAAGTAACAAATGAAATAATACCTAAACTAGAAACTAAATCTAAATATATAAATATACTAAAAGACAAAATTTATAAATTACATGATTATTCTAGTTTGCCAGCGGAGAATTATATAAAATTTAAAGTATCTAAACTTCTTAAAATGGAAGACTATATTATTGAAAGGTTTTACTTCTATTGCAAAGAAGATAATGTTAAGATGTCCAATATATTTTTGAGTAATCTTAAAACCGATACAGGCTGGGTTTTGAAAAAGGTTCATGTTGATTTATTGGTAGAACATACCTTGACTAATCCAGAATATATGGGAATTCATACTGCTATGCATTTTTGTAATCTTCTAAAAGTTAGTTCAAGTGAAGATGTTAGAAATAGAGCTGGAAAGGCCCTGATAGATGTATTTCAATTTCTTTCATACTATGAAAGAAATGATATATCAATAGAGCTACTACGTTCCCTAGAAATAGAAGGGTATCAGTTTACTAAATATATACCTAAATACCTTGGACAATTAATTTTGTATTTACAGCCGGGAGAGTTAGATGAATTATTAGATGATTTGATAGAAAAGATCAAGCAGTCTAACTCTAGGGTTATAACCTTGCTGCTTGAAACAGTAGGTATAGCAATAGAGCACTATCCAAAATACAGGGATAGGGTTAATGAAATAGATAAAAAATATAAAGATAGACTTATAAGAATGTTAGGTATTATTTTAAATGGACTTGTCCATGACAATATCAGTGTAAAACAGATGGCATTGAATGTCATTGGAAGAAATATTTTTGGATCAAATATCCTAACTTTAGAGAAGAAAGAAGAAATATTTGAATTAATAGGAAAAAAAATACTTACTTTGATTGAAGATTTTAAAGACAATAGAGAATTGTTATTCTTAACAAATGCAGCTGTGTTAAATCATATATATAGATTTGTTTCAAATTATAGATTTTGCAAAGGGTCTATTGAATTAAAAAGTAATAAGAAAATAGCATTTTTTCCAGGAAGTTTCGACCCCTTTTCCCTTAGTCACAAAGAAATTGCTAAAGAAATTAGGGATCAGGGTTTTGAAGTCTATTTAGCAGTTGATGAATTTTCTTGGTCTAAGAGAACTCAACCTAATTTAATAAGAAGAGAAATAATAAAGATGTCCATAGCCGATGAATTAGATATCTATTTATTTCCTAAAGAACTCCAAACAAATATAGCAAATCCAGAGGATTTAAAAAAACTAAAATCTTATTTTAAGGGTAATGAAGTTTATATAGTAGTTGGGAGCGATGTAGTACTCAATGCATCGGCATATAAAGATAGTAAAAATGTACATTATATTTGTAGTTTCAATCATATAATCTTTGAAAGGAAAAGTTTACATACATCGGAATACGATAATAACAAATTAACTAAAGTAATAAAAAGAATTAAAGGAAAAACCATAAAACTATCTTTACCAACTAGATATGAAGATATCAGTTCTACCCAAATTAGAAATTATATAGATGAAGATAGAGATATATCTAGACTAGTAGACCCATTAGTTCAAAAATACATATATGACAATGGATTGTACAGAAGAGAACCACAGTATAAAACCTTAGTTCAAACTAAATCTATAAATATTGAAATAATCAGTCAACTTCATCCCAGGTTTTTGCATGAACTATCATCAATATTTAAATTAAATCATCAAAAAGTATACAATGCTTTAGAAAAATTTGGTAAAAATCTAAATCCTAGGATTCTCGTAATAAGAGATATAACTAATAATGGAAGAATACTTGGTTTTTCAGCCTTTCATTGGATAAGGTCAAGTATGTTTTATAAAGAGTTTGGTGATAGTAGTGTATCAGAATATGTAAGAAAAAATTATATAGGAAGAATAATAGTAATAGATGGAGTATATTTAAATAAGGATGTAGATTTTGAGGGTTTAGAAGATACCATTCTAACAGAAACTTTAACCTACTGTTTGGCTAAGGACTATACCTATGGAATATTTAGAAATATTATTGAAGGTTATCAATGGGATAGTATGATAGAGGTTTTGAAATTACAGGGATTTGAAGAGATTCCATCTAATAATAAGGCATCTAAATTTTTTGCAGTTAATATGACAGCACCTTGCACTTTAAACTTAGATGTAGAGACTATTATTAAAGAACCTTTTAATAATAATACTAATGTAAAAAAAGCAATTTCCAGGACAAGAAAAAGACTTAAAGAAGCAATTGTAAACTTATATCCAGGAAATTTACTATTATCCTTTGACAGAAATATAATGTATGAAAACTTAATAAAAAAGATTTGCGATAACAATAATGTATCTATTGAACCATCACAACCAAGGCAATTAGGGGAGGCTATATGTGTTCCCTTTGGAGATTTATTAAATGGATGTATTATTCCCAATACCATAACTAAATCCTTACATACTGAAAAGATTTTTTCTAAAAATATTAAAAACTATAGGATTGGCTCCTATCCCAATTATTTAAGTTTACCTAATCAGGTAAGAATGATTAAATCCTTTAATAAACCTGTAATATTGGTGGATGATTTACTGCATAAGGGATATAGAATAAAGGCATTAGACCCGCTTCTTAAAAAGGAAGGAATAAATGTAAAAAAAATAATAGTTGGCATTTTATCTGGTCGTGGAAAGGAACTTATGGACCTACAAAAAAGAGATGTGGACAGTGCCTATTTTGTACCTAATCTAAGGGTTTGGTTCAGTGAAAGTTTTATGTATCCATTTATTGAAGGCCATGTATTATGGAGGGAATCATATACACAAAGAAATCTTGTTCCTTCTATAAATTTAATTTTACCCTATACATCCCCAAGTTTTATTAAAGGAACTACAAATGAAGCCATATATAATCTATCTAAAGTATGCTTTGAAAATGCAATAGATATATTAACTGTACTGGAAAATGAATATTTAAGATTAAATGAAAGGAATTTGACCTTAGCCCATTTAGGAGATATATTATTATCACCTAAATCTCCCGACCACGGCGAAAATTTAAGCTATGACTTTAATATTGGACCAGTACAGTATCTTAAAAATGATCTCCAGCGCCTTGAAAGGCTAAAACATAGTATATGTAATGAATAAGGGGGAAGTTATGTATTATTATAAAATAAAAAATAAACTATTAGTTTCTCACTATGAATGTAATAATTTAGAAAAAATCAAAGAAGATGAGATAAAAAATTCAGAGGATAATATTTATTATTTATTAAAATTAGATCCTTTTAAATCTAAAAGAAGTTTTTCTTTATCCCATGGTTCACTGGCCTTTATTAAAAAAGAAGATGTGGATATATTAGATACAAAAGCTGAGGATACTGTGGAGCTTCCAAATTGGCTCCATGAAAAAATAAAAGCAAGAAAAGTCATGGCAATTAATATAGAATATCCTGGCTGGGAAAAGGTTTTAAATAGGGATTATAAAAAAAAATGGA
>CBETVX010000076.1:0-10485 GCA_965539935.1 uncultured Eubacteriales bacterium | reverse complement strand
TAATAACCCTTGTTATTAATAATTTTGTTTTTTTTATCATTATCATATTCCCAAATTTTTCTATATTAAATTATATCATAAAAAAATCCTCCTCGATTTTTTCAAGAAGGATTTAAGTCATAATTTGTGTCATTATTGTTGTTCCTTAATATGGTAGTCTCTTTTTGTATTGTATCCTGAGTTTCCCCTATTCTCCAACTGCTTTTTTTAATCTTTCTATAAATTCATGGTCTTTTTTTACTATGGTAAGAGTATCATCTAAGTTGATTATGAATTCTTTTATGGATTCTTGTCCTTTTTCTAGTTTATCAAGTCTTGCTATTATTGATTTTTGTTCTTGTTTCATTACCTGTTGTTCTTGCTTCATTTCCCGTTGCTCTTGCTTGATCTCTTGAATATCTTGCTTCATTTCCCCCTGCTCTTGTTGGATGTTTTCTAATTTTTCTAATATTAATCCCAATATTTTCTCTTCCATAGGCCCTGACCCCCAGTCCCAAGTAATCTATTTGTATAAATTATATCACTTATGGGTCTTAGATCCAAACAGTTGTTCATAGAAAATTTATTTTGTTATGGCTGCTTGTTTATCTATGTCATTTAATGCATCACTTTTTAATATGGTACTTAAATATGCTTTAAAATCATCCCTTAAGTCTTCTCTCTTTAGTGCAAATTCTATGGTGGCCTCTAAAAATCCTAGTTTGTTTCCTACGTCATATCTTCTGCCTTCAAAGGTATAGGCATACATGGCCTGCTCTGAAGCTAAAACCTTTAGGGCATCTGTAAGCTGTATCTCTCCACCTGCTCCAGGTTTTGTACTGTCTAATATGTGAAATATATCTGGAGTGATTATATATCTGCCTAATATGGCTACATTGGTAGGGGCCTTTTCTATGGCAGGCTTTTCAACTAAATTCTTTACCTTGTATACGCCATTTTCTATGTGTTTGCCATCAACTATCCCATACTTATTTACATCCTTTTTAGGTACTTCTTGTACTCCTAATATACTTGTCTTGTATTCGTCGTATACATTTATTAGTTGCTTTAGGCAAGGAGTTTTTGCATCTACTATGTCATCCCCTAGAAGCACTGCAAAGGGTTCATTGCCTACAAAGCTTTTGGCACAGTTTATGGCATGTCCAAGTCCCTTAGGTTCTTTTTGTCTGATATAATGGATATTTATCATTTCAGATATGCTTTTTACTTGCTCAAGTAAATCTTTCTTTCCCTTCTTCTCTAAAGTAAGTTCTAACTCTATTGAACGATCAAAATGGTCCTCTATGGCCCTTTTATTTCTACCAGTAATAATAAGGATTTCTTCTATGCCAGAGTCAATAGCCTCTTCAATAATGTATTGGATAGTAGGTTTATCTACTATGGGAAGCATCTCCTTTGGCTGAGCCTTTGTTGCTGGTAGAAATCTAGTTCCTAGTCCTGCTGCTGGTATAATTGCTTTGCGTACTTTCATTGTTCTATTCCCCCATACAAATTTCATTTATTACAAATATATTTAATAATTTTTAACTTATTTCTTAATAGGTAGCGTAACTCTCTAGAAAGAACTTTTTTATATTTTTAAATCCTTGTTTTTTATTATAAATTTTGTAATGCATCAATCTCTATTGTATAGGTCTCTAGTATATACTCTATCTTCAACATCTTCTAATTCTTCACACATTCTATTGGCAAGTATTACATCTGACATCTTCTTAAACTCATCTAAATCCTTTATCACTCTAGAATTAAAAAATCTATCTTCTTCTAATACTGGTTCATATACTACTACTTCTATTCCTTTGCCTTTAATTCTTTTCATAACTCCCTGTATAGCTGATTGTCTGAAATTATCGGAGTTAGTTTTCATTGTAAGTCTATATACTCCCACTATCTTAGGATTCTTTTTGATTATCATTTCTGCTATGTGGTCTTTTCTAGTCCTGTTGGCATCTACTATTGCCTCTATTATATTATTTGGAACGTCTTCATAATTTGCTCTAAGCTGTTTTGTATCCTTCGGCAGACAATATCCTCCATATCCAAAGGAAGGATTGTTGTAATGATTGCCTATTCGTGGGTCAAGACATACACCTTCTATTATTTGCTTTGTATTTAGTCCCCTAATTTCTGCATAGGTATCCAGTTCGTTAAAATACGCTACCCTCATTGCAAGATATGTATTGGCAAAGAGTTTTATGGCCTCTGCTTCTGTTGGATTAGTAAAAAGCACAGGAATATCTTTCTTTATTGCTCCTTCTACTAAAAGTTTGGCAAATACTTTGGCTCTTTCTGATTGCTCT
Source organism: uncultured Eubacteriales bacterium (assembly GCA_965539935.1). Classification (GTDB taxonomy): domain Bacteria; phylum Bacillota; class Clostridia; order Peptostreptococcales; family Caminicellaceae; genus CBETVX01. Next base: position 8,185 of record CBETVX010000076.1, on the reverse strand, counting down.
CCCACAACTATTCTTGAAGGGTATAGATTGTCATATAAAGCCTTTCCTTCTCTTAAAAACTCTGGGGAGAAGATAATATTGTCTGTATCAAACATTTCCTTTACTCTTTCTGTATATCCTACTGGTACAGTTGATTTGATGACCATTATGGCTTCTGGGTTTATTGCTAATACTGTAGCTATGACACTTTCTACTGTCCTAGTATTGAAATAGTTCTTTTCAGGGTCATAGTCTGTAGGTGTTGCTATGATAACAAATTCTGCATCTTTATAGGCTTTGTAGTTATCTGTTGTTGCAACTAAGCTTAATTCTTTTGTTGATAAAAGTTCTTGAATCTCTTTATCTACTATGGGAGATTCTTTTCTGTTTACCATATCTACTTTTTCTTGAATAATATCAAGGGCTGTTACTTCATTGTGCTGGGCTAATAAAACTGCCATTGATAGTCCTACATACCCCATACCCGCTACAGCTATTTTCATATAATGTCCCCTTTGTATAATAATTGATAAATGACAGTTTACAATTGACAATTAATTTTATAAATCATTTTGAATTATTATTTTTAGTATTTTTTATTATGGCATTTAAAATTTTTATTATTTCTATATTTTTATTGATTAGTTCCTCTGATTTAGTCTTTTCCAAATAATTTGTTGCACATAATAATTCTATCCAATATTGTGTTTCTCCTGCTTCCTTTAATGATATTGACATTTTCGATATAAAATCTTTTCTACTTTGGGCTTCAATAGCTTCTCTCACATTGGCCCCTATACTGGTTCCTGAACGCAGTAATTGTTTTGATAAAATATATTCTTTTTGGTCAGAAATTAAATATTTATAAGTGTTAACAATGTCTATGGCAAAATCAAAGGATTTTTTGTATATAATATTATCTTTCATACAAACCTCACGTATTTTTTATTAATAATTGTCCATTGTCAATTGTTAATTGTAAATTATCAGTAGGCATTTCTATTAACAAACCCTTTAAACACTGTTAAAAATAATATCCTTATGTCTAGTCCAAGACTCCAGTTTTCGATGTAGTATATATCATGCTCTATCCTCATTTTTATGGATGTATCTCCACGCCATCCGTTGACCTGAGCCCACCCTGTGATACCAGGTCTTACGTGATGTTTTATCATGTACTTAGGTATTTCTTCTCTAAATTTTTCCACAAAGTAAGGCCTTTCTGGCCTAGGTCCTATAAGGCTCATATCTCCCTTTAATACATTAAACAGCTGTGGAAGTTCGTCTATGCTTGTCCTTCTTATGAAGTTGCCAAATTTTGTTTTCCTTGGGTCATCCTTAGTGGTCCACTTATCTTTTTCCTCTTCTTTAGATTGAACCTTCATACTTCTAAACTTATACATATCAAATTTTCGTCTATGAAGTCCTACCCTTGTTTGTTTAAAAAGTATTGGTCCTGGTGATGTCAGTTTTATCATAATGGCAGTAAAAATCATTATGGGAGAAGTTAAGATTATACCTATTAAGGATACTATTATATCCATAGTTCGCTTAATCAGCTTATTGAAGGCGTCATCTAATGGAACATGTCTTATATTTATAAGTGGGATATCATCTAATTGGTCCACATAGGGCTTTGCAGGAATGTATTTGTAATAGTCCGGTATTATCTGAATTTTTACTCCATATTTTTCACAGACCTTTATGATGTAGCCAAGCTTGTCATATTCACTTAGGGGCAGAGCGATGATTATTTCGTCTAGGTTGTTTTTTAAAATTACACTAATCAAATCTTTTAGGTTTCCAATCACCGTTGTTCTAGAAACTCTATAACCTACTCTTTTATTATCATCTAAAAAACCAATAATGTTATATCCTAGATGAGGGTTTTTATCTATTTTGTTAGCAAAATTACATCCAAGATCTCCAGCACCAATAACTAAAATATGTTTTAGATTAAATCCTTGCCTTCTAATTGATCTAAGTGTTTTTCTTATTGTTATTCTCTCAACTATACTTAAAACTGTATTTAATCCACCAAATAACAAAAGTACATACCTTGAATAATTTACATATTTTGCAAAGAAAAATATGCTTATTAGTATCATTAAGCCAATGATATTTATGCTTATTATTGAAAAAATTTCATTTTCTAATTTTTTCCTTCTATGAGGCGTATAGAGTCCAAAAGCCGTGTACAGTAAATAATATAATGGTAGGATAAAAACTAATGGTAAAAAATATTGTCCTAAAGACAATCTTAATTGATTAGTATTAAAAAGACCAGTATAAAATCTTAAAAAATAACTTAGTGCTAAAGCTATCACTATTACTAGTCCATCTATAAAAACTAATATCCTATTTAATAATTTCTGATTTTCCCTTATCATATAATATCCCCCATAGATTGTAAGCTAATATTTAATAGTTTCTTACACTTATATAATTTCACTACTCTATTATAGCAAAAAAAACTGATTGGTTCTATTTAAACCAATCAGATATGCTTTTATCTTTTATTTGAAGAATTTTTTAATTGATTGAATTATTCTTTGAGATGCTTTTCCGTTATCTTTTTTCACCTACTTAATGAAGTTATATATATTACCATAGTTAATATATTGTAGCTTACTTTGGGCTGTAATAGCTACCTCCGGCAACTCATTCGATGAAAATTTTATATGATTTGCATTTCTAACAACATTTTTAGTATCAAAAATATATGGAGTTCTCATCTTTTTCTCTATTAAATTTAAATCCATGTATTTAAATTCATTATGATCTGCAAGTATCAAAATTAGGTCTGATTCATCTATAGCTGTTTCAAAGTCTACAACTTTAATCTCATCATTACTTATATGAGGGTCATGTAAAACTAAATCATACCCTTTTTCTTTCAATATTTCCACAACTTCCATAGCTGGGCTTTCTCTCATGTCGTCAATATTCCCTTTATAGGTTAATCCAAATACAGCAACTTTAGGATTTTTTATATCTCTAAGAATTTTTTCTGTATTTTCTACTACAAATTGAGGCATGCTATTATTAGTTTCTCTTGATAAAGCTATTATCTTTGCTAAATCCGGTGACTTTTCAACTATAAAATATGGGTCAACTGCTAAGCAATGTCCTCCAACCCCTGGACCTGGCCAATGTATATTAACCCTTGGGTGCTTATTTGCCATCTCAATAACATCTAAAACATTGATATCCAAATAATTACATACTTTAGCAAGTTCGTTAGCAAGGGCTATATTAACATCTCTAAAAGTGTTTTCCATAAGCTTAGACATTTCTGCTGTCTTTGCATCAGTTATTACTATTTCCCCTTTAACAAAATTTCTATATAGTTCTGCAGCCTTTTCGGCACATGCTCTTGTGTAGCCACCACAAATTCTATTATTTTCTATCATTTCTTTAATTATTTGTCCCGGAAGAACTCTTTCTGGACAATGGGCTAAATAAATGTCTTGCCCAACTACAAATCCTGCCTCTTCTATTAAAGGCTTTACTACATCATCAATAGTTCTAGGTCCTATTGTAGATTCTACAATTACTAAGTCATCATTTTTTAAATAAGGTAAGATAGCTTTAGTAGCATCAATAACATATGTTAAATCGCACCCTCTATACTCATCCTCTTTATTTGGAGTAGGTACTGCAATAATAAAAGCATCAGCCTCTTCTGGTTCAAGCTGAGCTTTAAACATACCTGATTCTACCATTTCTTTAACATATATGTCTAATCCTGGTTCTTCTATATGCATCTTGCCTTTATTTAAAGTTTCAACAACATGTTTAGTAACATCAACTCCAACTACTTTTATGCCACTATGGGCAAACATTGCTGATGTTGGTAAACCAATGTACCCTAAACCGATTACACAGATTTTTTTCATTTGTAATCACCATTCTGTATATTTCACAATTTTTTTATATTTTTTATGACTATATTTATATCATTTTGAGATACATAAAACACTATTAAATAATCTTTGTATACTTTAACTTCTGGAGGTTTCACATAATAATCTTCTGCAATACTAGTATATGCTATTTGATTATTATTCATATTATATGTCGTAATCCCAATTTCGTATAGTTCTTTTCTTTTCTCTTTAATTACTGGTATGAACATATAGTTGCCTTTTACATCAACAGAACCAATCCAAAAAAACAAACTGCTAATCTCATTTACTTTTACCCATTTATCATTGACATTATAAAATATACTTGTTGACTCATTTTCGTTATATTTTGAAGATAATATAGCATATAACGTATCTTTATTTTTATAACCATACATGGCTTGCTGTTCAGGATATTTATCTTTATCTTCATCTATATATGTTAGACAATACTGATTTATTGGAATATCCATAATTGTATGCTCTCCATTAACTAGAATTTCTCCCCCATTTGGAGACCAAACCAATCCTGCTTTTCTGTAAAAAGTTCCATCAAAATTTGTAAATCGCCAATTAAAAGTAAAAACTAATTCATCTCTTCCTTGTTTAGGGATTGACCTAAGATGCCTCGGATAAAACCATATATCTTTAAATTTTTTATTTTCTTTCATAGTAAATAAAACTTTGTTGTCACTCCAGATTGAGTTTGTTTTCTTTAAATCTTTCCATATTAAAGCACCAGATGGTCTTCTATTTTTTTCAGTTTGATAAGTATTACTTCTATAAAAAATATATAATAAATCATCTGAATCTACATGAATTATTGGATAAGTATCATAACTCCATACCTCTCCACCATTAGGTGTTGGATATTCTTCATCACTCCATTTACTTATATCTTCTGGTTCAATTGAGTGTCTATACACCAAAGGCATCTTCCATCCTCCATATGCAATATGAACTATTCCTTTGGAATCTATGGCTATATTGGGAGCATAATGTGGGTCATCATATTGACTAGATACTATCGATTCTTGTATTACAGAATTTTTAATTAAACTGTATTTAATTACTTTTATTTCTGCATAGTCATTACTCATGAAAGCAATATATAAATTATCTTTATATATTACAATATTATTACCAAACCCTTCCGTTTGTTGTCCTTGAATTTTAAATGATATATCTTCAATAATTTTATGTTGATTTTTTATGGAAGTATAATTAAAAAATATTACAGTAAAACTTAAAATACATAATAAAACAATAACATATTTACCTATACTTTTCATTACATATCATCTTCCATAAGTTTAGCAAATCTTTTTTCATTATAAATATATTCATCTGTTTTAATCATAGCTCCTAAGTTATACCCCTCCATACTTACTATATCTCTTTCATCCATTTCATCTAAATATTTTAATATATTCTTTTTTACAATTTCTTTATATTTTTCTGGTAATAATTCTATAGATCTAGGATACCATTTCTCTAGCCAGTCTACATTCACTTCTCCCATTACTTTTTTCTTTAAAGATAACATTAATGGATGATTGCCATAATACTTATTAGTTATATATTGAATTACATTTTGATGCTTAATCCATTCTTTAAGTAAAAATCTTCTGGCTTCTTTAATTTTAAAAGCATTATTTAATAATTCATCGTGTATTTCTTTTTCCTCTAATATCCTATCTAACAAACCTTTCCTAAAACATTTCCAGCAATTCATACATGGTTCTTGAGCTTTGCCTCTCATACAAGACTGAGCTATATTTGCGAAAGGTGAATTAAGTACTATTTTAGAAGTTCCAACTTCACTTATTCCTGCTACTACTTGATTAAAGGGAGTCCCTACTATCTTAAAAAGATCTCCCCATCTTGAAAAGTGTATTCTAGTTTTATAGTCAGCATATTGTAAATGTCCAATTCGATAAGCAGATTCCATGATAGTGCCAAAAGCGATGCTATCTATATCTATATAATCAGCTAATAATAAGATAGGAACTGCATTAGCTATATCAACTGGAAATCCAACAGGTTCTCTGATATATTCGAGATCAGATTGTAACATATATACACTTCTTCCAATGTTTCTAAGGTATTCACATGAATAATGTGCTGCATCTTTATCATATAAACTCTTATTAGATATATCATCTGGTATAACCCTATCTAAAAAAAACAATACTGTGCTTTTAGGCAATAATGTCAAAGCAGCAGTAGAATCTACACCACCGCTATATGCAAGAGCGGGTACTGAACAAGCAGAAACTTTTCTCGGCTTTAATTTTTCATTAACTGGTTCAATATATTTTTTAGTACGTTTTAAAAAAACATTATGAAACTCTCTACTTACTCCAAAAGGCAATTCAATTTTTTCATTGGTGAAAGGATATATTATTAAGATCGCTGCCAATGCTAACAAATCGGGATGTGTGTCTTCAATTTTATAATCCATAGGCAATCTAATCATACATCTATTCCTTGCCATTCTAACTTTGTCTGAAAATACCCCTTCATTTTTTTCTGGATGAAAAAATATTTCTAGTAACCCTAAATCATATTTAAAATCAATTCTCATATCCTCCACCTCATTAGATTAAAAATATTTTGAAGTTAATGTTATATAGAAATCTATTCATACATTTATTATATTGAGATATGTTTTGCGACTTCTTCTGCTCCATTTTTTATCTCTACTTTTAAACTATTTTCTTTCATATTAATATTATTTTCTGTTTTCAAAGCTGTATGTATAGCATTCTGAATACTTTCTTGACATACATTTTCTAGAATTATAGCTGCTCCAAATTTTTCTGCATATTTTGCTCTTCCAAGTTGGTCATCTGTTTTTGTCTTCATATTAGGAATAAAAATTGAAGGAACATTAAAGTATAATAGTTCATGAAAAGTATTATAACCTACAGCTGAAATAGCTAAATCAAACGCTTTAAAATATCTGGAATTTGGATAATCTCTAATTATAATTAGATTATCTAAGTCTATATTTAATCTTTTTCCTATTATTGATTCTCCAAGAACTATAATAACATCTTCTCTTTTCTTTAATTCATTCATAACCATTCCTAATGTAGAATTTATATCATCAATATTTCCTGCTCCAAGTTGCACATATACTAATTTTTTGTTATCTGGAATATTCCACATTCTTCTTACTTCATCCCTATCTAATAGTTCTTCTTTATCTAAGTATATAATAGGATTTGAATTAAAATATTTATCACCACTTAAGAATCTTTTATTTTCTACTATTTCCCCTGGAATTATTATTTTATCAAAATATTTTTCTTTTTCTTTTCTTATATCTTCTGTATTATTCTTGGCTTGTCCCCTTTTAACCCATATTTTTCTCACATTCTCAAACTCTTTCATTGTAGTTATTAAACCTGCATATGGATATGCCCCATCAAAAACTACAGTTTTTATATCGTGTAAATTTAATATATACTTTAAGTGAGTTTTTAATAAATTATTCCATTGATTTGCAGTCATATCACTTGGACAAACCATTTTAGATGGTATATGGTAACCTAAAAAACCTTCATTTAAAACCAAATGCATAGCTGGACTCGTTGATAAAAATATTATTTCCTTTTCTGAGTCTATTCTTTTTACTCTACGGGCAATAGCAAGAGTCCTAGTTAAATGTCCTAAACCAGCTCCATTAGTTGGCATAAATAATATAGCATCTCTACTCGATTTAATTCTTACAACATTTTCTGTAATAGTTCTTTTGCTATCTAAAACCTTATCAATATTGTCTAGGTCTTTTTCAGTATAATTAATATTATTTTTCTTCATATCTTTCTGCTTATATAACTTGTAGAGTTTGTACGGTAGTTTCATTATTTTTTTTATAGAATGTCTGCTATTTACTATCTCATCACCAATTTTGTATCTTAATGAAGAGTTTGTTTTTATGTTTTCAATAGTCTTTCTAGAATTCAATAAGCTTTTCAATGTCTTATTATATTTCTTTTGTAGATTATTTTTTTCTTTTGCAAGTTTATCAATTTGTTTTTTAAAATTAACAATCTCTTTTTTATCTTGTTTAATAATTTTATTTTGGGATATTTCTTCTACATTATTAATAATATTATCTAATTTTTTGTTAACATCATCCAATACGTATGTTTTATTTACAATATTAATATTTTGGTTTTTTAAATTGTTTATTTCTTTTTTTAAAATATTATTTATTTGTCTGGTTTTTAGTAATGTATTTAATACCTTATTATATTTATTACAAATAATAGTTTTTTCTTTTTTCA
>CBETVX010000075.1:0-10812 GCA_965539935.1 uncultured Eubacteriales bacterium | reverse complement strand
CTATTTTAATTTATTTTTTCCTTTAATATTAAATTGTTGAACTTAAAAATTTCTTCACAGTAGAATTTTTTCTGAAAAATATATGACGACCGAAACGTCCCCTTATCATACGAAACGTCCCCTTATCATACCCTCATCATATGTTTCTCTTCTCTTTTATCTATTCATCTTTTTTCTTAGATTTCATACCCTCTAATGCTGCACCAATTGCAACTCCAAGGGCTATTCCAAGTCCAACATTATTAAATGCAGCCCCAAGGGCAACACCAATTGAAATTCCTATGGCAAGATAAGATATATCGCTTTTTTTATTTTCTTTATTACTCAATTAAGGCACTCCTTTTCATACTCTATAAATCCGTGGTAAGTATACCTAGATGTCCAAGAGAAAAAAGTGAATGTATATTAAACAAATAGTTTAATCTGAAGGCATTGCTAATTCTTCAAATCCAATGACTGATTTAATATTATTTCATTATTATTTTCCCTTCTAAAAATATGTTTTACTTTTAGCACATAAGCTATACATAAAAAACACCATCCAAATCCTTCAGCATAGGCAATGGACATATTATCAAATCTTGACACCAAAATATAAGATAAAATAATTCTTAGACCAAGGGAAAACAAACTAATAATGCTTGAATACATTACCTTTCCCTGTCCTTCAATGTAACCACGCATAACCATAGCTGCTCCATATATAACATAAAACCATCCTAAAATCGAAAAGAATTGCCCACCAATATTTACTGATACATTGCTCACCCCAAAAATCTCAATAACATTCCCACCAAAATTCACTACCAATAGAGTAAGGGCTAATGAAATAATAACACTTAATTTTAAACCTATAACTAAACTTCTATTTGCTTCTTTATATTTTCCTTGACCAATATTTTGTGAAGTTATGATAGCAACCCCTGTACCTAAATTTATTACTGGTAATAACAACAACGAATCAACACGATATGCAGTTGTAATGGCAGCTACTGTGGCCGTTCCAAATCCATTCATGAAGTTTTGTAGCCCTATATTCCCAAGGGATGCAAGAACTGATTGAATAGTAATTGGTAAGGCTAACAAACTACCACTTTTTAACACTTTACCATAAATAAGCTTTTCTACTTTTATTTTTAAGCAAGGATATTTTTTCCTTGCATAGTAAATAACAAAAATCGTCATACCAAATTGAGAAATAATAGTTGCAAAAGCTGCACCTTCTGCATGCCATCTAAATACAACTACAAATAATACATCTAAAACTATATTAATAACTGCTGAAACAAATACTGAATAAAAAGACATTTTACTATCTCCCATACCACGCAATACAGAAGCATATACATTATATACAGCCATAAATGGTATGCCTAGTAAAATAATAGTCAAATAATTTTTTGATGTCTCATATATTTCTAAAGGTGTTTTTAAAACTGTTAATATAGGTTCTACAAAAAATATAGTCATTAAACTACCTATAGTAAAAAACACAACTACAATGGTCATAAATGTCAAAAGTATCTTCTTTTGCATACTTCTATCTTCATCTTTGTAATGACGGGCTGATAAGATAGAAACCCCCGATGTAAAACCTGTTATGGCCATGATAAAAAGGCTACTCACTACAGATGTTACACCAATTGCAGCAAGGGCAATCTCACCTTCAACATTGCCAACAATAAAGGCATCTGCCCAATTATATAATTGTTGTAACAATCCACTTAATACTAAAGGCAAACTAAAATTTATTAATGTTTTTGCTAATTTTTTATCCATTGTATTATTTTTCATTATATACCTCCAAATTATAAGTCCATTGATTAGTTTCTATCTTCATAGCTAGTATTAAATTACATATCTTTTGAAACTTCTCCAAGTATAAATAAAACTTACTGAAATAAAGTCTGCTTTACCAACAAAATATTTGATAAAGATGCCATCTATTACACCATAAGTCCATGAAAGCATAAGGACTATAATAAAGGGTAGAAAATATCCTAATGGTTTTACATAATTAAAATCATGATACAATTTTATCTTACTTCTTTTTCCTTTAAAAAATTAATTATTATCCCTTAAAACCAAAGCTATACTCTAAAAATTTAAAAAAGAAGCCTCCCCTAAGGAGTGGCTTCTTCAAAATAAACATTTTGGCGTCATCACTATCAACAATTATATCATATTTTTTTATTTTTACTATATTTATTTAAATTTTACTATTATATTAATTCACCTTTATATAGGTAATTTCCCAAAATTCTATTATCTTGTTGGGTATCTTTATCTTGTAAATAGTAATAAGGGAATAATTCAAGCCTGACCCCTCTTTTCGATGCTCATTTCAATTACTATATTAATCATCATATCTATCTACAAGTTCTCCCTTAGTATTATATAATTCTGCAGGGTCACTTTTGGTATTATTCCAAACACCTTTACTATCTAGCCAATGAAAATCTATATCTGAATTCCTTTCAGAATCTCCAACCTTTACAGTCGAGTTAGGATTCAGGGTGAAATTTGGAAATGTAAAGGATTGATTACCTTTTACTGATCTAATTCTCCATCCCCTAAGATTCACTGCCTCCTGTCCTGAATTTTTTATGACAATATATTCAGCCTTTTTATCCAGTTTAGTAATTATTATTGCTTTTTCTGTAGACTGTGTTTCTTTCTCTTGTGAGGCTTCTATTTCTAATTTTAAATTCTCTTCATCTGGATTTACATTATCAAATTCATCTTTTATAGTATTTCCTTTTATCGTATAAGTGTAACTATAGTGACTTGGAATCTGTGTTTCAGTGTTAGGGTAAGTTATAATAGCCACAAAGTCTGTACATCCACCAGCATCTCTAATAGCTTTTTCCATGTATGCCTGATCACCATGTCTGTTAAGGGTACTATTCTGAGGGGTTATATTGTATGCATTAGAAACTCCTCCCAGAGAATCGGCAATTACATGTCCTTCATCTAATGTTTTGCTTTCAACACCTGGAACCTTTGCTTCATCTGAATAATATCTTCCAGTTGATAAAACAGGTTCAGTTGATTCATCCTGTAATATGATTTTCTTTGCAGTTACTTTTACTAATTGACCATACTCATTTGTATAAGCATAATATTCTCTATCACCAAAACCTATATCAACTACAACATTACTTTCTCTATGCCCTGATAGATCTCCGCCATCAACTTCAATAAGTCTATAACCTTCAAATGGATCTTCATCTTCTTTAACTGTTTCCATCACTTCATTTAAATTACTTTCTTCACTACCATCAACTGTTATTTCGACTACATACCCTTTATTTGTATTATCAATATCGGGGTCATTACAACCTACAAATATAAGTAAAAGTGATAGTATCAAAGTAAGAGTAATTGATTTTTTTCTATTCTTCATTAAGGATAAAGACATATTATTAAACAAGTCTATTATTTTAGTCATTTTGATATACTCCTTATAAATTAGTATTTTAGATCTTACATCGTTATCAATGTCTTTTTTTTATTTAGCAACTCTTATATTTTATATTAAGAAAACAATAAATTCAATGAATTAATAGACCTAAAAATAACTTCATATACTATATTTATAGCTTAAGAAATGTACTATACTTAAATGGTTTTATTTATACTTATATTTCTTATAACTATTCTTTGTCATTGTTAATAATAGAACGGGATTGGTCCCACCTTACCCATTGACAAAGGGAAAAAAAGAAACACAGCTTTTCTAGTGCCGTGTTTTTCTCATATCACAATAAGAGAAGCTAGCACTATATCTATACTTCCCCCTTTATTTCTTTCTGCCAATTCTTCATGTGCCTTTGTTACATACCTGTATATGTTATTGTTGTTAATGTACATCCAGTAAAATTGTCTTTGAAATACTCTTTTATTACATCAATCCTTATTCACATAAATAAATTTCAAATCTATTAATCAAGTATCTGCTTTACTGCAGCGGCAAATCTTTCAGGTTGATCTAGGAAAGGTGTATGTCCTGTATTATCTATAATTATCATATCCTTTGAAGGAGCTACAAGGTTATTATAATAGGTTTCTACCATAGTATAGGGTGTAATCCAATCATTACCTCCTGAAATATAGTAAATGGGTACATCATATTGATTGTCTAAGGCATTTATATCAAAATCATAGTACATATAATTTATTAAGTTTTTTTCCAGCTCAAAAATAGTTTCTGTGTTGGAAGCTTTTTTAAACCAACGCAAATCATCAATTGATATATAAGGAGATGTAAGTCCCAGCCACATTGTTTTTAATGGATTTAGTTCATCAGAGCCTTTTAAATAACTTAGAGAGGTTCGAATCATCTTTTCCATACCAGGAATATCAATTTCGTTTATATTGGATGCCTGGCTGAATCTTTCTATTTCATTCATAAGTGTAATCACATCTGACTCCATATGCTCTTTACTTGCAAGTGTTTTTGCAGCTAGTGCCGCTTCAATTTTACCTGCATCGAAATCAATCACTTGCCCTACACCAATATAGCTTTCTACTTTATCAGGATAATTCATGGTATATAAAGTGCCTAGAACAGTTCCCCAAGAATGCCCCATTATAATTACCTTTTCTTTATGAAATCTACTGCATATATATTCAACTAAATCATCAACATCAGCAAGCAGTTGTTCAGGCGTTAAGTCAGCTTGTGTCACTTGATTATTATAATAAGTTCGTCCCGATCCCCTTTGATCCCAACAAACAAAGGTATAATCTGATTCAAGATATGGCTGATAATAATAGGATAGATATGATAATGGAAACCCTGGACCTCCATGCAAAAATAAAATTACTGGATTATTAATATCTTCACCTCTAATTTGTATATATTGCTCTATACCGCCTAATTCTACATACAAGTCTTCCTGAACGCCTAATTCCGTGTTGATTCTGGTTTTCTGATAGTTTATAAACCGTGTTATTATAATAACCAATATAACAGCTACCAACAAAACAAATAATATCCGGGTTAGCAATTTTGTAATTTTAAGAACTTGATTAATCAACATAATAACCTCTCTTCGGCCTATTCCGTATTCTGATAAAACAATATACTTGACAGAATCATAATCACTACTTGATTTTTTTATTATACCAAACTCTATTTTACTTTATATTTTTATATTATAACTTATGGCACTTACCTGAAATAAAAGATTTTCTTCTTAAATATATAAAATACTTTTTTAACAAACGAATAAGTTATATTTCTATAGTTATATAATTTCGCTCATAATACGTCTGTCTTACTCATTGATAAATGAATGTCTATAATATAAATCCAACTCTGGGATTCTCTTATTTTCTACACTTTCCTCTTTCTATTCTTTGAGGGACATTTGTCAATACTTAAGGCAAGGAGGTCATACCAGTAAAAAGAATAAACAGAAAATATTCTGATGAATTCAAACTAATGGTTGTTAATAATTATTACAATAGTACTCTTAGTGTTAGAGCGATAACCCCAAAATACAATCTTCCGTCTAAAAATTATATAACCAATTGAGAAAAACAATATGAAGATTTATAACTGTGATGCATACTATTCTCATCTAAAACAATATTACTTTGTTTCTGTTTTTATTTCTGTACCGAGCTATATTCATTCTTCGTAATATTTATAGGACAATTATATTTTATACGATACTCATATTCCTTTATAGATAAATCTAATAATGTGATAATAAGAACAAATCAAAATAATATAATAAGGGAATAATTCAAGCCTGACCCTTCTTTCTATGAAAAAAAGCTGCTACTTAACAATCTAAAAGTAGCAGCTTTTTTCTGTTCTCAGCTTTATCAAATCTCAACCCATTGTGATCATAGTATTTGATTAGGAAATGGTGAATTTTTACTTCATTATCTTTAATTCTTTATATTCAATTTCATCATATTCCATAACATCTGAACAACTTCTTCTCTTGTGGATGTATCTGACCGTACCTTGATTTACAAACCGTACCCTTGGTTTATTTTAAAAGTTTATTAGTCTTCCTTTAAATAAAGTTACTATTAATCTCATCTTTCTGGTCCCATATAGACCAGGCTGCTTCTAATAAATTTCCCTGATTATCTTGAAAATAGAAGTACTTAGCTTCTCCATTTCCTAGAGTTTTTATGCTCTCTACTTTAACGCCTTTTGATTTAAGTAAATTGTATGTGTACTCAATATCATCGCAATTCATTGCCATCACTGGAAACTCTTTTCCATTTCTCATTATTTTAAGTGGGTTATTATTTGAAGTTTCAATTAGTACTAAAGCAATAGCGTTTTTATGTGGGTAGTGAAGTACTCCGATTAAGGATCCTCTATCTTCAAATTTATTTATTAACTTCAACCCAAGGTTATTTACATACCACTCTATTGACTCATCAATATTTGTAGTTGGAATATAATTATAACCAATTCTATTAAAAGCAAATTTATTCTTCATAAATAATAGCCCCCTTTGTTCTTTACATATTTATTTAAAGTTTACCTTTCTGTTTATTATCCTACATATAAAACTTAAAACTAAATTCCTTTATACTATTTGTTTAGCATTTACTTATCTTTATTATTAATTCTTGTTATTCTATTCAAAGACTCTATCTCCATCCCTGCTTTTTCTAAAATATTTACAATAAATGAAGTCTTTCCCTCAACATAAGAGTCAATATCATTTGGATACTTTTCAGCTAATTCTTGTTTTAGTTTTCCATAGGCCTCTACTGCTCTTTTATTATTTCTCAAATAATTTCTTAATAAGATATGATTTGATAAGTTTTCAGTACCTTCTATACAAACATACAAATGATGTTCCATCCAATTGATGTACTCATTATCCTCAGAATATCTAAATGCTTCTCTACCATCTATTCCACAATTCCCAATATGTTCATAACCGACACTAGTTAATTTTTTTATTACTTCTAAAGAAACCTTTGAGTTTGGTACAATAATATCTATATCTAATATTGGTTTCGCCCATAATCCTTCAACAGAAGTACTTCCTACATGTTCAATGTTAACATCTAGTCCTTCTAACAACTCACAATAAAAGTTATATGCCTTTTTAAACTCTTCCTTCCACCTTTTTTCATAAGGCACTACCGTTATTTTTTTATCAATAGACATAAGCAACACTCCACATGTGTTTTGATAGAATTATGATAAATTTTCGCAGAAATAAAGGTTTACCCCCTTTTACCCCCTAGTATTTGAAAACTTATTTTTTAAGTAAAAAACACCTCATATGTTTCCATATGAAATGTATAATCTAGATGTCTAGTGACATCAATATTATAAGATAAAAATTTGTAAAGCCTAATCCTCATATATTTTATTTTATTTTCTTTGTAAGGATATAACATTTCCCTCATAATCATAAAAAGTAAATTCAGACAAGTCTATATCTTCAGTATTGTATGATATATAAAAAGCTTTTTCATTATCTTTTAAATTTATATCTTTTAACGGAGTCATTTTGGGTAACTCATAAACTTGCATCGTTAATGTGTTCAATTCTAAAGCTTCTTGAGCCATTAAAAGCCCTTCTTCTTCTGATCTAGCACAACTTATACATTCAGGTATATCTGGAAATGATATAGATATTCCATAAGCTTCTTCTTTTTCATCATACTCATTGTAATCAAAAATAGCATAATATCCTATTTTCATAAAATTTCCTCCTTCATAAATGGTATTATATCCAACCAGCTTGTTTCCAAATGTTTCTTAATGTACCTGTTGGTATTTCGTAATTTTTACCATGATTAGGCACTGTTACTCTCTTACTTCCTCTTTTCCATTTTTCATGACTACCACTTTGTCCAACTTTCTTATAGCCTTCTAGCCTTCTTTTTTTTAATCTTTTATGAACATCTTTATGACTCAGGGACGCGTGACTCAGGGACGTTTCGTTTGCGTTTGTCATTCTCTCGCGCGTGACTCAGGGACGTTTCGTTTGTCATTCTCTTGTTGCTTTCTCAACAACCCCACGTCCCACACCTAAAACTCTGCTTAATTGTCTTATGCTTGCCCCAGTATCTTTTCTAATCTTATATATTAATTTATTTCTTTTATCCTTTGTCATTTTCTTTATTTCTTCTATAGGATATTTCTTTTTAATCTCAGCTTTTAACTGTTTATCTGAATATTTTATTTTGCCTAGATATTCTAAGCACTTATCATTATTTACTTCATTCATATATCTTTCATAACTTTCTTTATCTTTAAAGTAACTTCTTATTATATCGGTATCGACTTTTACACATTTACCATTATATCCATCAATATATTCATTATAGCTACTCCAACTATATTCTTCATTTTTATCTACCATTTTTGCTTTTATTGGGTTTTGGTGTATATATCGTATAACTGTTAGTAAATATGCTTCATTTTCTACTACTTCACTCTTATAACGATTTTGAAATAAATGTCCTTCTCTTCCATATTTATTATTGTACCACTGAACATAACTTACTGTAATTCTTTTAATACTCTTCCCTATTTCTTCGTTTTCCTTTATTAATAAATGGACATGATTATCCATTAAGCAATACCCCAACAATAAGAATTGTCCCTTTTCTTTTGCTTTCATAAGGGCTTGCATAAATTTTTCTTTGTCCTCTCCATCTATAAATATTTTCTGACCATCTATACCTCTTAGCATAATATGATATATACCCGTGTTACTTCTTTTTCTTTTTTCCCTTGCCATTTTAATCACCAAACTTTTTTATCACTAAAAATCTATTCACAATAACTTGTTATTTTTGTAATTCTATTTTAATTTATTTTTTCCTTTAATATTAAATTGTTGAACTTAAAAATTTCTTTGCAGCATGACGAACGAAACGTCCCCTTGTCACAAACAGAAGTTTAAATGTTAAAAAACTAATTTGATGGTATAATATTTTAAAGGAGGATTGATTTTCGTGGAAAAGATTTTTCCTATAGGGGTTAGTGATTTTCAGGAAATAATAACAGGTAATTATTATTATATTGACAAGAGTTTATTCATAAAGGATGTTATAGAGGATGGAGCTAAAGTTATCTTATTACCAAGACCAAGACGCTTCGGTAAAACACTTAACATCAGTATGTTGAAATATTTTTATGGAAGCAAAGATAGTGTTTCCTTGTTTCAAAAGCTAAAAATTAAAGAATACAAGCATATTATGGATAAGCAAGGGAAATACCCTGTTATATACTTGACTTTCAAAGATGAAAAACATTCAACCTGGGAAAATTGTAAAAAAGGATTTACTATGCTCTTTAGCAATCTTTATCTTCAATATGATTATTTGCTAAACAGTGATGCTTTATCAGATGTTGAAAAGAAGAATTTTAATAGTATTTTGCATGAAGAAGCAGAACTTGTGGAAGTGGCAAAAAGCTTATTGAACTTAAGTTCCTATTTATACAAGTACCATAATCAAAAGGTTGTTATTTTAATTGATGAATATGACGTTCCTATTCAAGAGGGATATACTAAAGGATATTATAATCAGATTATTGAATTTATGAGAAATCTGTTGAGTGGAGGACTAAAGGATAATATCTATCTTGAAAAAGCTGTACTTACTGGAATCCTTCGGGTTGCAGAGGAAAGTATTTTTTCAGGACTTAATAATCTTAGAGTATGTACTCTTCTTAATAGCAGATATAGTAACTATTTTGGCTTTTTAGAAGAAGAAGTAGACGATATGCTAAATTATTACGGTATCAAGTCTCAAAAGTCTGAAATTAAGAAATGGTACAATGGATATGTATTTGGAAATAATGTTATCTATAACCCTTGGTCTGTTTTAAACTATGCTAAAGAATTTAATGAAGGGTTTAGGCCTTATTGGGTAAATAGCAGTGGAAATGACTTAATAAAGTCAATTTTAGCCAAGGCTAATGATACTACAAAGAAAGAATTTGAGGATTTAATTCAAGGGAAAAGTATTCATAAACAAATTCACGAAAATATTCTTATAAATGAAGTTGATAAGGACTCTGAAAACATATGGAGTTTTCTTCTTTTTAGTGGTTATTTAAAGGCTGTTAATCAAAAGCTCAAAGAAGGAATTATCTATTGTTATTTGCAGATTCCAAATTTTGAAGTGTTAACCTTATACAAGAAAATAATTGTTTCATGGTTTAAAGATAATATTGGAAATGAAAAATTTCTATTTATGTTAAAGAGTCTAATCTCAGGAGATATGGAAACCTTTGAGTTATTGCTTGGAGAATGTATCACTAAATCTGTCAGTTACTTTGATATAGGAAATGAAAGCGAAAAGTTTTATCATGCTTTTGTCCTTGGTATGTTGATATCTCTTAATGAGGACTATGAAATAAGCTCTAATAGGGAAAGTGGATATGGTAGATATGATATTATGTTAAAACCCAAGAAAAATACTCTGCCTGGAATTATAATTGAGTTTAAAAAAGTTAATACTGTCAGGAATGAAACATTAGAGATAGCTGTGAAAAAAGCACTTGAGCAAATAGAGCAAAAAAAATACAAACAGCAACTTTTGGAATTAAATATCAAAGATATTATGGAAGTTGGAATTGCTTTTGAAGGGAGAGAAGTTTTAGTTAAGAGGAAAGAGTAAATAAATATATTTAGGTATAAAAAAGAATAGCACCAGGATGACTTAGGGACGTTTCGGATGACTTAGGGACATTTCGTTTGTCATTCTCTTTTTGCTTTCTCAACAACCCCACGTCCCACACCTAAAACTCTGCTTAATTGTCTTATGCTTGCCCCAGTATCTTTTCTAATCTTATATATT
>CBETVX010000074.1:0-10816 GCA_965539935.1 uncultured Eubacteriales bacterium | reverse complement strand
CATTTATTACTTCCAATCCCATTGATGTATAAGTATTTTTTTTATTCTTTTTTCTTTTGTAGGGTTTTAAGTTTTTATTAAATTTTATGTTTATAGTTTCATTTTCTATTGAATAAATATTGTTAAAATCTAATATCTTTGTTGTGTGAAAAAAATTATTATGCTCAACTATTAAACTCTCAATTTTAAAATCTTTAAAATTCAAAATTATATCCTTTACTTCTCCTTCTTTATAATTGCTATCTTTACAAAAAACTGAATATCCTATTATTTCACTTGTTTTGAGCATTAGTATCACCAAGTCCAAAATGTTTTATATTAATATTTTTTCTAAAAAATAAAAAAAAATGCACAATTAAGTGCATTTTAAATAGCCTTTAGAATCGTTCCTCCTCCCACCAAGATATCATCTTGATAAAAAACAATAGCCTGTCCAGGAGTAATAGCTCTTTGGGGCTTGATAAATTCAATTTTAAACTTTCCATCTTCTAATGGTTTAATAATGGCATCTTCCGCTCTGGCTGTATATCTAATTTTAGCTTTTACATCAACAGGGTCTTTTAATTCATCAAAGGTAATAAAGTTGACTTTCTCAGCAATAAGTCCATTAGAAAAAACATCTTCATTATTACCTAGTACAACTTGATTTTTTTCAGGTATTATATTAACAACATAGGCTGGTTTACCTAAGGATATTCCTAGACCCTTACGTTGGCCTATCGTATAATGAATTATTCCTTTATGTTTTCCCAAAACATTTCCATCTAAATCAACAAATTCACCGGGTACAATGGCTTTATCAGCATTTTCTTCTATGAATTTTCCGTAATCGTCCTCTGGAACAAAACATATCTCTTGACTATCAGGTTTATTGGCAACATCTAGACCTATTTCTTTAGCTATTTTCCTTACCTCTTCTTTAGAAGATATTTCTCCTAATGGCATCAACATATACTTTAATTGCTCTTGAGTAAGGTTATATAAAGTATAGGTCTGGTCTTTTTTCTCTGCATCAGATTTTTTAATTAGATATCTATGGGATTTTTCATCATGAATTATTCTAGCATAATGTCCCGTAGCAACATAATATGCTCCTAAAGAGTGGGCTTTTTTAATAAGTTCTTCAAATTTAATATATTTATTACATGCAATGCAAGGATTTGGAGTTCTTCCATTTAAATATTCTTCCACAAAATAATCTATAACCTTTTCTTTGAAAACAGATTTGAAGTTCATTACATAAAAAGGAATATCCAGTTTTTGAGCCACTCGTCTAGCATCATCAACTGCTGAAAGTCCACAGCAACCATCTTCTCTTTCAGGATAATCTTCTCCGGTATCCTGCCAAACCTTCATAGTAACGCCTATAACTTCATATCCTTGTTTTTTCAATATATATGCTGCAACAGAACTATCTACTCCACCACTCATTCCTACTATTACCTTTTTTTTATCTAAATTCATATTTTCACCTACTAATCATAAATCACTTAGATTTTTATGGGATATTAGCTCAATAAACTAACACAAGGAATTAATTTATACTTTTTTATAATCATTTATCAATATAATAAATGATTTCTGAATAAAAGACCTAGTATAAAAACCAGGTCTTTTTCTCTTTTTTCTATTCGTCTTCTTCATGACCGTGTTCATGATCATGTATATCATCTACAGGGTTGAAATCTTCAAGTCCTTCTATTGTTATATTATTCTTTTTAGCATAATCATAAAGAGCTGCCTTTACAGCTTGCTCTGCTAAAACTGAGCAATGAATTTTTTGAGATGGTAGTCCATCAAGAGCTTCTACTACTGCTTTATTAGTTAGTTTAACTGCTTCTTCTACAGTCTTTCCTATTATCATTTCAGTAGCTATACTTGAAGTAGCTATGGCCGATCCACATCCAAAGGTTTTAAATTTTACATCCTTTATAATACCATCTTCGATTTTTAGATACATTTTCATTATATCTCCACATTTGGCATTACCAACTTCTCCTACACCATCGGCATTTTCTATTTCTCCAACATTTCTTGGATTCATGAAATGGTTCATTACTTTTTCACTGTACATTTTATTGTCCTCCCTTTACTTTTTCATATAATGGAGACATCTGTCTCAATCTATCTACAATTTTAGGTAAATTTTCTATTACATAATCTATATCCTCTTCCGTTGTAAAATCTCCTACAGTAAGTCTTAAAGATCCATGGGCTATTTCATGAGGAAGCCCTATAGCCATCAACACATGGGATGGGTCAAGGGAACCAGAAGTACAAGCCGAGCCACTTGAACCAGCAATTCCAAGCATATCCAAGCTCAATAATAGGGATTCACCCTCTATAAATTCAAAACAAAAGTTTGCATTTCCAGGATGTCTTTGTTCAGGATGTCCATTCAACCTTACATAATCTATGTTATCCATAACTCCCTTAATTAATTTATCTCTTAATTCCATTAAACGCTTTCTATGGGACTCTAAATTTTCATTTGCCATTTCTACTGCCTTAGCAAATCCAACAACGCTTGCAACATTTTCAGTACCAGCTCTTCTTCTTCTTTCTTGAGCTCCACCATGGATGAGAGGATCAATTCTTACACCTTTTCTTATGTAAAGGGCTCCTATTCCCTTTGGTCCATATATCTTATGAGCAGAAAAATTCATAAGGTCTACATTAAGTTCTTTTACATCTATATCCACATTACCTAAAGCTTGAACTGCATCGGTATGGAAATACACTCCCTTTTCCTTAGCAATTTTTCCAATTTCCTTTATAGGCTGTATAGTTCCAATTTCATTATTAACAAACATAATACTTATTAAGATAGTCTTATCCGTAATTGCTTCTTCCAACTGCTTAAGGTCTATCATACCATATTGATCTACATCTAAATAAGTTACCTCAAACCCTTGTTTTTCTAGGTATTCACACACGTGTAAAACTGCATGGTGTTCTATTTTACTTGTTATAATATGATTCCCTTTATTTCTATTGGCAAAGGCAACCCCTTTTATAGCCCAGTTATCCGCCTCTGAACCACCGCTTGTGAAAAATAATTCTTTTGAATCTGCTCCTATAGCTTTAGCTATTGTATCCCTAGATATATCAAGGGCCTTCTTGGCTTCTCTACCAAAGGAATATATACTTGAAGGATTACCAAACTTTTCACTAAAGTATGGCATCATAGCATCTACTACTTCCTTTTTCATTGGAGTGGTAGCAGAATAGTCTAAATATACTTTTTTATTCATAAAATCAACTCCCCACAGTTTTTCTAATATTTCTTAAATATAGTACATATATGAATCAGATTTATTCATTTCCTTATAATCATCTAGCATATTTTGAAGCGTTATTGAATCTATAACATTATCTATACTTACTTTAATCTTTTCCCAAATAGTTTTTGTTATACAATGACCAGATCTTTCACAGTCATTTTCTTCATCATCTATCACGCAATCCGCCGGTGCTATTGGTCCTTCTAAAGTTCTAATTACATCACCTACAGTAATATTCTCAGGACTATCGGCCAACATATAGCCGCCTTGTGCACCTCTTACACTTTTAACTAAGCCAGCCTTTCTCAGTGGTGCAATTAATTGTTCTAGATAATGAACAGATATTTTTTGTCTCTCTGCTATATTATTTAATGCAATGGGACCTTCTCCATAATTTAATGCTAAATCAAACATAGCTTTTAGTCCATATCTTCCCTTTGTGGATAGTTTCATTTTTTCACCCCTTCCACAATACCAACCAAATCACTTGGATTTCATTTCTAAGTATATTATACCCAAGTATTTTTGTCAACATTCAACAAAGTAATTTATTCTTTTATTTTTTTTAAGTAATCTTCCATATTCTTTTCCATCCTATTATTACCTGGCCTATAGTACTCTATACCAATAAGTTTTTTAGGTAAATACTCTTGTTTAACATAATTGTTAGGATAATCGTGGGGATATTTATATTCTATTCCTCTTCCTAATTTAGCAGCTCCACCATAGTGAGCATCCTTTAAATGAATTGGTATGTCACCAATATCTTTAGTTTCTATATCTCTCATTGCTAAATCAATAGCTTTAATTGCAGAATTGGATTTAGGTACAGTAGCCAATAAGATTGTGGCTTCTGCCAAGGGGATTCTAGCTTCAGGTAATCCTAGCTGAAAGGCTGCATCCACACAGGCCTTTACAATGGGCATAGCGTTAGGATAAGCTAGTCCAATATCCTCAGCTGTAATTACTAATAACCTTCTACATATAGAAATCAAATCACCAGCTCTTATTAGTCTAGCAAGATAGTGAATAGCCGCATTTGGATCACTGCCTCTTATAGATTTTTGAAATGCACTTAATATGTCATAATGGCTATCTCCACCTTTATCATAATGAAACATCTTTTTTTGGGTGGCATCAACAGCTATATCTTTATCAATATGTATAATTCCTTTGTCATCTTTTTTTGTAGAATATATAGCTATTTCAATAGAATTCATTGCTTTTCTTAAGTCACCATTACTTGCTTCTGCTATGTATTCTAATGCCTTATCTTCGCAGTATATTTTAGAGTTTTTAAATTCATTTTGAACTATGCCTAGGGCTCTTTTAAGACCCCTTATTATATCTTCCTTATCCAATAGTTTAAACTCAAAAATAGTCGATCTACTCAGTATGGCTTTATATACAAAATGATATGGATTTTCTGTTGTACTGGCTATTAAGGTTATCTTACCAATCTCAATAAATTCTAGTAAAGCCTGTTGCTGTTTTTTATTAAAATTTTGGATTTCATCTAAATATAATAGAACTCCATCCATGGAAAAAAGTGTGTCAAGTTCATTAACTATAGCTTTAATATCCTTTACACTTGCATTAGTTGCATTAAGCTTATAGAACCTTTTATTGGTCATTTTTGCAATTATATTTGCAACTGTAGTTTTTCCAACTCCAGGTGGTCCATAGAATATCATATTTGTTATAACACCAGATTTTAAAATCCTATTTAGTATTTTATTTTCCCCTAATATATGCTCCTGTCCAAATACTTCTTCAAGTCTATTAGGTCTTAATCTATCTGCTAATGGCTTATGCATTTTTCCACCAGACTTTCCACTTTGTTTGATTTTTCACATTGATTATATCATTTATATAAGAAATCTTAAAGGAATTTATTTGTAAATTTAATAACTAAAAAATCATTCCTCTCACAAAGGAATGATTTTTATAACTTACTCATTGTTTACTCTTTCCTCAAATTCTTTTATATAAATTTTTAATATTACACAGCCATGGGTTTTGTCCATACAAAATTATATATAATTTAGTTTTTCCATATTTTCTTTACATAGTTCTTTTATAATACCTATCTGTCCTTTATCAATATAATTAGCAGTACTACCAATTTTCTTTTTCAAAACTGAATTTATTTCTCCTTTGGTCAACTTTCCTATTCCAGATATTATTTCTAAAGTTTCATAATCTTTTCTAATTATATCTTCATATTTTATCAAATATACCAAGGAATCCTCTTTATTCATTTCAATATAGAAGGAAGTATTATTATTCCACTGCTTAAGCATATCAATGAAATTTATACATCCTTCAATAGATTCTCTCTTATTCAATTTTTGTTTTGGCATACTTTTCCATATGTCTATTGGATTCCTAACTAAAAGCATTATTTTTGCCTTTGGATAGGCTTTTCTTAGTAATAAAAGCTCCCTTCCATAGGTTACCTCTTTAAAACCTATTATATCATGGGTTTCCCTATAGGGTTCATAATAAGAGTCTAAAAAGGTTTTTAGTGATTTTACTATAGCTTTATTAGCATATTTATTTTCTGGACACATACATGCAATCCACTGGTTTGTATTTTCTCCACTATTAAAATATGCCTCAGTCTGATTTTGAAAACGAGAAGCAAAGTTTATTATTGCCTCCTGGGCCCTATAAAAATATGATATTACACCTGAATGTTCTCCCCATATTAATGTCTTTTTCCTTTGATTAAAAATTCTCTGAAGCATTGTTGATCCTGTTCGTTGTGTTACAGCCGAAATAATCAAATCCATCTTTTATACCTCTCCTTTTTCAGGTTTGGTTTCATATATGAACATCCCATTAACCTACTAACTTTTGATTGATAAAATGATTTAGTCATGTTATTCTTTATCCAAAAATATTTCTTCTAATTTATCTATACTTCTTTCCCATTCCCATTCATCGGCGGTTTTTTTACCATTAGCTATTAAATAGTTTCTTAATTCCTTATCTTCTATTAATCTCTTTAGAGCATTTCGTGCCCCTTCTATATCCCCCTGTTCTATCACTAATGCATTAAAACCATCTTTTATATATTCATTACATCCTTGAAACTTTGATACGACACATGTTCCTTCACATGCCATCATTTCCAAAATTGGTAAGCTAAAACTATCTACTCTACTCATTTTTAATAAAATATCACAGCTTGAATAAATGTCCTTCATCTTTTCTAAAGGCACTTTTTCAAAGAATTTATCGTATTTCCATTCTGCCTTAGGTTTCCCAGAGGAACTTACATACCATACCTCACAATCAAGATTTTCAACTACTTTAAAAGCATCATCTACTCCTTTAAAGGGAATGCTTGCTGGTCCCTCTATCAATACCCTTACCTTCTCTGTCTTAGGAACAATAGGTTTTACTTTATGAATAATTGATCTATCGATACCATTAGGAACATAATATGAATCCCTATTAAACTCTTCCTTTAACCATTTTTGAATCCACTTTGCCATGGTAATATACTCATAATCCATTTTATAACTATTTAATGCTAAAGAATAATTTTTGTGGAATTTATTAAAAAACTCACTTTCATTTGATTGAACAAAATAAAATTTTCTTTCAGCCTTTAATTTTTTCATTGTATAAGCGGTGGTCCAATATGTTGCTATCATTACATCTATGTTTTTGGGTAATTCATACATATTGATAATTGGTACATCTAAGTTGGGAAACCAATCGATTTTTTTGCAGCCATTTACCGATACTAGCATTACATCATATCCCCTTGCCCTTAATCTTTTAGCATGATGACATACAACTTGTAATCCCCCTGATATACCACATCCACCAATCAAATATGCTATCCTTGGCTTTTGTGAAATTGATTTTCTATGTTCTTCAATGGCCAAATTATACCAATAATTATCATTATCTTTAAATTTTATCTCTAAATTTCCCCTGTGTAACCTTAGATTAGTCAATATTGCTGGAATTGATTTAAATTTATAATTATTATAAGCCAGTCTTAACCATAATTCATGGTCCTCTCTGTATTTCATAATTTCTTTTAACCCCCCAACATTTCTAAGGGCTTCTAAACTTGCCATCACTGTACTTTGGCAAGGCACACATTTTTTTTTCAACATTTCATAGTCACAATCAGAACTATATACTACTTCCCCATTTTTAAGCTTAACATCCCTTGTGCCATCTACAATAGCTCTCCATCCACCATATACTATATCTGCATTGTATTTTTGGATATATTCTACTGATAATTTTAGACGGTCTTTCTCTGCAATATCATCACTATCCTGAAAGGCTAAGTATTTTCCCTTAGCCTCCTTAATAGCTGTATTTCTTCCTCTTACAGCGTTACCGCTATTATCGTCAAAATAAAAAGCTCTAACCTTTGGATGTTTCTCATAGGATTTTACAATATTCAGTGTTTCTACTGGCGAACCATCACAAATAAGCAAAAGTTCAAAATTCTTATAGCTTTGATTTAGAATTGAATTTATGCTTTCAATTAAAAAATCAGTTCTATCATATATAGGTATTACTACTGAAACTAAAGGTTCCTCTATGCCATTGTCTGAAACAAATTTTCCCAATTCTTTTTTCTCTTTTAATAACCATTTGAAAATAACCATTATTAACACCTCAAATCCATAAACTATTTTTCTATTGGCCCTTTAAAAATTTGGAAATTATATTATATGCTTTACTACTTAAGCATCTTGACAGTTTTAGTCTATATTCATCCATAAATACCTTTTAAAATTAATACTCAATTATTTCTTTGACCTAATATTTTTATATTCCAAAGATTTTTTCACTAAATAGTATGTCTATGGAAAAATAATTGTTAATAAAAATTTTGATATAGCATAAGTATTAATAAATACAATTGAAGGCTATTACTTATTAAAAATTTTAAATTTGTATCTATTGGAGGAAATTTAAATGATATCATCACAAACTAATAGATATGTAATAGAATTAGAATCTAAAATTTATCAATTTTTTTTATTAGATAATTCTTTACATTTTGAGATTATTGATGATAAAAACAAAGTAAAGAGTATAATTTCTAAGAATATAATTATCTATGCAGCCGCTATAGATGATTTAGGCTTTTTACGATTAGCAAGTATCGATTCCTTTGGTAATTTAACCCTTTATTCTTATAATGGTAGTTTTTGGGACAAAACTGCCATCACTAAACTAAATATGCACTCCTACGGTTACGATAATCTAAATTTATTTATCAACAATAATGAAACACATATTCTACTATTGGAATATCAGCATGTAAATAAAGGTTTGTATAATCTCATCCATTATTCTATTACTTATCCAATGTGGAGAAGTCGAAGAATAGCGAAAATACATTCTAGTGAATTTAGACCCATATATAAAGCCGATATGGATACCTGGGGAAATATCCACCTAATATACAAAACAGTTGATAAAAAGAAGAATCAGTTGTTTTATAGATTGTTTAATAATAACTATAGGAAATGGATTAATCCAGAAAAAATTAGCAATAAAGATTATGATGTTTTAAACTTAAGCATACTTCCCATTAATGACACAGTTCACTTAGCCTATTCCTATAATTTTGAAAAGATTATAAATACAGATTATTTACAAAAAAAGGTTACTCCCTTTATAAACGGAAAATGGACAAAAAAAGAAGACTTGAATTCTAGTCTTGTAAATATTGGCCATACCTTTTTTGTTCATCACATAGATAATCTAAAAATGATTTGGAAAAAAGACGATACATTTTATATTGCCACCTATGATTTCAGGCATAATATTTGGAATACTATAGAAAAAATTTTTGTATCTAACTACAATTTTTATCCTATCAACTATTTAAAATTAGATTCTTCTTATAGAATAAAAATAAAGGCACCCCTTACCTACTATAAATATGAAAATAACAATTTAGTTATAGTTGGGGTTAATCTTGATGGTACACAAAGCAAAAATAATAAATTAACAACCAATCAAACATTTTATGAAGCAAACCCTAAAGGGATAAATTTAGATACTAATAATATTTTTACTAATTATTTCAATAAATTAGCCCCCTATTTTGAAAAAACTAGCCTAGTAAAGGATCTTAGCTATAATTTAGCACAAAAAAATAGTACCACTAAAAATAATTTTACTGACTTTGAGAATCTTGAAGTTACAGATATTGTTGATAAAGTAATACTTTTATATAAAGAATTAGAAAGCTTAAAGAATAAAGAGTTAACCATTATTAATTCTCTATTAGAGATAAAAAAAGATTATGATGAATTATATGAAAAAATAGTATTTATTTTAGAGAATAATAAATATTTAGATGAAAGAGGCAGTTTATCAAGATTTATGCAACCCTTTAATAAATTCATAAATGTATTTAATAGCAATACCTTTGCAAATATAAAAAAGGAAGATAGATAGCCCAGTTGAATAGCTATATTTTTAAATTATAAGTCCCCTTTTCTTTATAGTATTCTTTAATATTTCTCCTAACTTCCCTAGTATATTCAACTTTATTTATAGAGTTCATTTTTTTGCAAAGGTTTTTTTTGTGACTTCTTGTTTTTACTAAAGGTTTGTGTATACAGTAAAACTTATAATTTTTACCTAACCTCATCCATAAATCATAATCCTCTGCATATCTAAATTTTTCATTAAATAACCCCAATTCTAATAAATAATCTTTTACTGTCATCACAGTAGAAGTATTAATATAATTCTCACGCCAAAGGTGTTGTAATGCTTTTTCTTGGTTATCATAGCTCTTACATCTATAATGATAATAATTAGAGTGTAGATTTTTTTTTGTATAAAGGAAGTCACTATAAACTAACCCAACTTTTTTGTTATTATTCAATATGTCAACTTGTTCTTCAAGCTTTTCAGGTACATATACATCATCGGCATCCAGAAAGCTTATATACTTTCCTGTACTTTTTTTTACACCTAAATTCCTGGCTGCAGCAGGCCCCTTATTTTCTTGATAGAAATATCTTATATCGGCCTTATCTCTATATTCTTCCAATATTTCAATTGTATTATCAGTTGATCCATCATCAACAATTATTATTTCGTAGTCCTTATAGGTTTGATTCAAAACACTATCAATAGCATCCCCTATGAATTCCCCATAATTATAAGTTGGTATTATTACACTTACCTTAACCATAAAACAACCCCTTCTCTTCAATTACTATGTTTTTGCTTTATATTATTCAAAAATAGAACTATTGTTACTTTCTTTGAAATTTCCATATATTCAAGTAGTATAAATATCTTGATTACATATATATGTAATATTAATAATTATTTTGAGGAGGGTTTTTCGTGGAAGAATCTAATAAAGAAAAGATATCAATAATCTATAAAAGGTCGGCTGAAGTATGTTCCTTTTATCTTTTAGATAATGCAATCTACTACAAAATATTAGGTAATAACCAATCAAATAGTGATGAAAAATTAATTGAGTATGGAGGGGAGTGCGATATGTCAGTGGG
>CBETVX010000073.1:0-10854 GCA_965539935.1 uncultured Eubacteriales bacterium | reverse complement strand
TTGAATATATTGAAAAAATATTATATCATATTATATAAAGCAACATTTTATGTAATTTGTTACTTTTCTCCATTTGCCTTTGATTTACATTACTAATATATATAATTTTATTTTAGCAACTTTTCTTATGTTTTACTTGTCTTTAAATATATAAGGAGTCTAATGACGCATTTGAAGTTCCATATTTGATTCTATTTTTTGTTAATCCTATGAATGCTATTTAAACCCATAAAAAAAGTAGGCACCGTAAAGCCTACTAAACTCTAACTTCCTACTCCATACAGATGTCATAAATATCAAACTTTTTTATCTACGTCCCTATGCTCATTACTGCCTGTCTTTTATAAGCTTTTTACATAGCATTTCATTTGCTTTCTAGATAGCCTTGTTCTATTATGTTAATTAATAGGACTGCATCTGGTAGTTCTTCTTCTATATCTATTCTTTAAAACCACATATATCTATATTTAAATTTGTCTCTCTAGTTACTTCTCAATTTTTATCTTACCATTATTAGCTTATATCATCCCTGTGTAGATTATCATTTAATTAACTAATCTTTAAACCAGAAGAACCATCCCCTTGGTTAATCGATTACAGATAGGATATATTTTCTTATTAACTCAATCCTATCTTTTGTTCGAGTTTTAAAACTAGATGCAATGGCAACAACCAGCTCCTTTTCGGGACATACATAAATTACATTTCCACCATCACCTAAAGCAGCATAACCACTACAGACATTGTCTCTTATAATCCACCACAAGTAACCATATGATAACTCTCCAAATCTACTACTCTCATTAGTGCTATCTTCAATCCATTTAGTTGATATTATTTGTGTTCCATTCCATTTTCCTTTATTCAAATACAGTTGCCCAAACTTTGCCATATCCCTAGGTTTTAAAGTAAGGCCCCAACCGGCAGTATTTACGCCCTTAAAATCTACAACCCAACCCCTAACATATTTATCTTTGAGGAAACTTAAATATTCTTCCTTATTCTTAATCATCTTATTAGGGGGCATTTGAATTTCCAGTGGATTAAACAGGTTCTTTATTGCAAAATCACGGACAGTATCACCAGTAGCTCTAGCTAAAACACCTGATAAAATATGGGTGCCTACTGTAGAATACTTAAACTCTCCAATAATTCCTTTACCACCTAATAAATCAAGGGCGGCCTTTGTCCAATCTTCACTTGAATACACTTTAGTATATGGCTCTGACTTATATTTATATGGAGCTGTCATTGTCAACAGGTGTTTTATAGTAATTCTCTGTATCGTCTTTTCACCACGTTTGATTTCATAATCAGAAAAGAAATCTAATACCTTCTGATTGACATTTTTTATGTAGCCTTTATCAATGGCAATACCAATTAACCCAGAAATAATACTTTTAGTAACTGATGCAACATGTATGGTGTCATCCTTCCTATAACCATTGAAATAATTCTCATAGATTAAATTGCCACTATTCATAACAACAATTCCTGCTATATTTCTATATTCTTCTTTAATTACTTTTTCAAGGTTATTAAACTGACAGTTATTCATTTTATTTACAATCAAGCATATGCGCCCTATACTTGATTTATCCTCCCTTACTTATTTGAATCAATATTGATACAGTAATAGTCTATTATAATATAAAATTATTTTCCATTAGAATTTTAAAATTACTTAACCACAGGAACGGCAGACTGTGTGAAAACTAGATTACTTTCACCTCAAATGATGAATAATGGTAATGTGTAATGTTATTACAGAAATGAAATTATAGACTATATAGTTAGAGAAGACAGAAATCAAATAACTTTAATGTCAGATTGTATTGATGATTTTATTACTGAAGAAAATCCCCTTAGGGTAATAGAGGCCTTCTTTGAATTACTAAACATGAATAAACTAGGGTAAATATCTACTCCATCTAAAAAATGAATTATCATCTTTCAATTCCATGAATTCAAGATATCCCTTTATACTTTTTTTAAAACCATGGGAAAACAGTCATTAACCTTATTAAAAACCGAACCCATAATCAACTAAATATATATCCGATGAAGAATAATATGTAATGTGCCATATTTTATCCTTGTTTTTGTAATTGTTATAATGGAGAAAATATTTAGGTAGCAGTACTGGAATGCTCCCAGTATCATCACTAATAAATCCATATAAATAGTCATCAAGGTACAATGGATAATCTTTGTCTTCTAACTTTACATTCTCTTCAAAGTGATTTTTAGCCTTCCCAACTTTCGTGACACAGGGACGCGTGACACAGGGACGTTTCGTTTGTCATTTTCTCTATTTATTCTATTGCAGACATGACACAGGGACGTTTCGTTTGTCATTTTCTCTATTTATTCTATTGAATACATCTTTCTAAGCTCAGTTTTTAACTGTTTATCTGAATATTTTTCTTGTCGAAACATCCTAGACAATTGTCATTGTTTACTTCTTTAATATATTTCATAAAACTCTCTTTATTTTTAAAGTAACATGAATTCTTCTTTGTCTTCATCATCCATAAATATGTCCTATTCATATACATCTCTTAGATATTATGGTACTTACCTATATTACATCTTTTCTCTTTTGCCATTTGAATCAATAAACTTTTATTACTACAAAAATTCTCTTTAAATTAATTGTAATTTTTTATAATTCAATATTGATTCGTTTTTTTCCTTCTATATTAATTTGTTAAACATAAAATTTCTCAACATCAGTATTTGGGCTAGTATATGTCTGACGTGTCAGATGTCAAAGGAAACGTCCCCTTGTCACGTTAAGGAAACGTCCCCTTGTCACGTTGCGTCTCGTCAAAACTTAACGAATAAATTAAATCGAGATAATTTCTCAGAAAAAGAACTCCAGCAGATTGCTGAAGCTCTTGGATATCGTTTTGAGGGTTATTTTATTTTTGAGGATGGGGAAAGAGTTTAACTTTTCATCTTAAACCTTGGTGTTTTAGAATCAGGAACTAGTTTAGGTTTGTTTATTTTTATTGTCAACGGCATTGGAAAATCAATACCAGTTAGAATAGCCTCCCCTTCACCTAATACTGGTAAAAAAGATAATACACTACTATTGGCAGAAGAACATGCATGTCTTATAGACTCTTTATCATTATAATTAATTAATCTATGTACTAGGAAAGTTCCCATTTGGCTCAATGTGCCAACTGGAATATCTCTAGGCATTTGTGTAGCTATACATAAAAACAATCCATATTTTCGGCATTCTTTCGCAATTTGATCAAATGCAGTTAAAGAAGAATTTTCAAAATAATCATCAACTACTTTGTTATTTAAAAACTGATGTGCTTCATCTAGTATTAGAACAATTGGATTCTCCTTAAATTTCATAGCTCTTGCTAATGTAAGCATATATTTACCTATTGCATTAGCAATAATCTCTCTAGCTTGGAATTCAAAACCAACTTTTTCGAAACTAATTCTCAATAATCCTTTATCTTTATCTCCTAAAAATTTATTAATAATTGAAGTTAATTCACTCTCCTCAATTGGATCCTTATCAAATCCAAATAGTTCTTTAAAAAGCCCTGTATTAAGAAGATTAGATGCTCTAGAGATTAAACTTACACAATTTGAAACGTCATTTTCATTTCTTCCCCCATACTTCTTATCATCATATTTATCAGAATCGTAGATGCATTCTTCTGTAATTTGACGTGGTAAGTTAGCAATATCAAATGTTAACAGACCATTTTCAATTTTTTCAATGTTGGTGTAACAAAATCGATCATATTTCCTACGATCTTTCCCTGCCTTTTTTATTATCCCATCTACTTTGAATTCATTTAATTCATTTATCCCTTCTCTTTCATCTATTCTATATGCTTTAAGTGATCTTATTGCCTCCAATAATTTAGGTTGTTGAACTCTACCTGCTGGCTTTAGAAGAAAGAATATGTCTTCAACTGTTAATTTTTCATAATGAAAGAAAGAATCCTCACCTAAATTAAACGATACTGTATTTTCATCAACTAAATTTGAATACTCACCTGTTGGATCAATAAGTATAGCTTTACTACCATTCTCTTTTAAATGCTGAATAATTCTAGCAACACTCCAACTTTTCCCCCCACCAGTTGTGCCAACAATTGCACAATGTCTACTTAGTAAGGCTTGTTGACTTATAATAACAGTTGTATTTCTATTTGATGTTAATGTTCCTATT
The DNA here is from genome assembly GCA_965539935.1 of uncultured Eubacteriales bacterium. GTDB lineage: Bacteria > Bacillota > Clostridia > Peptostreptococcales > Caminicellaceae > CBETVX01. Next base: position 6,644 of record CBETVX010000073.1, on the reverse strand, counting down.
TCCATTATTGGTTCATCTTTATAATTCTTGTTACCAAATCTAATTAAATAATCTTGAATAAATTCACTAGGACAAACAAAAACCTTAGATCCAATATTAGGATAACAATCAAGCCCTTTATTGATTTCTTTGTAATTAAAATAATCGAAAGATAACAATATTTCCACCTTAGCAGTTGGATGGAAATCAGAGCTTTGAAAAGCTTTTTCGCTTAACCCAAGTCTTTCTTTCTCAGGTAAATCCAACTCAATTATTTTTCCTATAAATCCATAATTTTCTCCTTCAATAGTAACAAAATCACCAATTAATCCTCCATTAAATTCTTCACCGGAAAATATAAACTTATTAAGGAGTACAGAAGATGGAAAATGAACTTTAACAAATTGAGGATTTACATGATTTACATACACAATAAAATAATTATGATCAAATGGTTTATTCATCATGACCATCTCCTATATTAATTTTTCCATGCATTTGATATATCTCTGAATAAGGGTAGTTTCTTGAAAAATCATCAAATTTTTCATTAATCAATGTAACATTATTATTGTCTTTTGAATACTCCTTTAATTGAGTATATTTTCCTTCAACACTTACATCAGGAGATACAACCATTAATCTAATACTTGGATTTATGTTAATTGCTTCTAAAATCATAGAAGTAATGTGCTTATCATAATAACTAAAGCCGATAGTAATTAAATATGTATTTGGTTTTCTCAATTCTTGCTGAAATCTTGACATCATTTCAAAAAAAGGTTGTTCATATGAGGCTTCGTATTTACTATCCTTAGGATATATCATTACTGGCTTTTCTGTTTTTTCGGATTTTTTAATATAATCATTTTCTCTTTCCCAATCCAAGGATCCATGTGGTTTATACAAATGAAACACTCTAGATACATAGTTTTCTTCATTAGAAATTCTGCTATTTGAACGAACTACAAAGTCATAGTCAAAGTTCTGTCCATTAAATTTTCTTGGATAGCTAAATGAAAATCCATCAATTACAATATAGCCATTCTTAGATGCTGCTTGTTCAAATAAAGTGTCATAATTTAAAGTGAATACTTTTAATCTCGGGTATTTGAGCTTCCTTGCTGTAGCTTTCTTAAGGAAAAGTTCATGTGGTGAAAATTCTGGCAATTCTAATGTGCAATCTTTTCTTATGATTGTTTCAATACTATTAATCATCTGTTGAATATTCATATCGTCAATAAACTCTTTTGCAATATTGGCTTTAGATAATAATGCCTCTAAATCAGTATTAAAATGTTTATAGTCAAATTTTACTTTATCACAAAATTCTTTAAGTTTATCTTTACCAATACTATCGCGTACACTTTCCCACAGCATTTTCATAGTTTTTCCTTTATTTTCTTTTCCAATTCCAACGGAAGTTCCGGCTCCCGATAATATAACAAAATTTTCAATATGACATGATAATTCTTTTTTATAATAATCTCTCATCATGCCATATGCATAGTCATTAGCACTTTTCCCGTCTAAATCTTCAACTTTTCTGCCATTAATGTAAACTTCATTACTTTCTTCATCATAGTTTATTGTTTTTGTACTCGTAAACAAAATCTGTGGCATTATTGTACCCCCTTTAAAATTATAATGGATACAATTATTATCACATAAAGTTATAATAATAACAAATATTTCAATTTAATAAGTAAGTACCTTTTTAGTACAAAACACAAAAAAGCCACGAAGTATCAAGTTAAAAAAATCAACTTCCTGGCTTTTTTCTATCTTTTATTCAATTATCCATCTACGTGTTTCCCAACACCACATTATATACCAACAAGCACTGTTATACCCCTCATTAATGTTTTTTCTTCGAAATTTAGCTCATTTTTGTTGAAGGTATAAAAGTCCTCAAACCTTGTAAATTCAAGGATTATGAGCGATTCTTCAGACGTAGTCGTACCACGCACTCCACATGCATGGTGATTTGATTTTAGATTAAAAGAAAACACTCCATATGATACTATATGAAGTGTATAAATGATATAAATTTAGTGAATTTATGAAGCTTATCACCGTATTGTGTTCCTTTTTCGTAAGTATTGTTATGGCTTCAGCATGTGTAGAAAACTATAAAAAGAATATATTTTACTATCTGTTCTTTTCTGTTACTCCACTCTCAATCATCAATGTACTATTATCTTCTATCATAATAGGTTTACTTTCTTTGTTTCCTTCTAAAGCCAGCTGCTTATCAGCAATTTCTTCAAGAATTCCAGCAGTAATCTGTCCTGTTTGTTCTATAATACGGTCTTTACTATTTAAAAATCCGTCAATAATTTGACTTTGTCTTTTTGCAACTGCTTCAATTTGCATAGTATAATACTTAGCTTGAAGCATCATATCATCTTCTATCCTTTTTTTATATAGTTCATGTGAAGGTGATCCTATCTCATACTTTTCTAATAATGATAAAAGTTTTGGTAATTTCTCTTCATTATAAACATCATCATCAGCCTTAATTTTATCTGAAAGTTCCTTATAAAATGATTCTATCTCTCTTATTATATGTAAAGACCCTTTTTCTATAATTTGTAATCTTTTTTCAGCCACTTCATTTAGTCGTTCTTGCATATTAACAATTGTTTGAGCCATAATATTTAAACCTCTAGCTTTAGCCTCTTCTAATGCGATTTTACTTTGAGTTTCAAACTCAAGTAATTCAAGTCTTGCATTTTTCATTAGTTCTATACGTTCATTTTCCATACCTGCTAAACGTAATTTAGTATCTGCTTCTATTTCAGCTACCTTTACCTTATCTGGTTCATATGTAGTACTAGTTGTACTTCTACTTCCTCCTCCACTAAAAAGTCTTTTAATTGCTCCACCTATTTTTCCTAGTAACCCCATATTCTTTCCTCCATATTGTGGTATTTTACCTCCAGTTATTAATGCATCAAATACTCTCTCTACTTGTTTACTTCTAAATCTCCCTAAAGTACACACATTAGCAAAATGTTCACAATTATTAAAAACTAAATTATAACCTTTATCTCCAAGACATGCTCTCGCATATATCACAATATGCTCCACCGGATACAAATCCTCTAATTCTTGTTGGGTATATTGTTTAACCTCAAGTCTTCCCCCACGCAAAAACTCTTTTAACGTTGTTCTGATAACCTCATTTTTAGACCAGTCAAAAATATTATCATCATCCGTTCCCGTAAAATGGATTACTTCATCATCTGAAATATACACACCATGATGATTGTATAATCCCCTTGATACTCTGATATGATCCCCCTTTTGGGGAGCGGTATACTCCCATACCTCTTCTGGTTCTGCCTCTATGTATGCACGTAAATCCGGGTGAGAAATGATACTCATGCTTTCATCAAATCCTTTCGCATCTTAAACATGAGGGCATTATATTCTTTTTCTCGTCTTTGTAATTCTACACTATATGACTCAATATCCGATATATACACTTCAAAATTTTTACGTTTTAAATCTGCAAATTCTGTTAAAACATCCATTGATATTTTTGAAAGCTCTTTATCTTTTACAAAATCAAGTATCTCATCTATTTGTAAATCTAAAAGTTTCTCTGCCCATTTTAGTAAGAAAAGTCTATCTTCAGATTTTTCTAATGAGAATATAATATCTTGTAAATCTTTTTGTAATTTTGCTGATAGTTTATATAGTTCACTTTCAGCTTCAAATTTTTCTTGTAATTCTCCACCAGCTTGAAAAGCAAATTTTTGATAAATATTTTTTCTCTCTTCTAAATAAAATTTATCTATACCATCTTTATACTCCTGAAGCATATTAAAAACTTGTTCAATTATTGTTGGTCCTTCTCCAATCTCATCAATCAAACTACCTTTTAATCCTTGTTTAATAAGTGGTAAAAATCTCTCTTCTACAATAAAACGTTTTTTTTGCCAATCAATATACCAATTATTATATATCTCACTCTCTATACCATCATCTTCACAAGTATTTTTAAGATCATCTCTTAAGGTAGTTTTAAATACCTTGTAGTCTTCACTCCAACTTTCCCAAAGATTTATAGCTTTTATAGCAAATTTTTTATTAGCTTCAAAAAATTCTATCTTCTTTAAAGCTGTTTTTATAATATTTACAGCATTCTCTACTATTAACCCAAAGTTAGCTCGCTCTTCTTTTTCTAATATAGCAAGTTCTTTTATTGCATTATCTCCACTATTTATTTTTTCTATCCTATCTTCAATAGCCTCAGCTTGTTTTTTAATAGAAAGTAGATTAGATTTTACAGAGTTCATACCAATTTCAAAATGTTTCTTAAAAAAATCTTGTCTATTTTTTAACAAATTATTTTCATCATCTGTCAAATTAGGATTATCTTCATATTTTTTAGATAATTTTAGTCCTATAACATTGAAATCGCGAATAATTTCACTTTTTATATTCTCATAATAATGAAGTTTATCCATCAAATCATCTATGACAGATACTACTGCCTCATGATATTTTATAATTGAATTATCTATAGCCTTAGTATCATATTTAATTAATAGTGTATTATAATCAAATGTAGAAGATAGTAATTCAGTTTGTTGTAAGCTATAAATTTCCTCTTCTAATTTATTTAGTTCTTGTATAAGAGCAGGTTTCTCTATATATATTTTTTTGTATAGTTTTGTTATTTCATCATCGTTAAAAATCGGTTCTAGTCCGTTATTAACAAAAAGATTTAATGTAAATTGTAGTCGTTCAGTTTCGCTATATACTTTGTTTTCATTTGAAATGTTAATTTTATATTCTTCTGTTGTTAAACAACTATTACATGGTATAATATAACAATAAGCATAATTATTTATATTATTTATTGCACCTTCATTATCTAAATCCTTACCTTGAATCTGATCATTATAGTTTACAAACCAATAATCAGTCTCTTTTATTCTCCAATTTCCTCCAGATTGATACGGAAAAGTTTTATCTTCAATCATATCCCACAACTCATAAGGATCAGGAAATCTCCATCCATAATAATCATCTATAATTAAATCATCCATAATTTTTTTTGCTTCATCTATACTATATACATTATCATCTTTTGTTTTATAAGGAAAATAGTCCAAATTAGCCCATAAAATACCAGTATTTCTATCCATCAAAACTTTAGGTTTATTTTTGAAAAAATACCATCTCTGTTCTTTTATAGCTTCTAATATTTTATCTATACCTTTAGTTGATAAAATCCCTATATCTTCAGTAATTTTATTTAATTCATTTTCTAAATTAGCTAATTTATTTTTAAATTCTTTTTTTTCTGCTATAAGTTTATACTTTTTAATATTTAATTCAGAGATTTTTTTAGCATTTTCTTCATTTTCAATTCCCTCATAAGTTTCTTGTATTTCTCTAATCTTTTTCAAAATCTCATCCTGTTTTACTATCAATTGGTTAATTTCGCTCATATTGTCCTCCTTTGTTTTATAGGTTTGTACATATAATTGTATTACTTAGTTTAATTCATTCGGACAATGCCTCTCTAAATAATTTTCCATTACATAAAAGGCATATAAAACGTAATTAATTCTTTATATACATTTTATATACCTTTATAATTTTCGCTATTTTCCACATAATTCCTTCTTAATTTTACAATTTTTTCTCAATATTTACTCCACTTTTCAATGAAAAAACAAAATGTGTTGGCTTAAGAATCTCAAGCTTCTCTACCACCGTATTAAATATATCTTTGTCAAATTGTTCTAGCAATTCATCCCTACATTACTAACACCTATGATTTCATTAACTCTTTTTTTAAGCTGTTCTTTTCTATCTTCATCTTGTTGAAATTCAACTTTACTATTTCTTTTTTTAATTTCTTAAACTGTTGAACACAGTTTATTATTAACAATGATAGCCAATCCATCAATACCTGGTGTTCCACATCCTGTCAGAATATTTTTCAATTCAAATCTTACTGAATCATACTCTTTATAACAATACAATAATTTGCTAACCATTCAAATTGGTCTTCTAATTCCATATGTTTAATGTTTTTACTTCTAACAAATTCATTAAGAAAACTTCTTATTATTGCATTCAAATCTAATTCCCTCCCTTATAAAAAAACAAATTGGATGATTGTGAAACTCTATAACTTTTTAAAAAACTATAATGTTAACAAAACATAATTTATACACATAATTTTTTTAAAAAAACACAAAAATTTATTTCACATTTTATTATTACAGTAAAGACACAATTCTTTTATTTATTTTACTTGAATTCATTTTCTCTATGTCACTTTATTTACTTAATCTGTTCCTTTTTTAACCAAGTCTAGTATTTTTATTATATTTAACAGTCTATATTGTTCTAAAAAGCTTACAGATATTTAAATTCCTCCAACAACACTAAATGCAGTTATAACTTTATTATTAAAATCTTCAACAAACTTATTACGTTTATCAAGAGTTATTGCTGTCTGACTATCCCATGAATATTTCAAAAGAAATCCTGGACAAATATTGAGTTTATCATAATTTTTATTTAGAATCTTTTCCTTAATTATGCTTCTATCTTCTGGAACAATTATTTGATTCTTCTCAAGATTATTAAACAATTTATTGAATTCTTCCCTTTTAACTTGTCTTAAACTTTTG
>CBETVX010000072.1:0-11054 GCA_965539935.1 uncultured Eubacteriales bacterium | reverse complement strand
TATTTTAATTTATTTTTTCCTTTAATATTAAATTGTTGAACTTAAAAATTTCTTTACAGTATGACGAGCGAAACGTCCCCTTGTCACCCCCGTCCCCTTGTCATTTGGTATTTTTTATTATTCTCCAAACAATTTTTAAAATAGCTCTAAATGTAAGAAAAGGCAGACATTCTATAGAATACCTACCTAAACTATTAACAAAGAGCCCAAAAATATCTAATTCTTTAAAAAAACATAATAAATTAACCGTACCCAAACTATGTACTAAAATGAGGTCACTTCAAACCATCCCCTTGGTTTATCAGGATTAATTTGATATATAGCTTTGCATTACTTCCTTTATATTTAAATACTGCTCAATAATTTTTGTTCCTGTTTTTCGGTCACCTAAATAAACGGTGGATAACGAAAAATGCAGATCTGAATAGGTAAAGTTATATGGTAGTATTAAGGCACTATATATTTTAGTATTCTTCGAAATACCACCTCTAAGTATCTCATTATATGAAAATTGTTTATAATTTAAATCCGAAACGCTGTAATAATATTTTGAATCAAAAATATAAATTGAATCATCTTGTTTTGCATAATGATCTAGCCGTATTTTAAACTGGTGTGAAGAATCATCTATAGCAAACTCTTTAGCTCCAAAACTTAAGGGCGATGCTACTAAGCTTTTATCAAAAAAAATAGAATTGGAAACTTCGTCCACACATTTGAAATATTTATTAAGATACGTCAAAACCATCCTTTCCCATATCTTATCAAAATAATTAATTTTTATATGGATATCACCGCCTTTTGGCGACTTTTTATATTGTTCGAAAAAACTAATTAAATTTACTATCAACTTTTTATGAGTGTCTTTAAAAGTTTTACTATTAATTTGTCGCAATTGTTTCAATGTATATTCTCGATGTTTGATAAAATCAAAAGAACTTATTTTGTAACCAGTCTTTGGTAAACTAATGAAATATGGAAAGCTATTAATCGTGTGATCGATAACAAACACCATGCATTCACTCAGGAAGACATTCTGTTGTTTCTTTTTCTTTCTATAGAGAGGTGAAAAAATCAAGTTACCTTCGCTAACTATCGTCTGTGCCTTTTGAATCGTTTTTCTCCATGCAACTGGTCCACTTGCATTAGGCTTGACTTCAATATTACTTTCACGATAAATACCATACTGGCGAAAATGTTTGTAGACCTCATAAAAAGAAGCAAAGGGGTAATCAGATACAAACTCTGGTTCTGCTCCGATGTATTTAGTAGCTTTAGCATTAGTAGATACTTCCTTTGTATATTTTACAAACACATCAAATAACAACTTAATATCTTCTAAATTCGCCTTTTTTCTTTTATTCAATTCTTTTAACTCTGAATCAGTATAAAAATGTTTCGGAAAAACAGATAATAAATCATCTTTATTTAAAACAAATCCAACAAAATTAAACACTTCTTTATTATCAGATTTTAAATATTTTGTATCACCTTTTCCTAGACTAAAAGATATCAAATCTATATCATCAACGTTAAAATAATCTTGACCATAATGAAATTTCATTAGATTAGCACCACCTCTTTTCACCAAGAAATCATAAACTACCTCTTAGCCACAGCTCTATGCATTCTAAAAATTTATCACTAAAAACCTTTTTATCATCCTCGTAAGCATCATATAGTTCGGAAAAACTTGTAATTGACGAATCAAACAAACTAATTTCAGTGCTATAACTCGATTTATGAATGTCACTCCATAAATAATGTAATAATTTGTTTTTTACTTGGTTTTTATGCTCACTTGGTGTGCCTCCAACTTTAAATTCTATAAAGAATTGGCCCAACTGCTTATCTTCGCCAAGTCCTAAAAATCGTGAGTCAGCAATAAATTTATTTAAAGTACCGTATAAATCAACCCACTTAACAGATTTTTTAGTACCCGCACTATCTAAAACAACTTCAATATCAACATTATTTTTATATGGACCTCCTACTGGTACCGGCTTTGTGCTTATATATTGCCATTCAAACCTTCTCTTGAAAGCTGTATCCATTACAAACACATTCTGATCACTTGTATTAACAGTTCCTAAAATATTAAAGTTAGGTGGCAATTTAATTTTATCATCAGTAATCGCAATAATGTCTTTTGTAATAATGTCATTATTGATAAAGTATTTGCTATAACCTTTATTAATGCCTTGAGATTCTCTATCCAGCAATTGGAAAATATCTCCAAAAATGCCCGCACAATCTCCTCTTGACATTTCCTCAATTATTAAAATTACTTGTTTAGCAGTATCTTCGTATGCTTTTTCTAATGCTCTTGTTAATACTCCCTTTGTAAATTCATAGCTGATACTAGTTGATCCGTTTGCTGTTCTCTGGACTTTTGGTAGCAATTGTCCGACGAAATCGTTATATGTATACTCTGGATGAAATGTAGTTCTAAAAATTCTATCATCACCAACACCAAATGCTTTTACCAGCTCATCTATCATATAACTTTTTCCTGTACCTGGAGCACCATAATAAATTATCTGCATTTATTTTCCCTCCTAATTTTGTGTTACATCTTAGAAATATAGGTTCTAATGACATCAAACATGCTCAACCCTTCATTATCAAAATCCTCTATATTAATTTGATACCCCTCGTCAATTGCCATATAGATTGCTGGTAACACTTTTAAACAATATCTATACATTTCAGCAGATGGATTTTTTGACGCAGTAACTTTATCTGAAAGCAACTGCAATACCTTTTCCTCATCATTGACTATAAACAGTTCATTGTCACCATTAACTGCAAATAATCGATTAAAATCAGCTAAAGAAGATATCTGGAATTCATCATCTTCCGTGCTAAGGCTCATTAATATATCATGAAATTCTCGTCCGAATATATCTAGATATTTAAATCCAAGTAATTCTGCACATATAAAGCTAACTTTTACAGCTCTCTGTTTTGATCTGTTTGTCTCGTTTATATTTAAAATGTATACTGGTCTATTATTAAAATGTAAATCGACCATGTCCTGAGATATTCCTTCATAAATTCCTAACAGAGTTGGCATAACTTGTCTTGTTAAAAAATCATTTCCTGAGTTAAGTGAAGGAGGAATATAAAAAAATAGACCGTCTACATTACCTTTTTCAGTTTCAAGATATCCAGCATATATAGAACTGCTTCGTCTGTTCCCAATGGTTTCTTTTATATTGTCTTTATTATCGATCCTATAATTGGTAATGCTCAATTTGGGAAATCTTTCATTCATTTCAGATATGACTCTATTTATCATATCTTGAACTGTATCAACACCAATTTGAAGCCATTTTTCATGAATATCACTATCTGAATGAGCTTCATTTAATTTAGTTTCAAACTCTTCTGGTAAAACAAGAATATGATCCAATAAGCCCGCCCCCTTAATAATTTACAATTAGAACTTCTTTTTTTGAATAGCGCCAACCACTTGTACCTATTTGAATCACACGGTATTTATGCTCTTCTGCCCATTTTTGAAGAAGATGGTTTGTTCTATCTTTATGATGCATTACATTCGACAGAATAAATTTATATCCTAATGAATCAATATAGCTTAATGTATTTAAAAGTTCTAACTCTTCATCAGCAGACCAGCCTTTCATGCCTCTCTTACCATCGTTATAGGCAGCACTTGTAATAAAGTAAGGTGGATCAAAATAAAAAACTGTATCTGAAGGATATTCACTCCAATTTATTGTCGTATAGTCAACATTCATCATTTTTAAATTTTTCGTTTTAACTTTAAAGTTTAGTATCCGTTGTTTTATATCTTTACTGTAGCCTGCTACCCCAATCGGAGTGTTAAACTTATGTTTACTATTAAATCTGATCATATTTTGGAATGAATACATGTGGAGTAAATATAAATTTAATGGAGAATTCTCTCCTTCATTATAATCTGACCTAAGTTTGTCAAATGGTTCCTTCTCACCTTTCTCCAATTTGTACTTAACTATAGCTTCTTCTATGGCTTCAATAATTTGATTTTTATCCGTTTTTAAAAGCCATTCAACAACTTCATAGACATAAGGATTGAGTTCATTGTAAATAACGCTATCTGTAGCAATGATATTAGCACCAACGTTAAATGCACCTCCCATAACATCTATAAAAGTATTCACAGAAGGAGGAAGCTCTTTTATTATTGCTGGAAGCAAAGTGTCCTTACTGCCAGAATAATTGAGTGGTGATTTATTTAAAGACAAATCTTTTTGAAAGTATATTATCACTTCATTTAGAGATTTACCGTTCCTCTTTTTACTTGACCTATGATTCTGATACTCCCTATAGTCGGTACTTTCTATGTATACTTTACCATCTTTAGCAAATAACTTTGCCAAATCAACTAGCTCCTTTAAACTAACGAGTCCTTGGTTACTATAGCTCACCAATACATGCTTATAACTAATCTGTCTAAACAAATCTTCGAAGGCACTTAATGCCTTTGTTCTTTGAGCATATAATGAGTTTTTATTACCCCTACCTCTTTTTCCACCTACACCTTTTATATCAGGTGAATCATATTTAGCAATAGTCTCTAACATATGGTAAGCTGAAACATATTGAGTTACAGTATATGGAGGGTCGATATATGCAATATCTCCTTCAATTCTCCTCACTAAATTATTTGTTTCTTCATTATAAACATCGTTATCGGCAAAAAGTTCTTGTTCATTCATTTCAATTGGTTCTAAGACAAAATCTTTTAGCGCTCTTGGATCCCAGAATTTCAAGAATGCTTCATAAGTACCTGAAGTATTTGAAAACTTAGTGGTACTTTCAATTAGAGAAGCTAATAAAAAATAATACTCATTTTCAGAAATAGTTTGTTCTCTATAAAGTTCCTCAATTTTTATTCTAATACCATCGATTCTCTTCCCATTATTTTCTGTAAAAAACATTCTTTCGCCAATCGGAGTATAGTTATTATAAATAAAATAATTGCTATCCGGTGTAAATTCAAGTGAATTAAGACAATCGAAAATGTTGCTTTTATATTTTTTGGTAAATTTTGAAAAAGACGGAATTCTATTATTGTTTAATTTCGCTTTACTTATAACATAAGAAAAATATAGAAAGTCGTTAGATTGAATCTTATACCTATCTTTGAAATAATCTCCAACGCAACTAGTACCTGCAAATAAATCTCCAAACGTATATCCTTTAATATTATACTTTTCAATAACACTTTCTATCATATTCAGTAATTTTGCTTTGCTTCCTAAAAATCTCATCTTATCACCTTTTCTAGTTATGCTTTTTTTCTTCTTTGTCTGGTTGATATTCTAGTAAATCAGTTAGATCGCAATCAAGAACCCTACAGATATTATTAAGCAAATTCAAATCGACCCTTTTAACTTTTTCGTGGTACAAATCACCGATAGTATTTGGACGCACACCTACTAAATCAGCTAGTGCTTTTCTTGTCATTTTGTTTTTGCCTAATAGTTCTGATAATTTTATTCTAATCAACAATATCACCTCAAAGGTATTAAATAACGTTTTTCGTTATAAATTAACAGTTTTCATTATATCATAACGATATTTGCTTCTCAATAGACGAAATAATTAATTCTAAAGCCCTGTTTAATTATTTTGATGACTAATTTACATCTATCCTGTCAACTCAACCCTACGCACATCTTTCACAATCGACCTATTTCATCATAAGTGTAAGCATCAAATAAACCCCACCTTGAAAAAGATGAGGGCTATTTAGAACTTGTTCTTCCAAACTATAAGCTCTCTGTTTTCTATCCTTGTTCATGGAAACATATTCTTTTTTCATAAAACTTCTATATCTATTTAAATTTCAACGTTTATAAGCTGTGTTTTCTTTTAATCAATACTACCGTTTCCACATGTGGAGTATGGGGAAACATGTCAACACATATTATTTTCTCTACTTTGTAGCCGTTATCCTGTATTTGTTTAAGATTTTCTACTAAGGTTTTAGGGTTGCAGGATACGTAGACTATTTCATTAGCTTTATATTTTAGTATCTTGTCTAAAGCCTTCGGATTCACTCCTGCCCTTGGTGGGTCTAGTATTATTATATCTGGTCTTTCTTTGAGCTCATTAACCTTCTTTAATACATCTCCTGCTATGAATTCACAGTTATTAAGTCCATTTATTTTAGCATTTTGGTTTGCTGCCTTTACTGCTTCCTCAATTATTTCTATACCTATAACTTTTTTAGCCTTCTTAGCCACAATCTGGCCTATAGTTCCCGTTCCAGAGTATAAATCAAAAATAGTCTTATTATCGGCATCTTCAATAAAATTTATTGCTGTACTATATAGGACTTCAGCTCCCTTGGAGTTAGTTTGGAAGAATGAAAAAGGTGATATTTTAAATTTAAGTCCTAATAGTTCTTCGTGAAAATAATCCCTACCATAGAGAATGTCCATTCTATCACATTTTACTACATCCCCTAAGCCATCATTTATAATATGTAATATGCCTACTATTTCACCATCTAAATTCAAATCTAATAGCTTATCTTTATATCCTTCTAGACTTATATCTAACTGACTTGAAGTAACTAGACTTATGAGTATTTCACCTGTGTGTATCCCCTTTCTCACTACTAAATGTCTTAGATAGCCTTCATGGGTTTTATTATTATATTTTGGTATGTCATTTTCTTTAAAATACTCTAAGGTAAGTTCCAGTATACTATTAAAATCTTCTTCCACTAATTTACACTGATTTACCGTTACTACCGAATTAAACATACCCCTTTTATGCATTCCAAGGGTCATTTCTCCACCCTTTATTTCATCTCCAAAGGAATACTCCATCTTGTTTCTATATCCATAAACATCAGGACTTGGTTTTATTCCTAAAAATTCATAACCTTCAATCCCTGTATTATCAAGCAATCTTTCAACTGCCTTTGATTTGATCTCCAATTGTTTTTCATAGGGTACAGATTGTCTTGCACATCCACCACATTTGTCATAATGGGGGCATAGGGCCTTATCTTCTAAATGTGATTTTTCTAAGACTTCTATAAGTTTGGCTTCAGCAAAGGCCTTTTTATTTCTCTTGATCTTTACCCTTACTTTTTGACCCTCTATTCCATGCTTTACAATCACCTTTTTATTTTCAAAATATCCTATTCCCTTAGAAGGAAATTCCATATCCTCTATAAGAATATCGATAACCTGTCCTCTTTTCATTATATGCACTCCTTATTTTTATCCTAATATTATAATTCCCATATAGGTACAATAGTAATATAAAAGTTATAAAAACTGGGCAGGCCCAGTTTTATCTAAGCAAATTTATAATAATTTTCAATATAGTCTATTGCCAACTGACAGATTTCATCTTTTGATTCTATTGATACAGGGTCCTTAACTCCAACTACCTTCATACCTGCTCTAGTAGCTGCTAAAACTCCTGCGTAGGTGTCTTCAAATACTATACATTCCCTTGGGTCAACTTTTAAATCTTCAGCAACCTTCAAAAATATATCTGGATATGGTTTACCACGACCAACTTCACAGGAAGTTCTTATGGTATCAAAATAATGGATTATTTCATGTCTTCTTAATACTGCTTCTGCTAATTCTCTAGAATTACTAGTTCCTATTCCAAGTTTCATATTTTTTAACTTTAGCTGGTTTATGAATTCTTTAACCCCCTCTTTAAGGAGTATCTTATTTTTATAATAGTCCTCTGCCATTTCATGCCATTCTCTTTTTATAGTTTCAATAGAATCAGAAAGATTAAATCTTTCTTTAAAATAATGTGCCGTTTCAGTATAGCTCATACCTTCAATAGCTCTTTGTAAATCCTTAGGTAGATCAATTCCCTTTCTTTCTAAATACTTTACATCTATATCTTTCCAAATCCACATCGAGTCAATGATAGTCCCATCTAAATCAAATATTACCGCCTTAATATTATTAAGCATAATTACCTCCATTAAAATAAAGTCGGATTATTACCGACTTTATTTTAATACTTTCTTAAGTTTTAGTCAATCAAGTATCTATAGGACTTTTCTAAAGATCCATTTTTTTTAGTTTTTCTGACCTCTTTTCTGCTCTCCTTAAAAGAGCTTCTTTGTTTACAATAATCCTTTCGTGAATACCTCTACCTATGATTCCAACTTCATCATATGCAACCATCTCTATAATAATTTTATTGCCATCATATTCTTTTATTGTAACCTTTACACTTACTGTTTCCCCTTCTAAAGTAGGTTGTTCATGGGTAATCTGGGCCATTTTCCCTACAGTTATTAATCCCTCGGGTAAATTATCATCAATAAGTTTTACGGAGGCTTCTATCATTAATGCCACTAGACTTGGAGTTGCAAGTAATTTAGATAATTTTCCACTTCCATAGTTAAGAGCCGTATCTTCTTTCTTTACCATCCTTTGAATTATTAAATATTCACCAATATTAATTTTAGGAATTTCTATCATACCCTCACCTCCATAGGATATTCTATATATACCTCATATTAATATATTTATTCAATTTTCTGAAAACTTAACCCTAAATAAAAGACACATTTCTGTGCCTTTTAAATATAACTTTATTCTAATCTAATATCTTTATGGTACATAATCATAGACTCTATATAATATTCATTCAGTTTTCTTAAATTTACTATCCATAGATATATTACATAGGGAATAAAAATTAAAAACACCTGGGTCAGATTTAACATCAAAATGAAATTAAAGATACCATGCAGCATTGAAGGTACATACCATGATTTTTTTAAATATTTTCTTCTATCCCTTTCTTCCTTCGAAAATTTGGCTAAGGATAGATAATATCCCATGGTAACAGCGAAAAGCATATGGGCTGGTACTGAAAAAATTCCTCTATATATTCCTATATGTGGGTTAGTGGTAAATCTAAAGACCACATATACTATATTTTCCACAGTGGCAAATCCAAGGGCTGCAAATGTAGCATAAATTATTCCATCTAATTTTTCATCAAAGGCTTTACTCTTAAAAGCTGTTTTTAGTATTACAAATCGCTTAAAGAATTCTTCAGTAAGACCTGCCACAACAAAGGCTGTGAAGGCTATACTTAAAATACCTGCAAAGGGATTAATTGATACTAAAAATCTTTCAACTATTGCTGTTGGTATGACAGATAAAGCTCCTAACACAAAGACTTTTAACAGTAATGATAAAGGCTCTTTATCATATCTATCTGTAAAGTAGACTGATAAAGCCAATGCTATACCTGGCGTTATGGCTATTACAAATAATCTTGTACTCATCATAAGCATCCTTTCATTAGCTTACTCATATAATATTATTTGTAATATTACTTTATTTAATTTAGTCATTTTTTGACATTCTTCTTAATCTTATTTCCAAGGAAATATTTTTTTCAATAAATACCATCATTTTTCTTTTATATTATTATCTAAAATCCCATTCAATAAAATCATACTACAGTTTTACCGCCTTTGCCCACAATACGTTATTTATCTTCATAAGATTATTTAGTGTTTCATTAGAAATATAATCATCTACATTAAGTACCATAAGAGCCTTTTCTCCTCTTTCATTCCTTCCTACTTGCATAGTTGCTATATTAACCCTTTCTTTCCCTAATATTGTTCCTATATCCCCTATAACTCCAGGTACATCCATATTCTGAATAAATAACATATGCTGAGTTGGATTGACATCTACTTCATATCCCATTAATTCTACGAGCTTTCCTTCATTTTTTGATGATAGGTTTCCTGCCAATGTAAATGTATTTTCTTTATTCTTTATCTTTATTTTTATTAGATCTGTAAAACCATTATAGTTATCTGAATTTTTATTTTGGTTAATTATTATTCCTCTTTGTTTTGCTAAAACTTTTGCATTAACGTAATTTACATGGTCTTTCATTATGGGTTCTAAAAGTCCCTTAATAAATGCTATGTTTATCATTTCTACTTCTTCATATGCTATGTTTCCATAATATTGTATATCAACTAGCTCTACTGGATTATTGTAAATTTGATAATATATTTTTCCTAAATTCTCCATAAGCTCAATATATGGCCCCAAGGTTTTAAGTCCTTTTCTATTTAGAGTAGGTAGATTTACAGCATTTTCAACTATTTCTCCCTTGAATACATTTAATACTTGCTTAGCAATAGTTATACCTACATTTTGTTGTGCTTCTACAGTAGTTGCTCCAATATGGGGAGTTACTACTACATTGTTGAGCTTGAATAATGGATTATTATAACAAGGTTCTTCCTCATGTACATCTAATCCAGCACTGGCCACTTTTCCACTTTTTAATCCTTCTAATAGGTCTTTTTCATTTATGATTCCACCTCGTGCTGCATTTATTATCCTTACTCCATCCTTCATCTTTTTTATTTCTTCTTTACCAATCATATTTTTAGTTTCCTCTGTTTTAGGAGTATGGATGGTAATGAAATCAGCCTCTGCTAAAAGCTCATCTAAAGTACCTTTTTTCTCAGCTCCATATCGTTCAAATCTCTCATCAGATATATAGGGATCATAGGCAATTATTTTCATTCCAAAGCTACTCATTCTCTCAGCAACTAATGAACCTATTTTTCCTAGTCCTATTATGCCTAAGGTTTTATTGTAAATTTCTACTCCCATAAATCTCTTTCTATCCCATTTTCCAGATTTCAAAAAGTTATCTGCATAACTAATATTTCTTGCTTGAGCTAGAATAAGTCCTATGGCTAATTCACAGGCTGATATGGTATTACTTTCAGGGGTATTTGCAACAACTATTCCCTGCTTAGTTGCTTCATCAACATCAATATTATCTATACCATTTCCAGCTCTACCAACTATTTTTAGTTTTTTTGCATATGAAAATAATTCTTTGTCTACTTTAACAGAACTTCTTATAATAAGGGCATCATATTTTTCTATTTCATTTAAAAGTTCTTCTCTAGACATATTAAGCTTTACGTCAACATCTGCCTCAGTTTCTAAAAGTTTTATACATTCATTATCTACTTTTTCAGCAATTAA
>CBETVX010000071.1:0-11445 GCA_965539935.1 uncultured Eubacteriales bacterium | reverse complement strand
ATAGTTATATAAATTTTTTCAAAAACTCATGTTTTATTAAAGTATATAAAATTTAGATTGAAGCAATCCCCCTTTAAATAGATATATTGTTTCTAAATAAAAACACCTTTTTGTGTTAAAATATGACACAAAAAGGTGTTTTTTAATCTATCATTATTTCCAATGTCTTTGGCCAAGGTAAGTATGATGACCTGTAAAATTACTTTCTAAATCTTCCCAGAACCTATCCCTAAGTATCTCTGGAAATACTGCTACCTGTACTTTCTCTATATCCTTTCTTGAGAAAAATCTGACATCGGTAATATACTGCTCTTTAAGTTCAGGGTCTATACCTTTTTCAACCTGATAGTTATTTACATTTGCAGTAAAAAATAGTTCCACATGATGTATATCATTTTTACAGTCTAAGAATTCTCTTACATATACCAACCTTTGAGGAATACAATTGATTTTACATTCTTCTTTAACTTCCCGTATAACAGCGTCAACTGCATTTTCCTCTCCTTCTAGACCCCCACCAGGAAGGGTCCACCATTCTTCTCCTGTTTGAGGGTGTCGATGATGTACTAAAAGAATTTCACTATTATTATTTAAGATTATAGCTGCTGCTCTTACTCTAAAGTGCATACACATACCTCTTTCTATTCATCACTAGTCCTCTATAAAATACTTATTTACTTAAGTAGTATAAAAAACTAATTTATTTATCTTTAAAACTATTATAAATTATAACTCTTATATTTTATTAAGGTCTATATTATATTTTTTTATTTTTCTATATATTGTAGATTTACTCATATTAAGATTTTTACCTGCTTGAATAACATTTTTTTCACATTTTAAAAGCATGTTAATAATATTATTTTTTTCTACATTTTCTATGGGAACAATAGGTATATCAACCTCTTTTTCAGTATAATCATCCATATAAAGGGAAATATACTGGGGTAAATGTTCTTCTGTGATAATACTATCTTCACATAAATAGTATGCTCTTTCAATAATATTTTGAAGCTCCCTTACATTACCTATCCATTTATAATTTTCTAAACATCTTATAAATCCATCACTTAAGGCCTTAGTTGTTTGATGATTTTGTCGATTAAAATTATTCAAAAAGTGATTGGCACAGAGTTTAATGTCTCCCTTTCTTTCCCTTAAAGGAGGTATTTCTAATTTAAATACATTTAATCTATAATATAAATCTTCTCTAAAATTTTTATTTTTCATTTCCTTCAATAGATCTCTATTAGTTGCAGCTATAATACGTACATCTAACTTTTTCTCATAATTTCCGCCAATCCTTCTTATGGATATATTATCTAATACTCTTAAAAGCTTGGCCTGTAGCTCCAATGGAAGCTCTCCAATCTCATCTAAAAATATCGTTCCCCCATTTGCAAGCTCAAATTTTCCAGGCTTACCTTCCTTTAAAGCCCCAGTAAATGCGCCTTTCTCATAGCCAAATAATTCGCTTTCAATTAAATCTCTAGGAAGGGATGCACAGTTTATGGCCACAAAGGGCCCTTTTGCACGATTACTATGATTATGAATTGCATGGGCAAATAATTCCTTTCCTGTTCCACTTTCTCCTTCGATCAATATACAGCTATTAGTTCTTGCTATTCTCTTGGCTGCATTAATCAGCTGCTTCATTTTTTCATCTTCGCTAATTATATTTTTGAAAGTATAGGTAGCCATATTCCCGGCCACCTTATTTACAGCTTTATGAAGATATTTTGTCTCTTTAAACACTATAGTAAATCCTACAATTTCATCATTTGTAATCATAGGTACTATATTAGCACTACAAGCTATTCTTTTACCATCTACGTATGCGTTACAATCAGTAAAGTAAGCTGATTTTCTTTTATTATAAAAATCCATATCAAAAAGAAAATTTATATCCTTAAAAATATCCCTTGCATCTAATTTATATATATCCTTTTTCATTATTCCTAAAATTTTTATAGCTCTTTCATTTACTCTTTTTATTCCATAATTCTTATCTACTACTATCATCCCATCTGTGGTACTTTCAAAAATAGTTTCAATTAATTTATGGGATCTTAATAATGCCATTTGTTTTTCTATTGTGTATGTGGCTGCAACTACAATACCTAAGGTGTGGGAATGTGCCTGATTGCTATCACCTGACATATTTAAACATCCTATAACATTTCCCTTTTCATCATGAATTGGAGCAGCTGAACATGTCCAAGGATGGTGGCTTACACAATAATGCTCTTCTCCAATTATTTGGATTGGTTGATCAATCTCTAATGCCGTGCCTATAGCATTTGTTCCTACTGCTTTTTCACTCCATATGGACCCTAGATTAAATCGTATTCTATTTGCTCTATCCCTTACAATGTTATTTCCTATCGTTTCAATTATATGTCCGTATTTATCTGTAAGAACCAATGCAAAATGTGTTCCTATAACAATTTCATGAAGATTTGCCATAATAGGTCTGGCAACATCTAAAAGCTCTTTATTTTCTTTAAGTATGTCTTCGAATTTTACTCTCAGTATTTTGGGACCTATTCCTCCAAAGGGGTCAACTCCATATTTTTTGCATCTTTTCCATGAATCTGCAATAATCGGATTGACTGAGGAATCTATAATATTTTCATCTATAAACTTCATCCATCTTTTTTTCCGCTCACTATTATAGTTATCCAAAATATCCCCCCTTTAAGTAAAATTGTAAATCTGTTACAATAATTTATAAAACCTATTGCTTAGCTGTAACTATCAAACAGTTAAAAACTCTACAAATTCTTCTAAGTCAAGACCATGAAAATAATCGGATAAATTAATGGTTTTTAATTGATTTTTTATACTTTCCTTTTCATAGGTCTTATTACATAATATTCCTTCCAATTCCTCTATATTTCTCTTTGTAAAGAAATCTCCATATATTTTACAATCCTTAATTTTACCATTTTTTATATTTAATCTAATATCAATTAAACCACAGGGGAATTTATTAATTTTTTGAATTTCATATTCTGGAGAATTACCCCAGTTCCAATCCCACGTACTAAACTTATTTTTTGCGGCTTCATTAATTTTCTCTAGTTCACTTTCATTCAATACATATTCACTAATATCTTCATTGTTGGAAATATAATCTAAAATATAGTCTTTAAGTTCAATTATTGACATATCTTTTTCCATGTGTTCTTTAATATTTGTAACCCTACTTCTAACGGACTTAATTCCCTTAGACTTAATTTTTAAGTCTTTAACTTTAAGTGCCTTTGATAAATTAGTCATATCAGCATCAAATAACAAAGTACCATGACTTAATATCCTACCTTTTTTATAGTATTGTGCATTTCCAGATATTTTTTTACCATCAACCAATATATCATTTCTACCGGAAAGTTCGGCTTCTACTCCCAACTCTTTAAGGGCATTTATTATTGGTCTAGTAAATTTTTCAAAATTATTGAATTCTTGCTCTTGTGCTTTTTGTACAAATGAAAAATTTAGATTTCCTTCATCATGATAAACAGCTCCACCACCGGAAAGTCTTCTAGCTACAATAATCCCCTTTTCTTCTACGAATTCTTTATTTATTTCCTCTATGGTGTTTTGATGCTTCCCAACAATGATAGATGGTCTGTGTATATAGAAGAAAAGGTAACTATCTTCCGGTGCTTCATTCATCAGATATTCTTCAAGGGCAAAATTATAATAGGGTATACCCCAATTAGTTTTTATATATTTCATTTTTTCACCTTCCTATAAATATAATTAGTTTATTGAAAATTTAATAAAAGATTTATTCTGTATAGTATTTTCAATATTAAGATTTTTATTTCCCTACACCATATGTATTATCTATATATTACTATAAAAATCTCCACATAAAAAGGCATTGGAAGTCAATCATTGTATTTAATAAATAATTTATCCTAATTAAATAAATAGTATTTAAGGACTTTAACGATAATATTTTCGCCAAAGTCCTAAATACTATAGAAACTCACTTTATTTATCTTGGTAAATGTATTGCTAAGTTGTGAACAGCATGGGCTGCTTCGTGGAAGGACTCTCCCACAGTTGGGTGAGCATGTATAGTTGTAACAATTTCTTCAACTGTAGCTTCTAATCTAATAGCCAATGCCCCTTCTGCAATTAAATCAGTTGCTCTAGGGCCTGCCATGTGTATACCAAGTATTTCATCGGTCTTAGCATCCACAACGAATTTTACAACCCCATTTGGTTCACCCATAATTAAGGATTTACCATTGGCATATAAAGGAAATTTCCCAACCCGAACTTCATATCCTTGCTTTCTTGCTTCCTCCTCTGTCATACCTACAGCAGCTAATTCTGGCTTAGTATATACTGCATAGGGTGTAGTATTAAATTTAATCTTAGATACTTTACCCATAATATTTTCCGCTGCAACTACACCTTCAGCTGAAGCTACGTGGGCAAGTAGTGTTCCTCCATTACAATCACCAATGGCATATATGTTTTTTACATTTGTTTCCATGGTTCTTCTATCAACTATAATAGCTCCTCTATCAATCTTTACGCCAATATCCTCAAGCCCTAAATTCTTCGTGGCTGGTCTTCTTCCCACAGCCAATAAAACTTTTTCTACCTCAAAGGATTGTTCTCTTCCTTGGGAACTAGTATTAACAACTAATTTATCTCCTTTCTGATGAATGCCACTAACTTTTGTTTTTGTATATATATCTACCCCTGACTTCATCAGTTGATTTTTTAGAATGCTTACAATATCATCATCCATTGTAGGCAATATTTCAGGGAGCATTTCAACTATTGTAACCTTTGTACCCAGGGAAGAATACACCGATGCAAATTCGCTACCAATTACTCCTCCCCCTATTATACAGATGCTTTCTGGTATTTCCTCTAAAGATAGGGCTTCATCGCTGGTAATGACCCCATCTAACTCAACACCTTGTAGGGGAATTATTGTAGGTTCTGAACCCGTAGCTATTACAGCTTTATCAAATTCTATAGTTTGTTTTTTCCCATCAGATAAGGTAACTTCAATCTCTTTATTATTTAAAAACTTTCCATATCCATCTATCTTTTTTATATTATTTGATTTTAAGAGGGTTTCTACACCACCTACTAATTGATTGACTATTGATTCTTTTCTATTTTGAAGGGTAGCCCAATCAATATAAGCCTCTCCTACTTTTATGCCAAGTTCTTCAGATTCTTCCTTGATGGTATTATATATTTCACTTGTATGAAGAAGTACCTTTGTGGGAATGCACCCTACATTTAAACATGTTCCTCCTATATGTTTCTTTTCTATAATGGTAACTTCTGCTCCAAGTTGTGCCGCTCTAATTGCACATACATACCCTCCTGGTCCGCCGCCAAGAACAACTACTTTCATATATTTAAGCTCCTTTCCTATAATATTAACATTTCAGGCTTCTCAATATATTCTTTTACTCTATGGAGGAATTGAGCGGCAACTGCTCCATCTACGGCTCTATGGTCTGCTGTTAGGGATAACTTCATAAAAGGTTTGTTTATAAGGTTTCCATTTTCTAGTACTGGTCTTTCTTCTATTGTATTAACTCCCAATATTGCCACTTCAGGTTGATTGATTATTGGCGAGAAAGAATCTATCCCATACATTCCCAGATTAGTTATGGTAAATGTACCTCCAGTCAAATGGTCTGAAGATAGTTCGTTATTTTTTGCTTTAAAAGCTAACTCTTTAATTTCAGATGAAATTTCCTTTAAACCTTTAACATTTGCATATTTTACAACAGGTACTACTAGTCCATTTTCTAATGCAACAGCTACACCAATATTAACATAATTTCTAAATATCAACTCTTCTCCATCAATTGAACAATTTAACAGTGGGAACTCTAAAAGAACTTTAGATAAAACCTTCACTAAAAGGTCTGTATATGTTACCTTGTGAACATTCTTTAATTTGTCCTTCAATCTTCTTAAGTTTGTAATATCTACTTTGATATCAAATGTAACAGCCGGTGATGTCTCCCAACTCTGTGACATCCTTTGAGCTATTACTTTTCTCATTTGACTCATAGGAACCCTTTCATCCATAGGGTCAGCTACTTCAAGGAATTTAGCTTTTTTATTATAATCTAATACATCTTGCTTCATTATCCTACCGTCTTTATTTATATCAGAAAGGTTAACATTTAATTCACGGGCAACCTTTTCTGCCATAGGAGATGTCTTTACTTTAGATTTATTTTCTAAGTATTTTTCAACATCAGCTTTAGTTATTCTTCCCTGGGGCCCAGTTCCTGTAATATCTGCAATATCTATTCCCTTTTCTTGTGCTAGTTTTTTTGCTATTGGTGAAATCTTAACTCTATTTCCTAGATTTTTCTTTTCCTTAACTTCTTGTTTATTACTGATTTTTTGGGGACTTTCCACTTTCTTTTCCTCTACTGTAGTTTGGGGTAATAGATCCGATATATCTTCATCCTTATCCCCGATTATGGCAATAGGCTCTAGGCAAGGAACTACATCGCCCTCTTTTACTAATAATTTTCTAATAATACCACTTCTATTTGCTTCTATTTCATTAGTAAGTTTGTCTGTTGCAACCTCAAGAAGAATTTCTCCTTCTTTAATCTCCTCTCCCTCATTTTTATTCCACTTTGCTATCTTTCCCTCTTTCATTGTAAGACCAAGCTTAGGCATTACAATTACATCCGCCATTACTACTCCTCCTTGTAATTGCTATTTTTTATACTTAATTTTGGGGTAAATATTTTTACCAATGAAAAAATCCATTTCTTTGTGCTATTTCCAACGCCTTTACAATATTTACATGCAGTGGTCCCTTTCTAGTTATTTTAAAGATAAATTTATCTCCTTTATTGAAAACTATCTCCCTTTCACCATCCAAGGCTATTACGCCTTTATTTTCTGCTATATATACATAGTCTTTATTTATTTCAATGATTTCAGGTTCACCCATGGTTATCTTTTCTATTAAACCAGCAGCTATGGGGGCTTTTATTTTATACTTATTCTTTGTTAGGTCAATAGAGATACCAAAATCATCATCTTCCGTCACTATTGTTTTGCATCCAACCAAGGATGAGAATCCTATACTAGCAGGATGACCTCTAGTCACCATTATTTTTAATATATCTTCAATATTCCATATTGCCTTAGCACCTACAAATATGTTTTTTGATAAAACTAAGTCTACTAAAGCAATATCAATAAGTTTTTCATCCTTATATATTTCAATTCTCTTATCTTTTCTACAAATCTCACGTATACTATATTTATTTGAAGCAGCTATAGCAGCTGCCATTCCAGCCACCGTTCCCTCAGTAAAATCTGGATAGACATTATTAGTCCCTGTAGATAATCCTATTAGCGGTGTATTTTTTATTCCCTTTGCTACAGCTCTACTTGTTCCGTCTCCCCCAAGGGCAACTATACATCCTACTCCCTTTTCCTCCATGATTTCAGACGCCGTTGTCGTATCCAACTGACTTCCTGTTATCTTCATATCTAATACTTCTATTTCAGCCTTTAGTTCCTTTGTGGTAATTAAATTATCTTCAACTTTATATCCAATTTGAAAAGTATCTGGCATAATATAAATCTTTTCTACACCACATTTCTGTGCGGCTAGTATAACTCTCTCTACTATATTTACTTTTTCATTATTATCAACTACAGTAGCATGGGACACAAGTCTTCTAATATCCTTTCCCGATGCAGGATTAGCAATAATACCTATTGTAGCCATTTGGTATTCTCCTTTTAGAAAGAGATAGCTATGCTACCTCTTTCATATTTTTATATCATTTTTTTAACAGCATTAACTATATCAGTTTCATTAGGAATTACATAACTTTCAAGTACGGGGGAAAATGGTATTGGAGTATCTAAGGCACCTATTCTAACTACTGGTGCATCAAGATAATCAAAATATTCTTCTGAAATAAGTGCAGAAATCTCTCCACCATAGCCTCCACGCTTATTTTCTTCTGTAACTACAACTACTTTATTTGTCTTTTCTACAGACTTAAATATTGTTTCTTTATCAAGGGGATATAAGGATCTTGGATCTATTACTTCAACTTCGATACCTTCCTTTGATAAAATTTCAGCAGCCTTTAATGCATCGTGAACCATTTTTCCTGTGGCTATTACAGTGACATCTTTCCCTTCCCTTTTTACATCTGCTACTCCTAGAGGAATTGGCTTCACATCGTCTTCAACTTCACCAGCAACTGCATATAGTAATTTATGCTCTATAAACATTACTGGGTTATCATCTTCTATAGCACTTAACATAAGTCCTAGGGCATCTTGAGGTGTTGATGGATATACTACTTTAAGTCCAGGCACATGGGTAAGCCATGCCTCTAGGGATTGTGAATGTTGAGCTGCTGCTTGAACACCTGCTCCACCTGGTAATCTTACTACCATAGGAAGGGTAATTTTTCCACCAAACATATATCTCATTTTTGCAGCTTGATTTACAAGTTGGTCCATTCCTACCGTCAGGAAATCTATGAACATAAGCTCTGCCACTGGTTTTAATCCTGTAGCAGCTGCACCAACAGCACATCCTATAATAGCTCCTTCAGATATTGGTGTATCTTTTACTCTTTTTTCTCCAAATTCATCATAGAGTCCAGCTGTTACTCCGAAACACCCTCCAAAGGCTCCAACATCTTCTCCAAATATCAAAACATTTGGGTCGTGGTTCATTTTAATTCTCATACCCTCTCTTATAGCTTCAGCATATGTCATAGTTCTCATCTTACTCTTACCTCCTCTTTTATGTCAGTATATATATCTTCAACAACAGATTCTAATGCAGGATAGGAACTATTATTTGCAAATTCTATAGCTTCATTTATTTCCTCATCAACTTCTTTTTGTATAGCTTCTAATTCTTTTTTAGTTAAGACTTCATTTTTTATCATGAATTCTTCCATCCTTGGTATAGGGTCCTTTGCAAGCCATTCTTTTTGTTCCTCTTCAGGTTTATATGCACCAGGGTCTCCCTCAAAATGACCTCTATGTCTATAGGTTTTACACTCTATCAAAGTAGGTCCTTGACCATCTCTAGCTCTTTTTATTGCTTCCTTTGTAGCTTCATAAACAGCAAAGACATCGTTTCCATCTACGGTAATTCCAGGCATGTTATATGCAACTGCTCTATCAGAAACATCTTTGATAGCTTGATGTCTGCTTTGACTAACGGATATTCCATATAGGTTGTTTTCACAAACAAATACTACTGGAAGTTTCCATACGCTAGCAAGATTTAATGCTTCATGGAATGTACCTTGGTTCGTTGAAGCATCCCCAAAGAAACAAACACAAACTTGTTTAGTTCCTCTATATTGAATACTTAATCCAGCCCCTACGGCAATATTATGACCTGCCCCTACTATACCATTTGCCCCTAATATACCTTTGGTAGCATCGGCAATATGCATTGAGCCTCCCTTTCCTTTACAATATCCTGTTTCTTTTCCATATAACTCTGCCATCATATATTTTAAATCTCCACCCTTAGCAACAATATGTCCATGTCCTCTATGGGTACTTGTTATATAATCATCATCATTCAGATTTGCACAAGCTCCTGTGGCAACTGCTTCTTCTCCAATATATAAATGTACAAATCCCGGAATACTTCCTTGGGCAAAAAGATTCATAGCCTGTGTTTCAAATTTTCTGATTCTAATCATAGTTTTGTACATATCAATAACTTTGCTATTTGATAAAGTCAAATTTAACCCCTCCCATTTCATTATTTAAGTATTTCTACCTCTACGCATGCTACAGCAACTTCAATGCTATCATCGATATCTCCAAAATCCGGTAGATACAATCCGGGTACATTCATTCCACCTTCTATGGCCTTTACTTTCACCTTACCAACAGGTAAACATTTTCCTATTCTGCCTTCTTGTATTATCTCGGGCTTAGAAACGGCTATTGTTACATTTACTAACACCTCCTTACTCATATCATCAATATTTAAAACTTCCTTTAAACCACATAGACAACTTCTAGAAACAGCATCTGTAACAGCCTTCTCTGCAGCTCTATTTACATCTTGTCCATGAAAATCTATACCAAGGCCAAATTCTATAATATATCTTTTCATTTAATACCACCTACCACAGCCACATCTCATCCTCCTCTCATTTTTTTAGTTCTTCATTTATTCACACAAATATAATGAGCAAATTATATGCCAGCTTCATAAGATTTGTATGAAAATTCATCATTTTCTGTTTTTAAAACCCCTTAAACCCTTTATTTTAGCTAGATAGATTTAAAAAAATAGTATTTTCTTTCCATAAAAAAATAGCCCTTGAAGAGATTTTTTAGTCTCATCAAAAGCTATTTTCCCATTATTGATACTATTCCTTTTCCCAATTTTGAAACATTCCCATTATTGGGAATATCATAGAAAGCAATCCTGGGCTTAAGGAATAATATATAAAGATTAATTATTCTTTTGCAATTTTTTTATAATAAAGTGATATATCACAACTATAAATATTGGTATTATTACTAGGTATGACATTATATTAAATGGTGTAAAATTCCTTGTATTTGATACTTCCCCATATTCTAAAATATATCGACAGATCATGCCTAAGACCGTTAAAATTAAACTTGAAATATATACAAATTTTTCTTTGTTTATGCCATAAATACCTGCAAAACCTAATCCAATAATTCCGTATGTGGCAACAACTAAATAGGCCTTCATAAAATCAAAGGGATTACGCTCATTTCCAAAGGGAAATACGAAACATCCTGCAAATATGATATATCCTAATATAAATCCTTTAACTATTTTAGGGTTATTTTGTAAATATACTCTTAATTTATTCATTGCACACTCCTTTAACTCTATATCTTAAGACTGTCTTTAATTTAGATTTTTCTGTTCTTCTTACGTCTGAAATATATATTTCTCTATGGGCAAAATCTCTTATCTCTAGATTATTTTCTTCAATAAATTTCTTCATTTTTTCAAAACTCCGGGGCTCATCATCATATGGACCAATATGCATGATTTGAACAGATAAACCATCTTCCATTGATTCAAAGGTTACACTATCTAATAATGGATGGGGCTTTTTCTTTCTAACATGTTTAAAGGCATTTTCAACTACCTCTTTAGTAACAAAGTCAGGCTGTCTAATCATGATTGTATATACCAGTTCATCTTTGTTTAATGTATCGGATTTTTTTCCTTCTTCAGTTAAATCCCATATTCCTTCAAGGGGATAGACAGTATATTCATAATAGCCTTCTGGTGTAAATCCATTCTTTGGCATCATCCTTACGGCATAGGCTAATGAATATAATACACCTATTTTTTCTTTAAAACCTTCATCATTTGGATTCCCTTTTCCTTTAATCATAAAAAAATTTTGCTTAGGT
>CBETVX010000070.1:0-11528 GCA_965539935.1 uncultured Eubacteriales bacterium | reverse complement strand
ATCTTGAATTTTTTTATTTAAAATTTTTTCAATGGTTTTTATTGTCAATTCAATAACATCTTTCTCAATTTTTTTAATTGTTTCTTTTTTTGTATTTTCAATTTCTTTTTTAATACTAAGGGATTCCTGAATAATAGATTTAGCTTCTTTTAAGCCTTCATTATATCCAAGATCTTTTCCCTCGGAATATCCATCCTTTTTTGCATTATCATATATTTTTTTTGCCTTTTCATAGGCCTCATTAATAATAAATTTTGCTTCTTCTTTTGCTTTGTTGATTTTTTCATTGTATATTTGTTCAAGTTCTTCTTGTCTTTTTAATTCATCAATATTACTTTGTTCATCTGATATCGTTGTGTCTTTAATATCTAAATCATCAACGAAAGTCTTTAGTTTATATCCTTTATTATCAATTATAACTTGAGAAGATTTTATTACTCTAGACAATGATTTCATCTCCTCCACCACGAGAGATTATAATTTCTCCAGCTTCTTCTAATTTACGTATGATATTAACAATTTTTTGTTGTGCTTCTTCCACATCTCTAAGTCTAATTGGCCCCATAAATTCCATATCTTCTTTTATCATTTCAGCCATTCTCTTAGACATATTGGCAAAAACTAAATCCTTAACTTCTTGTGTTGCACCTTTTAGTGCAATTGAAAGTTCATTATTATCAACTTCACGAATGAACCTTTGTATTGATACACTATCAAGGGTAATAATGTCCTCAAATACAAACATTCTCTTTTTAATTTCTTCTGCTAGCTCTGCATCTTGTATCTCTAATGTTTCCATAATATATTTTTCAGTTCCTCTATCAACAGAATTTAAAATATCAACTATTGTTTCAATTCCTCCAGTTGAAGTATAGTCTTGAGTTACCATTGAAGATAGTTTTTTTTCAAGAATATATTCCACTTCCTTAATTATTTCTGGGGAGGTTCTATCCATAGTGGCAATTCTTTGTGCTACGTCTGCTTGTTTATCTTGTGGCAGAGCAGATAATATTTGACCTGCTTGTGAAGAATTTAAATATGAAAGAATTAATGATATAGTTTGTGGATGTTCATTTTGAATAAAGTTCAATAATTGATTTGCATCTGCTTTTCTTACAAAATCAAAGGGTCTAACTTGTAAAGAAGCAGTAAGTTTATTAATTATCTCTAATGCTTTATTAGATCCCATAGCTTTTTCTAAGACTTCTTTGGCATAGTTTATTCCACCTTCAGAAATAAAGTTTTGGGCTAAGCATATTTGATAGAACTCTTCCACTACACTATCTTTTTCTTCAGGAGAAACTTTTCTCATATTTGCGATTTCTAGAGTTAATTCTTCTATTTCATCATCATGTAAATGTTTGAACACCTTAGCAGAGTTGTCTGGACCTAATGAAATCAACAAAATTGCAGCCTTTTCGCGTCCACTTAACTCACCTTTTCTTGGCATAATTTCACTCCTAATCTTCATTCAACCATGTTCTTAATAGTTGAGCAACAGCTTCAGGTTTTTTATCTATAAACCTTTCTATTTGTTGTCTATAGCTAGATTTATCATTAAAATCAACATCTATTTCCTCAACTTCATCTTCATCATTTAAATCAACTTGCATAATTTCATTTATTTCAGTTTTTCTTCTCCTTATTCTAAATACATAGAATAAAGCACCGACAATTAGTAGTAAGGATACAACACCTATACTTACTAAAGGTAAGTTAGCACTCAAATTAAAACCTTCATCAGTAGAAACCGCCACAATTTGTTCAGAGTCGTCATTAAAGTCTTGTGCCATAACTTCAACCACTTTAGTTTCAAGGCCCGCAGCAGCAGATACTAAATTTATAAGCTCTTGTTTATGATCTTCTGTCAGTTCTCCACCAACAATATTTTTTTTATTTAGAATAATTGCTACGGTAATGTTTTCAATTTTACCAGGAGCCTTTACGATATTTTTTCTAATTTCATTCAATTCATAATTTACACTTCTATTTTCATTTAAATATTGAGAATCACTATTGTCTAATTCAGTATATTCAGTAATATTTGAATTAGAGTCGGTTCCAGGTGGGCCTCCTGACTCACCATTTAGAACTTGTTCTTTTAATTCATTAAGACTTCTTATAAGACCTGTTGTTTCACCATCAATTGGAGGGGCATATTCTGTGATTTCTGTTACTTCCTTATCAAAATCAACATCTACATCAACCACAACATCCACATTAGATTCTCCATAAATTTTAGAAAGTAATTTTTTTATACTTTCTTGTATTCCATTTTTGATTTTTTGCTCCATATCAAGATTATTCACTGTATAATCTTCAGTAGTATTATTTGGATCATTTAATATGGCGCCTGATTCATCATGGATAGTAATATTTTCTGGATTTAGTCCATCAACTGAATTTGATACAAGCATCACAATTCCATTAACTTGTTGTGGATTTAATTTAAAGCCCGGTTTTAAATCAAGTAATACAGATGCTTTAGCTAAACTATTTTGTTCAGTAATGAATTCACTTTTTTCTGGAACTGTTAAATTAACTTGAGCACTTGTTATTCCATTAATTTCTTCAATGGTACTACTTAACTCATTCATCTGTGCCCGAAGAAATTTCATTCTTCTTTCTTCACTAGTCATTGTAATAGAATTATTATTTAAAGCATCTTCCCATGTAATACCATTATTGGGAAAACCTTCGATAGCTAAATTCATACGTGCTTTATTTAGATAATCTTCAGGAACTAAGATTGTTGTTCCACCCATTTCACTTATCCAAGGAATATTTAGCTCATCTAACTTGCCAGTTATTTCACCAGCTTCTTCTAGACTAAGACCATTATATATAGAAACATAATTTGGTCTAGTAAAGTACATTATTGATAATGCTAAGGTCAACACCAAAAAAAAACTTCCAAGACCTATCTTTATTTTTTGTTTGTTATTAAGGGATTGGAAATATTCGTTAAACTGATTTCTAATTTTAATTAAAGAGTCCCCCATTTAGACACCTCATTCCTAGTAAAAATAAAACAGAATTATTTTAGCATTTATATCTGAATTCTCATGATCTCTTCATATGCATTTATTATTTTATTTCTTATTTCAATTGCAAATTGAAGACCAATCTCTGCCTTCTCACTTGCTATCATTACATCGTGAATATTATCTATTTCCCCAGTTGCTAAAAGATAGTCAAGCTCATTGGATTTCTGCTCTAATGAGTTAAGTTGATTGATAGATTTACTAAGAAAATCCTTAAAATCTAACTTGCTAGTATCATTAGAATGATTTACTTTTTCTATTGGTAATTGAAAACTAAAATTATTATCAACCTTCATTTATTATTGCCTCCTTAGTAATACTATCTTCCTATTTCCAAAGCTTTCATAGCAATACTCTTAGTGCTATTTAATGAAGTAACATTTGCTTCATAGGCCCTTGATGCTGAAATAAGGTTTATCATTTCTGTAACTATATCAACATTAGGCATTAATACATATCCTTCACTGTCTGAATCAGGATGACCTGGATTATAAACTTTTTTAAATGGAGATTTGTCTTCCGTAATAGAAACAACTTCAACACCATTACCTATTGAATTTTTATTTACGGTTTCTTTTAATATATTTGAAAAGCTATTACTATCATCTTGTTTAAATATTGGAATTTGTCTTCTATATGGTACCCCACTACTTGTCCTTGTGGTGTTAGCATTTGCTATGTTTTTCGAGATTATATCCATTCTAAGTCTTTCGGCTGTTAATCCAGAAGCACTGATATTAATTGATTTAAAAAAACTCATTAATTATTTCCCTCCTTCAGTTATTGACATTTTAATCCTTTGAAGGTGATTTGTAAGCTGTTGAGATAGAGCATTGAATTTTATTGTGTTTTTACTTAATTCTGCCATTTCCACATCAATATTTACATTATTATCATCTTTTCTAAAGCTTGTATTTCTATCAATAATAATTTTAGGTTCTAGTTTTTCGATTTCACTATTTGAATTCGATATATGTTTAGGGTGTGTTTTTACAAGTTCAAAGCTATTGTTAAGATGGTTCTTTAAGATTGATTCAAACTGAACGTCTTGTCTTTTATATCCTGGGGTATTAACATTTGCAATATTATTTGAAATGGCTTGGTTTTTAAGCCAAGCAGCATTTAAAGCTTTTCTATATACCTCAATTCTTTGTGAAGATTTATTTACCATAATGAATCCTCCTAAATTTATTGATAATATATTTCGACAAAAAAGTTTTTATTCCTCTATAAAAAATTATTTTTTTATACTTACATTGTACATTATTATACATAAAATTCTAAATGTAAATACCAATTACTAAAAATAGTAAAATAAGACTAAAAAAAGCAACCAATAATTGGTTGCTTATTGTTTGAGATTTTTTAATTCTTCTAGCAATTTATCGTTAAGTATTTTAATATGTGTTCCTTTCATTCCTAAAGAACGTGATTCTATTACTCCAGCACTTTCAAACTTTCTTAAGGCATTAACTATTACAGATCTCGTAATTCCTACTCTGTCGGCTATTTTGCTTGCAACTAGTAGTCCTTCAGTTCCATCTAGCTCATCAAATATATGTTCAACAGCTTCTAATTCTGAATAGGATAATGTACCTATTGCCATTTGTACTATAGCTTTTTTACGAGCTTCTTCTTCTATCTCTTCACTTTTAGCTCTTAAAATTTCCATACCAACGACTGTTGCAGAATATTCTGCTAAAAATAAATCTTCATCAGAATAATCTTTTTCATGTCTAGCTAAAACCATAGTGCCAAGACGTTGTCCGCTACCATTTATTGGTACAATTGTTACAAATTTATTATAGCTTTCAACATCATATTTAAAGATATTTAACAAATTATCACCTGTAATATTAAACTTTGTTTCATTGATTTTTAATAATTCTTCATTATATTCGTTTGGAAATTTCTTTTCACCAGTTTCTTTGTCTTCAATTATTGGACAATCAGATGCATCAGCTAAACTAACTCCTAAAACTTTACCTCTTCTACTTGAAACATATACATTTGCATTTAAAATCTCACTTAAAGTTTGACAAAGTTCAGAAAATGAAACTGGAATATTACCTGATTGCTGTAGAATTTTGTTAAGTCTTCTAGTTTTTTCTAATAATGTACTAGGCATATGTTACCTCCTTAATCTTAAGTATATTTATATTATATATATTTTAGTTTTTCGTAAATTTAAATTGTAATTAATTTTTTATAAATTATTCGGTTTTTTCTTGATACTTACATTCTTTATTAGAGCATTTTATTATTTTTTGATTTTTTTTGTTTTGTTCAACTAATAATGAATTACATTCAGGACATTTTTTGTTTATAGGTTTATTCCAACTAATAAATCTACATTTAGGAAAATTACTGCAACCATAAAAAGTTTTACCCTTTTTACTTTTTCTTACTATGAGTTCTCCATCACAGTTTGGACAATTTACTCCCGCTTTTATAACAAATGACTTGGTAAAATCACAATCTGGGTAATTTGAACAGGCTAAAAATTTACCATATCTACCATATTTAATAACCATTTTATTTCCACATTTTTCACATATTTCATCTGTTTCTTCAGTTAAATCAATCTTTTCTATTTCATTCTCAGCTTTTTTTAAAATAGATTTAAAGGGTGTATAGAATTCATCTATGACATTTACCCAAGATTCCCTTCCTTCTTCAATTCTATCAAGCTTATTTTCCATGTCAGCAGTAAAATCTACATCAACTATACTATCAAAATGTTTTTCTAAGATATCATTAACTACAAAACCAAGTTCTGTTGCTTTTAAGTATCTTCCTTCTCTTTCAACATACCCTCGACTAATAATTGTAGAAATTGTTGGTGCATAGGTGCTTGGTCTTCCAATTCCCTTATCTTCCATTTCTTTTACTAAACTAGCCTCTGTATATCTTGCAGGCGGTTGTGTAAAATGTTGTTTAGGATCTACTTTTTTTAAAGTAAGTATTTGTCCTTCCATTAAATCCGGTATGCTTTTTTCAGTTATACTAGAAAAAGAATATACTTTTAAAAAACCATCAAAGTGTAATTGAGTTCCTCTAGATTTAAAAACATAATCTCCATTTAAAATATCTATTGTAGTAGAATAATACTCTGCATCATTCATTTGACTTGATACGAATCTTTCCCAAATAAGTCTGTATAAATTATATTGTTCTTTTGTTAATGAATTTTTAATCAATTCAGGTTCTCTAAATACAGAAGTTGGTCTTATTGCTTCGTGGGCATCTTGAGCTTCCTTTTTAACAATATTTTTTCTTTTGGATTTAGGTAAATACTTTTCTGAAAAATTTTCTTTAATATATTTTATTGTTTCATCCTTTGCTTCTTCAGAAATCCTCGTTGAATCTGTTCTTATATATGTGATTAAACCTACTGAACCTTCCCCTTTTATATCTATTCCTTCATATAGTTGTTGGGCTATCACCATTGTTTTTTTTGTTGAATATCCAAATTTATTGGATGCCTCTTGTTGCAAACTACTTGTAGTAAATGGAAGATACGGTTTTCTACTTTTTAGTTTTTTTTCAATTTTTCCAACTAAAAAATTATTATCTTTTATATCATTTATTATTATATTTACTTGATCTTGATCTTTTAAATCCATTTTTTTATTTTTATATCCATAAAAGCTTGAATTAAACACATCTTCATTATTTTCTATAATTAGATCTGCATCTATTGTCCAATATTCTTCAGGTATAAAGTTTTTAATTTCTTTTTCTTTATCACAGATAAGCTTAGTAGCCACTGATTGAACTCTACCTGCACTAAGTCCCTTTCTAACTTTTTGCCATAATAGGGGACTTATACTATAACCTACTAGTCTATCTAATATTCTTCTAGCCTGTTGAGCATCAACCAAATTTTTATTTATGGATCTTGGTTTTTTAATAGCATTTTTTATGGCTTTTGATGTGATTTCATTAAATTCTATTCTACATTTTTCATCTTCTTTTATAGATAAAATATTAGATAAATGCCAGGATATAGCTTCACCTTCCCTGTCTGGGTCAGTTGCTAAAAAAACTTTTTTTGCTTTTTTTGCTTCTGCTTTTAGTTCTTTAATAACCTTTCCTTTACCCCGTATGGTTATATAATTAGGTTTATAATCATTTTCTATATCTATGCCCATTTTACTTTTTGGAAGATCTCTTATGTGTCCTACGGAGGCTTTTACCTTATAGTTTTTTCCAAGAAATTTTCCGATAGTCTTAGCCTTTGCTGGTGATTCAACTATTACTAGAGATTTAGACATTTAAGCACCTCCATTATTACTAGCAACGAAAGTTATTATATCAGAAAAGTTACACTATTTCAAAAAATATTTTTACTTTGCTATTAAAATATTGCCAGGTAGTGTATCTATATAACCTTTTAGTTCTAAGAGAGTTAGAATACTATTCATTTTTGCAATATCTATATCTAACATGGTGAATAAATAATCAATACTTATTGGTTGCTTACTTTCAACTATTTTATATACTTTATTTTCAATTTCATTTAGATCATTATTTATATTATTATCATTATTCCCTAAAATTGTATTTTCCATATCAAAATCTTCTAAAATATCATCTATGGATGTAACTAACTTTGCTCCTTCCTTAATTAATTTATTAGTTCCTTTACTAGAACTATTGTTTATATTTCCAGGAATAGCATATATATCTTTACCTTGATCCAATGCAAAGTTTACTGTTATTAATGAACCGCTTTTTAAACTAGCTTCAACAACTAAAATACCTTTACTTAAACCACTGATTATTCTATTTCTTTGTGGGAAATTACCAGCTTTAGGTGCTGTACCAACACTAAATTCAGAAACAATAGCACCATTTTCAATAATCCTATTCATTAAATCATAATTAGATTTTGGATAACATATATCTACACCACATCCTAATATAGCAATAGTTTTTCCTCCTGCATCAAGTGCTCCTTTATGAGCTGCCGTATCTATTCCACTGGCCATTCCGCTTATTATAGTAAATCCATTTTGAGTTAATTCATAAGCAAATTTGTATGCTGTTTTTTTACCAAATGCTGTAGCCTTCCTAGAGCCAACTATGGCAATAGTTTTATCAAAAGAATTGTTAAAATTTCCTCTAATATATAATATATGAGGTGGTGAATAGATATTTTTTAAAATTTTAGGATAAAGAACATCTTCTCTAGTTATACATTGAATTTTATATTTAGTCAATGTTTTCTTAAGATTTATTATATATTCTTTTTTTCGAGTTAATATAATATTATCTATAATCTTTTTATTAATTGAAGGTATTTCTCTTATATCTTTTTCAGAAGCGTTCCAAATATTTAAAGGATTTTTAAATTTATTTAATAATTTTTCTATAGTCCTATAGCCAACGCCATTAATAGAATTTAACCATATGTAAGCATCTATATCTTTCATATTTCTCACCTGTCAGTTTAGAATTCCCAAAATTTTTTATCAAGGCTCCTATACTGAATAGCCTCTGTTACATGTTCTATCTTTATTTTCTCACAGCCATCTAAATCAGCAATAGTTCTACTAACTTTAAGTATTTTATTATATGATCTAGCACTAAGGCCCAGTTTGTTAAAAGCTGCTTCTAATAACTTATTGGCATCTGTACTGATATTACAATATTCTTTTATCATTTTATTGGTAAGACTTGAATTAAATCTTATTTTTGAATTATTAAATCGTTTAAGTTGAAAATCCCTAGCTTGATTTACTCTTTTCTTTATTTCATTAGATGTTATTCCTTTTTTATTAGATGATAATTCATTATATTCTATAGGAAAGACTTCTACATGTAAATCAATCCTATCTAGCAAAGGCCCTGAAATTTTAGATAAATACCTTTTGATTTCATGGGGAGCACAAGAACATTCTTTATATGGGTCTGAATAATATCCACATGGACAAGGATTCATACTAGCAATAAGAATAAATTTTGCTGGATAGGTAATTGTTGCATTTACTCTTGAAATAGTAACAATATCATCTTCCATAGGTTGTCTAAGAACTTCTAAGGCACTTCTTTTAAACTCAGGTAGTTCATCTAAGAATAGAACACCTAAATGTGCTAAAGAAACTTCTCCAGGTTTAGGTATTTTTCCTCCACCAACTAGGGAAACTTGTGATACAGTATGATGGGGGGCTCTAAAGGGACGCTTTGTAATAAGTGAGTTTTTATTTGGCAATAATCCTGCTATGCTATATATCTTTGTAACTTCAATAGATTCTTCTAATGTCATATCCGGAAGAATTGTAGAAAATCGTTTTGCTAACATTGTTTTTCCAGAACCAGGTGGACCAATTAAAAGCAAGTTATGTGCTCCAGCTGCAGCTATTTCAAGGGCTCTTTTAACGTTGTGTTGTCCAGCTACATCACTAAAATCAATTTCATTTGAGTCATTTTCTATTTCTACATTATTCCTTTTGAAACTTGGAGTAATATTGCAATCCTTGTTATTAGTTGTTAAATATTCAATGAGATTATTTAAATATTTAAATGGAATTATTTCTATGTCTTTTATAACACTGGCCTCTTCAAAATTATCAATTGGTAGAACAATTTTCTTAAAACCCATCTCCCTAAAAGAAATAACAAGTGGTAGTGCTCCCAATACTTTATTTAATCTTCCATCAAGTGATAATTCACCGATGAAGCCAAATTCTTTAATTATATTTTTATTAATTTGACCGGAAGCACTTAATATCCCTATTGCCATTGGTAAGTCTAAATGAGTACCTTCTTTTTTTGTATTCGCAGGGGATAAATTGATTGTTATTCTCTTGACTGGAAAATTATAACCTGAATTTTTAATTGCTGCTCTAATTCTTTCTTTAGACTCTCTAACTGCCGTATCAGGAAGACCAACAATTGTAAAAGACGGCAAACCATTAGAAATATCAGTTTCTACTTTTACCAACCTACCATCAAGGCCTATTAATACACAACTATTAATAGTTGATAACATTAAAATCATCCTCATCTATTGGTATACATAATAATATTATTTAAAATAGCAATCCTTCTTCTAATTAATTATGTTTTTTATATGATTTATAGTAATATCATTAGTTAAAAGAACTTCTATTGCATCTATTCTATAAGAGTAATTATACTTTTTTTTAACTTTAAGATAATAATTAACGGTTTTTAATATATGTTCTATTTTTCGATAGTCTATTGCTTCAACAGGTCTTCCATATTTGAAGCTTGTTCTTGTTTTAACTTCAATAAAAATGTAACAATTATCCTTCTTCGCTATAATATCTATTTCTCCGAATTTACATCTGAAATTACGTTCTATAATTTGATAATTTTTTTTGATTAAAAATTTAGTAGCTAAAGCTTCACCCTTTAATCCTATTTTAAGTTTATTCATAAAAACAACCTTTCAACAGATAGATTATTACTTATTTCTATTTTTTTCCTTGAGTTCCTTCTATTTCTTACAAAAAAACATAATTTATAGAATTTTTCAAAAAAAAAAAAAAAACTAAAGAACAATCTTTAGTTTTAAGAATCACTATCTAATTTTGCAATAAAAGCTAAAACTTCAGCCACTACTTCATAGAGATTAGGAGGAATTTCATCTCCAATAGATAGGTTATATAATTGTTGAGATAATTTTTCATTTTTATAAACTGGTATATTATGTTTTAGAGCTTCTTCTTCAATCTTTTCTGCTACTAAATTTTTACCCTTTGCTATTAACTTGGGAGCATTATCTTCATCAATATTATATTTAAGAGCATTTGCAATATTACCTTTATTCTTTTTAATAACCTATCACCTACACTTTCATATCTATATTGTTGAATTTATTGTATTTTTTAGAGGAAAAATCCATTAAAGTCTCCTTAGTTTCAAAGATTTTATAGTTAATAATATTATTCTTAAAGCCTAATTTATTTAATGTTTTTATTAAGATATTTTCATTCTTTTTAAATTTTTTTAATATTTTTTCGTTGTAAACTTTAAAATTAATATATAATTTTTTGTCAATTACTTCTATTAAAGATTGCACGGTATTCAAATTATTTGTATTCAAGGATATAAAAATTTTGAAACTTTCAATAGATTTCTTTTGTTTTGCTTTTTCTTCCTCTCTTTTTATAATAATATCTAAGTTTTTAATTTGATTATTAATATAAATTGGTATTTGAATAAAATAATTATTTTCTTTTATCTGGCTGATAAATTTCAGTGAACTTTTAATATCTTCAATAGCTCTATTAAACTTAGATACGGTTTTTTGATCTTGTCCTTCTAGTTTCAAGTCTTCTAGTTCAATAAATATTTCTTCAATAACTTTATTGAATTCTTGTTTATTTTTAAAAACAGCAATATTTGCTCTACTTATTAAGTTTAGTAGCTTTTGGGTAGAACTATTATTATCACTATTTTCAATGTTATTTTTATTTAATTTATTAATAATTTCAACTACTTGGTTAAGTT
>CBETVX010000069.1:0-11774 GCA_965539935.1 uncultured Eubacteriales bacterium | reverse complement strand
TAGTATTAAAATCCTTTAAATCAAAAAAGTTTAATTTTACTTTGCAAACCTATTCTACCATCAATAAAAATTGGACTGTTTTACGGAAGAAAATTACAAATATTGATATAAAAGATATCAAAGCATTTTACGTTGACTCAATGTCTAATTTCCATTTCATATATATCAAAGATGAAAAAATAAAGAATTTGTATCATATTTCCTTTAATGAGAATAAAATAATATCTCAAACATTATTAAATCAAGAACCCATTGAAAATATCAATT
This sequence comes from uncultured Eubacteriales bacterium, assembly GCA_965539935.1. GTDB lineage: Bacteria > Bacillota > Clostridia > Peptostreptococcales > Caminicellaceae > CBETVX01. The sequence continues at coordinate 11,507 of CBETVX010000069.1, read as the reverse complement.
ATAATATATATGAACTTAGTGAAACACTGTGGTTAACATGGAAAGACAATGGAAAAATTTATTATAGGACTTCTAGGAATTTTGGTAAGAACTGGTCAAAAATAAAGAAATTAGATATTAAAGGGTTCTTTGAAATAAAATACATAGGAAAAGTATACGAAGGAAAAAAACTCTATAAAGACATTTCTACTTTTGGCTACTTTAAAAATAATGCCTACTATTTACTGGGTCTAGATGATATAAATAAATTCAAAGGGTCAAATTCTATCTTAGGCACAAAAAAACAAAGTCAAAATTCTTTAACTATTTCAGAGGATAATACTAATAATAATTGTAATATTTGCTTGAAAGGGTTTATCAAAGTAATACAAAAAAAATTAAATAAATTGGTAAAGTATCTTATTACTTTTTATAAAAATATCTTAAATTTATTAAGTAAACTATTTAACTAAATTTCTCTTTATAGTTTAATGCCTAATAAAAATATCATTCAAATATCCATGTGCTAAGGGTAAATCTATATAAAAATAGAAGGTCATAGACCTTCTATTTCAAAGCTATTATATCCCCTTTATTCTTGTATTTCTACATTAATCTGCTCTGGGAACAAACTTGGATACTGGGAACACATTCCACTTCCTTCAATTTGTGAACATGAACCAGTAGTTAAAACACACATTTGAACTGGAACTATAACTTTCTTTTCAGTAGTTATACATAATACTAGAACCCCATCCACAGATATATTACCAGTAGAGTCTACTGTAATACTATTTGTTCCTCTAGGCAACACAAAATCACACATAGCACCACAGAATTCCACTAATGATGGTTTTAAAACGGCTGAACTAGATGGCATACATAGATTAGCAAATTTATCTCTTTCAATAGCATCTATATCAATTACAGCTGTCCTAACCACTGTTGATGACTCTCCATCTGGATCAATGAATGTAATGGTGAAGGTTACTAAAACTTGACCAGAAACTGTTAAAGTTTCATCTAAAAATATTGGAGTACCTGTTCCCATATCATCACATTCTGAAGTATCAATAAAATCTAACGGTATACGTTCTATTCCACTAGGATCTGTTGGAGTAGGACTTGGTGGAGTAATTCCATTAATAGAATTGGTCATAATACTTACAGTTGCTCCAGCAGAGGTACCATTAGGCTTAGTTGAACAAGTAACAACAACGCTATCAACAGTAGAGCCAGGTGTAATAGTATTTCCTAAATCTACATCATTAACCACTTGATTAATTTCTTCTTTTAAAACAACTGAATCATATACTTTATCTATAAAGACACATTCAGCCGATATATCTTCTGTATTATATGTTTCTGGTGCTACACAGCCTGGATCAGGTGTACAACAGCTTTCTTGATTTTGCTGAAGTGTAGTTCCAGAACGTTTATAAACCTTTTTGGCCATATAATTTAAAACCTCCCTTTAATATAGATAATTATAATATTTAATAATTCTTAATTCTCATTGTTCATTTGTATATTTATATATCTTTTTTTCAGTAGTATTTCTATTTCAACGCTTTTCGAGCTATTATTTTTTTCACTTCCGTCTATTACAAGGATTTGAATTAGTGGCAAAGTTTATATAAAACCATAGTTTATTTTAATATATTTTTTATAATACTTTTCCATGTTCATTCTTGATTAAGCCCATTATTTTTCCATCTTTTATCTTTTGTCCTAATTCATTATATGGTATAAGAAAAATTTGGTTACATACTACTTTAAATTTAAGTTTATCTTTTTTTTATTCTCTTTTATACATGAAATATTAGATATTTGAAGGTTTTTCAATTTAAAATCAACAAGTTTTCTCATTTTTTAGTATATTATTAATGACTTTTTTTGTTACAATCTAATAATAAAAAATTACTTGCATATATATTTAATAAATATATATAAGGTGGGATTTTAATGACATTTATTAATTCAACTCAGACAATTCTTAGAAAATCAAATGGTGATATTTTAAACTTTTATATAAAGGACTCCATATTATTTTATAGAGAGTTTATTTATGACAAAGGTTGGAATGAATCTATACAACTGCTCACGGATATATCTTCAAATCAGTTAGATATAAAAATAGATAATAATGATAGAATATATGGTATTGCTAATAAGAAGAATGGAAAAGTATTATATATTTATACCGATAATAATGAAATAAAATACAAAACTTTTTTTGAATATGATACTAATAATTATTTCATAATCTATCCATTTATTCATAAAAAAAATTCACATATTCATGTGATATATTATCTTCAAGATATAAAGTATAAAAACACCTTCGGTTTAATAAATCATTATTATGACGGTGATAAATGGCATCAAGCTACCTTAGACGTTATTCAATCCTCACCCATCATTAATCCCTTTATTGTTTCATGGGAATCCGATAATTTATATGTTTTTTATTTTAATAATATAAATAACTCCCGAGAAATTTTTGTCAATACATTTAATTTAATAGAAAAGTCATGGAGTTCTCCCAAGCAAATTACAAAAACTAATAATAAAAAATTATATTTAAACGTATTGAGTGATGATGCCTATTCCCACAACATCACCTGGAGTGAATTTATAAATGATAATCTTATAGTTAAATTTATGAAATATTATCATAGGGACAAGGATATTTCTTCATCAGAAATTTTATCTTTGTCGGAACCTGCCAATTGTTCCTTCCCAACTTTTATTAAAACAGGAGAAACCCTATGGCTTATTTGGGTTAGCTTCAATAGGCTTATGAGTCGATACTCATTAAATAATGGAAAGGATTGGAGTGAATCAAAGGAATATATTGAAGAAATAAACACTAATTTTATTAAATATAAATTCCATAGCAATTATAAAGATGACATTAATAACTTCAAAGTAAATACAATTTTTGGAACATATTACCCTAAAATATCCTTTATAGGTTTTGAAAATCTACGAAACAAGTAATAACATAATTTAGGAATATTTAAATATAGATTAGGAAAATAGAATTCATATAGGTAGGCATAATCATCTGTCAATTACGCCTACCTATCCTTTTAAGACGAGAAAATTAGGTAGGTATTAAAATTATTTGTTTTTCTCTTGTATAACTCTAATAATTCTGTCTATTCTTTTTTCAAAAGTATGGTTATTAATTACTATTTCATATCCTCTTTTTGCCTTCTCTTTTCTTAAATTTTCATCATTAAGATATTCTTCTATTAAACTTTTTAATTCTTCTCGGCTATTATAGGTAACTAATGCATTACCAAAGACCTCTTTACTACCTTCAATATTATCTGAAATTATAAAGGCTCCCGATGCAAATCCATCAAATAATCTGTTTGATAAAAATCCCTTTTCCCTCATATCGTCCCAATGGTCATTAAGCAATATTTTGCATGAAGAATAAAGTCCACTAAGTTTTTTATTTGGAATATGAGTTGCCTTAATATATTTTCTACTTATACATCTATCCCAATTGTATCCATATACTGCTAAATCTTTATCAGTTGGTAAAACATCTTTAATTATCCTTCTAAAAACTCCCCTTGAATTACCTACGAATAATAGATCATTAATATATTTTGATATATCTATGGGATAAAAAAGTTCTGGATCAGTACATTGCAGTAGGGGCTCTACTTCCACGTCACAAAGATTATATAGATGTTTTGCCCATATGTTTGATGCAACAAATACATGATCATACATATTATATTCACTTACACTTATCATATTTGGATGACAAATATTCCACATTATATTAAAATGATACTTACGGGGAATATATTTACTATTTCCCCTTAATACAATCACCACATCATAATCTTTATCCTCTTGTGAATACCATTCACTTAATGGCTGAATTAAAACCTTCCAGTTTTTCCTCTCAAATTCTTTTTTTATTCCTAATGCAAAATGATATTCCCCCCATAGGTGAACATTTCTCCACCCAGGAGCTGGAATTTTTATACAAATTTTTCCACCGCTATACTCATCCATATTTGACACTTCCAATCTTAGCTTTACCTCTTATTCAGTCTTTTTTTCTCCTTTAGACTTTCCCACCAAATTTTATTTTCCACATACCATTTCACTGTTTCCTCTAAACCTTCTTTAAAATCATATATGGGTTTCCAACCTAATTCCCTTTGTATTTTACTTGAATCAATAGCATATCTTCTATCATGTCCTAGTCTATCATCAACATATTTTATCAATCCTTCAGGCTTATCTAGTATCTTTAAAATCTGCCTTACAATCTCAATATTTGTTTTTTCATTATTACTACCTATATTGTATATCTCCCCTATTTTGCCTTTATGAAGAACTAAATCTATTGCACTACAATGGTCTAAAACATGTATCCAATCCCTTATATGCAACCCATCTCCATATACAGGTAAATCTTTATTTTCAATGGCATTTGTTATCATTAGAGGAATTAATTTTTCTGGTAGTTGATATGGTCCATAGTTATTTGAACACCTTGTAATATTAACTGGTAACTTATAGGTTTCATAATATGCTCTAATCAATAAATCTCCACTAGCCTTACTTGCTGAATAGGGGTTATTAGGTTGAAGGGGAGTTTCTTCTGTAAAAACTCCAGTTTTACCTAATGAACCATATACTTCATCGGTAGAAATTTGTACATATTTTTTTATTTCATACTTTCTAATAGCACTTAAAAGTACTTGTGTCCCCATAGTATTAGTTCTTACAAAACACTGGGAATCTTCTATACTTCTATCCACATGGGACTCTGCTGCAAAATTTATTATATAATCTATTCCCCTAGATACTATTTTTTCTACAAGTTTTTCATCTGTAATATCTCCTTTAATAAATATATAGTTTGGATTGTCCTCTATGTCCTTTAGATTTTCAAGATTACCTGCATATGTTAGTAAATCTAAGTTTATTATTTTATAATCCCTATATTTATTAAGTATATATCTTATGAAATTACTTCCTATAAAACCAGCGCCACCCGTTACTAATAAACTTTTCAATATATCCACAGCCCCTATTCACTAATAAAATAGTCCTCATTCCTTATCATTCTTTTATTGCTTCTTTAAAACTAATTAATTATATCCCAACCCTTGTTCTCTAAGTTTTTTCCATCTTTTATCCTTTTCCGAAAGGATTACTTCTTCTACTCTATCTAAGGGCCAATTTATTCCTATATCCGAATCATTCCAAAGAATTCCCCCTTCATCTTCAGGATGATAAAATTCTGTACATCTATATATAACCTCTGCCTCATCGGACAAAACTAAAAATCCATGGGCAAATCCCTTTGGAATATAAATTTGCTTTTTGTTTTCCTCAGATAAGTTTATTCCAAACCACTTAGCAAAAGTCTTTGAATCTTTTCTAATATCCACGGCAACATCAAATATTTCTCCTTTTATAACTCTAACTAATTTGCCTTGGGGAAATGTTTTTTGAAAATGTAGTCCCCTTATGACCCCTTTTTTTGACTTAGATTGATTATCTTGTACAAAATTCATACTTAATCCAGCTTCTTTAAAGTCTTTTTCATTATAGGTTTCCATAAAGTATCCTCTATTATCTTTAAAGACATAAGGTTCTATAATATATAAACCCTCTATATGGGTCTTGATAAGTTTAAACTTTTTCATTAATTCACCCCAATCTATATTAAATTCATTAGATACTCACCATAATTTGTTTTCAATAGATTATTAGCCAATCTAAGGAGTTGCTTATTATCTATATATCCCATCTTGTAAACAATTTCCTCTATACAACCTATACTGATTCCCTCCATTTCTCTAACAGTTTTAACAAAAGATGTGGCCCTTACTAATCCATCATATGTTCCTGTATCTAACCAAGTAATATCTTCACTTAATGGTATTACCCTTAATTTTTTATTCTTTAAATACACTTTATTTACCGATGTTATTTCTAGCTCCCCTCTCTGGGATGGTTTAATATCCTTAGCAATTTTCACCACCTCATTATCATAAAAATATAGTCCTGGTACTGCATAACTAGATTTAGGCTTTAATGGCTTTTCCTCTAATGATATTATTTTGCCATTTTTATCAAACTCAACTACTCCATAATCTTTAGGATTTTTTATATGATATCCAAATATAACTGCCCCCTTTTCTAATGAAGCAGCTCTTTTTAAGACCTCGGTTAATCTATAACCATAAAAAATATTATCTCCTAATACTAGGGCTACCTTATCTTCTCCAATAAATTCTTCACCAACTATGAAGGCTTCTGCAATTCCCCTAGGCTTTTCCTGGACTAAATATGAAAATGATATTCCCAATTGGCCACCATCACCTAACAGGTTTTGAAATGTTTTCAAATCCCTTTTATCTGAAATAATTAATATTTCTTTTATCCCAGAAAGAAGGAGGATTGAAATCGGGTAATATATCATAGGTTTATCGTATATGGGTAATAAATGTTTAGATATAACCTTTGTAATAGGATATAACCTGGTTCCCAATCCCCCTGCCAATACTATACCCTTCATTTTAAATCACCTCACTTTTTAGGTATTCTTCCAGTGAATCTTCCCAATATCTAAAGGTGTTTAATCCCATTAATTTCAACATAAAATTATCTAGAACAGAATATTTAGGCCTTTTGGCACCTCTATTAAGCTCCTCTGTAGTTATTTTATTTACCCTTATATCTATGTCTTTTATTTCTAATATCCTTTTAGCAAATTCATACCAACTACAACTTCCTTCACAGCTACCATGATAAATTCCATATTGTTCAGTCTTAATTAGATTTAGTATTGCCTTAGTCAAGTCTTTAGTGCTTGTGGGAGTTCCTATCTGATCCCCCACTATGCTTAATTCATTAGTTTTTGATGCTGTTTTTAAAATAGTTTTCACAAAATTATTTCCTTCACCGTATAGCCATGAAGTTCTAATAATAAAATGTTTATGATTAAATTCTTTAACAAAATTTTCTCCTACCAATTTACTTTTACCATAGACATTTAGGGGGTTAGGTACATCATGTTCTCTATAGGGCCTATTTACTTTTCCATCAAAAACATAATCAGTTGAAATCTGAATAATTTTACTATTGATTTTCTCTGTTGCTATTGCAATATTTTTAGGTCCTAATCCATTTACCTTAAAGGCTTCTATTTCATTTGTTTCAGATTCTTCAACCTTGGTATAGGCCCCACAATTTATAACAACGTCAGGCCTTAAATTTAATATTGTTCTATTTACTTGGTCAAAATTAGATATGTCTAACTGCAATCTATTCAAGGCTAAAAACTCTATATTATAACTAGTCAACTGTCTTTTTAATTCTAGGCCTAATTGCCCCTCGGAACCAGTAATTAAAATTTTCACTTAGAACTACCCCTTTAGATTTCTATCGACTATTAAATATCTTCTGTTTTTTAGTACAAAATCAATGGTTAATCTAAAAAATGACCGTACCCTTTAACAGCTTGTAAGAAATTTAAAAACAGTAATTATTATTTGTATACTATTTTATATATGCTTTTATTTTTTTTGTGGTCATAGTGATGTTTATATATTCTATAAACCTTACCATTTTCTTTCCCTATTTTATTCATGACTTTCTCCAAGGCTGAATGACTTTTAAATTTTAAAGCAAAATTACAACCCTTTGATAAATACTTCGGGGCTTGTAATAATTCTGTGTCACTTTTTAGTTTTTTTAAAAAACTTTCTATTTGATAAGCATAATTTTTTGAATTGAAAACTATTAAATAATATTCTTTATATTTATCAAGCATTATAAAATACCCTCCTTCTTTTTTGTCAATACATAATACTCAAAAAAATATTTTTAGTTCCAAAAACAAAATAGCAGAATTTGTAATTAATACAAATCCTGCTTTTAAAATTTATAGTAGAGTATATTATTTAATATCTTTATAGATATATTCTGATGTAGTTAATTGAAGAAGTCCACCATAATCTACATTAAATCTTATTTCATCTCCTACTTTATAATCAATTTCACTATCTGTCACATCGACTATCAAATGGTCACTACTTGCGCCTAAAATCTCTATTTTTTCATCTATAGGCATTAAACTTTCAGGGCTAACATCCTGTCTGCCTACTGCTAAAATAGCCCTTTTTCTTATACCTTTATCTACAAATGTAGGCTTATTTCCAAAGGCATCCATACCTATCTCACCTATTGGAACTGAAGGTTTTTCTCTAATTTCTATAATTTCAGCAACTAAATTAAAGGCATCTTGATATGTATCCTTTATGGGATTTCCGTAGGCCGTTTCTCTACCTAATACTATAGCCTCTCCTGGTCTAAGATTATTAACCCTTTCAGGCATTTCATTTTTTTCAAGAAGATATAAACTACTTGAATTACCTCCCGATATAATTGAAAGCTGGAGGCCAAATTTACTCTCAATCCTTTCAGCAATATTACATAGCTTACCTAGATTTTCACTATTAGGAATAACTCCTCCATAACAGGTTAAATTAGTTCCTACTCCTATTAATTTCACCCCATCTAGGGTTAAAATTTCTTTAACAACTTCTTCCACATGATCAGGCCATACACCTTCTCTTAAATCTCCTAGGTCAACCATTAAAATTATATCATGGACTTTATTCTGATTTTTTGCTGCTTCCGATAGCTTTTTTATTGTGCTTAATTCTGAATTAAGACTTATATCAGCATATTTAACTACTTCGTCCACCCTACTTATCATAGGTAATCTCAATAATAACTTAGGCACTGGTATATCTCTAAGTTTCTTTAGATTTTTTAATCTAGAATCAGCCAGAATCTTTATGCCTCCCTTTACCATTACTTTAGCTACTTCAGGAATTGCACAAAAGGACTTGGTAACTCCTGCTAAATCTATGTCATATTTCTTACACAAACTAGCTATTATTCTAGTATTATGTTCTATTTTTCTAAGGCTAATCTCAATCCTTGGACATATACTCATTTTTCCACTCCTTGTAATTTAAATATTAAATTTAAGCCGGGATTTAATCCCAGCTTAACTAATCAATTCTTAAACTCTTTTTTAAAAGTTTTAGAGCCCCTTCTCTGTATTTTTTTGATAACACTCCCAAGGAAGCCATTATATAATCATTGTCTATTAATATCTCAGCTTCTTTATTAGGAAGTAATTTATCTCCTTTATTACTGTAAGCTATTCTTTTAAGTATTTCTACTCTACTAGGAAGTCTTGTTAATGCCCCACCTGTACCTACTATCCATTTAACATTAGTTAAATCCTTTCCTTCAGCTAAGGTTTTTTTTCCACTACTACCATATAGGTCTCTAAAGCCTCCACTATGCCTGTTAACAGAAGTTAATACGGCCTCTAGAGTAAGTCTTTCAACAAATTTTTTCTCTCTATCAGTAGTAGGAATTGGTTTATGATTATCGGCTAGTTTTTTTACTTCATCAACATCTAAGTCTATTTCTTTAGCTAAGTTTTCCACTCCTATTATATCTAAAACATTTCTCATATTTACATAGACACCTAAATCTCCCTCGACAGTTCTTTTAGCTTCGGGCTCAGGACTTATTAATATTCTATTTACCTCTTCACTGCCTTCAGTAACCGAATGAACATCGGTTGTAGCCCCACCTACGTCAATAGTAAGTAAGTCTCCTATATACTCTTTCAGAAGTTTTGATGCTTCCATAACGGCTCCTGGAGTAGGTATTATAGAGCCATTAACTAAATCTCTTACCTTAGTCATTCCAGGAGCATGGATAATGTGGTCCTCAAAGGCATCTTGTATGACCTTTCTAGTAGGCTCCACATTTAAGACATCAATTTTGGGATATACATTTTCCACTATATATAATAGCTGCCTCTTATTATTTTCTTCAAAAATTTCTTTAACATCTTCATGATTCTCAATATTTCCAGCATAAATAACTGGAACATCAAGTTCAGAAATGTTGGCAATTTTTTCAGCATTATAAAGGGCCGTATCCCTTTCTCCGTAATCAACTCCACCAGCTATTAGTATTATATTTGGATTAATTTCTTTAATCTTTCTTATATCTGACCTTCTCAATCTACCTGCAGTAACAAAATGAATATTTGCTCCAGCCCCTAGGGCTGCCTCTCTAGCTGCCCTTACGGTCATATCATATACAAGTCCATGTACAGTCATTTTAAGTCCGCCAGCAGCACTACTAGTAGCAAACATTTCTTCATATTCTAGGTCCTGTACTCCTAGATTATTTTTAAGACTTTCAATAGCATTATTAAGTCCAATATTCACATCTCCCTCTACTACTGTAGTAGGAGCCTGACCCTGCCCAAGAAACTTGGGCTGGTCAGTCATTATACCATCAAATGCATTTACTACTGTAGTTGTACTTCCTATTTCAGCTACCAGTAAATTAATTTTCATTGCTCATTTCCCTTCTTTTCTTTACAAGGAATGTAGCCACATGTACCCCTTTAGTACCTCTTCCAAAACCTGCATCGATACCTTGTTTTTCAGCAATCTCAGGGGTTACTTGGGTACCTCCACAAGCAATCATAACTTTATCTCTTATACCCTTTTCAATAGCATATTCATGTAGCTTTCTCATATTTTTATAATGGATATCATCATGACTAATTATAGTAGATGCCAATATAGCATCGGCATTAAGTTCTATTGCTGCATCTACCAATTTTTCTACTGGCACAGATGTTCCAAGATAATGGCACTCTATACCGTATTTTTCAATACCACCATGTTTTATATCGATTATTTCCCTTAATCCTACTGAATGTTCATCTTCCCCAACTGTACCTGCCACAATTTTCATAGGATTCTTTTCAATATCTTCCCTTATTTCGTCATCAGACATTATTTCTGGTTCAGGTGGTATTTCAAGGGTATTAATATCTATACCAAAATCAATTTTACCCTTTAATTGAATTCTAGTACCTTCTGATGGATGCATTACTTCTTTGTGAATAACTTCAGGTTCATTTAGTCCCATCTTTTTAGCTATTTCTATTGAAGCAAATTCAGCAATCCTTTTGCTTGTTGGAAGGAATAATTCAAGTTGTACTATTCCATCAGCCAACCATTCTACCTCAGGTTTAATCATATTGGTATTCCTAAATTCTTCACTTTCATCTAAACGAAGATATACATTGTCATTTTCATCTAATTCATCAATAAATATTATTTTTTCAGGCTTTTCAAAGGTACATCCGTCTATTAAGCTAGAAGGATTGTCTACTGCCTTTGGATCGTATTGCTCTACGTTATTATATCCAAAGTGGGCAGTTACGGGAGCCATATAATCTTCATCTCTTTCATAAACTGTCCCTACACCTATTCCACCATCAATTTTTCTTGCAATGCCATCGCCATTTCTTTCCGGATACATACCTGAATCTACAAAGAATCCCTTTTCTACTGCTTCAAAGTATCCGCCTACTTCAATTACTTCTTCTAAGAATAATACTGCTCTTTCTTTAAGTTCCC
>CBETVX010000068.1:0-12216 GCA_965539935.1 uncultured Eubacteriales bacterium | reverse complement strand
CATAAAAGGAGAAGAAATATAATTCCTTCTCCTTTTATGATATTTAAATTATTTAGTTGCTCCTCCAGAACCAGCCATTTGTCTTTCGGCCATTTCTACTAATCTTTTTGTCATATATCCACCAACATATCCATTTTGTCTAGATGTTAAATTTCCTTTATCTATTGAATCATAATTAGTTAAACCTAATTCATTTGCTATTTCAAGTTTGAAGCTGTTAAGAGCTGCTTTAGCTTCTGGAACTACAGTTTTATTACGAGCCACTTTTTTCCCTCCTTTAAATTTTTACAACTTTTAAGTTGCATTATTAATATAACCAAAAGAATAATATATTATGTAGGAAATTTATTCAAAATAGAATATTTTCTAGAAGAAATGCATATAAATAATAATTTAGAAAAAATTAGAAATTTTAAAAGATAGCCAAATTGTAGTAAAATATATTTAGAGAGAGTTTTGCTAAAAAGTATACCCCATATTGGAGGTGAGTAATTGAATCATCAAGATAGAATAAAAAATCTTTTATTTGAATTAGGGGCAAGTAAAGTAGGGTTTGGATATTTAGAAGATATATTGCCAACTAATTTAAAACATCTTAAAACTGGAATATCTATAGCTTACAGGCTAAATGACCAAATTTTAAATGATATAGATGATAAACCAACCCATAGTTATTTTCATCATTATAGAACGGTAAATTTCAAATTAGATCAAATAATGTTAGAGGCTTCATCTAGGCTTCAACAATGGGGTTACTTAGCAATGCCAATAGGCGCTTCTCAGTCAACAAATATAAATGGTGAAAAATATAGAGCTGTATTTCCCCATAAAACCGTTGCCACAAGGTCGGGAATAGGTTGGATTGGAAAAAACGGTTGTTTAGTTACCGATGAATATGGTCCAAGAATAAGATTAGGAAGTATATTAACAAATATGGAAGTAAAATTTAATGAGCCTATTATTGAATCAAAATGTGGAAAATGCAATGCTTGTGTTAGAGCATGTCCTGCCTTGGGATTAAGGGGAGAGATTTGGTATCCAGGGATTGGGAGAGAAGAAATAGTAGATGCAAGGGCATGCAGTGATCATATGTCTAAGTACTATAAAGCCATTGGAAGAGGGTCTGTTTGTGGTATATGTATAAAAGTTTGTCCCAGGGGAGAAAAAACTATTAGGGTTTAAGACTAAGATCAATATTCATTAGATAAAACATTGAGGAGGAATAAATTTGAAAAAATCTTTAAATCTAATAATTGTTATGCTAATATCTATACTAATATTTACAGGATGCAATGTTACAACCACAGTTAATAATGATATTGATAAGGACACAGATGAAGTGAGTAAAGAAAGTGTAAATGAATCAGTTTATAAAGAAGATCAAGATATAGATTCTAATTTAGAGAATGAAAATTCAGAGAAAAAATCAAACTCAAATAAAAGCAATGAGAAAGAAGTAGAAAAAGAAATTAATTTACAAGAAATAAAGCCCAATGAAGCAGGGCAAATAATGGTTGTTATGTATCATAAACTTAGTGATAAAGAAGCTCCCTTTATTCGTAAGGTAGAAAACTTTAAAGAAGATTTAGAGTTGTTATATCAAAATGGATATAGATTAGTAAGTTTAAAGGATTATATAAATAATGAAATAGACGTTGAAGCTGGAAAAACTCCAGTTGTATTAACCTTTGACGATGGAAATATAACAGATTTTAATATCAAAGATGAAGATGGCAAATTAGTTGTAGACCCCAATAGTGTAGTAGGTATATTAGAAGAATTCAACAAAAAATATCCTGATTTTGGACTTGAAGCAACATTTTTTGTAAATGGTAGTAGTACACCCTTTAGACAAAAAGAATATGTAGAGTACAAAATGAAATACATTATTGAAAAGGGTATGGATATTGGAAACCACAGCTTTGGACATGAAGATTTAGCCCAAGAATCTAAAGAAGGAATTCAAAAGACATTAGCTAAAAATGTAGAGTATATAAAACAATATCTACCGGATTATGAAGTAAATACCCTTGCCTTGCCCTTCGGAGCTAGACCAAAAAGTGAAGAAATGAGGAGATTTCTTTTCGAAGGAAGTTTTGATGGTATTGAGTATAATAATGTAGCAGCCTTAGCAGTAGGATGGAGACCTGAGTATCCTGCAATACACAAGGAATTTGATCCCGAATATATAAATAGAGTACATGGAAGTAATGAAGAATTTGGTATTAGATATTGGTTGGAGTATTTTGAAAACCATCCCGAAAAGAGATTCATTAGTGATGGACAAAAAGATGTAGTAACAATACCAGAGGATTTAGAAGAAGTGATTGACAAAGATAAGATAGGAAATAAAGAATTAAGAATATATAACCTAACAGAATAATACAAACCGATATTTTGACAGGTTTATATTGTATTGATGACAAATTTTAATTTAATGAACTAATAAAATATAATCGGCTGATATTAATTAATTTAAAACAGTAACTTAGGTTATTCTAATAGCTTAAGTTACTGTTTTATTATTTCAAAAAAATAATAGAATAATAAACTAGCTTAAGAATAAATTTGTTATATAAGCATATTAATTAGAGAAAATCTGGGGGTGTGATATGAAGATAATTTTTCTAACTAAGAAAGTAGTAGTTATGTTTTTAATATTAATTTGCTTAATTGGACTTGGAAGTTTCATATATTTTGATGACATAGGCCAGAGGGTAAAAGAGGTTATTTCGCCCAACAAACTTTTACCAATTTATAGTGTGGAAACCGACGAAAAAATTGTGGCAATTAGTTTTGATGCTGCATGGGGTAGTGAATATACTAAGGGTATATTAGATATATTAGATAAATATGACGTAAAAACCACTTTTTTCTTAGTTGGATTTTGGGTGGACAAAAATGAAGAATTGGTGAAAGAGCTTCATTCAAGGGGACATGATGTAGAAAATCATTCTTCTACCCATCCCCATATGTCAAAGCTATCGAAACAACAGATTATTGCAGAACTAAATAATACTGGGTCTAAAATTGAAGCTATAACTGGAAAAAGACCAACTTTATTTAGACCACCCTTTGGAGATTATGACGATAATTTGATAAAAACTGCTGAAGAATGCGGTTATTATACTATTCAATGGGATGTTGATTCTTTGGATTGGAAAGAATTAGGTGTTGCTCCAGTAGTTGATAGGGTCACAAGAAATATTGAAAAAGGTTCTATAGTACTTTTTCACAATAATGCCAAATACGTATTAGAATATCTTCCCTTAGTAATTGAAAAACTTAAGGATGATGGATATAAAATTGTACCAATATCTCAATTGATTAAAAAAGATAATTATTATGTTGACCATACAGGGAAACAGAGGGTTTTAGATAAAAAATTAGAAGAGAAAAAACGAAAGCAAATGGAAGATATAGAAATCATTGAAAGTAATAATGATAATAAATAGATTCCTTTATACAAATGATAAGTATATCCTATAGTTTTGAAAGGAGATACGAAAGATGAATAAGAAAAATACTATTGGAATAATCAGGGATTATTCAAAGAAAGAGTCTCCTAGTCAAATAATAAGTTATATATTAAAACCTAGTGGATATGATATTTTTTTAGTTAAAGATGATGGTGTTATATACAATGATAGATTAATAAATAGTAGTGATATTGAAAATGATGATATTGTAGGATTTTTGATGGATAATGGTTTAAATCCTGATTTTATAATCCTAGATACACAAAATAAAAGTATAGTAAAAAAATTATTAGATAGGTCAGCATTAGATTGTATAGTTGATTTTAGAATTGAAAACAAAAAATCTAATCAAGAAATAAATAGTAGGATTTTGTATGAAGGCTTAAAAAAAAGTGGAGTAGTAATTTTAAATAGTGATATGAATAATGATGTAGAATTATTTAGATTGCTTCAAAATAAAATATTAATTACATATGGATATGATAGCAAGGCTACCGTCACAACTTCTAGTATACCCTTAAGGGATGAAACTACCTTAATTTGCTGTGTTCAAAGAGGAATTCCAACTATAGTAGGTAATGATGTAGAACCAATAGAGTTTCCCATTAAGTTTTATAATTATAATTTTCATATAAATATAAGTGATATGCTAGGAGTAATAACTTTTGGACTCAGACATGGATTAACAATAGAAACTATGCAGGAGGCTTTGAAGGAATATAAAGGAAATAATATTAGTCATATTATAAATTAAAGTAAATATTATATCAAATTAAATATTTTGTTCTATTTATGAAATATCAGAATAAATATATTTGTAGATTGACATTAACAAGAGTTAATCATACAAAGGAGCGTAAGGGGGATAGATACAAGTGAGAGCTTTTGAGAATAATGTTGTTACTGTTATAGGAACAGCATGTTCAGATCTAGAATTTAGCCATGAGGTTTTTGGTGAGGGATTTTATAGTTTTGAAATAAAGATACCTAGGCTAAGTAATTATGTTGATGTCTTACCTGTTACAATTTCTGAAAGGTTATTAGTTGACTTTAACTTTACAGATGATAAACTCATAAAGATAAATGGGCAACTAAGATCCTATAATAAAATTATTAATGGAAGTAATAGGTTAATATTAACTATATTTGCCCGTGATATATCTGAAGAGGATGATGAAAATGTTATTAATCCCAACCAAATATTTATAGATGGCTTTGTATGTAAGAAACCTGTGTATAGAACAACTCCCTTTGGTAGGGAAATAACAGATATGCTTGTTGCAGTGAATAGGCCCTATAAAAAATCTGATTACATACCATGTATAGCCTGGGGAAGAAATGCAAGATTTTCTGAAAAATTGCGGGTGGGAGATAGGATTAAAATATGGGGAAGAATACAAAGTAGAGAATATCAAAAGAAAATTGGTGAGGAGAATTTAATAAAGAAAATAGCCTATGAAGTATCTATATCAAAGATGCAGGCTATGCCTGAAGAAAACAATAGGTTTAATGATGAAGAAAGTGAATTTGAGGAATAATAATCATGTTATATTTAATGCGCTTAATTCTATGGGATAGTAGAATTAAGTGCTTTTTATTATATAAGTATAAAACTTTCTAAAAATATCTGTTTTTGCTACAATATTATTAATATAACAGATGGAGGACAATTAATGGATATAATTTTGCCTAACGGGGTAAATGAGATCATCAATATGTTTTTTGAAAATGGATATGAGGCCTATGCCGTGGGAGGCTGTATAAGGGACTATTTAATGGGACGTAGACCTAAAGATTGGGATATAGCAAGTAATGCAAAACCTCAAAAAATAATGGAGATATTTAAAGAATATACAGTTATTCCTACTGGATTGAAACATGGGACAGTAACCATTATTTTTAATAACATCCCCTATGAAGTGACCACCTATAGAATAGAGGGTGAGTATATAGATAGTAGAAGACCCTCAAAAGTTGAATTTATAGAAGATATTACTATGGACCTTTCAAGAAGGGATTTTACTATAAATGCTATGGCCTACAATAAAATAAATGGATTAATAGATCCCTTTGATGGCAGAAAAGATATAGAATCTAAAATTATTAGATGTGTGGGAAATCCAAATAAACGATTTAATGAAGATGCTTTAAGAATGTTAAGGGCAGTACGATTTAGTAGTGAATTAGGGTTTTATATAGATAGGGCTACTAGAAATAGTATTAAGAAGAATTTCCATTTGTTAAGTAATATAAGCAAAGAGAGAATAACTTCAGAGTTTAATAAAATACTATTATCACCAAAACCATCTTTAGGATTAAAGGAATTGATATCTACTGATTTAATAGAATATATAATACCTGAGATAAAGAAAACTGTAGGGTTTGAACAACATAATCCATACCATGATAAAGATGTTTTCCAGCATACCATATGTGTTGTAGATAATGTTGAGTGTGATAAAGTACTTAGACTAGGAGCACTTTTACATGATATAGCAAAACCTTTGTGCTTCAGTATGGATCATGAAGGTATAGGACATTTTTACAAACATCATAGTGAAGGAATGGAAATGGCCAATAACATTTTAAGAAGATTGAAATATGATAATCAAACTATAAAAGATGTGAAAGCTCTAGTGGGAGAACATATGTGTAGGATTAATGAAATGACTAAAAAGGGTGTAAAGAGGCTTATAGGGAGGATAGGAGAAGAAAATACTTTTAAGTTGTTTAAACTTCAAATAGCTGATGTAATGTGTAGCAATAAACCTAAGGATATTTCTAATATTTTAAGAATGAAAGAACTTGCAGAAAAAATAATATATGAAAAAGAGCCCATTAGCACTAAGGATTTAGCCGTAAATGGCCATGATCTTATAAAGCTAGGCATTAATCAAGGCAAAGAGATTGGATTGATATTAAATGAACTTTTAGATATGGTAATAGAAAATCCAAAATTAAATAATAAAGAAGTATTAATGAAAGAAGTTAAAAAGATTAGGGAAAAAAGTTGGGAAAATGAATATATAGAAGATAAATAATTAAGTTAAAGGAGGCTAAGGATGGATAATTATATTCACTATATAATAGTTGGAGCAGTTATACTTTTGATAATTCTTACAACTATTCAATATTCTCTTAATCAGATAATAGTTCTACTTAAGGAAATAAAGCAAATTTTATATAAACTGTATAATTTAGATAAAGACATAGAATAAGTGGGTTAATATGTAAAATGTGTATAATATAGGCTAATAGTATTAAAAACTATTTACAATTTTCTTAAAAACAAAAAATCACTTTAAACTTCATAGTTTTTTTTGTATAATATATTAGTCCATAAATTCTTGGTCAATCTTTATATTAAGTTATTGTGAAGAAGGGGTTATTATGATAACTACTGTAACACTAAATCCAGCAATAGATAGATCATATATTATTAATAATTTTATGCCTAATAATAACTACAAAGTTAATGATGTAACTGTTACAGTAGGTAGTAAAGGTATAAATGTGGCTAAAACAGCCTCCCTTTTAGGAGGTAAAATTAATGCTACAGGGTTTTTAGGTGGTTCAGCAGGTGATTATATTAAAAATCAACTTACAGAGCTGGGGATCAAAACATCCTTTGTAAAGATAAAAGATGAATCTAGAAGACTTACAGCCATAATAGATCCAATTAATAAGACTGAAACTAGAGTTGATGAAGAGGGGCCCTTTGTTAGTAAGGAAGAATTAACCACCTTTATTAAAGAATATATTAAGATATTAAAATACAGTCAAATTATTATAGCCTCCGGTAGTGTTCCTAGGGGAGTGCCTAAGACTGTATATAGAGATATGGTAAAAATAGCTAAAGATAATAATGTGCTACCTATAATTGATACATCGGGAAGATATCTTGAAGAGGCTATTAAGGCTAAGCCTTATATGATTAAATCAAACCTCAATGAATTAAAAGAACTAGTTGGTTATGATTTAAATAGTGAGTATGAAATAATTCATGAATGCAAATACATATGTAAACAAGGAGTGGATATAGTAGTTATATCTCTTGATGGAGAGGGAGCTATATTTACAACTAAAGATAAGGTTATAAAGGTGGAAAATCCACAAATAGATCCATTAAATAATATTGGATATGGTGATGCCCTTGTAGCAGGTCTTGTAGTTGGCTTAACTAGTGAACTAAGTTTAGAAAATGCTTTTAAATATGCTGTTGCATGTGGGGCTGCTAATTCCTTAGAAAAGGATATAGATTTTATAGATAAAGAAAAGGTTGAAGAGTTATTTAATAATGTAAAAACCATTGTTTTAGAATAATATAGGCCTAAATTCAAATGCGAATTTAGGCTTTAAAATTTAATATAGATGATAATATAATTGACAATACTACTAATATTAATTAGAATATTTAATAATATAATGAAAATAATTTTCTGGAGGTATTATAAATATGGACATAGAAAACAAAAGAAAAGAAGTACTTTTTACTAGAGAAGATATTAGAAAAAGAGTAGAAGAACTTGGAAAGCAAATCTCTGAAGATTATAAAGATAAGAAGTTATTAGTAGTTTCTTTATTAAAGGGTAGTTTTATTTTTACTGCTGATTTAGTTAGAGAAATAGATATTCCTGTTATAGTAGAGTTTATGACTACATCAAGCTATGGTCATTCCACTGATTCAACTGGAAATGTAAAAATATTATATGATATTAATAGAGACCTTACCGGATATGATGTTTTGATTGCCGATGATATTACGGATACTGGTATAACTATGAAGTATGTTATGGAGTATTTGAAATCGAAAAATCCTAATAGTATCAAGAATTGTGTTTTATTAGACAAGCCATCTAGAAGAGAAGTTGAAATTGAGCCAGATTATGTTGGTTTTACAATACCAGATAAATTTATTGTAGGTTATGGATTAAACTATGGAGATTACTATAGAAACGTTCCATATGTATTTGCTTTTGTAGATTAAAGATAAATCAGGCAACCATTTATGGGTGCCTGATTTTTTTATCCCCTTAAGTCCTCTAGAATTTTAGTCTTATCAATAGTTTGTTGATCTCTTTCCTTAATGATTCTTGCTGGTACTCCACCAACTACTACATTGGCAGGTACATCCTTTGTTACAATAGAGCCTGCTGCCACCACGGCATTATCACCAATTTGAACTCCTTCAAGAATAACTGCATTTGCTCCTACCAATACATTATCACCTAATGTTACTGGACTAGCACTTGGAGGTTCTAAAACCCCTGCTAAAACAGCTCCAGCACCCACATGACAATTTTTACCTACTGTAGCTCTAGCTCCTAAGACCGCATTCATATCTATCATTGTGCCTTCTCCAATTGAACAACCAATATTAATTACTGATCCCATCATAATTACAGCATTATCACCAATTTTTACTCTATCCCTTATTATAGCTCCAGGTTCAATACGGGCATTTATATTCTTTAGGTCTAGTAAAGGTATAGCAGAGTTTCTTCTGTCATTTTCAATAACATAATCTTCTATAGTTGATTTATTATCATTCAGGAATTCTACTATTTCATCATATTCTCCAAATAGAATATAGAAATCATTAGAACCAAATATTTTTATTTTTTCTGATTCAGATGAAAGTTTACCCTTCACATATACTTTTACTGGGGTAGATTTTTTTGCGTCTTTAATAAATTTTGCAATTTTGTATGGATTAGTTAGATCTACATCTACTAGATTTTTTTCATTTATCATTTGTTAATCAATCCTTTCAAAACTTTTTAATATTATTTTAATATATCATCCATGTTATATAAACCCTTTTCTTGGGTTATTAAAAACTTTGCTGCTTTGATAGCTCCTACAGCAAATATATCTCTAGACATGGCTGAATGCTTTATTTCTATTATTTCATCATTTCCTGCAAATATTATACTATGTTCACCTACTATGGTTCCACCCCTTATTGCATGGATACCTATTTCATTTTCCTGTCTTTTGGCAGCCTTTCCATGTCGGCCAAAAACATATTCCTTTGAACCATTTAATTCTTTATTGATTCCATTAGCTATCATATAAGCAGTACCGCTTGGGGCATCAACCTTACGATTGTGATGTTTTTCAATTATTTCGATATCAAAGGAATCATTAAGTACTTTAGATGCTTTTTTTGCTAAATCTATAATTAGATTTACGCCGAGGGACATATTCCCAGATTTGAAAAGGGCAACACTATTTGAAGCTTCTTTAATCTTTTCCATTAAAGAGTCATCAAGTCCTGTTGTACAAATTACTGCTGGAGTATTAGTTTTAACACAGTAATCAATTAGATGTGATGTTATACTATGGTGGGAAAAGTCTATGATTATATCGGCTTTAATATTACAATTATCAAAATTTTTAAAAACTGGATACTTATTTTCTGATGGATTAGCATCTATTCCAGCTACTATTTCCATATTTGATTCATTTGCTATTAGGTTTTCTACTACTTTTCCCATTTTTCCATTACAACCACTTAAGAGTACTTTAATCAAATTATTACCTCCTACTTTAAGAGTCCGTATTCTTTCATTTCAGATTTTAGAACTTCTAGATTATTTTCGCCCATTTCAACTAATGGCAATCTTAAATCACCAACCTCAAATCCCATTAGATTCATAGCTGTTTTAACAGGGATTGGATTAACCTCTATAAATAATGCATCTATTAGTGGTTTCATTTCTAATTGCAGCTTACATGCGTCCTCTATATTTCCATCAATAAATTTATAAACCATATCATGGGTATCTTTAGGAGCGATATTAGCTACTACAGAGATTACCCCATCACCCTTAAGGGACATAAGTGGTACAACCATATCATCATTACCGGAATAAATATAGAAATCATCAGGAACAAGACGAGCTATTTCAGCAACTTGAGAAATGTTTCCACTAGCTTCTTTTACACCAGCAATATTAGGATGTTTAGCCAGTTCGGCTAAAGTTGATGGAAGTATATTTACACCGGTCCTTCCCGGAACATTATAAACAATGATAGGAATATTTACTTCATCAGCAATAGCTTTAAAATGTGCCAATAAACCTTTTTGAGTAGATTTATTATAATAAGGAGTTATAATTAATAGACCATCTGCTCCAACCTTTTCGGCATATTTACTCAGTTCAATGGAGTGGGAAGTACAGTTGCTACCAGTACCTGCTATAACAGGAATTCGACCATTTATTTTTTCAACGGTGAATTTAATTATCTCTTTTTGCTCTTCATCGCTCATTGTGCTTGCTTCACCTGTTGTTCCACAAATAATTATGGCATCGGTGTTTTGCTCAACATGCCAATTTAACATCTCTTCTAATTTTTTAAAGTTAATCTTACCATCTTTAAAGGGAGTCACCAAAGCTACACCAGAACCTCTAAAAAGTCTCATGAAAACCCATCCTTTCATTATATATTTACCCTTATTATATAATATTTTTCATAAGAAATATCTATACATTTAAAATTTAACCCAAGCGAAAAACGCTCGGGCCCTTTAAGGAATTTAAAGATTTTTAACTAATTCTTCAGCAATTTGAACTGTATTTGTTGCAGCACCTTTTCTTATATTATCTGCTACAATCCATAGATTTAATCCGTTTTCAACGCTGAAGTCTCTTCTAATTCTACCAACATAAACTTCATCTGTTCCCTTAGCCTTTGTAGCCATAGGGTATAGATTTTCATTGGGATTATCCTGTACAATAATGCCAGGACTTTCAGATAATAATTCTATAACATCATTAAGCTCAAAACTTTTTTCAAACTCTAAATTAACTGATTCACTATGACAATCAAACACAGGAACTCTAACAGTTGTGGCAGTAATTTTTAAATCATAATCATTTAATATTTTCTTGGTCTCATTAACCATTTTCATCTCTTCTTTAGTATATCCATTATCTAAAAATACGTCTATATGGGGGAGACAATTATTGGCTATAGGATGAGGATAGGCTTTAGTAAGACTATTACCCTTTAAACCTTCTTCTAGGTCTTGAACACCCTTAACCCCAGAACCAGAAACTGCTTGATAAGTTGAATAGACTATTCTTTTTATTTTATATTTATCATGAAGGGGCTTTAAAGCCACAACAGCTTGAATAGTTGAACAGTTTGGATTTGCTATGATGCCCTTATGTTCTTTTATTGCCTCAGGGTTAACTTCAGGAACCACTAAAGGAACTTCTTCATCCATTCTCCATGCACTACTATTATCTACTACAATTACTCCCTTTGATGCAGCTATGGGAGCAAATTTTTTACTTACCTCTCCGCCGGCTGAAAAAAGAGCTATGTCGATATCCCTATCAAAGGAATTTTCCGTAAGTTCTTCCACTGTATACTCTACGCCCTTGCATTTGATTTTTGTACCAGCAGATTTAGCAGATGAAAAAGCGTATAACTTATCATATGGAAAATTTCTTTCTTCTAGAACTTTTAAGAAAGTCCTACCAACCATGCCAGTAGCACCAACTATGGCAATATTTACTTTTTTCAAGTTAATAACCCCCTAAAATGGAATAATAGAATTTCAAAGCAACTTATATATATGAATTTTTTTAATAAAATATACAATAGCTTTATATAATTAGTTTATTGTTAAAGATGTGTGTAATACTTTATTACAGTAAATTATTATTAATATTAACATTAGTATATATATGTGTCAATAGATATGAAATTTATAATATTTATT
>CBETVX010000067.1:0-12873 GCA_965539935.1 uncultured Eubacteriales bacterium | reverse complement strand
GGCAACGGACTTTGACTCCGTCATTCGCAGGTTCGAGTCCTGCTACCCCAGCCAAGTACGACCCATTAGCTCAGTCGGTAGAGCACCTGACTTTTAATCAGGGTGTCCCGCGTTCGAGTCGCGGATGGGTCACCATTTTTTTAAAAATGCATATAATATTAATATATAAAGTATGGCGGCATAGCCAAGTGGTAAGGCAGAGGTCTGCAAAACCTTTATTCCCCAGTTCGAATCTGGGTGCCGCCTCCATTTTTATATTATAAATTAAATATTTGCGCTCTTAGCTCAGCTGGATAGAGTGTCTGACTACGAATCAGAAGGTCGGGGGTTCGAATCCCTCAGGGCGCACCAGTTAAATTAAGAACTCCGAGATATAAATTCTCGGGGTTCTTTGATTTTTTGTGGTTCTATAATAAATGTTGGGGTGTAAAAATCTCAACATTTTTTTGCAAAAAATAATGCAGCAGCTAATGATGCCTGCTACAATATTGTTTGCGAGACAAGTACCGAAAGGAGGCATATTAACAAGTGCATAATAATTTTAGACTCTTTGTCAATAGTTGGGATGGGATTCTTTGTAATCATGCTCCATTATAATGAAAAGGTATAGAAAAATCAAGAATGCCATATGTTATTTGTATAGGTGGAGATTATATGGATTCGATTCCAAGGAAAGTCAGCGTTGTTGATAAAGTGGCCCTAATTAGAGGAAAGAGGATCTTCCCTATGCCTAAAAAAGTTATATAACTATTATATTTTATAATATTTTATAAAAAATGATATGAAATATCTTATACTAAATCCATAGACCTATGTTTTGCCTATAAGAATCGTACCTATGGTTATAGAAATACTAGATAGAACATTAAAGCTAATAATATTGAGAAGTATATAAATCTTTGATAGAATTTAATAAATAGTTTGTAATTAATGGGTAAAGTGACAGAATTAAAGATACTAATTAGGAGAATAGAATATGACATATTTTAATGATAAACAAAAGGTTCAAGAATATATAGAAATGTGTAAAGGTATGGGAGCAAAAAAACTTGTTAATATTTTAAAAAGACATTTAAAAGTAGGATCTACAGTTCTAGAACTGGGAATGGGCCCAGGGAATGATCTCAATTTACTTAAAAATTATTACAATATTATTGGTTCAGATAATTCACAAGCATTTTTAGATGCATATAAAGAAAATAACGGTGATATTGAATTGCTTCTTTTAGATGCAGTAACAATAGATACTGATAAAAAATTTGACTGTATATACTCAAATAAGGTATTGCAACATTTAACAAGGAAAGAACTTAAACAATCTGTAATAAGACAGAAAGAAGTACTCAATGATGAGGGCTTACTATTTCATACATTTTGGAGGGGAAGTTCAGAAGAAATATATGAAGGATTAAGATTTGTATATTATGAGAAGGAAGAACTGATAAATATTTTCGAAGATAATTTTGAAATAGTTGAAATAAACTACTATACAGAAGAAGATAAGAATGATTCAATTTATATAGTTTTACAGAAAAAGTAGATTAAGATAAAACAAAAGGTCATAATAAATACTTACATTAAAGGTTTACAAATAACCAAGGGGACAGTTTTATAGGTTCGTAAATTAGTTAACTGATAATAAGCTAAACAAGTGTGAATAAGTTAAGAATAGCAAAAGAAAAAAGTATGACAGAAATATACCTTATATTATTAAGAGGAATCAACAAATAAACAATAATAGTTAGATTAATAGGAGTAAGCAATTATATTGTATTAAGATTTTAGAGCCATGCTCTGACCAGAAAAACCATCTCTTGGGTTATTGATTATTTTTAAAAAAGCTTTTTTAGAATATGAATTAATTTACTATGTTTAAAATAAGTACCTATTGACAAATTATTTATTTATTGGTAATATTATGACAATAAATCGTATATGATATATTTTAGGGAGAGACATGGCATGAATAAAATTTATGATACAAAATCTAATTATGTTTTTCATTATTTAAAAGATAAAATACTAAAAGGCGTTTATAAGCAAGGAGATAGTATTGTTATAAGCAGGGTTACTAAAGAATTAGGGGTCTCAACAATCCCTGTTAGAGAATCTTTGAAAAGACTGCAATCAGAAGGTTTAGTTGAAATTATTCCACATAAAGGGGCTACTGTTACTACCTTTGATAAAAATAAGATTAATGAGGTACTGACAATTAGAGCTGTACTTGAAGGATATGCAGCAGGTGTAGTAACTGAAACGATCAGTAAAGAAACACTTCAAAAACTTTATGAAATGAATGAAGAAATGGATAAAATCTCCAAAGAAGGGAAAGATGAGGTGTTTAGTGATTTAAATAAAGAATTTCACAGACTATTATATAAAAATTCTTCTCATTTATTGCTATATAATACTATTTTTGATTTATGGGATAGGGGAAATTGGTCAAAAGCCTTATTTGCTTTTTATCCTGAAAAAATGAAAGAGTCTGTAAATGAACATAAAGCTATCCTTGATGCAATTAAAAATAAGGATAAAGATAAGGCAGAAAAACTTGCTAGGGAACACAAAATGAAAAATATTAAATTTTATTATGAAATTTCAGATATGCACTATGCTTAAATAAATAGTATTTTTTTTAAAAAAAGTCATATATCATATATCGTATATGATATATGATTTATGATATATGACTAATAGAAATAGTTGTAAAATATAAGGGATTGCTTTTCCTCAGAAAAAAACATTCATTGTAGAAAATTTTTAATCTGAGAGATAAATCCTTCACAAATAGTTGAAAATCAATATAGCTTTGCTCATTTAAACTAGCTTAAGGTGCCAATTGTTTCGGCGAAATTGGCAGAACTTTCTCATTTGTTTTAAGTTTTGGGTTGAGATTATATATAGCCAAATGGGGGAGGTTTAGCCATTTCAATAGATTTTAAATTAGTATTTATGCTAGTTGCAGAGTTTTGCAACGAGCTAATGTAACAGATAATTAAGGAGGAGATTAATTTATGAGTACTTGGAAAAACGAAAATTGGTGGACTAGCCCGTATAATGATTTAGAGAGTTTCAGAAATAATATCCATTTACCTAAAAAGGTAGAAATTCATGATGCAACCCTTAGAGATGGAGAACAGACACCTGGAGTAGTGTTCAGTATTGAGGAGAAAATTGAAATAGCAAAGATGCTTGACAAACTAGGAGTAGAAAGAATAGAAGCTGGTATGCCAGCTGTTTCGGAACAAGATAAAGAAGCTTTAAAAAAAATTTGTGCTCTAGGTTTGAATGCAAAAATATTTTCATTTGCTCGTGCAATGAAAGAAGATATTGATTTAGCCATTGAATGTGGTGCAAACGGTGTCATTATTGAAATTCCAACCGGAGAACCTAAATTAAAATATCAGTTTGCTAAATGGTCTAAAAGAGATATCATTGAAAGAAGTATTAATGCTGTTAAATATGCCAAAGAAAAAGGCTTAGAAACGGTGTACTTTGGATACGATACCACGAGAGCAAATTTTGATTTTTTAAAGGAATTGTATAGTGAAGTAATTAAAAATGGAAAACCAGATTCTATCGGTATAGTAGATACGATGGGATGTATACTTCCAGGAGCAGTAAAAGAATTTATAAAAGAATTGAAATCAATGTTTGATATCAAGATAGAAATTCACACTCATAATGATTTTGGAATGGCTACAGCAACTTCATTCGCTGCAATGGAAGCGGGAGCTGAAGTTATACATACGTGTATCAATGGAATGGGAGAAAGAACAGGAAATGCATCTTTAGAACAAATAATGGTTGGTCTCAAAATACTATATGGATTAGATGTAAACTATAAACTTGAATTAATTAATGAAGTATCTAAAAAAGTTCAAGATTATTCAAATTTCAGAATGCCTGTTAATAAACCAATTGTTGGGGATAACATTTTTGTGAGAGAGTCAGGAATAGGGGTAGACTTAGTTCTTAATAAGCCCATAGCAATGTTTGCTATTAATCCACCTACTATTGGAAAAAAAGGGGGTGTGGTATTAGGCAAAAAAAGCGGTACCATGTCAATAAAGGTAAAAGCAGAGGAACTAGGACTTGAATTAAATGATGAGCAAGTCAACAAGGTTCTCTTGAGAGTAAAAGAGTATGGAATTAAAAATAAATCTACAGTAAGTGATGAAGTTTTTATGGATATAGTAAATGAAGTTAAATAAATTATGTAGATTGATATAAAGTTACAGTATGATGGTTATATATAAACCTTTAACCATCATACTAGTAAAAGACTATCAAAAGTTCTAAATTGTACAAATGAATGTATATAGTACGGTTGCGGTTGTACTATATTATTATAAAAAATACCTCAAAAGACAAGGAGGAAGAGAAATGAGAAGAAAAACGATTGCAACGATTTTATTATTAGGCTTAAGCATGTTGGTATTTGTCACTGGTTGTTCACAAACTACTGAAGGAAATGGAACATCTGACATGCAGTTAAGTATTGGAACGGCTAGCATGGGAGGAGCATTTTATCCTATGGGACAAGAAATATCTAATCTAGTAAATAAGTATGCTGAAGGAATCACAATGACACCTGAAGTAACAGGAGGAGCAATTGAAAATCCAAGATTAATCAATGATGGAGATGTTGAATTAGGGATAACAAACGCAAGCGTAGGATATTTTGCTTATAACGGCCAGGAACCATATAATCAAAAATTAGATGTTAGTGCCATTGCATCTCTACATCCTAGTGTATTTCATATTATTGTAAAGGATAGTTCAGATATCAATTCAATTGAAGATCTAAAAGGTAAAAAGATAGCCGTAGGACCTGCAGGTGGAGGTACTCTACCAATTCTTCAAGTAATTCTTGAAGAGTATGGAATGAGCATGGATGATATTACACCTAATTATTTATCATATAGCGATGGATTTTCACAATTAGCAGATGATAATGTGGACGTTGCTTTAGCTTTATCTGGATATCCAGCTTCAGCAGTTATGGAAACAGCAGCAACAAAAAAGATTAAATTTATTAGTATTGATCAAGACAGACTAGATAACATCACAGAAAAGTTCCCATATTATGCTAGTATTAATGTACCAAAAGATGTTTATAAACTAGATGAAGATGCTACAGCTATAGGAGTATTAAATGCATTAATAGTGTCTAATGAGCTAGATGATGATACCGTATACAAAATTACTAAAGCGATATTCGATAATCTTGACGAGTTCAAAGAATCAAATGCAACAGCCAAGCAAATAGATTTAGATACTGCTCAAAAAACATCGATACCATTACATCCTGGTGCTCAAAAATATTTTGATGAAATAAAGTAGAGTAAGAAGCCAGTAGTTAACTACTGGCTTTTAAGGGAGGAAAACAAAATGAAACTTACTCATGTCATCTATAAAAATTACGCTAAAGTAGCTAGCCTGATTGCAATAATTGTCAGCATATTTCATATGTTAAATGTATCTGGAATTTTGGTAATGTCAACAATGCCAACAAGGGTAATTCACTTAATGTCATTGCTCATGCTTATTTTTTTAGTGATGAAAAAAGGAAAAGAAAGCAAATATCCTTTAATAGACCTTATAGTAAGAACTTTAAGTATAATAGTAGTTATTGCTAGTAGTATGTATATTCTGTATAGGTGGGAAGATATTATTTCTGGTGGCGGAATGACTAATAAAACAGATATGATAATGGGAATGTTGCTAGTACTAGTTATATTAGAAGCAACTAGAAGATCAGCAGGAAATGCCTTATCCATAATTACTATTCTATTTCTTTTATATCCTTTTGTAGGTCCATATTTGCCATCTATACTTAGAAATAAAGCATATTCCATGAATAGAATCTTTGGATTTTTATTCACAACTACAGGGGGAATATATGGTATTCCTATTGGGGTTTCTAGTACCTTTATTATACTGTTTTGTATCTATGGAGCATTTCTAAGTGAATATGGTGCAGGAGAATTTCTATTTAAATTATCTTCTTCCATAACTAGAAAATTCGTGGCAGCAACAGCTAAAACTTCAATAATTTTTAGTGCTTTAATTGGTATGATATCTGGTTCTGCAGCTGGGAATGTAGCAATAACAGGATCTTTGACTATACCTATGATGGTTAAGTCTGGTTACAAATCAGAAAAGGCTGGTGCTATTTCTGCTGTTGCTGCTACTGGTGGACAGATTATGCCACCAATAATGGGAGCAGCGGCTTTTATGATGTCAGAAATAGTAGGAGTTCCTTATGCAAGTATTATGAAGGCGGCCTTATTACCTGCCATTCTATATTTTTTAACGATTTTTGCCATTGTACACTTTGAAGCATTAAAAGATAAGATTGATACAAGTAAAAGTGGTGAAGATGAAGAGAGTTTAGCAAATGTATTGAAAAAGGGATGGTATTTTGCTTTTCCTATCTTAGCTTTGATAGTTATGATGGTAATGGGTTATTCACCATTTAAATCAGCTTTTTATTCTATAGTGACTTTAGTGATAGTTTATACAGTATCACAGTATCATGGAACAAGGAAGTTAGATTTTTCCATAATATCAAAAGCTATTAAGGCTCTAAAGAAGGGAGCATTAGACACAGTTCCTATTGCTACTGCTTGTGCTTCTGCAGGAATAATAGCAGGTATCCTTTCTATAACAGGATTAGGTTCAAAATTTTCTACATTAATTATTAACATTTCTGATGGTAGATTAATTATAGCCTTGATTCTTACGATGATTATTTCTGTTGTATTAGGCATGGGCTTACCAACAACTGCCGCATATTTAGTTTTGGCGTCAGTTGTAGCTCCAGCCCTTACAAAAATGGGACTTTCAGCAATAGCGGCCCACATGTTTGTGTTTTTCTTTGGATGTATTTCAACGATTACACCACCAGTAGCACTGGCTTCTTATGTGGCAGCTGGGATTGCAGGTACTGAATTAAATAAAGTAGGATGGACTGCCTTTAAGTATGGTACAGTAAGTTTTATTTTACCATTTATGTTTGTTTATGGTCCTAGTTTGCTTCTTGAAGGATCAATAGGTGCTATCTTAAGCACACTTATATTAAGCATCATAGGCGTAATATGTATTGCCGTAAGTATTGTTGGTTTTTTCACAAAGGAATTAGTCCATTGGGAAAGAGTAGTATTGTTTATATCGGGATTACTAATGATAATTGAAGGTTATTTAACAGATATATTAGGAATTGCTTTGATCCTATTTCTATATTTTTCTATAAAAATGAAAAGCAATAAGAATGCTACTGAAGCAATCAAATAAAATTAATTCCTATTAAAATGATTATGTTACAGTAATATTTACATATGTATATTGAATAAACAAATTATTTTAAATTGGAGGAGACTTAAGATGAAAAATTATGAGTTGATTGACTTAAGTATAGGCATTAGCAATGATGCAGTAAGTGAGGTTCGACCATCAAAAATACAGTGGATAACTCACGATACACCAGAAGGATTGAAGCTTCTTGTTAATTCTTTTGAGTGTAAGCCAGAAGATTTGCCATCAGGAGGACACGGTAATGCTGTAGAAATTGTTACAGCAGGTACCCATACTGCAACACATATGGATGCACCATGGCATTATGGTGCTACTTGTGAGGGTAAGCCTGCAAAAACTATTGAAGAAATTCCATTAGAGTGGTGCTATTCTGACGGAGTAGTACTTGATTTTAGAAATTTTCCTGATGGGCACGTAATTACAAAGCAGGAATTGCAAGATGAATTAAATAGAATTAATTATAAAATCAAACCTTTTGATATAGTATTTATCATGACTGGAAATGATAAAAAAATTCATAATAGGGAAGAGTATTTTAAACAGCCAGGTATGGGTCGTGAAGGAGTTTTATGGCTTGCAGAACAGGGAGTAAAAATAATGGGTATTGATGCATGGGGGTTTGATGCGTCTTTCACATCAATAAGGGATGAATTTAAAAAGACCGGTGATAAATCAATTTTATGGCAGGCTCACTTTGCAGGCATTGAGAAGGAATATTGTCATATAGAAAAATTAGCAAACCTTGATAAGTTGCCACCATATGGGTTTAAAGTTATGTGTTTCCCTATAAAAATACAGAGAGCCAGTGCAGGATGGGTAAGGGTTGTTGCAATGGTTGATAAAAACGATTAATGAATTACAACCGATATCATCTAATACATAAAAATATATTTCAACTCTATGTCAATAGTTGGGGTGGGATTTCTTGTAATCCCGCCCATTGGAAGTTTTTAAGTTTGTAGACCAATCTTCATTAAGACTATAATTTTCTTATTAAATCCTTCAGTAGTCCATTAGTAAGGTCATATTTAAACCATTCTTTATTTCTCTATCATTTAGCTGTACCCTTCACAAACTTTATAATACTAGAGTCTTTTACGCACTTAATACAATCAGTAAAGACAACTCTTTAACAAAAAATCCATCACTTTTCATACATAAACCTAAATTTAAACCAAGGGTATTAGAAAAAATAGTTAAATTATAATAATTAAAATAAAGATAATATAAGTTAAAAACAGTAGGAGAAACAAGTATAATAGGAATATATCTTATATTTTTAAAAGAATCAACATATAAAAAATGGCTAGACTAACTGGAATAATGAATACAATGTACTAAAATTTTAGTTCCATATTCTGAGCAAAAGAACCGTCTCTATGGTTACTATAAAAAAATTTGACATATCATCGCTTCATTTAC
Organism: uncultured Eubacteriales bacterium; assembly: GCA_965539935.1. Classification (GTDB taxonomy): domain Bacteria; phylum Bacillota; class Clostridia; order Peptostreptococcales; family Caminicellaceae; genus CBETVX01. Next base: position 4,131 of record CBETVX010000067.1, on the reverse strand, counting down.
TATAGTTATAGTTAAGGAGAGAAAATATGGAAACTTTAAATTTTTAGGAGGTTATCATTATGACTTATGTAATTATAAGTTTTATTTTAGGAATATCATCCTGGGCAATTGCAATTTGGAATTCTAGAAATAATGAAGTAGAAAAGAAAGAAAAACATATAGTTGTTAGTTTTCTTTTATCCTTGTGTGCCATTTATCCGCAAATATTACTTATGAGCAGTTACGGAGATGATTGGGTACCTATCATTGATGCCGTTGGGGCTTTAAAAACAGCAATTCCAATTTTAATCATCATAACTACTACGTTGAATGTTGCAGCTATGAAAATGAAAATCCAGAAATAAGAAGATGATTTTCAGTAACTTTAATAATATGCATTTTGGTACAACCAATGGTACGATTTTTTTGGTTGGTAAATTAGCATATCAAATGATAATCTAAACAAGGTTGATAAAAAAACTTTTCATATATCATACTTCAACAATGCTACAAAACAAGTAGTATTGTTATAAATAACCTAAAGGCTTTAAATGTTATATGGGTAAAAATATTTTTATATTTAGAGTTAGAATATAAAATAACTTGTAAGCGTTGCATCCTGTATAATACTAAAATTATTGGAATTTAAGAACGTGGAATATAGAAAAATTTCAAAATCTAGAATTTTTAACATCCAGAACTTTTTTCGGATAGTCAAGAGCCTCATAGTATATTACATTTTCATATAATTCGCAAAGTTTTTTTCCATCAATCATTTCTATTGAAAAACTATTTGGTAGTTTATTTACATATTCTATAGCACTACTACTAAATTCACTAGTAGTAATAACTATTCCATTATCTACTCTATCAGCAATCATTGCTCCTATAAGTTTTTGCATTATTTCTCTACCAACAAGTTGTGATGATGGGATTTTTTTTCCGCCATTTTTCTCAAGGTAATCTTTTAATTCTTTATACATGAATTTTTTGCACTCAACATAATACTTCTCTCCATCTTTCTCACATGTGATATCTTTGCCACCATCAGCAACTCTTTGAGTAACATAGACATTTTTATATCCTAGCCGTCTCAATAGTCTACCACACCACTCCTCAAATTCACTATCAGTTAAGTTATATAAATCTCTTCTAGAGTTAATACCAAAGAATAGTTTTTTATCCTCTAGATCAATGGATTTGTTGATTTTTGAATGATTGAAAGTATATTTAATAATATAGCCTATAGTTAATGCCACAACAATAAGAACAGTTAAATTTGAATTAGGGTTCATATTTACCTATGCCACCTTCCCCTTGTTTTTTTATATTATTGCCAAGGTTACTTAAAATAATTATAAAAAATATTTATAGGGAACTAATATTGTTATAAAATAATAGAAAGCATAATATAGACATGATGCACCACATAAGATAAGTTGTCCTTTAAGTATGGATAGCTTGTTTTTATTTAGGATATTATCTATATTAATATGACAAAACACTAATATATAGAATTTTCTTATAAAAGGATATGAGATATTAAAAGAGAATATTAGTAATAAAGATATAAATTAGGAGGCAGTAATAATGGTACGAGGAGTTTTATTTTCTGTTCTTGCAGGAGTTTTAATAACTTTTCAAGGAATATTCAATACAAGATTAAGTGAAAAAATAGGTTTATGGCATACTAATACCCTTGTCCATGGAAGTGGGCTAGTTCTAGCATTTATTTTACTTTTATTCAATGAAAAAATAAATTTCAACCCAATAAAGAATATTGATTTTTATTATTTATTAGGAGGTTTCATGGGAGTATGTATAGTCTTTAGCGTTATGAAGTCAATAACCTCTCTAGGGGCAAGCTATGCTATAACTATACTTATTATTACCCAAATTATTACTGGTTTTATAGTAAATTATTTTGGATTGTTCGGAGAAACCATAGTATCTCTATCACTATATAAGTTTTTAGGATTATCCTTAATAATAATTGGAGTTATAATTTATCAATTAAATTAATTGGCTGTACTAGTTCATGGTGTTAAATCGATATAAGAAGCCTATTTAATATTTTATAAAATAGAAAGATTTGAAGTAATAAGACATAAATAATATAAACTTTCAAAGGATAAAGCTGCTTTTTTACTGGGCTGCACCTATATAGGTGCAGTTTTTATTTTAAAAAATTATCATAAATTCTTTTGTCGTTAATAGAATGTATTAAGCTAATTTATACGATGGAGGAATTTTATGGAGATTAAAGGAGTAGTAGATTATATTATTTTTCCTAGGGAGAAAGACACTTCAAATAATGGCTTTGTAGTATTTAAATTGAAATGCTTAAATAATAATGAATTAAACAAAAAAAATATAACAGTAACGGGATATTCAAATAATCTGTCAGTGGGTATGAATGTTACGATAAAAGGGGAACTTATTAATCATCCGAAATATGGGGATCAAATTAAAGCTTCTCTTATTAATATTGAGATGCCAACTAGTAAGGAAAATATTGAAAGGGTATTGATTAATAATGTAAAGGGTATAGGAAAAGTAACTGCCCATAAAATATGTGAGAAATTTGGACAAAGTGCTTTAGAAATATTGAGAAAAACACCAGAGGCCATTATGGAGCTGAATCTTGGAGACAAAAAAAGCAAAGATATTATTAACAACTTAAAATCTTTCTTTGACGAAAATGATAATGTAATAAGATTACAGGAAAAATTAGGTCTGTCATCTAATTTAGCCAATAGGATATGTAAAAAATTTAAGAATAATGATTTAACAAAGATAGAGGAAGATCCCTATATATTGATCGAAAATATAGATGGAATTGGCTTTAAAAAAGCTGATGAAATAGCTCAAAAAATTGGATTTGATAAAAATTCTTACCATAGGATAAAAGAGGGAGTTATATATTGCCTACAGGATTCAATGAAAAATGGACATATTTACCTGAGTAAAAAAGAATTAATAAAGAGGGCCACTTCATTATTAGAATTAGATAATAAAAGTAAAGGGGTAATTGAGTCAATAATAAATAATTCATATGAAATAGTAAATGAAGAAAACAAAATATATTTAAGTTATGCATATTATACTGAGAAAAAAATTGGTGATAACTTGAAAAGGATCCATTTTGGTAATATAGAAGATATTAATACTACAAATGAATTAATAATCCATCACATAGAAAGATTTGAAAAGGAACAGAATATTAAACTTTCTGAAAATCAAAGAAATGCAATATATTTAGTTTTAAGAAATAAGATTAGTATAATAACAGGAGGACCAGGTACCGGTAAAACAACTATAACGAAAGGAATTATAAGCATTTATAAAGAATTATTTAAAAAAGAAGTTATTCTTACTTCACCAACAGGAAGAGCAGCTAAAAGGCTAAGGGAAGCAACAGGGATGGAGGCCCATACGATTCATAGACTGTTAGATTGTTCTGTAGATAGTAGAGGAAATATATATTTTAAGAAGAATGAAAAAAATAGACTTTCAGGAGGATTACTGCTTATAGACGAAAGCAGTATGATTGATAATTTTTTAATGAAGGATCTATTAAAAGCAATTCCTGATCACATGAAGGTGGTTTTTGTAGGGGATGTGGATCAGCTTCCGGCTGTTGGTCCAGGAAATGTGCTTAAAAGCATGATTGAATCTGGTCAAATTCCAGTTGCAATTCTCAGTAAAATATATAGACAAGGTAAAAACTCATTAATAGTAGAGAATTCCCATAGAATTAACAATGGACAGAATATTATAAGTAGAGGAAATAAAGACTATAAAAAGGATTTTATCTATATAAGATGTGATAATGATGAAGAAATAGAAAAAAACATTTATAAAATAATAGATGAAAAACTATCTAGGTATGAAAAAATAGATATAATTAAAGATGTTCAAATACTTACACCAATGAAAAGGGGATTAGTGGGTCTTAATAATTTAAATAAAAAAATTCAAGATTTAATTAATACTACAGCTGAAAACAAAAGAGAACTTAATTATTGTGGGATAATTTATAGAGAAAGAGATAAGGTAATGCAAATAGGTAATAATTACAATAAAAAAGTATTTAATGGCGATTGTGGAATTATTAAATATATAGATCCAATACATAAAAAAATAACAGTA
>CBETVX010000066.1:0-13468 GCA_965539935.1 uncultured Eubacteriales bacterium | reverse complement strand
ACCCTCGCAACCGGCTTGGAAGGCCGGGGCTCTACCACTGAGCTACACCCGCATGTCATAGTCAAGGTTGGTCGGGGTGGCAGGATTTGAACCCGCGACCCTCTGGTCCCAAACCAGATGCGCTACCAAACTGCGCTACACCCCGAATTACTGACAAAGAAAATTATACAGCATATTATTTTCTTCGTCAAGACTTTTTTTATTTTTTTATTATAAAAGATTTTCCAAATTGGGATATTTTTATACTATATTTTTAAAATTCACTTTTACTTTATTATCTTTTATTTCAAGGATAGCGTATGAAGGCTTACTTCCTCCTCTAGGCCACAAAGGACTACCTGGATTGATAAATATTATATTGTTTTCCTCTGTATATAGAGGAATATGACTATGTCCAAAAACTACAATATCAGCTCCAAGTTCTAAGGCCCTGTAGTATAAATTATCTAAATTGTATTTTACGCCATATTCATGTCCATGGGTAAGAAAAAACCTCTTTCCCAAAACATCAAAAATTTTTTCACAATCTTGTTTTGAAAATCCATCGGTATTTCCCTTTACTCCTATAACATCTATTTTAAACATATCCTTTATATATTTTGCATCCCTATATGTATCTCCTGCATGGATTAGCAAATCTATGTCTCCCATTTCTTTTATTACTTTTTCACAAATATCTAATCCACCATGGGTATCACTTATAATTCCTATTTTCATTATTTATCACCTAATATATTTTTTAGTTCTTTTCTTAGTTTTTCTAGGGCCCTTGCCCTATGGCTAATCTTATTTTTTATTTCACTACCTAACTGAGCAAAGGTTTCGTTATACTCAGGTACTATAAATAATGGGTCATATCCAAATCCATTTTCTCCTTTTTTTTCATATCCTATTATACCATTGCATTCTCCTCTAATACATAGCTTTTTGCCATCTGGAAACACTACAGTAATAACGGAAACAAATCTAGCTGTCCTTTCTCTTTCAGCAACTCCTTCAAGTAACTTTAATAGCTTAGTATTATTATCTTCATCACTGGCATTTTCACCTGCAAATCTAGATGAATATACTCCTGGAGCACCATCTAAATAATCAACCTCTAACCCAGAGTCATCAGCAATAACAGGGGTATTTGTTTTTTCCATTACTGTTAGTGCCTTTTTAAAGGAATTATCTTCAAAGGTTTTCCCATCCTCAACTATCTCAAGATCCCCTAATCCAACTTCATCCATAGATAATATCTCTATATCTAAATCCTTCAAGATATCTTTTATTTCTTCTAATTTATGTTTATTTTGTGAAGCTAATATAAACTTCATAATTATATTCTCCCTTCAAAACTATGAATCTTATGTAAGTACTATGTATACTGGATTTATCCAAATCTTTAATCTAATTTAATATTAAAGTTCAATCTTCAACACACTTTTTTGGATCTCAATAAGGTCATTAATCCCCTTTTCTCCCAGTTCAAGTAACTTATTAAGTTCTTCCCTACTAAAGGGAGCTTCTTCACCGGTCCCTTGAACTTCAATGAACTGACCATTATCACTCATTACAATGTTCATATCCACTTTAGCATTTGAATCTTCTTCATAGCATAAATCAAGTACAGGATTTCCATCAACTACACCAACACTTATGGCTGCAACATATTTTTTTATTGGAAGACTGTCTAGGGCTCCACTTTCAACCATTTTATTTAATGCATCAACCAATGCTACATATCCTCCTGTAATTGATGCCGTTCTAGTTCCTCCATCGGCTTGTATAACATCACAATCTATCCAAATAGTTTTTTCTCCTAACTTATCTAAATCTACAACTGATCGAAGGGCTCTACCTATAAGCCTTTTTATTTCCTGGGTCCTTCCTTCTAACTTACCTCTGCTGGCTTCTCTAATCTTTCTTGAATGGGTAGACCTAGGTAACATAGAGTACTCTGCAGTGATCCAACCTTTTCCAGTTCCCTTTAAGAAAGGTGGCACTTTATCTTCTATGGAAGCAGTACATATAACCTTTGTATTTCCCATCTCTATTAAAACTGAACCTTCTGGATGTATTAGATAGTCCTTTGTGATTTTTACAGGTCTTATTTCATCATATTTTCTTCCATCAATTCTTGTCATCAATATCTTCCTTTCCAATTATTACTCCCTATTATTTTAACATAATTATATATTTTTTACGATTTTAATATTTAATATATATTATTATCAAAATTACATAAAAAAAAATCCAGGATATCCCGGATTTTAATACTCATTTGCAAATGTAGGTATAATGGCAGGTTCTTCTTTATCCAAATTACCAAAATCTATTTCCTCACCATTAGCTAATATACTAACCTTTTCTAAGTATGCATTTTCTTTATAGTATTCCTTTAGTGTAAGGGCAATAGACTTAATTATTGATTCTGCAATGGCATCATCTTCAACCTGCTTTATTTCTTCTGTAAAGTTAACATATGCTACCCCATCTACTACGTCTACATTGACTACATCTAAGCCTTCAGGTATTACACTATATAATCCTGAATCAGCAGGTGGGCCTTCTACTAAAGTTTCTATGGCTTTAATTGCTGTAAGTTTTTCTCCTTCTCCTAGCTCAACTTCCTTAGTAACAGGTACATAATAGCTTTCTAGTCCATTGACTGTTCCCTGATAATATACTACTACCTTTTCACTACCTGAACCATCACCTAAGAAATTAATATCTTCTCTACTTAATGATTCTACAACATCGTACCCAAAGGTGAGTCTATTAGGATTTTTACCATTTACCATTATCTCCACTTCGTTTATAGTAGGAAATTCTGTCAATGTGTAAACCAAGGATTTCACCAGTGCTTTTTCTTCGTCACTGCTACTATAATTTAGAAAGTCCTCTGTAAAGTCCACTTTACAATATCCATTCTCTATATTCATCCCTAGAATTTCTGTATTCGGTGGAAGAACAGGCATTAATCCCATCTCTTCAATATCTTCTCTATTAGCAGGGTTATCTACTAGTGCCCTCAAAGCAGCTTTAGCTATTCCTCTACCCTCTGGCCATGGTATTTTTCTCATAACTGGAACTAAATATCCTTTATCGTCTTTATAGTAAAGTACTGTATCTCTTAAATTTGAATTTTCTTCCTCTAGACTTTCAATAATATTTGAAGTTTCCTGTTCATTCTTGTTTAAGAAATCCTTTATCATATCAGTACCTTTCCATACTACACTCAATACTAAGCAACCTGCTAAAACCACAGCTAGCAGTTTCCTATAATGCCTCATGTCAATATTCCCCCCTAATAATAACTGTATAGTAAATTATATTAGGGTATGGAGAATACTATGTCTAAATTTATTATTTCCTTTTCATTTTACTAAAATATCCACCCTTTATACTTCTGATATCAAAAACTGTTACAAAGGGTTTTACTTCTGTTTCATCAATTATTTCATAGAGTTTATTAATATCTTTTCTTTCAAGCATAACATTGAGTACATGTCGTTTACCAAACTTCCCTTCTCCCTCAAGAACAGTTACTCCAAAACCCTTTTCCCTAAGTCTTTGTGCTAAGTCATGTTTATCACAATGGGGACATACAATTTGGGCCGTTATTTTTCCAATGGCAAGCTTTTCTTCTATTAGACTCCCTATATAATTTCCACAGGCATATCCCAGGGCATAGGCCAATAGATTTCTATAATCGGAAAGCCCACTTACAACCTTCCCAAGGGCAGTTACATAAATCATTACTTCAAAAAAACCTAATGCTGCAGCGCTTATTCTTTTGCCCCTTACTAAAAATAGCATTCTCATAGTAAATAAGGACATATCAAGTACCCTAGCAAAAAAAATGAACAAATAATTAAATATCATAATTATCCTCCTCAAGATAAATAAATGATAACAACATTACATTATATATATGTATCATATAAAAGTATATATTGATTTCTATCTGTAATATAAATTTAAGAATTAATTAGGTGTGCAATTATAAATTCTAATTTATATTATTATTTGTTACTTATAATAAAATTAGTTTTAACCAATGGCTTATAGTTAGAACAACGGCATACGATGCTATATTAGTTCTTAGTTTTTAGGTCAATCCTTTAGATCAAAAATTAAAACTAATATTTTACTGGTGATTGTCGGTGATTAGCTGTGTTGTTTGAATTTACTGTTTTTAATATCTATAATTTCTTTGAAAAAATTTTAAATTCTTTAGTAATAAAATAATAGAGACTGGATAAATCCAGTCTCTAACTCAAGCTATTTCATTAGAAATTTATCAAAGTATTCAATTATCCCATCAAAGGAAGCCTCTGCCGCCTTATATCTATACTCACTGGTATTTAATAATTTTTCTTCCTTTTCATTAGTCATAAATCCAAGTTCTAATAGTACAGCAGGCATATTTGTTTCTCTAGGAACTACTAAATTAGGTCTAGGTATTATGCCTCTATCCTGTGCACCTAATCCATCAACTAGTGCATCCATCATGACATTAGCGAAGGTCTTATTATCCCTTGTTGGATCATCGGGATAGTAAAGGACTTGTATTCCTTCTACATCACGCTTATTATGGGCATTTGCATGTATACTTACAAAAACATCTGCCCCCAATTCATTTGCAATATCTGTCCTATCATATAATCCAATGTAATTATCATCATCCCTAGTCATGTAGACCTTAAAACCTTCCTTTTCAAGGAGCTTTTTAAGTTCTAAAGATACATCAAGAACTATATCCTTCTCCTTTAACTTTAATGTTGGGCTTATGGCTCCTGGGTCATTACCACCATGGCCAGGGTCAATAACAACAAGCTTATCTTTGTATTTTGATTCTTGTATTTTCATATTATTAAGCTTAAAGACTATTTGATTATAACCTAGTTCTTCACTTTCATCGGTGTAAACAGTTCCTTCTGTAAGTTCTATATCTATATAAAAATAGTCACTACTTCCTTTATCGTCTACTTTAATGTTTTTAAGAATATTATCATCAATATCTATATCTAGCTCTTCTAAATCCACGCTATCTTTATGAACTTTAATCGTAATTTCATTATTATTTTCATCATATTCTTGAGTATATTGTGGCGTATCTATGGTATTTAATTTAATAGTTGCTACATTAACATCTGTTTTAGCATATTCTATACCATCTAATGGATTTCCATCTACATATACTAATATATCATTATCTACATTCTCTACATACAAGTTTTCCATACTCATATAATCTTCTATTTCAATTACAACCCTACTTATTACATCATCGGGATCATAGTTTTTATCTGGACTAAACTGTGAAAATCTTACTTCTTTCAATCCCTTTCCATTTGCCCCAATTTTGTCTCCTTCGTATTTCAATAAACTGTTTATTACATCTACTACTAATTTATTATCTAAATACATTACATTATAATCTGGCATTTCTTGAGCCGTTTTTATAACAACGGTATCTACGCCATGTATGGTATCTAGCTTTATTTCGTCCACTATATTTATAAAGGTTATTTCTACTTGATTATTTTCCTCATTATATTTGATTTCATGGCCCCTTATTTTATCTAAATCTACTACTATTCTTGTAGTGTATGGGTCTACTTCAAATTGTGAAGCTCTGATAGATTTTATTCCACCTTCATAAACATCTATATTTACCAGTCCCTTTTCATCTACTATATCACCATTATTAATACTAAGCTTAGCATTGGCTATGTCAATTACTAATCTATCCTCACCACCAACTTCACTTCCTTTAAGAAAGAAGGATGATGTTTCAACTTCTCCTGTAGTATTTATTAAAATTTTAGAAAACTTTGAAGAAGTATCATAGCTTATATCTGTCACATTTTGAAGGGGTTTATTAATAGTTGCCGTCATTGTTTCTCCAATCCAACCTACTTCCATGCCAAGTTGCTCTGAAACAAATCTAAGGGGTACCATAGTTCTAAAGTTATCCTGGTATCCTATTAATTTGGCTGGAACACCATCGGGAAGAATTTCTTCCTCATTATTTACATATACCTTTGGACTATCTATTTTAAGTACTATTTCCTTTTTTTCTGTCTTGATTATGGCTTCCTTGGTTTCCTGTACCCATGTTACTTCTGCCCCTAAATTCTCTGTGATAAATCTTACAGGCACTAAAGTCCTGTCATCAAGCAGAATTGCAGGGACATCGGAAATAACATCATTTCCTCCCAGCATTACATTTACCACTTTAACTTCATGTTCTTCATTTGTCATTCCATCAATAATCTGTATGTATTCCATTTCTGATTTCTTAGCTGCAAATACATTAATCGGTAAAGCCATTATCATCATAAATGCCAACAAAAAAGAAAGATACCTTCTCATACTATATAGCGCCCCCCCAAATTGTAATTATTTTGTAATATAGGATAAATATGTTAATTTTCTAGTCTAAAATTTACTTATTCCGACAAAAATATATCCTCTTACTTATTTATATCATTTTTTGAAAAATAGTGTCAACTGAACTATGGTATTTGTAAATAGAATGTAATATACAAAACCATCCTATGACAGCAGTCATAGGATGGTTTTGTAGTCCATAGTTTTTATCATTTATTTTGTTTAAGCTACTTTATCACTTTATATAGTTCATCACTTTCTGGAGGCGATATTTCCATAACTTTATTTCCATCAAAAAGTAATTTTTTATTCTCAGTTATTTCTCCAATAACACTTGCTCCTATATTATTTTCTTTAAGTTTGCTCAATAAAGTCTTTTCCTTTTTAGGATCAACTGTAATAATCATAGTTCCACTGGAAATTAGTTTAAGGGGGTCTATTTGAAGAAAGTCACATATCTTTCTAGTGGCTTTATCAATGGCGATTCTATCTTTATAAATCCTACATCCTACTTTAGATGATTCACATATTTCCCATAGGGCTCCCAATATACCACCCTCTGTTACATCATGCATACTTGTTACCCCTATTTCCCCTGCGATTACTCCTTCTTTAACTACACTGATATCATCTACCATCCTCTTTGCTCTTTGTATTATTTCCCGGGAAAGTGTCGAAGAAAGTTTGTTCTCTAAGTCATGGGCTATAATGCCAGTGCCTTCTAATCCTGCTGTCTTAGTCATAACTATTTTATCCCCTGGTCTTGCCTCGGAATTCTTTATAACCTTTGATTTTATTTGTCTTCCAATAGCCGTTGCAGATATTACAATTTTGTTTACTGCAGGAGTTATTTCCGTATGGCCTCCAATTATTTCAACATTAAGTTTCTCAGCTTCATTACTAGCTTCCTTCATTATCCTATCTATATCATCTTCTGTCGTTCCTTCAGGAGCTAATATAGTCATCATAAGTCCTAAGGGTTCAACTCCATTGGATGCTATATCATTACAGTTTATATGTACTGCCAATTTACCCACTTCACTGGCGGCCCCTGTTATTGGGTCAGTAGACATTACCAACACATATTCTCCAAAATCTACAACTGCACAATCTTCTCCTATACTAGGCCTAACTAAGACCTCTTGTCTTTGTAACTTTATATTATCAAAAATAATTTTATGTAATAGCTTTGAACTAAGTTTACCTACCTTCATTTTTCTTCACCCTTTCCCTACTCATTTCACACCTATATTATATATTACCTAAGGGAGATTTTAAATCTATACTTTAAGAATATCCTTACTATTCAAAAATATATATATATAAATACCTATAAATTTAGGGTGGTGAGTATAGTATATGGAAACCAATATGAATAATGATATTTTAAGTCTTAAAGATATGAATAGACAAGCATTTGTTTATTCATACTTAAATACCCTTAGTCTTTCTTTTTTTTCTGGTTTGGGAATTACCGATGAGTTTAAGGAAGATGAGATAGAAAGTTTTAAATCTAAAGTAAATGCTTTCTATAAGGAGGAAAAGGAACTTAATACTGACTTTCTTAAGAATATTAATCCCTTGTTAGCAATCTATAGTAAGACTAAATTAGACGTCTCCTTTATGGATAATTCAGATGATATTAAAAACATTTTACTTACCTTCGACAGTAATAAATTTAGTAATGAAATCTCTCCAAGGGACCAGGCTCTATTAATTATTAATGAACTTAATTTAGCTAAATATCTCCACCATAATAGTTTATCTAATACTAATCAAGAATCTACTCCTAATGATAAATTAATTGGTGTATCTTTATTTACAAGTGCAGTAAGGCAAATCAAATTCTTATTAGAGAATTTAATGGATACCGACGATTTTTTTTATAGCATTAAGTATAAACCTAAAGAAGAAGGAGAAAAAGATTTTAAATTAATTAATACTTCCTTCGATTGGGAAAATCAATCTTTTATACTTTTAGCATTTGCTAAGATGTATAATTTAATTAATAATCCTAAATATCCATTATATAAAGATGTAAAAACAGAAAAGAATGTCCTTGAAGTATCTAATAAATTACTTGATAAGTTTATTAGTAATGAAGAAAACATCGTAAATCTTAATACCAACAATTTAGCTGCTATTACTTGTAATTTTATTCAATCTATTGTTTTATTGGATAAAGCTGATTGCTGTTTTATGTTTATTCTTAGCCTTGGTGATGAGCTTAAATCTAGAGAAGTTAATAGGGAGGGTTATATACTATTAAATAACTCAAAAAATAATCTTGGATCATTGGCAACTCATTTTCAAGTTTTGGAGGCCATGGTACACAGTTATAAATACACTGATTTTTACTGCTTCAAGGATATAGCTAATAGAATATATGATAATCTACATAAATCCTGGGATGAAGATTTAGGTCTTTTTAATATTCATAAGAAGAATAAGATTAAATATACTTCAAAAAATATTGCACAAATTATCAATTCATTAAATACATATGCAGAAATAATTGAAGATGAAAACCAATTAAAATCTATTGTAAAACAGGTTAATACTTTTTTTGATTCTTCTATAAATATAACAGGACTACAAGTTCTTCCTCAAACTGAGTTGTTAGATGGTGAAATTTATCGTAGTAATTATGATAATTTTTTTAGTTTGAAATTTTTTGAGGATCAAATACCATATATTGCCCTTAGGGGTTTTGTTATAGACCAAGGTAAAAACAAAATTGGCCTTTATGGACATACCTTCTACACAGAATACACCCTAGCCCTTAGTGAATCTATGATGAAATTAAATATAAGGTAATAGATAATTACAAGGAACGGTCATCTGATCGTTCCTTAAATATTTTTTATACAAAATTTATTTTTCCATTCTTCCTTTGTTAACATGCTATGATCGGATATTATATATAACACTTCAATATCCTTTGGCTTTATGTCATGAAGTATTAATACTTCAGCGTCATAGCCTTCTTTTTTATCATATTCCTTTTCTAGATTTTCTATAAAGGACAGTGAAGTATTCCAATATTTTTTTAATATCCTTTCACCTTGAGCTTCAATGTATTTTTTACATTGGGAGTATTCCTTTATTTCCTTAAGTATAAAAGGTTCATATATATGATTTGCCAAATTCTCGTTGGCAATCCAGCATCTTTCAGGATTAATTTTTATTCCTAGAATGGCTGTATGGGAGTGGAATTTATGACTTTTAGGGAAATTCATACTTGCAAATATGGCTTTTTTTCTTATGACCCACTTAGGAATATTTTGAGGCTTATGTTTATCGATAAAATCATGGAAGTCATAGTATTTACTTATATAGGTTTTTTTATCGTCATATTTTATGCCTTTTTTTAAGGTTTTATCTAAATCAATGATACTTATTATATGATAGACCCTTTTAGTTTTAAAATAGCTATCAAAAAGCATAATATAATCACCTCCTAAATAGTTTTGGATTAATTGCAAAAACTATACAACGAATTCTACAAATTATAATGCCAGTTTAGTGGAATACTAAAATTAAATATTTATTTCTAGTTTAATATTATATAAGATTTTAGCATTATTAAGAGGTGATCCTATTATGTTCAATATTAATTGTACCAATAATAAATGTCTTTTTGAAAATGAAGGCAAATGCACTTTAACCCATGTCTCTACTCCATCGGAATTTTTTGATCCAGATTGCTTTTATTTTAGACCAAAGGATAATGATAAAGATGATGAATGAATAAATAATTTATCCTCTAAATTAGGAACATAGCCAATATAGTAGTAACTATTAAACCTATAATAACAGGTAAAAAATTTCTTCTTGCTAAATCCATTGGCTGTACCCTACAGATTGCAGCAGCTGGTATTAGTCCCCAAGGTACTATTGTACCTCCTCCTACCCATATGGCTCCTATTTGCCCTAGGGCAGCCAATACAGGTATACTTCCCTCTACAGCTGTACCAAAAACTTTTGCTAAAGAACCGGCCAAAGACATTCCAGAAAATCCTGAACCATCTAGTCCAGTAATAGCTCCTACTAGAATTTCCATAGTAGCCACAACTGGTCTATTCATATCAGCTATATTAGATAATGCATACCCCATATCAGACAAAATACCCTGAGAGCCAGCTGGAAGAACACCTTCTCCAAATACAGCCTCTATAAGTGTAATTTCTCCAAGATAGAAAAAGGCTGCTATGGGAATAATAGGCCCAAAGATTTCCATACCAAACATGAAACCTTCCCTTATATATTTTGTTATTTTATCTAAGGAGTCTTGTTTATATTCAAATCCGCTAATTATCATGGTAAGTATAACAGCAGTCCCACCAATAAGAGCTGTAGCATCTCCACCTCTAAGCTCAAATAAAAACATAGCTATAATATCAAGTATGAATGCTAAGGGAACAATAAAAGCTGCTATTTTAGCATTTTTACTTGTATTAACATTTCTTTCTTCTTTACTTGAAATGTTTTCTATGGTAATCTTTCCATTTTTCATATCTCTTTTAAGTAAAATATAGGCCGTTACTATTGTCACTATTCCCATTGTTATAAATAATGGTGTACCCTTTGACATTACTGATTCTACTGATACTCCTGCTGCACTTGACGTTATGGTGGGTGCCCCTTGGATTACATAATCTGTTGAAAGGGCTAATCCATGACCAAATAGATTTATAGCCATTGCAACTCCTATTGTGGGAAGTCCAACCTTTAGTGCCACCGGTAATAATACTGCCCCTACTAATGCCGTTGCAGGTGATGGCCAGAAGAACCAAGATACTATAAGCATAACTATACCGATAAACCAAAATGCAATGTCTGGGGATTTAATAAATCTAGCAAAGGGTTTAACCATTAGATT
The DNA here is from genome assembly GCA_965539935.1 of uncultured Eubacteriales bacterium. Lineage (GTDB taxonomy): Bacteria > Bacillota > Clostridia > Peptostreptococcales > Caminicellaceae > CBETVX01. The sequence continues at coordinate 2,202 of CBETVX010000066.1, read as the reverse complement.
ATTGGCTCCTATTTCCTCTAAAAGTTTGGACATAGAAACAATACATGATATAACTATTATTATCCCCAAAAGTTCACTGCCTGCTACTATAAAGGAATCAAATACTCCCTTTGTAGCCCCTATTACATTTTTCTTAGCAATTAATCCAATAATAAATATACCTAAAATACAGGGTATTATAGTATCCTTTCTTAAAATCATGACTGTAAGTATTATTAATGTCATTACTACATACACCCAATGCATAAGTGTAATATCTACCATAAAAATATCCTCCTCACGCTATGATATAATAACCATCATATGCCTAAAGGAGGATAAAAGTGATAAAGGATGGAGAAGATTCTCCATCCTTTATATCAAAACTTTTTATTTTTCTATATATGCGTTACCAAAGTACCAGTGTCCAAGTGGAGTCTTTTCCCACTCTTTAACATATGTCTTAACATATGTTGGATCAGTGTAGTAGTAAATTGGCATTACTACCATTTCATCCATCATAATCTTTTCAGCCTCAAGTAAAGCATTATCTCTTTCTTCACCACTAGATAACTTAGATTTTTCTATAAGCTCTTCAAATTCTTTATTTGATGGGTTAAGAATTGTATCATGAGGGAAAGCTTCACTTTCTTTCCATCTCCATTGAGCATCATTATTTCCTGAATATGAAGTCCACATATCTAGGAAAGTCATTGGGTCTGAATAGTCAGCAAGCCATCCAGCTCTTGCTATTTCAAAGTTACCTTGATGTCTTGTATCTTGGAATACTGCCCATTCTTGGTTAGTTAATTCTACTTCAATACCAAGGTTTTGTTTCCACATTTCTTGAATAGCTTCTGCTACAGCTTTGTGATTATCATTAGTGTTATATACCAAAGTAAGTTTAGGGAATCCTTCACCATTTGGATATCCAGCTTCAGCTAATAACTCCTTAGCTTCTTCTACCATAGCTTGATTTGGATCTATACCATAATCTCCAGCAACTTCTCTAAATTGTCTTCCATCTGATAGATAAAGTCCTTCTGGAACATATCCTGTAGCTGGCTTTTGTCCACCTTTAGTGATTTGTTCAGTTATAGCCTTTCTATCTATAGCATATGCTAAGGCCTTTCTTACTCTTACATCATTTGTTGGTTCTTTATCAACGTTAAAGATGTAGTAGTAAGTTCCAAGTAGTGGTAGTATTTGGAATGAAGGTTCTTCTGCTAATAATCTAGGAATTTCTTGTACCGGTGGTTCATCGGCAGCATCTATTTCTCCAGCTTCAAATGCAGTTAATCTTGTAGATTGGTCTACTATCATAGTACCAATAATCTTATCAAGCTTTACATTTTCAGCATCCCAGTAATGTTCGTTCTTTACTAATACAACCTTATCTGCTGATGTGTATTCAGCTAGTTTGAAAGGTCCATTACTTATAGCTTTTTCAGGATCCTTTGCCCATACACCATCATTATCAACTACATCTTCTCTAACAGGCATATAAGTATAGAATGAAGTTAAGTTTAAGAAATAAGGTGTTGGCGCAACTAACTCTACTTGTAAAGTTTTATCATCTAAAGTTTTAATAGCTACATCATCTATAGTAGCTCCCTCTTTACCTTCATAGAAGTCTTGAGCTCCCTTAATGTAGAATAATTGGAATCCATACTCAGAAGCTACTTCTGGTTTTAATGCTCTCTTCCATGCAAATTCAAAATCATGAGCTGTAACTGGTTTACCATCTGACCATTTAGCATCTTCTCTAATCTTGAATGTGTATGTAAGTCCATCTTCTGAAACTTCATAGCTTTCTGCAGTAGCAGGTACTAATTTACCCTTTACTTCTCTCATAAGTCCTTCAAAAGTATTATTAATAATGTGTCCACCATCATTGGCACTATTTAACCCTGGATCTAATGTCTTAGGGTCTGCTCCTAAATCCCAATTAAGTACCATTTCTTCTTCTGTAGTTGGTTCTTGTACTTCTTCTTTTGGTTCTTCTTGACTTGGCTCTTCAGTGTTTTCTGGCTCTCCTTGCTGAGCACATCCAGCAAAGGCACCGATAACTAGAACCAATACTAGTAATAATGCAAAACTTCTTTTGAACAATATAAACCCCTCCTATTTCTCATTTTATATTTAAGTGGTACTCAGTCCCACCTAAAAACATAATTTGTATTAAAAATAAGTTATAAAAATATTACAATATTTTAAATACAA
>CBETVX010000065.1:0-13530 GCA_965539935.1 uncultured Eubacteriales bacterium | reverse complement strand
TTACTTTACCTTATTTGAGTATAAAATATAATTAGAACAAAAAATTTCAAGATTAACAAAATAATTTTTGCTTATAAACATAAGTTGAAATTAAATTTGTTATAAACTAAAAAAAGAAGTTTTTTCGAATTAGTTTTATTTATTTCAAAATTAATTGGAAAAACCTTCTTTAATCAGGAGGAAAGATATGAAAAGAATAAATTATGATCTGCTTAAAAAAACAATAAAATATGAATTCAAGAATAAAGAATTATTGATGGAAGCTCTTACACATAGTTCTTATGCTAATGAAAAAAAATTAAATGTTTATAATGAAAGATTAGAATTCTTAGGAGATTCAGTATTAGGAATAGTAATAAGTGACTATCTATTTAGAAATTATCCTAAACTACCTGAAGGTGAACTAACTAAAACAAGGGCTAAAATAGTATGTGAACCTACATTAGCCGATTGTGCAAGGATTATTGCTTTAGGAGATTATTTATTATTAGGAAAAGGTGAAGAAGCTACTGGTGGAAGATACAGAACTTCTTTACTTGCAGATGCCTTTGAAGCTCTAATTGGAGCTATATATCTTGATGGTGGAATACAAAGTGCTCAAGAGTTTATATTGTCAAATATGAAAAATATTATTAAAGATGCAATTGAAGGAAAAATTTTTATTGATTATAAAACAAAACTACAGGAGATTATTCAAAACCAAGGCAATAATACTATTACTTATGAACTAATTGATGAAGATGGTCCAGATCATAACAAGACTTTTTTTACCCAAGTTAAAAAAAATGATATTGTAATAGGATATGGTAATGGTAAAAGTAAAAAAGAATCTGAACAAAATGCTGCAAAGATGGCTTTAAGAGGTGAAGTAAATATTGACTAAATTAAAACATTATATAATTCCCATATTTGTACCACATTATGGATGTAAAAATGATTGTGTATTTTGTAATCAAAATAAAATAACTGGTATGGATAAACCCATTGAAATTACAGACCTTGATAGACAAGTTAAAGAATATATTAATTGGTTTAATGATAGTATTGATAGCACTGTGGAAATAGCTTTTTATGGTGGAAGTTTTACAGGAATTGATATGAAAGTACAAAAGGAATTATTAATTGCTGCTAATAAATGGATTGAAAAAGGCATTGTTAGTAGTATAAGGATATCAACTAGACCTGATTATATAAATACAGAAATACTATTAAACCTAAAAAAATATAATGTCTCAACCATTGAATTAGGAGTTCAATCCCTAGATGAAGATGTGTTATATAAAAGCAAAAGAGGCCATTCTGTTAATGATGTATACAATGCCGTTAAATTAATTAAAGAAATGGACTTTAAATTGGGGCTTCAGATGATGATAGGTCTTCCAGGGGATACACAGGAAAAAAGTATTAAAACAGCAAAAAAAATTATTGAACTTGAGCCTAATTTTGTTAGAATATATCCTGCATTAATTATTAAAAATACAGAATTAGAAAGTCTTTATGTCACTAAAAAATATATACCATTGTCATTAAATAGGGCAGTAGATATTTGCAAAGATATATATAGGTTATTTAGAGAAAGGAATATTAACATTATAAGGATTGGTTTACAGGCAACTGATAATATAATGAAAGACAAAGATTTAGTAGCTGGTCCATTCCACCCTTCATTTAGACAACTAGTTGAATCATCTATTATAAAAGACCATATTTTAGAAATTTTAGGAAATATAAATAAAAATATTAAACAAGCATTATTTTATTCTCATCCAAGTAAGCTAACGGCATTAGTAGGTAATAGAAAGTCCAATATATCTTTCATTAAATCGAATTATAATATTAATGAAATAAAAATTATTGGAGACAAAGATCTATTAAAGAATCAATTTAAAATTATTTTTGATGACACTACTTATATGTTTAATATTTAAAATAACACCTGCTTAGGTGTTATTTTAAATGAATCAGAATTGTGATAAAATGAAAAAGTATTTAAAAATTAATAGAAGAGGTGTAACAATTGTACCTTAAAAAACTAGAATTATATGGTTTTAAATCCTTTGCAGATAAGGTTTGTATAGATTTTAATAAAGGTATTACTGGAATTGTTGGTCCTAATGGTAGTGGTAAGAGCAATATTATTGATGCTGTAAGATGGGTATTAGGAGAGCAAAGTGCAAAAACATTACGAGGTAGCAAAATGGAAGACATTATTTTTAACGGTACAGCCCATCGAAAACCATTAGGATTAGCAGAAGTATCCTTATCCTTTGACAATAGGGATAAAATATTACCTATCGAATATTCCGAGGTAACTATTAGTAGAAGAATATATAGATCAGGAGAAAGTGAATATCTTATTAATGGAAGTCCTTGCAGATTAAAAGATATAAAAGAATTAATAATGGACACTGGAATAGGTATTGACGGGTATTCATTAATAGGACAAGGACAAATTGATAATATATTAAGTAATAAACCTGATGATAGAAGACAACTTTTTGAAGAGGCTGCTGGAATAGTAAAATATAAAACGAGAAAGTTAGAAGCTGAAAAAAAACTTAATAATACATATCAAAATCTAGTTAGGATAGAAGACATTATTAAGGAATTAGAACATAGAATTGAACCATTAAAAAAAGAAAGTGATAAGGCAAAACAATATATTAAGTTATTTAACGAATTAAAGGAATTAGAACTTAATCTATTTTTACATGAAATTGAGGATATTAACTTAAAACTTGAGTCAGAAAACAAACAATTAAATATAGTAAAGGAACAATTGCAAAACTATATTGATGAAAAGGATAAACTACAAAAAAAGCAAGAAAATTATGAAAATAAAATTGGAATAATAGATAAGGATATCCAAAATCTAAAAGATAATTATTATCAAATTAATGATAATATAAAAAAATTGGAAAGCGATAAAGTTCTATATGAAGAAAAAATTCAAAATATAGTAAGCAATTCCAAAAGAGTTAATAATGAAATAAATAAATTAAAAATAAAAACTGAATCCTTACATAATGAGTTGAAAAAACTAAAACAAATTGAAAATGAAATCACAAATGAAATTCATAAAAAAGAAGAATATTTAATGTTACAAAATGAAAAGTATGAAAATATTAATAAAACTCTAAGTAAGGACCAAGTAAAAATAGAAGATTATAAAAGTGAAATAATTGAAATATTAAATTCCATTTCTTCAATTAAAAGTGAACTCAATAGTATTATAACAATTAAAGAAAATATAAATAAAAGAATTGATAAAATTCATAAAGAAAGGTCTAATTATACTGAAAAAGAAAACCAATTAAAAAGTGAAATGAAAAAAATAGAACATATTGTTAGCAACAATAAAAAAGAAATTGCAAATAAAACTAAGAATAAAGAAAATATAATTAAAGAATATAACTCTTTAAATAATGAAAATAACCAACTAATTAGTCAATACCAAAAAGAACAAAATCTATTAAGGGATATGAAATCCCAGAAAAAATTATTAGAAGCAATGCAGCAGTCCTATGAAGGTTTTAATAGTAGCGTAAGAAAAACTCTAGAGGCATGTAAAACTGATAAAAATCTTGGAAAAGGAATCCATGGAGTAGTAGCAGAACTATTTGATTTGCCTAAGGGGTTAGAAATAGCACTAGAAGTATCTTTAGGTTTTTCTGCACAACATATAGTTTGTGATAATGAAGAAAATGCTAAAAAGGTTATTAAATATTTAAAAAAGAATAACTTAGGTAGAGTAACCTTTCTTCCACTGTCAAACATAAAAACCTTTAACAATAATAATTTTATTAATGATAGAATTAGTAATAATGGGATTATTGGAATAGCCAGCCAGTTAATAACTTTTTCAGATAAATATAAGAAGTTATTTAAATATCTATTAGGTAGAACTCTAATTGTAGATAATATTGACAATGCCACTAAAATATTTAAAACTGTTAATAATTTCAAAATAGTAACCTTAGAAGGAGATATATTAAATCCTAGTGGCAGCATAACAGGAGGAAGTTATAAACAGAAAACTTCAAATATTTTTTCTAGAAGGAGAAAAATTATTGAGTTAAGAGAAAAGATTGAAAAATCTATAGTACTTACAAAAAAGTTTGAAACAACCATAGAAAATAATAAGTTGAAAATGCATAGCTTAAATAATAAGTTACAAGAAATAGACCTTTGTATTAATGAACTAAATATTCAACTTCTTAAAGAAGAAGGTAATATAAATAATGTTAAAAATCAAATTAATTCTATTGTGTCTAGTAAAATAGAGCTACAAGAGGAACTAGAACAGCTAAAAAATGATATAAAGGATTTAGAATCCACATACCATGAAAAAAATAGAAAAATTAAATCATTTGAAAACAAACACATGAGTATTAAAAGTGCCATCTCTGAAGAAGTTAAAACTATAAATGATAGTCAAAAACAACTTGACAATCTTAAAGAAACAATTGTAAGTACTAAGGTGAATCTTGCATCTTTAAATGAAAAAAAAGAAAATAATTATAGTGAAATTCTACGTATTAATAATTTAGTGGAGTTGTATAAAAAAGATATTGATACAAAAATCAATGAATTTAATGATTATGAAAAAGATAAAGATAATCTTATTGATGGGCTAAATAAAATAAAAGTAAAAACAACAGATCAAAAAGTATTGCTTAAACAAATAGAATACAATGTTAACAAATCTACTGAATCAAGAAAAGCCCTACTAGAAGAATTTAAAGACATAAACAATAAAATAAATATACTTAGTAATAATATTAGTGAACTTAAAGATAGTCTCCACAAAATTGAAGTTAAAAAAACTAGATATGAAATGCAACATGATTCTCTAATAAAAAAAATATGGGAAAAATATGAATTAAGTTACGTAGAAGCTAAAGAATATAAACATGAAATAATTGACCATAATATTGTATCTAAACATATTAAATCATTAAAACAAAAAATAAAGGATTTGGGAGAAATTAATACTTCTACCATAAAAGAATATGATGAAGTAAATAATAGATATACTTTTATATGCTCTCAAAAAAATGATTTAATTAAAGCAAAGGACTCTCTAAATAAAGTTATTAAAGAACTTGAACAAACAATGAGAGAACAATTTTTAAAATACTTTAGTGAAATCAACACTAATTTCAAGGAAATTTTTCATAAACTATTTAATGGAGGTAAAGCTGAACTAATATTACAAGATGATACAGATGTACTAAACAGCGACATTGAAATAATTGCCCAACCACCTGGTAAAAAACTACAAAATCTTAATTTGCTTTCTGGTGGTGAAAAGGCTTTATCAGCTATAGCATTACTATTTTCAATTTTGAGAACTAAACCTACTCCATTTTGTATATTAGATGAAATAGAAGCTGCTTTAGATGATGCCAATATATTTAGATTTGCTGATTTTCTAAGGGAGTTTTCCAAAAGCTCACAATTTATTATAATTACCCATAGAAAAGGTACTATGGAAATAATTGATTATTTATATGGAGTTACCATGCAAGAATATGGAGTATCTAAAATTGTTTCTGTAAAATTAAGTGAACGAGCAAGCTAAAGGAGGTAAAACTAATGTTTAAAAAATTATTTAAAGGAAAAAAGAAGGAAGAAGAACAAAATAATAATCAGTTATCTGATAATATTGAGGAAGTAAAAGAAGAATTAAAAGAAGATAATATTGAAGAAAAAGAAAAAACTGAAGGCAAGTTTTCATTTTTTAATAAGTTAAAAAAGGGATTATCTAAAACTAGGCAAGGTCTAACAGAAAAAATTGATGATCTCTTTGGTTCATATGTTAAAGTAGATGATGAACTTTTAGAAGAACTAGAAGAAATACTGATTACTTCTGATATTGGCATGGATACTACTATGAAAATTATTGATAAACTGAGAGAAGAAATTAAAATACAAAAAATAAGCGATGTAAAAGAAGTAAAGACATTATTAAAAGAAATATTGATAAACTTTTTGAATACTTCAAAGGATGGTAGATTAATTACTGACACTCCTTCTATTATTTTAGTAATAGGTGTGAATGGAGTTGGTAAAACTACTTCAATAGGCAAACTTGCTTATCATTTAAAATCAAAGGGTAAGAAAGTTTTATTGGCAGCAGGTGACACCTTTAGAGCAGCTGCAATAGATCAATTAAAGATATGGGGAGATAGAGTAGGAGTGAATGTTATAGCTCATCAGGAAGGATCAGACCCTGCAGCAACAATATTTGATGCAATACAAGCTGCCAAAGCTAGAAAAATAGACGTTCTCATTTGTGATACCGCAGGAAGATTACATAATAAAAAGAATTTAATGAATGAGTTATCAAAAATATTCAAAATTATCGAAAGAGAATTTCCTGAAGCCAAAAGAGAAGTATTACTAGTATTAGATGCCACAACTGGACAAAATGCAATTAGTCAAGCAAAAACCTTCAAAGAAGCTGCTGATATTACAGGTATAGTTTTAACTAAACTTGATGGTACTGCAAAGGGAGGAGTAGTACTTGGAATAAGTTCTGAACTTGATGTGCCTGTTAAACTTATTGGAGTTGGAGAAGGAAAATCTGACCTTCAACCCTTTGAACCAAAAGATTTTGTTGAGGCATTATTGGGAGAATAATAATAAATAATTGTTGACATGTATATAATAGTAGTATAAAATACTTCTGTAAAGCAAAAACACTTTACACTTTCCATAATAGGGTTGATATTATGATAGATAAGAAAATTTTGCTTGGTAATTTAAATGCATTTTATGGTCAATTACTAACTAATAACCAACAAAAAATATTAAATTTCTATTGTTGTCATGATCTGTCTTTAGGAGAAATTGCTGAAAACTTACATATAAGTAGGCAAGCAGTTTATGACACAATAAAAAGAGCAGAAAAACAATTAATGGAATATGAAAGAAAATTAAAATTACTAGATAAATTTTCAAATGCAAAGGATAAAATAAATTCTTTGAGAGAGTTATTAGATAATTTAAGTATTGATCTAGAGAATAATCTAGAAACAAAATATATTTTAGATAAAATTAATGAAATGAAAAATTTAACTTCACAAATTTTAGATGAAAGTTTTTAACCCTAGGAGGTAAATAGATGGTATTTGAAGGTCTTGCTGAGAAGCTCCAAAACACATTCCAAAAATTAAAAGGAAAAGGTAAGCTTTCAGAAAAAGATGTAAAGAATGCAATGAGAGAAGTAAAATTGGCTTTGCTTGAGGCCGATGTTAACTATAAGGTTGTAAAGGATTTTGTAAAAAAAGTTACTGAAAGATCCATTGGACAAGAAGTACTTGAGAGCCTAACTCCAGGTCAACACGTTATCAAAATAGTAAATGATGAATTAACTAAATTAATGGGGACTACACAAAGTAAAATTGAATTTGCATCAACACCTCCTACAGTTATTATGTTAGTAGGTTTACAGGGTGCAGGTAAAACGACAACTGGCGGTAAACTTGGAGGACATTTACGTAAGTTAGGAAAAAGACCATTACTTGTTGCATGTGATGTTTATAGACCTGCTGCAATAAAGCAGCTTCACGTTGTAGGTAATCAACTGGATATCCCAGTATTTTCTATGGGCGATAAAACAAGTCCAATAAATATTGCTAAAGCATCAATAGAACATGCTAAGAAATATGGCAATGATATAGTTATTGTGGATACAGCAGGAAGACTTCATATAGATGAAGAATTAATGGATGAATTAAAAGAAATAAAGGATACAATTAATCCTAATGAAATTATGCTAGTCGTTGATGCTATGACTGGACAAGATGCTGTAAATGTGGCAGAAAAATTCAATAATCAATTAGGTGTAAGTGGAGTTATATTAACTAAACTAGATGGCGATACCCGTGGTGGAGCTGCTTTATCCGTTAGAGCAGTAACAGGAAAACCAATAAAGTTCATTGGTGTAGGTGAAAAGCTTTCAGACTTAGAACCATTTTACCCAGATAGGATGTCATCAAGAATTTTAGGAATGGGTGATGTTCTTAGCCTAATTGAAAAAGCGCAAGCTAATTTCGATGAGAATAAATTGAAAAATTTAGAAGAGAAATTAAAAAACCAAGAATTTAATTTAGAGGATTTTTTAGATCAATTACAGCAAATGAAAAACATGGGACCCATGAGTCAAATTTTAGAAATGATTCCTGGAGTTAACAATAAACAGTTAAAAAATTTGCAAATAGATGATAAGGAATTAGTTCATATTGAAGCAATAATTCAATCCATGACTCCTGAGGAAAGAAGAAATCCTGCTATAATTAAAGCAAGCAGAAAAAAAAGAATTGCTAGAGGAAGTGGAACCTCAGTTCAATCTGTAAATAGACTTCTTAAGCAATTCGAACAAACTAAAAAAATGATGAAACAATTTTCAAACATGGAAAAGGGATTAAAGAAAGGAAGTAAAATAAAATTTCCTTTCTTCTAATAAATTTTTAATATATTATAAGGAGGTGAATTAAATGGCAGTAAAAATTAGATTAAGAAGAATGGGTGCAAAAAAGAAACCATTTTATAGAATAGTAGTTGCAGACTCACGTTCACCAAGAGATGGTAGGTTCATTGAAGAAATAGGGTATTATAATCCAGTTTCAGAACCTGCTGAAGTTAAGATTGATGATGAGAGGGCAGTACACTGGTTAAAAACTGGTGCACAACCTACTGATACTATAAAAGATCTATTCAAAAAGCATGGTGTTATGGAAAAGTTTGAAGAAGCTAAAAAAGCTTAAGTTAGCTTCTAGGGGGTGTGATAATGGGAGAATTAGTTAAAGTAATAGCTAAAGCTCTAGTAGACAATCCAGATGAAGTAAAAGTTAATGAAATAGAAGGTACTCAATCAGTTATAATAGAGTTAAAAGTTGCTCCAGAAGATATGGGCAAAGTGATTGGAAAGCAAGGCAGAATAGCAAAGGCTATAAGAACAGTTGTAAAAGCAGCTGCTACAAGAGAAAATAAAAGAGTAGTAGTTGAAATTATTCAGTAAAGGATTAGGAATTCCTAATCCTTTTATTTATATATAAGTTATATTTTTTATAACAATGGTTATTATTAAAGTAAAGTCTTATATTTTGAAAGGGTGATTTAGTGGGCCAGAAAATAAGAATAGGAAAAATTGTTAATACTCAAGGATTAAAGGGACATATTAGGGTTTACCCACTAACTGACTATAAAGAAAGATTAGAAGAAGTAGAATATATTTATATCGAAAATGAAAAAGATACAAAATTTATGATTGAAAATATATGGTATAAAAATAATCTTGTAATACTAAAACTTGAAAGTTTTAATAATATAAATGATGTTGAAAGGTTTAAAAATAGAAATATTTATATAGATGAGTCACAACTAAGAGAATTACCAGAAGATACCTATTACATATTTGAGCTAGTTGGATTAGAGGTTTATGATCTAGAAGATAAATATATTGGGAAAATAATTGATGTATTAAAGCAATCAGCTCAAGATATTTACGTAATTGAATATAATACCAATGAATCCAAAAAAACATTTATGCTCCCAGCAGTAAAAGAGTTTGTTAAATCAATAGACTTAGAAAAAAACAAAGTAAAAATTAAATTGATTGAAGGCATGATATTATGAAAATAGATATACTTACTCTTTTCCCAGAAATGTTTGAAGCTATTTTGAATTTTAGTATTATTGGTAGAGCTCAAGAAAAGGAATTATTGAAAACAAATCTAATTAATATTAGGGATTTTTCTAAAAATAAACATAAAAAAGTTGATGACTATCCCTATGGCGGTGGAGCAGGGATGGTATTAATGAATCAACCTATATTTGATGCCCTTGAGAACTTAACTACAAATAATGAAAAAAGTAGGATTATCTATTTAACTCCAAAGGGAAAAACCTTTAATCAAAATCTTGCTAAGGAGCTAAGTGAGGAAAATCACTTAATATTTCTATGTGGCCATTATGAAGGTATAGATCAGAGAATAATTGATTACTGGGTTACTGATGAGATATCTATTGGGGATTATGTATTAACCGGTGGAGAAATTCCAGCTATGGTATTAATTGATTCCATAGTACGTCTTATACCTGGAGTACTAAATACTAAAGAATCCTATGAGGAAGATTCTTTTTATAATGGTCTTCTTGAATATCCTCACTATACTAGACCATATAATTATAAAAATATGAAAGTACCAGATGTTTTATTATCAGGAAATCATAAACTTATAGAAAACTGGAGATTAAAACAATCTTTAATAATAACTAAAGAGAGAAGACCTGATTTATTTAATGATTATATTAATCACAAAATAAAAAATGACAAGGATAAAAAAAAGTTAATGAAACTTTTAAAAGAAATTGAGTAAATTATTTCATTTATTTTACAATAGTTATTGTTAATAGACTTATTATATGATATAATAGCTTGTGCAATACGGGCGATCCTCTGTCAAACAGTCTTGATAAGAACGTCTATGATGAAGGGAGGTAAAAACATGGACATTATAAAAGCTTTAGAACAAGAGCAATTAAGAAATGATATCCCTAACTTTAATGTAGGTGATACTGTAAAAGTACACTTAAAAGTAAAAGAGGGTAAGAGAGAGAGAATTCAGATTTTTGAAGGCGTTGTTCTTAAAAAACAAAATGGTGGAGTAAGAGAAACCTTTACTGTAAGAAAAATTTCTTATGGTGTAGGTGTTGAAAAGACTTTACCAATTCACTCTCCAAAAATTGATAAGATTGAAGTTGTAAGAAGAGGTAAAGTTAGAAGAGCTAAGTTAAATTATTTAAGAGATAGAGTAGGAAAAGCTGCTAAAGTAAAAGAAAAAATGACTAGATAATTATGTGGGGACTGATTTCAGTCCCCATTATTAATGATTTACAAAATTATAGTAATAGAAGAATTTAATAAATTAAATAAACGTGGTGATACATATGAATATAAATTGGTATCCTGGACATATGAAAAAAACTAAGGAATTAATTAAAAACAACTTAAAATTAGTGGATATAGTAATCGAATTGCTTGATGCTAGAATACCTATTAGTAGTAAAAATCCAGAAATAGATAAGATTATAGCAAATAAAAAAAGAATCGTATTATTGAATAAAAGTGATTTATCTGATAACAAATTATTAAAGGAATGGATAAATTATTATAAAAATATAGGTATAAGGGCCATACCTTTCAACTCTCTAACTGGAGAAGGTATGAATAAGTTATTGGATGCTATTAAAAATGAAACGAAAAATAAAATAGACGCCCTGAAAAATAAAGGTAGAGCAGCAAGGCCTGTTAGAGTAATGATTGTTGGAATACCTAATGTAGGAAAATCTTCATTAATAAATAAATTGGTTGGAAAAAAATCTGCAAAAACTGGGAATAGACCAGGAGTAACTAGGGGTAAACAATGGATTAGAATAAGAAAAGATTTAGAATTATTTGATACTCCAGGTATACTATGGCCTAAAATAGAGGATCCTCAAACAGGTTTAAAGCTAGCATTCACTGGATCAATAAGAGATGAAATATTAGACATTGATGAATTAGGTTTAAAACTTATTGAAGTACTTTCCTTAAAATATCCTGAATTATTAAAAGATAGATATAAACTGGATGAAATTAAAGAAACCCCATTAGAAACAATGGAAGCCATTGGACATAAAAGAGGATGTATTAGATCTGGTGGCTATATAGATTATACTAAAGTTGCCAATATAATTTTAGATGAATTCAGAAAGGGTATAATAGGCAAAATCACCCTTGAAACACCTATTGATAATATGGATATAGAGTAGAAGCATTATTATATTGCAGCTACTCTTTTTTTTTTTCAAAAAATGATATAATTAAGATACTTTAAAATACTGTACTATTGGTGAGGAGATATATTTTATGAATTTTTCAATGATGCCTTTAAAAGAAATAAAAAGTTACTTTTCTACTATAAAACCTGAAGACTATGATGAATATATTCAAATTCTTAAAAAAGATAAACGAAAAACAGTAATGAAATATGCAGATTCATTAGAAAAAAAGTTAGAAAAATATCATATGGAACATAGTAGAATAATGGAATTATATAGATTTGAAAAGGAATTATATGATTTGGGATTTGAGATGATTGCTGGTTTAGATGAGGCAGGAAGAGGTCCTTTAGCAGGCCCAGTTGTTGCTGCATCAGTAATTTTACCTAAGGGATACTTTCTAGAAGGAATTGATGATTCTAAAAAGCTTTCTGCAAAAAAGAGAGAAAGCCTTTATAAAATAATACATGACATTGCCATTGATATTGGCGTTGGAATAGTAGATAACAAAACTATTGATAGGATCAATATATTAAATGCTACAAAATTAGCAATGAAAAAGGCAATAGAGTCCATGGAAAATCAGCCAGAATTTTTACTAATCGATGCTGTAAAACTTACCGATATAAATATTAAACAGAAAAGTATTATAAAGGGAGACAGTACTAGTATTTCTATTGCAGCTGCATCTATAATTGCAAAGGTAACTAGAGATAATATTGTCAAAGAATATGATAAAAAATATAAAGGATATGGATTCGCAAAACATAAAGGATATGGAACAAAGGAACACTATGCAGCAATAAAAAAATATGGAATTACTCCTGTACATAGAAAATCATTTTTAAAATCCATCGGGTGATAGTTGTGAAAATAAACAATCCAAATACTATAAGTATAATTAATGAAGCATCTCAAAAAAGCACAATAGCCAATTTAAAAGTGGGAGATATAATAAGGGCTAAAGTAATAAATATATCAAATGATATATTTATTCTAGATTTAGGAAAAGGACAATTAGTTAAAGCAAGAAAGGACTCTGAAACTAAATTTTATTCAAAAAGTAATGATTTGAGTTTTATTATTTCAGACATAGATGAAAATAAAGTTTATATCAAACCTTTAAATGAAGAAACTCAATTTATAAATAGAAGTATGATAAAAATTCCTAATCATCGAAAAGAAATAATTAGTTTTTTACTTAAACATGAGTTGCCAATTTCTGAAGAAATAATAAAACAAATCGAATCAACGAAAAAAAATTATGGTAAAGTTATTGATCTTATCAAAAATGAGTCACTATTTAATAATGAAGACTTTATTAAAGAAGACATAAATAAGGTTCTTAAGACTCTTATTTTAGATAAATCTATGAATTCAATGGAAAATACTAATCAAACAAAAAGCAATAAAACTAATGATGATTTTTCTAATAAAAACATTAATAC
Source organism: uncultured Eubacteriales bacterium (assembly GCA_965539935.1). Classification (GTDB taxonomy): domain Bacteria; phylum Bacillota; class Clostridia; order Peptostreptococcales; family Caminicellaceae; genus CBETVX01. The sequence continues at coordinate 250 of CBETVX010000065.1, read as the reverse complement.
TGTAGAAAATTCATTAGGAAATATTAATCAAATACAAAGCAATAAAGCTAATAATAATTTTTCCAATGAAAACATTCAAGCAATAGAAAATTTATCAGATAATCTCTATTATAATAGTTTGAAAAATATAACTGAAGAAAAACTAGTTTTTTTATTAAAAAATGAATTAGATTTTAATTTGGAAAATATCAAACTTTTTGATGATATTCTATTAGATAGAGAAAAAATAGGAAAGAAACTTAACCAAGTA
>CBETVX010000064.1:0-14216 GCA_965539935.1 uncultured Eubacteriales bacterium | reverse complement strand
ATAGTACTAAAGGCTTATTGAAATAAAATCACTTTTTAATAATATATAGTTTTTATACAAAAAAATCACAAAAACTTAGTCCACCTAATTATTAATTAGATGGACTAAGTTTCCTTAAAGATTTTTGATTATTTTATGCTAATATTGTATCTTTGTTAAAAAATTAGTATTCTTTATTTTTTCTGTAATCCTCACCATTCTTTATCATTTTTACTTATTTTATATTTGTCTGAGGGTATGGTACATCTATATTGGAATTCCTACACTCCTTGACTTTGCGTTCCATCCTTTCCCATATAATAAACTCATTAAAGCTAGTTATAAAAAATTAATATGTTTTATTGTAGTAAGTGTATTTAGTTTTCTGTTCTTCTTTTCTTTGATATAAGATTTTATTTTTTAAATACTTAAACATAAATGATTCTTCTACACCCATAGTTACTACAATAATCATTATTCCACCTATAATTGAATATAGGGTTGGGAATTTCTTAATTATAAAAATGTCAAAAATAACTGTAAATATTGGCATTAAGGAAAGAATTTGACTAGCTTTTTCAGATGAAACCTTTCTTTGTGCAATAACCTGAAGGTAAAAAGCTAAAAAAGTACAAAACACACTAAGAAGGGTAATTGATAAAATATTTTTAAAATCAAGGTGAACCACCATTTCTTCAAAGCTAATCACGTATATAAGAGCAAATATACCCACAAAAATGTATTCAAAAGTGATCAGTTTTTTAATATCTAAATTTTGATCTAGCCTACTATTATAAATAATATACACTGAATATGCAAAGGCATTAATGAAGCAATAAAAATCACCTATGTTAATTGGACTAGCACCCTTTAAAGTAACAAATGCTAGACCTATAAAACAAATAGAAGACCTTATATAATCTTCCTTAGTAACTTTGCTTTTATAAATAATCCAATTTAGAAAAGGTACTATTATAACATTTGAGCCTACAATAAACCCTGCATTAGATGCTGAGGTGTATTTAAGTCCAGTTACACCAGCGACATATGTAATTAATAAGATAATCGAGAGTATAAAACTATGTTTAACATGGTTTTTGTCGAAATTATTAATCTTAAAAACTATAATTCCAATAAAAGCAGCCAATAGAAATCTGAGTGCTATTAACATAGCAATACTTGTTGACTGTAATGCTATTTGAGTAAGTGGTCCAGAGGCACCTAAAAATAATGCACATAGCACAAGTAAAGTTTGAGATTTATTCATAATGTCCCCTCCTTCTTATGAAGTTTATGTTATCATATTAATAAGTATCTTTAAAATAGTTTTAATTGATAATATTAATCGAATTTAACGATAGGAGGAAAAATAACAAAAATGGAAATCAGACATTTAAAAATTTTTATGGCAGTATGTGATGAAATGAGTTTTTCAAAGGCAAGCAAAAAACTATCATATGCTCAAAGTACAATCTCAAATAATATTCTTACATTAGAAAAAAGTCTAGGATGTAAACTGTTTGAAAGGTTTGGAAAAAAGATATATTTAACTGAAAAGGGTAAGCGTCTAAGAGAGCTTGGAGAAAAACTTATTTATGAATACGATTATGTAATGAAATCCATGACAGAAATGCCTAAGGAAACTATATGTATTGGAATAACTGAAACCCTTTGTTTTTATAAGTTTCCAGATTTTTTTAGGCAGTTTTTATTAAATCATTCCAATATTAAAATCGATTTTGAGATTGCAAGGGACAAGGAAATTATTGAAATGCTTAGACGAAATAAGATTGATTTGGGTTACATCTTTGATAGTCCAAAAGATTATGATGATATAAAAACTTATGATTTATTTGATGAAGAAATAGTATTTGTTAATTCTGAACCCATCAATGATTTAAATCATCAAAACATCATAATTCCTAAGGGTAATGTAGCTTACATGAGATTTTTTCATAATTTTTATGAACAAAATAATATCAAAAAAGGTACGATAATTCATCTTGAAAGTATAGAAGGGATTAAAAGTTATGTGAAAAGTGGATTTGGTATCTCTTTTTTGCCCCTTACTACAGTACAAGAGGATATTAGTAAAAAAACTCTATTTCTAGTAAAACAAAAAGAATCATTCGTTGACAAGGTTAAGATGGAAATACATAGACATAAACAAATAACTAGTGGGCTAAATGATTTAATTGAAGAAACCTTAAAAAATTATTCTCATAAATAGAATCTTATTAAAAGTTATACTAAAAACTCAGTATATCCATCATGAAAAACATCCCTTTTTTTAACATATTATACAGGATATTCATTCTCTTGCCCTACTACCTTTATTCCATTATCCTTTATCAAGTATTCTACATCTCCCTTATCCTTCTTTATCATTACTTTATTTTATCTTTTTTTCTTAATATCCTTTAGCAAATCATTGATCCCAAATATACATAAAAAAGCTATTAATTACTGCACATACTATAAATGCTATGGCTAGATGTTTTTTACCCGAGGTAAAAAGCGCCAAGGTAGAAAGTATGTAAATGGTAAATAATAAAATCCATTTACTAATATTTGAAACCTTCCAGATAGCTTTTGGCGACCCAAATACTCCCCATATTGTTGCAGTTATTAAAGGGATGCCAATTCCTAGAGACATTTTCAAAACACTACCTGCATTTATTTTGAATCCCCAATATCCCAAAGAAACCAAGGCCATTACTTCTAAAATAAATCTTATGGATAAATTAAGAACCTTTAACATTCTCCATTCTCCTTTCATAATAAAGATTAAAAATATAAGCTAACTACCTAATCGAAGTATATAATTACCTAAAAGCATATGGAAACTTACTTTTGTATTACTTCATCACAATATATTAACCTATTGCATAATCCTATTGTAGGTAATGCTTTAAGTTAATGAATTTATACCCGTTAGTTCAAAGACTAAACCATTAATATTTCTACATTTTAATAGAGTAAATGCTGATTCTTCAATAGTAGTAATTCATCTTATATTTTCAACACACAAATTTAAATTTTTATTGAACTATATTCAACATAAAAACTCAAATTTCATATAGTATTGTAGGAAAAAGAAAGAAGCCCTCATTTTGACTAACAAAATTCTACAATAAAATTTCTTTTTCCTATTTGAAATTGTAACATAAGAAATCTTGTCTCATATAATATTGTAGGAAAAAAAAAGGAGGTGTTCTTTATATAGCAACTTTTATCAAACAATGTAGCTATATTCCTTCTCTATATTTGTAACATATAAATTGTTGTCCCATATTATATTGTAAAAAAATTAGGAGGTGTCTTTTTTATGGCAGACAATATTCAACTATGTGATTGTATTCCCTATGAAAATTTAAATTGTTGTAGCTCCTTTGATGGTATTTCAGTAATGCAACCTAAGTGTCAAACTATTCCAGATGGTCGAGTAGTTAATAACCCAGGTTACGACCCAAATGCAAGTAAATCCTACTGGAGTTATAAATTTATAACTGACTGCAATCAAGATACCAGTGGTATTAGTAATATTCTAATTCCTATTTGTTCAACAATTCCTAGCGAAAATATTGTTGTAAGTGAAAAAATCGATGGTTGTGGAGATTTTGCTAGTGTTGAATTTGAATTAATTGTTAATGACCCAAATTTTGGAGAAGCACCAGAAGGATTCCAATGGTTAAAAATTGAAACAAACGACCGTTTTGATAAGGGTGTTTGTGTAGAATACAGATTAGAAATAGATGGAAACTTCCCCGTATCCACACAAGCAATCAATGTTAAAGCTGCTAATGAATTATTAATTTTTGATTGTGATGGTGGCTTTCTAGTACCTGAATGTAATCCACAGGGAACTCTAAATATTTCTAAAGCTTGTGACTATACTATTGAAAATAATGAAGCTATTTTAAATTATACCGTAAGGGTAAGTAATGTTGGTAACGCATCTTTAAGAGGTGTTGAATTTACAGATGTTATTATTATCCCTACTGCATTATCATTGGGTTCTATAACAATTGATCCTTCTGGATTGACTGTTACAGTTCTACCAGGTGAGGTTATAATTAGTGGAACCCTAGGAGATATAGACCCAAGTGGAGTTAGAACTATAACCTATCGTATCCCTATACTATCTGTTACAGCTCCTGGTTCATATCTTGTTGCTAATACAGCTAGGGCTACGGCAACTGGTACTGAAGCAACTGCTTCATGTTCTCTAACATTAAACGCAGCTCAAATTACTGCTACAGAATGTTGTCAATTAACTAGTACTAATACCGGAGAATTCCAACTTACTCTAGCATCTGTTGGTCTATCTCCAGATACTCCTGTAGATATAGTAGGTAGTATCATTATTCCTAGTGGTGTAACTCTTCAATTTAGTGATTTTGGTGGATGTACAGCAACCTATGCTGGTACTTCTAACGTAGTTCCATTAAATACAAACCTAGTTGGTCCACTAAGAATTGGTGTTACTTGTGATAATGTCAATGTACCAGCTGGTGGATTCATTAGAAAGAGTATTAAATTTAATGTAGTATCTACTTCAGCATTCCGCGAAGTTTTCATCCAAAGCAGTGTTGAATCAGTTACTCCAAGCTTACCTGATGAACAAATATTCATCAGTACAGGAAACCTACCTGTTGAAGCAGATGTATCAGTAGAAGCATCCTTAGGCTGTACTGCTCCTTGTACTTTAGACTTATAAGCCTAAATTTATAATAAAAAAAACTCCTTTTGTTATATGATTATATCTTTAACAAAAGGAGTTTTTTATTAACTATCTACATAAGTCATATTAATAGTACTTCTATTCATAAAATAATATATTATATTATTGATTTATTTCATATATATACTTAAACCTTTGAAAATACTGATTTTTTTCTAAAGAAAAATAACTTTTTCTTGACAATAAAATAAAAATATGCTAATGTGAAGTTAGTTTCACGTGAAGTTTGCTTCATATTCTATGGAAGAGGGATAACATGAAAACAAAAATTAGAGAATTGAGAATAGCAGCTAATATGACACAACAGCAGTTGGCAGATTTAGTCCATGTTTCATCACGGACGATTATTTCTATTGAAAAGGAAAAATATAATCCATCACTTATGCTTGCTTATCGAATAGCTCAAGTCTTTGGAGTAACCATTGAGGAATTATGTTGCTTGAAAGAGAATAAAGAATTGGAGGATAAGAAGTATGAAGATTTATAGCAAAAAGAATTTTTTATCTGGTCTATCACTTATATTATTAGGAATAGTTCTAACTATTCTTAATATCCTCAAGGGATTTAGGGTAAAAAGTGTGATTCTTTCTGTTTTATGTCTGTATTTTGGAATTGGGTCAATTATCCGAAGTATGTCCAATAAGATGTCAAAGGAAGATATGATTAATGAGCAAGACGAACGCAATAGGCTAATTGACTTAAAATCTCGCAGCAAATCTTTTGCCTTGACACAAAGTATTAGTTTTGTTCTCATGCTTTTATTTTTTATTACAGGGAAGGTATGGGACAATGAAATGTTTACTTATGTAGGTATAGGTCTTTCCTTCAGTTTTACTATTTCTATAATAACAGAATTTTGTACGCTAATTTATTATGATCATAAAAATTAAGTGAATATAACCGGAATTCATATTATCTATTATGATCATCATAGTATTTCATGTTAATCTTTATCATAACTTACAAGTAATAAAGGTTAAAATTTCCCTTGATCTTTATTACTTAATTCTATAACCCAATCACCTACATCATGGTGTTATCATCTTTATTTTCAACTTATAGCCTATAAAAAAGTGCTTATTTCTCTATTAGGATAGGCATTCTTCAGAAGGCCTATCCTAATTAACCATTACTATAAAATCATTAAATCAAACTATCATAATAAGTTTTTTTATAACTTTATTTTACTGTTAATATTAATTCTCCCCTTTGGGCTTTACCTTCTTTTTCTAAAGTTATGGTCTTTCCCTCTAGATTTGTTACAACTACTGGAGTTACTAAAGAAGGAACTTTATCTTTAATTTTATCTAGTTCAACTTCTAAAAGTTTATCTCCAACTTTAACTTTCTGGCCTACTTCTACAAAGGAAGTGAATCCTTCTCCATTTAAGGATACAGTATCCATACCAAAATGGATAATTAGCTCCATACCTTTTTTAGTTGTAATACCAATGGCATGCTTTGTAGGAAATACGGTAGTAATAGTTCCATTTGCCGGAGAAACTACTATCCCATCTTCAGGCTCAACACAAAATCCATCACCCATCATTTTCTGCGAAAAAACTGGGTCAGGTGTCTCTGTAATAGGCCTTATTACACCATTTATTGGTGAGAATATTTCTTCTTTTTTACTTTTAAAAAACATTTCCTTTATCTCCTTTCATCAAATACTTATCATAAATCAACTTAGCAATATTAAAAATATTTTCCCTTCCTCTTTTCATAGCTTCATTAATACTTTGATCTTCAGGGGTTATACATAATATATCATAAATCCCTAGTTCTTTTAACCCATCTTTTTTGATGTCTACTTTCCCGGCAATAGCAATGGTCTTTTTATTATATTTTTTAGCTAAAGCTGCAATACCAGATGGTACTTTACCATGAAGGGTCTGATTATCTATCTTTCCTTCACCAGTAATTACCAAATCCACATCTTTTATTTTTTCTTCTAAATTAGTTTCATTTATTAATAGTTGTATACCTGGTTCTAACCTTCCATCTAGATAGGTTATTAGGGCTACGCCAAGGCCTCCAGCAGCCCCGCCTCCTTTAATATTGGATACATCTTTATTCAAGCTATTTTTTATAACTTCTTGATAATTCAACATACCTCTTTCTAGCTTTAAAATATCCTGCTCACTGGCACCTTTTTGTTTTGCAAAAGTATGAGTTGCTCCATTTCTTCCAGTTAAAGGATTATCTACATCACAAGCTACTTTAAACTCAATATTTTTAAGACTCGGATCTAAATTAGAAATATCAATTTTTTTAACTTTATCTAAATCGCAACCCAATCCTAATAATTCTTCACCTGATTGGGACAGAAACTTCACTCCTAAAGCCCTTGCCATACCCATTCCACCATCATTGGTAGAGCTTCCACCTAAACCAATGACAATATTCTTACATCCTCTTTTGATGGCATCTAATATTAACTGTCCTACACCATAGGTTGATGTCTTTAGAGGATTTCTTTCATTCTCATCTAGCAAATATAAGCCTATTGCTGAGGCCACTTCTATATATGCAGTTTTTCCATCTTGTGATATGCCATAAAAGGAATCGATAGTTTTTCCAAGGGATCCTAATACCTTAATTTTTATTTTTTTACCTTTATTAGCTTCTAGTAACGCATCAACCATACCTTCCCCACCATCTGCAATAGGCACCTTAATTATTTCTATGGATTTATCAATTTTTTTAAGTGCTTTTTCTAAAAAATTAGATACCTCTATGGAGGTCATACTTCCTTTAAAAGAATCTGTTGCTATTAAAACCTTCATATAAACACCTCATTTATTAGGAAAAGGAGAGCCCTAAAGCCTCTCCCTTATGCTTCAATCCTTTGTAATTTATCATCTACACTATCCTTAATTAAATTAACCTTTGGTCCATAGATAATTTGAATATGATTTGCATTTGGTTTTACAATTCCATTGGGACCTGTCTTCATAATTTCTTTTTCATCAACTTTTTTCATATCTGCTACATCAACACGCAATCTAGTGAAGCAATTCTCTACAGATACAATATTTTCCTTTCCCCCTAATCCATTAATGATTTTACCTGCCAATACTTCAAGATCTTTATCTATATTACCACTACTGATATTGCTTCCTTCATTCTCATAATTTTCATCTCTTCTTCCCGGTGTAGCCAAATCGAACTTAAGGATAGCCCATTTAAATACATTATAATATATAACAGAGTATGCTAAACCTGTCAATGCAACCATGTACCATTTTGAATCTGGTTGCAACACTCCAAATACTAATAAATCAATAATTCCTCCTTGGGTATTACCAATTGCTGTTCCAAATATATGACCTAACATAAATGATAGTCCAGCCATAACAGCATGGAATAAATATAACATTGGAGCAACAAATAGGAATAAAAATTCTAAGGGTTCTGTTATACCTGTTGTAAAGGCTGCAAGGGCACCGGCTAATAGTAATGGTTTTATAGTTTCCTTTTTGGAAGGATCTGCTGTTCTATACATTGCCAATGCTGCTGCAGGTAGTCCAAAAACCATCATAGGTATTTTACCTTGGGCTAGAAAACGTGTAACCTCTGTAATTGCCATATTATCTGGCATAACACCAGTTTCTAAATAATTATTGAAAATTAATAAAGCTCCCGTTACTGTTTCTTTACCAAAATGTGCAACTCCACCAATCTCTGTGGTACGAACTAATGAATTAAGAATATGATGTAGTCCAAAGGGCAATAAAGCTCTCTCTAAGAAGCCAAATAAAAATGTTCCAAAATATCCAAAACTAGAAATAGATTTACCTACACTTGTAATCACTCCACTGATAGGAGCCCATATAAATGGTATAATTTGTCCTAACACAGTAAAAACAACAGTTACTGCAATGGCTACAAATCGTTTTCCTCCAAAGAATGCGATGGCCTCTGGCAGTTTAATATTATAATATCTGTTATGAATTGAGGCTGTTATAAGTCCTACTAAAATACCACCTAATGCATCCATACGTACAGTAGTCATACCTAGAACATTACCAACGGCATCAAGGGTAAGTCCTGTGTTGTCCAATACATACATCATACTTCTATTAAGTACTAAATAACCTATTAATCCTGCAAAGGCAGCTATAGGCTTTTCTTTCTTGGCCATACCAAGTGCCAGCGACATAGCAAATAATAATGGAATGTTTCCAAATAAAGTACCTGCCACTTTGCGAATCAATTGTGTAATGTACATTATGGAATTAGATGCTAAAAAAGGTGCTACTCCCTGAATTTGTGGATTAGCAGAGGCCGCTGCTAATCCTAAAAATATACCTGTTGCTGCTAATAAAGAAATTGGTAGCATGAAGGATCTACCCAGTTGTTGAAAATAATCTTTTAAATTTTGTTTCATTAATATACTCCCCCTCTTATTTTAATTCTGGCCAATACTCTTTATTGGCTTCAATTAATGCATCTAAAATATTACGTGCCTTTTTTGCATCAACTACTGTTCTGTTTAGTGTTAATGCCTGTAAAGCTTTCTCATAGGAACCTTCAAAGTAAGCATCTACTGTTAATTTCTCATAGGCCAATTGCTGCTCCATCATACCCTTATAGAAAGTACCTATTTTACCTACTGCCATAGGTCTTGGTCCATTACTACCTAAAATTGCTGCTACTTCTACCATGGCATCATCTTGAATATTTGATATTATGCCATTATTTTCTGTAATAATTATATATATTCTATTTCTATTGTGGGCTATAGATTCTGCAACTTCTACAATCATATCTCCATGGGCATCATTATGAACTACAGAAGATTTTTCAGCACTTCCAACTTCAACAATTCGCTTACATTCTTCAAATACACGTTTTTCTCTACCAGCCATCACCTCATTTGCTCGAGTATAATTTGGATCTAATTTTTTTACTTTATATTCTGGATAGTAGTAGTATTGTAAATAAGTATTTGGAAGATAATCTGGAAAATCTGTGAGCATATTTTCAACCATTGCATAGGTATCTAACCATGATTGGTCTCTTTGTTCTGCATCAACTGGAATAAATCCCTTTTCCTTTACTATTTCCTTTATTTTAGGAGCTAAATCATTTCCTTCCTTATCATATAGGTGAGTAAACCATCCGAAATGATTTAATCCAAAATATACTGGTTCAAACTCATATGGATCCATATTCAGTAAACGCCCATATGAACGTAATAAATTTACTGGTTGGTCACATATATTGAGGATTTTTTTGTCATCATGAAAAACTCTGTTTAGTGCTTCTGCCACAATTGCAGCAGGATTTGTATAGTTTAGTATCCATGCATTAGGTGAAAACTTGCGCACATCCTTAATCATTTCAATCATATCTCTGATAGATCTCATACCATATGCAAATCCCCCTGGTCCGCAGGTTTCTTGGCCAATAACTCCAAAACTCAATGGTATTTTTTCATCCTTTTCTCTCATTTCATATCCACCGGTTCTCATTTGACAGAAAACAAAATCTACATCTTTATATGCCACTGCTTTATCTGTTGTATATTCAAAATCTAACTCTGGATATTTTTCTCTAAATAAAATTTTTGCAAACTCTCCAATTATTTCTTGACGCTTAGCATTTATATCATACATTACTAACCGTGCCAATGGAAACTCTTCTTTTTTCTTACACAAACTCTGAAGTAAACCTGGTGTCCATGTGCTTCCCCCACCGACTATTACGATATTATATTTTTTCATATGAATACCTCCTGATTTTGTAGTCCAATTTCTGTCTAGACAATATCCTTTTCCTACAATTGATCTTTCTTTTCTTAAATAATTGTATATAATTTTGCAATGTAAAAAAAGTATTTTAGAGGGCTTTATTACATACTTCTGGATTTGTAATCAAGTACATTTTATGTAATTTAGTACATATTTAATTTCTAATATTTTAATCAAAAAAATAACTTGCTATCTTAACTTAAGACTAGCAAGTTTCTCACTAAAACTTTTATAACTATTTTATTTTTTGATTTATATACATATCCAAAATGATTTGAAATAATATTAATGCTGATGCACGGGATTTATTGTCAAATTTAACCCTTTCATCATCTTCTGCATAGACATATAGATTTATATCAGCTAATTTTGATAAACTATTAATTCCCATACATGTAATAGCTACTACAAAAGCACCCCTTGATTTTGCTATTCTAGCAAGTTTTAAAGATTGTTCAGTCTCACCACTAAGGGACATTATAAATACCATATCTTTTTCATCCATTTTTTCTGCAGATAAATATGCAATATGTGTGCTAGTATAATTAATAGCTAGTAGGTTCATCAATAAAAATTGATTGGTAATATACTCACATGCAATACTCGATAATCCTTTTCCAAAAAAGTGTATATTTTTTTGAGGTATCAATTCTATAATTCTATTAACTGTATCTTCATTTATTAATTCACAGGTTTTTTGTACATCAATTAGATTTTTATTAATTGATTCATCATAATTGAAAGTTACAAGTTTAGATTTTTCTTTCTTAGTCCTTTTCAATTCATATTTCAATTCAGAAAAACCTGAATATCCAAGTTTTTTACACAATCTTATAATAGTTGTAGTGGATACATAGGTTTCATTGGCTAAATCTGCTATAGTCATTTTCACAACTTTACTGTCATTGTTAGAAATAAAACTCAGCACCTCAAATTCTGACTTATTTAGACCTTTAAGCACCTGGGGGTCAATTTCTTTAATCATTTAATATCACCTCATGTCAATTACATTTAGGGGGTATCATAACTTCAAATTCTGTATAATACTTTACTCAAAAACTTTTTTAAACTTTATTTGACTCCACCATATATATATGATTTTAGATTCATTCTCTTGTTTACCTATGGAAATTTATTAATTATATTTTCTCTATAATATATTGAAAATCCTTCAAAAAAGAAAAAGTAGCACAGTTTGCTACCTTTTCTTAATCAATCCATTTTTTATTTTTAAAAAATTTTAACCCTATCAATTGAATTTTAATTTAAACCTCTATATCAAATCCAAATATCAACTCATGTTTAATCTTAATACCATAATTACCCACAGAAGGTATTTCAGGTTTAATCTTACGTGATAAATCTACTGCATTAAATTTTACCTCTATAATGTCAAATTCATTCAACTGGTAAAACTTGATAGCATCAATATTATCATTAGTTGTTGTCACAATTATCCGCTTATATTTATTTCCTTTACTAATTTCTTTAATTTTTTGCAAAATAATTCTTCCAAAACCTTTTCCTTTAACAAAACTTTCTAATAATATAATATTTAATTCTTTATTAATAACTTGATAAAAAAGTATACTGACAATTATATCATTATTCTTTAGTGCAATTCCTTTGAGGGTATTTAAATCATATACCATCCCACTATAAACAATAGAAGTAGATCCCCAATTAGTTTTGATTTTAGCCATAATACTATCTTTTTCAATACTACATAAATCACCGATATGTACTATTTCCATAGAGGTCTCCTTTCATATTTCCCATTCTACTCTTTTATGCTTTTATTTGGCTATTTATAATCTCTGCTGCGTCATGACATTTCTTAATAGAATCTTCTTGTTGTTTAAATTTAGGTGGTAACATCTCTGGTGTGATATTATCAACTAAACCATGGTCTTTCACAATATTTCCGTCAACACAAGTTAAACCATATCCACAGGAATAACATTGAGAAAAGGCACCTACTAAAAATTTTGAAACTACCTTCATTTTATTTTGTCTTGCGAAATGTTCTACTATCTTTAATACTTGGCTATTATCTTCATCCTTAGAATAACCCGTTGATAAAATGACAATAGGTTTATCCTTTAAAGAAAAAGTGCTTTGGTGACGAAAGCAAAAACATCGTTCTAACATTGCATGGGTCAAGGCATTCGGCAAATTATAATAATTAGGCACACCTAGAACAATAGCATCTGCTTTAACCATAGCTTTTGCAATTCCTTGAAAATCATCTTTCACAACGCATTTATTGTCCTTTGCACACTCAAGGCAACTAATACAACCTGATATATGTTTCCTAGCCAGAGAAATATACTGGGTATCTCCCTTAATATGAGAAAGAATTTCCTTCACAGCATGGGCCGTAATACCATTTTCCCTAGGACTACCTGATATACCTAAAATCATATTCATACTCCTTCCATAAAAAAAATAATTTTCTAACTCCATTAAAATTTAAAGAAAAAGTTAATCGTTTCTTCTTGATAATGATTTTGTTATTTTATTCGTTCCCATGTTTTCCACCCCCATAAACAAAAATAACTCCCTCCATTACCTTTCTTAGTTAATAACTAAGAAAAGAGTATGGAGAGAGCTTTTAGATGTATCTAATATGATTGTATACTATTTAACAGGTATAATTACTTCTCTACGATTTAAATAAGCATTTGCTATTGCTCCTAAATAATCTCCATGTCCATCTCTAAGTGACATTGTTGCACCGGATACCACATCTGCAAGAGCAGCTTTTTCTTCTTCAGTAAGCTTAGCTAATTTATCAAGATCCTCTTGATTATCAGTTGTTGCTTTTATTGGACGACCAGCTGAAGTAGTATTCTTAGCAAACCACTCTTCTAACTCAGCTACTGTCTTTCCAACAAAGAAATCTTGATAGAAATCCATTTGCTTATACCATTCATTTTCTGGATTCATATGGTATGAATCTCCACGTTCACGCTTTGTTTTCCAGCTATTAACCTGAGCTGCTACATATTCTTTAGTGTTTTCAGTTACACCAACCACTTCTCCAGTTTCATGATCTGCTAAATTATATCCTTCAGTATCAGGCCAACCTGGGAAATGAGGCATTGACTCTCCATCATAGTTTGGTGTAGATACTTCATAACAATCTAAGTATACGTCTAAAATTCTACCTGCTTCATCGAAAGTAGCCTGTGCCATAGCTATGTTAAAGCTATATACTGGTACCCCTTCGCTATCTTTCCCTGGACCATTACGGAAAACTACTGAATGTCCAAGTCCTTGATAAACTTTTACTCCGTCGCCAGTAATATTAGAAGCTACTGCTGAAGAAGCTGAACCTTTAACTATAATTTCTTGTCCTACATATAAAAGATTTGGGTTTTTTAATTGTGGATTAAGTGCTATAAGTTCATCTAAAGTAAGACCATACATATCCGCAATTTTCCACAACATATCGCCACTTTTTACAATATGTACCTGACTATCACTTGATACCTTTACACTTGTTGTTGGAGTTGTAGTCGTAGTTGGCTCAACTACAGTTGATGGTTGAATTGTAACTTCTTCTTCTTCCCAAGTAGAAGCTGATGTAACATCATCTACATTAGATTCTGTATCAGCATAAACTGCTACCGATGTTAGAAGAACTAATAATAAAGTTATTATAATTCCTTTTTTCATATTTACTCCCCCTTAATATTTTATTTAATCAAATCTTGGCATATCTATAAAAACGTT
>CBETVX010000063.1:0-14607 GCA_965539935.1 uncultured Eubacteriales bacterium | reverse complement strand
TTTTGAAAATTCTTTATTTTGAATATCCAAAGGTTTTATCATATTCTCCCCCCCTCAGCTTAGATAATCTTTTTAATCAGAACTTTATATCTTTCCTTTTTAGTTTTTCCTATTATTTCTTCAAGAAAAATCCTGCCTTTACCTCTATAGGAGATTACATCGCCTTCTTTAATTTGATAAGAAGGTGAATTAACAGGCTTAAAGTTCACCTTTACTCTGTCATTTTTAATATTTCTTGTAGAAATAGACCGAGACTCTTTAAAACCTACAGAACAAATGGAGTCTAATCTTAATGAAGTAACATTTCCATTTATATATTTAAATTCCTCTTTTTTAGGAAGAATCTTCGAAATATCTACTACTTCAGGTTTTACATTACACCTTCCAATTTGCTGAAGGTGTAACAAAATAAAATCTACAACTTCATTTTTAACAATTACTTGGATTAATTCATCATTAATTATGATATCCCCTATTTTTTCTCTTTTTAAACCTAGTCCTAATATGGCCCCAAGTACATCTCTATGATTTATATTATTATAATTATTAATACAGATTTTTATGACCTTTAATGGAATATCTAAATTATCTTCATCAACATAATCTGGAAACATAATTATTATTTTTCTTTCAGCTGCTTCATATCCACCTAAAATCTGAAATTTAATATTGAAATGATTATTTAATATTTCTTCAGCAATAAAAGCTAAATATGGGTCAACAAAATCAATGTCTTTGATTATATCTTTATTTTCACATAGAGAGGCTTTATCAATTAATTTGATTATTATAGATTCTTGATCTTTTTTTAACTGATACCTTTTTATGATCTCATTTTTGATTTTAATTTTCAAAGTATCACTCTTTCTAAAGCTATTTTATAGTAAACCTATTATAAATCTTCCTATAATATCAAGAGCTAAAATAGCTACTATAGGTGAAAAGTCAACCATCCCCCCAACACCTAATCTGTTAAGAAGATTTCTAAAAGGAGATAATATGGGTTCAGTTAATTGAAATAGAATTCTAAAAATTGTATTGTTATAATCTCTACTAAACCATGAAAATACTGCCCTTAAAACTATTAAAAAATTTATCACACTAATAAATCTATAAATAGACTCTTTTATTATCCACATATAATCACCCGCCACATAAATTTATAATTTTACTGTTTATGCCATGGAAATATACCTTTGTTCTTCAGTTCTTCTTTTATATTACCTGCTATATCAATATTATTAGGTGCTAATATAAAAATTCCCTTAGATACCTTTTGGATTTGTCCATCTAATGCATATACAGCTCCATTTAAAAAGTCAAATATTTTTTTTGCAAGTTCTTGGTCAATATTTTCTAAATTAATAATAACTGGTTTCCTATTTTTTAAATTATCAACTATTACAGGTGTCTCTTCAAAATCAACAGGCTCATATATGACAACCTTCATTTGAGTATTGGTATGTATATTAACAATTTTATGTTTTTTATTTGTAGTATGACTAGAAAATGTAGACTTTTCTTCTTCTAATTCCTCTTGTATATCTTCTTCGTCATAGTCATCTAAACCCATAAAAAATTTTACTTTGTCTAATATCTTATTTGACACTTTAAATCCCCCTTAAGTAATTCTACAGTTTATAGTTACGACTTCCAAAGATTCCAGTACCAATTCTAACTATATTTGCACCTTCTTCAATAGCTATTTTATAATCATTGGTCATACCCATGGATAGATACTTCATTTCAACATTATAAATATTTTTTTCTTTGATCTTATCAAAAATATTTTTCATTTTACTAAAAAATGGTCTAACTTCCTCAGGATCACTAGAGTATGGTGCCATGGCCATTAATCCCTTAACTCTAATATTTTTATAATTTTCAATTTTATTTATAAAATCATCAACATCATTGGGATGTAAACCATATTTTGAATTTTCTTGTCCTATATTGACTTGAACTAAGACATCTATTACTCTATTCACCTTTAAAGCTCTTTTATTTATCTCCTCAGCAAGCTTAATACGATCTAATGAGTGAATCAGTTCCACTTTATCAATTATATATTTAACCTTATTAGTTTGAAGGTGTCCAATCATATGCCATTTTATACTATTATTTGTAGAATTTATTTCGTCGTATTTTCTAGTCAGTTCTTGAACCTTATTTTCTCCAAAAGTATCAATATCGTAATTAATTACTTCTTTAATCTTTTCTATATCTACAGTTTTACTAACTGCAACTATCTTAATTTCATTTGGATTCCTATCTACTTTTTCACAGGCATCTGCAATATTCCTTTTTATATTTTGTAAGTTATTAAATATAATTGACATTTTTACCCTCCTCTAACTAATAAATAATTTCACCCTCTTTATACTTTTTCCCATTTCTTACAATTTCATCATATAATCTGACTGTACTAACTCTTTCAGTCCCATTATCAGTCTCTTTATAAAAATAACTATCATAAATAATTACTTCATTTCCATTATAACCTTTAATTTTTATGGGCTTAAAGGTAGCTCTTCGGTTTACATCTAATACATAAACTCCTAATTCGTCTCCATTTTGAATAATTGAATCTCTATGAATTTTTAATCCAGTATAAAGTTCCTTTACTATATTAAGGTCTAATTTCCTCTCTTTATGAAAATTTATCCCATATTCATTAGTTTTTATTAAAATAAGAGATTGATTATCATCGGGTATGATGTCAATAACACTTCCCTCTATCCTACTATCATACAAATCTATTTTAATATTTTGACCTTTTGAAAAAGTTTTTGAATCCTCTAAATCTGTAGCCGCAACAACATACCAAGTTATATTATCAATAATCTTTAGAATTGGTTGATCAAATATAACTTGCCCTAAATTAAGGGTAGTTGGTTTGAATTCTATGGAATTAATCCTATCCCATGTTAAATTTGAAATATTTTCAGGCTTTAAGATTTCTTCACTACCGTCAATAACAAAACTAACAATGCCTGATTCAGAACTGTAGATCTCTATTACAGAATTTTTAAGTCGTTGTTCAATAATTTCTTTCTCTTCCTGCAGATTTTCTAGGTTATATCCAGCAAAGCTCTTATCCCCATCAATCCTTCTTTTTTTATCAATTTTGTTAACTAATTGATATTTAAGTTCTTCAATATTTTGATAGTCTTTCCTTTTTTTATAATATTTAATTTCATTCAATATGTTTTCTATCTCAGAATTTAATTTATCAATATCTAAATCAAATAAATCACCCTTATTTGATTTAATATCATTTATTCTTTCATTTAATTCTTCTATCTTGATTTTATCTTCTTCACTTACTATATCCATGTAGATTTCAGCAACTTTATATCCTTTTTCAACCTTTTCCCCTTCTTCAACAAAATATTTTATATTTCCTTCTCCCTGGGAATTAATGACTTTTTCATTTCTTACAATTAGACATGGATATGTTTTTTCAATTGATATTTCACCATATTGTACGATTTCAGTTGCTTCAGGGCTTAGAAAAAAACTTTCGTATAATCTATAAAGAAAAAACGCTACTATAGATAAGAATAACAGTAGTTTTATTATATTTATTTTACTTTTTTTTCTAGCCATTATATCACCTTTTATTATGTATATTACTATAATTCTTCATTAAATTTATATTTCCTTTTTATATTTGCATTTTTTATGTAGGAATAAAGTATGAATTAGTAAATGTAACTTATTGTTATAATTGTATTTTTTTACCTATAAAAATATTTTAGACTACATTTTTGCAGTCTAAAATATTTTCCCGTATCTACTTAATATTTTAAGTTTTTTTATATTAGACACACTTAACTCTAAAATTCTATCTTCAAATGTAACTATACATAATGAATTTTCTTTTTTTTTAGCTCCAAGTACTGTTCCTTTAATAATATTATTATTTTTTAAAGATATTTCTATTTCATCTCCTATAGTTAATTTTATATTTCCTAATTTAAAAAATTTAAGATCTAATTCATCTAATATTTTTTGTGTAACAGACTTGCTATTAATAGATATTCTATTATTGGCTAGATCCATTTTTTCTTTAATAATAGAGAATAAATATCCAAATTGTGCTACGATAAAAAGTATTATTAATATTTTAAATAAATAATCTAAAGTAAACACTTTATCACCTACTCATCAAAAAAAACTATGACTTAAGCCATAGTTATTGGTCTGGGTGAGAGGATTTGAACCTCCGACCACCAGAACCCCATTCTGGTGCGCTACCAAACTGCGCCACACCCAGGTATTATTCTCATAACAATATTATACATAAAAAAATAAAATAATCAAGACCCTAAAATGATTTAAAATAAATTAGGGGGAATTCCCCTAATTTATTTTTAAAAATATAATACATTATATTAAACTTTTATTTATGATTATATTTTTAATAAGTCAGTTTTAGGATTCTTAAATAATAATACAAATCAAGTTTCCACTACCTTCATTTACAATCCTTTGTAAAGCTCTTTGAAGCTTATTTCTAACATTTTCAGGCATCATGTATAGTTTGCTTTGTAGTTGTTCTTTAACTAGATCATGTAAAGATTTACCAAACATATTTGTTTCCCATATTTGTTTTGGATCTGATTCAAATTCATTTAACAAATAATTCAATAAATCTTCACTCTGTTTCTCTGTTCCCACTAAAGGTGATACTTCAGTTTTAATATCAGCTCTAATAAGATGAAGTGAAGGCGCATTTGCTCTAAGTTTCACTCCAAACCTATGTCCTTGTTTATAAATTTCTGGTTCATCTAGCTCCAGCTCTTCTAACACAGGTGGAACAACTCCATAGCCAAAAGTCTTGGCATTGTTCAATGCTTCTTCAACTCGATCATATTCTTTCTTAGCCTTTGAAAAAGCCTTCATTAAACTTAATAATTGATGTTCTCCTTCTATCTTATATCCAGTATATTCTTCTAAAATATCATAGAAAAGACCTTCTTTCGTATTCATCTTGATATTAGCTGTACCTTTACCTAAGTTAATTCCATCAATGTTTGTACCTGTAATTATTTCTAAATCATTAAATTTATCTGATAAACCTTCAATGTCTTTTATCTTTTTTATTCCTTCCATAGCGTCTCTAACTGTATGTATTATTTGATTTTTAAGCCAATGGTTTACTTCAAGTCCATCTATCCATTTTGGTAAATTTATACTTACTTCTTTCACTGGAAATTCAAACAGAATCTCTTCTAAAACCCTATTAATATCCTCTATTTCCATTCGTACACAATTAAGAGCAATAACAGGCACATCATATTTATCCTTTAATTTTTCTTTAAGATTTTGTGCAGTTTCAGATTCTGGATTAGTAGAATTTAATATAATAACAAAGGGTTTATCAATATCTTTTAACTCTTTAACTACTCTTTCTTCTGCTAAGACGTAATTTTCTCTAGGTATATCTGTTATACTACCGTCAGTTGTAACCATAATTCCTATTGTGGAATGATCGGTTATTACTTTTTTTGTTCCTAATTCTGCTGCTTCACTAAAGGGAATTGGATTTTCAAACCATGGTGTCATAACCATCCTTGAATTTCCATTTTCCTCATGTCCTAATGCACCTTCAACTAAATAGCCTACACAATCTATCATTCTAACTTTAAATGAAGCATTTTCTTTTAGAGATATTTCAACAGCTTCATTAGGTACAAATTTGGGTTCTGTTGTCATTATTGTCTTTCCTGTACCACTTTGAGGTAACTCATCCTTTGTTCTTTCTTTTTTATATACATTATCAATATTAGGTACTACTAATAGATCCATAAATCTTTTGATAAATGTTGATTTTCCTGTTCTAACTGGTCCAATAACGCCTATATAAATATCTCCATCTGTTCTTTCTGATATATCTTTATATATATCATGACCTTCCATATTTCCCCTCCTTCACACATTCAATTGAACTTAGACTCACAATTATTAACACTATAAATATATGTACATATTCTTAAAATATGACTAAACTAAAGTAATAAAAAAAGATATCTATTTAATAGATATCTTTAGAAGTACAAAATTTACCATCCTTCAATATTTTCTAACATTACTTCTTCGATTTCGTGGGTCTTACTTCTTTGCATTAGATTATACACAGATTGTCTGGCATCATGATTTTCATATAGTATTTTATACATTTCTGTAGTAATAGGCATTTCAACCCCATATTTTAATGACAATTCATATGCTGCTTTAGTAGTACTTACACCTTCTACTACCATTCCTATTGATTGTACCGCCTCATCTAGCGACTTACCTTGACCTAATAATATACCACAACGTCTATTTCTACTATGCATACTAGTACATGTAACAATAAGATCACCTATACCAGTTAATCCTGCAAATGTAGAAACATATGCTCCAATGGAATTCCCTAGTCTAGCTATTTCTCTAATTCCTCTTGTCATAAGTGCAGCCTTTGCATTATCCCCAAATCCAAGACCATCACAAATACCTGCACCTAACGCAATAACATTTTTTAATGCTCCCCCTATTTCAACTCCAATAACATCAGGATTTGTATAGACCCTTAAATTAGGAGTAGTAAAAATATCTTGAATTAATTCTGCCCCATTTCTATCTTTAGATGCCGCTACAATAGTAGTAGGAATATTTTTTGAAACTTCTTCTGCATGAGAAGGTCCAGAAAGCATAACATAAATATTATTAGGAAAGTAGCTATGTACTATTTCAGAAATCCTTAATAAAGTATTTTTTTCTAAACCCTTTGAAACATTTACAAAAATAACATTTTCATCTACATGTTCTTTTATCTTTTCTAAGGTTTCTCTAACTCCCTGTGAGGCCACTGCTATAACTATTATTTCTGAATCTCTAATGCTTTCTAATATATCCCAATGAATATTTATATTTTTAGGTAATTCCACATTTGGCAAATATTTTGAGTTAACTCGATTTTTCTTTAAATTTTCAGCATGTTCTTTCTTTCTTGCCCATAGGTTTATTGAATATCCTTTATTAGCAAGTAATACAGATAAAGCTGTACCCCAGCTACCAGAACCTAAAATGGTAATCTTCTTTTCCATGAAATATCCACCTACTTTCAAGATTTTTCAAATTTTCATTTTTATCTATTTTTTTCTTTGCATTCAATAATAATAGGTGTTCCTTCAAACAAATAATTTTGTCTAATCTGATTTTCTAAATATCTAATGTATGAAAAATGTGCTAGTTCCTTATCATTAACAAACACAACAAATTTTGGCGGTTTAACCTTTACTTGTGTAACATAGTATATTTTTAATCGTTTGCCTTTATCAGATGGCGGTTGGTTTAATAAAATAGCTTCATTTATTAAGTCGTTAAGGGCACCAGTAGAAACTCTCATTGAATGTTGGTTAGATACATAATTTACTCGGTCTAATATCTGTGAAACTCTTTGTCCAGTTTTAGCAGAAATAAATAGAATAGGTGCATAGGTCATAAATGATAAACCATTTCTGACTTCCTTTTTAAATTCGTTAAATGTTCTATTATCCTTTTCAATTAAATCCCATTTGTTAATTAGTATAATTGAAGCTTTGCCAGCTTCGTGGGCATAGCCTGCTATTTTTTTATCTTGTTCAGTTACTCCTTCCGTTGCATCAATTACTATTAAACAAACATCACTTCTTTCTATTGCAGTCAAAGCTCTTATAATACTATATTTTTCTATATTTTCATTAACTCTACTTTTTCTTCTTATTCCAGCCGTATCAATAAAAACATATTTGTTATCATTATATTCAAAGGGTGTATCTATGGCATCCCTAGTGGTACCAGCAATATCACTAACTATAACTCTATTTTCTCCTAGCATTGAATTGATAAGGGATGATTTTCCGGCATTTGGTTTACCTATAACTGCTACTTTTATTACATCATCCTCATATTCTGAATCATATTTTTCTGGAAACTTTTCAACTATAATATCAAGTAAATCCCCAAGATTTAATCCATTAACAGATGATATTGGAATAGGTTCACCTAATCCTAAGGTATAAAAATCATAGAAAGTATCTGGAAGCCTATTGGTATCTACTTTATTTACTACAAATACAATAGGTTTATTTGTTTTTCTAAGCATATTGGCTATTTCTTCATCTGCACTTGTAATTCCTTCTCTTCCATCAACCATAAATAATATTACATGAGCTGTATCTATAGCTATTTCTGCCTGTGATCTCATTTGAGATATTATTATATCATCTGAAGAAGGTTCTATTCCTCCTGTATCGATTAAAGTAAATTTGTTATCAAGCCATTCCACATCGGTATAAATCCTATCTCTAGTAACTCCAGGCTTATCTTCAACTATAGATATTCTTTTTCCAGCAATTTTATTAAAGAAAGTTGATTTACCTACGTTTGGTCTTCCAACTATTGCAACAATAGGTTTCCCCATAATAATTCCTCCATAACCTAGTATAAAATTTTATCAATTAAAGTTTTACCATTGACTTCACAAGGTAATACTTTTATATTTAACTCTTTTTCTATATCTTCGATAGTAATATCATCTAGAAAAATATTCTCATTTGCTTTTAACATACTATTAGGTATTAATAATGCTTGTCCTAAATCTTCATTGTATAATTGTTCTATAATGTCTTTACCAGTTATCAAGCCTGAAACTGTTATTGTTTCACCAAAAAAATTATTCTTTATTTCAAAAATATTTACATTTAAACCTTTTACTTTAGTAGTTAGTTTTTGAATTAGATTGGCAATAAAAGGTTTTGCTAACATTCCTGTGGCAATACTAATAGTTTTATTGATAGAAATATTGTCATTTAATTCATTTAAATAATTAACAAATTCATTTTCTAATTTCTTTACTAACCCTACACCATTTTCTAATTGAAGAAATTTTTCATATGAATCATAGCTTGGAAAAGATTCATCTGCCATAATATAAAATTCATCTGAAAGATATACAAAATTTGTGCCTATTTTTTTCTTTAAATAGGCTTGCCATTTATTAATTTTATCTATAACTAATTTAGAATTTCTTTTATCATATATTGATAATGGATATAATCCTTCTCTATACTTTGTTATTCCTACTGGTACTATTGCTAAACTTTGAAAGTTTGGATATAGAGGGTATAGATCTTGAATAGTTTCATCTAAATAATCCCCATCATTAATATTTGGACATAACACAATTTGCCCATTAACTTTTATTCTATTTTCAGTAAGTTTTTTAATTCTTTCAAGAATATTTCCAGCATTTTTATTCATAAGCATTTTTACTCTTAAATCAGGGTTTGTAGTATGAACAGATATATTTATAGGACTAATATTATAATCTATAATCCTCTGAATATCTTCATCAGACAAATTAGTTAAGGTTAAAAAATTTCCTTGTAGAAAAGAGAGTCTAGAATCATCGTCTTTAAAATATAGACTTTCTCTCATATTCTTTGGTAATTGGTCTATAAAACAAAAAATACATTTGTTTTTACAGCTCTGAGCTTTATCTAGAATACTACTTTTAAACTCAACACCTAAATCTTCATCATAATCCTTCTCAATTTCTAAAACCCATTGTTCTCCAGTATTTTTAATAATTTCAATTTCAATGTAATCATCAGAAATCAGGTATAGATAATCTATAATATCATTTATCTTTTTCCCATTAATACTTACTAACTCATCACCAGGTTCAATTTCCAATTCTTCTGCAATACTACCTTTATATATTTTATCAACAATATGTTTTTCATTTAACATCTTAACACCTGCTTATTAAATTTTTACAACAATAAAGAGTTATCTATCATCTTGTTTTATTATAATAGAAGTTGAGGAATAGTCAAGTTAATTTAATGCCTAACTACTACATAAACCCCATTTCGTAAATCATGTACCATACCTAAAGTAATTTTTGCAATGAGTAAAGCTGTTTCTTCTTGCTCCTTTTCAGAGTCCACATAAAATACTGGTGCAGTGGCAGATTGGACCTTATTATTTAGTGTTATAATAGCTATAATATTTTCTTTAATACCAAAATCCATTTTAACTTACCTCCTCAAATTAATCTCTTACCTTTGAATCTCTTGGCTTTCTTCTACAAGTTTCTAAAACTGGAGTTGTTCTGACCACTTCAAGCAAAAGGTCCACATTTTTTTCCATTGGAACAAAGGCCATTACTAAGTTTCCATTATTGGGATTTCTTCTTAAAAGAGGTGTGAAATCTGGCTCATCAATATCTTTTCTAATACCTAACTGAGTAGCAGCTTGATGCTGAATAGCTTGTCTTTGACCTAAATTAGAAAGAGTAGCACTAGCATTAGCATCTCTTGGAATAATTTCAACAGCTACAGCCTTTTTTAAGTAAATCTCCCTAGATTTTTTAAGTCCAATATTCATAATAACTACATCATTTACTTTTAATAAGGGGCCGTCAAAACTTACTTTTCCAGGCTTAACTTCGGCAATTTCTCCAATAAGTTGCCTTGTTAAAAATCCTTTTAAAACTATCATAGTAACAACTCCCGCTACAAAACCTGATATGATTTGTAATTTATTATTCAATTTTAATAGTTTAGACAGGTTCATTGATAAGCTAGTTAGTAATGAAGTTATCATTACCATATAATTTCTAGCCTCAAAGGCTTTGGCAATGTCCTCAATATATGCTGTTCCTCTAGGAATTAGTTCAGTAGCCTCTATATTATCTAAACTATTTCTTTCCATATTTCTAACATCTCTAAACTGTTGTGCCGCCAAGGCCAAAAAAGTGACAGCACTAAATTCATTTGTTACTAAAGCAGGTATTGCCACTGCACCTAATGATGCTGCAATTAGCCCTAGGGTAATATGTGATAAAAAACCTTGAGGATAACTAGGATATTGTCTATGATCTATTTTCATCATATATGATCTAGAAAGTACACCAGTTACAATAGATACAACAATTGATAACATGAAATTTTCCATAATATTCCTCCGTGATTAAATAAGTTATTTATTTAATTATTATTTCTCATATTATTTTTAAATATAAAAAAAGAATGGATTTCTCCATTCTTTTAATTTAATTCTATAATGGCAGCCATTCTTCCTGTCTTACCATTTTCTCCCCTATGACTAAAGAATAAATCTTTATTACACATTGTACAAATATTACTAATTGTAATATTCGTACTAATTAAACCAGCTTCCAATAATGATATTTTATTTGCCTGCCATAAATCTAACATATATTTATTGTCTTTTTTGTGAATTGCAAATTCATTTACATCTTCATAATGTTTTTTAAACTCATTTATCACCATTTCATCCACTTCATAGCAACATTTACCTATAGACGGACCTATACCTACAAGACAATCTTTAGGATCAGTTCTATAAATTTGTATCATTTTTTCTATGGTTTTTTTTCCAATTTTTAGGGCTGTCCCTCTCCAACCGGCATGGGCTAAAGCTATGACTTTATTAACTTTATCCAAAATAAAGATTGGAACACAATCTGCATATACAGTGACTAAAGCAATATTTTTTTTGTTTGTTATGAGACTGTCAACTTCTTTTATTTTACTATTCAATAATACATCCTGTGATTTGTAATTTTCATCTATAATTAATATATTATCCTTATGTACTTGATCTGATAATACAATATTTTCATAGTTAATATTTATTACTTCGGTAAATTTTTTATAATTTTTTTCAATATTTTTCAAATCATCCTTTGTTTTAATACCTAAATTTAAACTTCTAAATTCTCCTTCACTTACACCACCGATTCTAGATGAAAATCCATGCTTTACTATTCCTGTATCATTAAAACTAGGTATCTGAAAATAAATAACTCCTTTTTTTGATTTTCTTTTAAAATTCCAATTAATCATTATATTCACCTATATATAAATATTTTTTTAATCCTTTTCCTTTAATAATTTTTCTAATTCTTCCATAAAAGTATTTATGTCTTTAAACTGTCTATAAACAGATGCAAATCTTACATAGGCAACTTCATCCAAATCTTTAAGTGCATTCATAACAAGTTCTCCAATATAATCTGATGATATTTCTTTGTCTAAACTATTATATAGTTTTCTTTCTATATCATTTGTTACTGTTTCTATCTCTTTCATAGATATAGGCCTTTTTTCACATGCTTTTATTATTCCATTTAAAACTTTATTTCTATTATATGATTCTCTATTTCCATCTTTTTTCACAATCATTAAAGGAATCTCTTCAATTTTTTCATAAGTAGTAAATCTTTTATTGCACTTTAGACATTCTCTTCTCCTTCTTATTGCTTGTCCCTCATCGGTAGGCCTAGAATCAATTACTTTTGTTTCATAATGAAAACAAAATGGACAGTTCATTCAAATAACCTCCTTATTATAATATGTTTAATTGAATTATATTATATATAGGAGCTTAAGTCTATTCTAATCCCTTTATTATTCTTTTTCTTCATCACTAATTTGATATTTAGATTTAATTTCGTCTAACATTTTAGATTTGATGCTAATTTCTTCTTCCTCTAAATCAACATAATTAGTTGATTCCTTAATATCTACCAATATAACATCCTGTCCTATTTTCACTATATTTCTCCAAGGAATATAATAATCATCCTCTCTACTAAATATTTTCAGAAATTTTCCTTCTCTTGGAATAACTATTGCTTCAATTCTATTTTTCTCTAAATTTATTTCAAAATCTTGTATAAATCCCATTCTCTTTCCATCTACCAAATTTATTATTTCTTTCATTCGTAACTCTGATATTGTAACCATATGTTCACCTCAATTATAAATAAATTATTCATATAATTAATATTAGTCTTTGTACAAAATTATTACTAAATAATAAAAAAAAAGCAGTCAAGCTGCTTTTAAGAATCTTTAATATACTTTTTCATATGTTTTAAAGCCGTTTTTTCTAGTCTTGAAACTTGCGCCTGAGATATTCCTATTTCTTCTGCTACTTCCATTTGAGTTTTTCCTTTATAAAATCTTAATGTCAGGATCAATTTTTCTCGATTATTTAATTTCCTCAAGCCTTCCCTTAATGCTATTCCTTCCAACCAAGTTTCATCTAAACTTTTTTCATCACTAACTTGGTCCATAACATATATTGCATCACCACTATCCTGATAAATAGGTTCAAATAATGAAATAGGGTCTTGAATTGCATCTAAAGCAAATACAACATCTTCTTTTGATAAATTTAGTTCCTTTGATATTTCACTAATAGTAGGTTCTTTTGAGTTTTTGTTAATTAATTGATCTCTAACTTGCAATGCTTTATATGCCTTATCCCTTAGAGATCTACTTACTCTTATGGCATTATTGTCCCTCAGATATCTTCTAATTTCTCCTATTATCATAGGAACAGCATATGTAGAAAATTTAACATTTTGACTTAAATCAAAATTGTCGATGGCCTTAATTAAACCTATACATCCAACTTGAAATAAATCATCTACATATTCTCCTCTATTATTAAAGCGCTGTATAACACTTAAAACTAATCTTAAATTTCCCTTTATAAATTTTTCTCGAGCTTCTTTATCACCTTGATGTATTAAAGGGAAAAGCTCTCTCATTTCTTTATTAGTTAGTACGGGAAGTTTTGAAGTGTTGACTCCACAAATTTCTACTTTATTATTATACAATTTTCTGCCCTCCTTGATTAGTCATTATCTCCCCTTTCATCAAAATTATTGCCTAAACAAAGTTTTTTAATACTGTTCTAAAATATAATTTTTTTAAAATATATTTTTATAATTAAAAAAAAGGGGATAAATCCCCTTAACAAATTTCATGTCATTATATCATTCTGTTTATTTCTTTTTTTAATCTAAAGATAATTCTCTTTTCAAGTCTAGATATATAGGATTGTGAAATCCCAAGCATATCTGCCACCTCTTTTTGGGTTTTTTCTTCTCCATTTGATAATCCAAACCTTAAATCCATAATTCTCTTTTCTCTTTTTGTTAACTTACGAAGTGCTATTTTTAATAGTTCTTTATCTATCTCTTCTTCCAAGTTTTTATATATTAGATCATTTTCTGTTCCTAATATATCTGAAAGTAGTAATTCATTTCCATCCCAATCTATATTTAATGGCTCATCAATTGATATCTCAGTTTTAACTTTATTATTTCTCCTTAAAAACATCAATATTTCATTTTCTATACATCTTGAAGCATATGTAGCTAGCTTAATTTTTTTGTTTGGGTCAAAAGTATTTACAGCTTTAATTAGACCTATTGTACCTATGGAGATTAAATCCTCGACATTAATTCCAGTATTTTCGAATTTCCTTGCGATGTATACTACTAACCTCAAATTTCTTTCTATTAGAACGCTTCGTACAGACTCGTCTCCTTTTTGAAGCTTTTCAACATACTTTAATTCTTCTTCAGAACTAAGTGGAGGAGGTAGAGCCTCATTTCCTCCAATATAATAAACTCCATCTTCGATAATATTAAGTTTTTTTAATAGCTTCAATATAAATAATCTAAACTTATAATTAAATCTCTGAAAAAACATTTAATCCCTCCTATAATTAGAGTAAAATATCTGG
>CBETVX010000062.1:0-14823 GCA_965539935.1 uncultured Eubacteriales bacterium | reverse complement strand
CCTTCTTTCAAATTTTGCTATTATTTTTCATTATTCTGCATTTTATTTATTTTTCCTTCAATAATTTACCATCAAAATGTTAAAAATTAAATCCTACCTTAATATAGGTAGGATTTAAATCTTTTCTAGTAATGAAATCTTCATTACTTATCTCCAATATTAATATTCTAAAAAATACAAATAACATTTAACGTCAATCCTATTTAAACAATCCCTTATAGGTAAGCTAGTAACTATTACGGACACCAAGAAGGTTACTCTGGTACAATGTTTCAATTCCTCATAGGTAGGCTAGTAACTTTATCAGCACACTAACCTTGAGGTAAAATCAGGGCACGTTTCAATTCCTCATAGGTAGGCTAGTAACTTTCAACATTAGGAATAATGCCTGTTATATTTCCTTCGTTTCAATTCCTCATAGGTAGGCTAGTAACGTCCACTATGCTACAAACTTTTTTAGCCTATCCAGAGTTTCAATTCCTCATAGGTAGGCTAGTAACTTGAGGAAATGTTTAGAAAAATTAATGAGGCGAC
Source organism: uncultured Eubacteriales bacterium (assembly GCA_965539935.1). Lineage (GTDB taxonomy): Bacteria > Bacillota > Clostridia > Peptostreptococcales > Caminicellaceae > CBETVX01. The sequence continues at coordinate 14,289 of CBETVX010000062.1, read as the reverse complement.
AAAGTTTCAATTCCTCATAGGTAGGCTAGTAACCTTGGGCCTAATGTAGCTACCATTCTAGAAAAAAGGGCGTTTCAATTCCTCATAGGTAGGCTAGTAACTGTTTCCCTTTATATCCTAAGACCCTTTTCTTAGTTAGTTTCAATTCCTCATAGGTAGGCTAGTAACCCATTTTCCTATTGAAAATGCTATGTTTTAATTTTTCGATATTTGTCATAAAAATCCTTCTTTTTCTTAAAATTTTTTTATAACTATTGAAATTACTATATAGTTTCAAAAAATAAAATGTCGTCGACCCCCAGGGGTTTTTGCACTACTGGAGGTCTACGACAATTTAATATAAGTATTAGCTTTAAGTTACTATTCTTTTAAGGGTATATCAATATACTATTTACAACTGATCTTTCTCTTCCATCGGATGGTTTATTTAGCACCTTTCCGTCATAGTAGAAGGTACTGGACCCTCCACCATCTAGATTGTAGGCATCCTTTACTCCAAGCTCTAGTAGCTTATCTTGAAGTCTCTCTAAACTGACACCTATACTCCAATCATTTTGACGCCCATCGATAACTATCATGATAAGGTCATCATTTGCATATCTTCCTATAATGGTACGGGGATGTTTGTCATTTTTCCAATCCTCTGGAAGCTCTAGCTTTTTACCATCCTTAAGTAATATGGGTAGGAAGCTTACTCCTTCATAGGGTTTTAAATCAAATAAATCTTCTTCAGTTTTAGGTATACCGCCTATAACCTTTCCCGTTCTATCTATACCTGCAAAGAAGAAGTTCTTAGAGTCTTGATAAAAGGGCTCTAACAGGACACCATTTTTTACTGTGTTTCCTGTAGTTTTATAATATCTTTCTCCATTTTCTATGACTGGATAGAAACCTCCACCATTTATGGCAAGTATAGCTCCATTATTCTTAGCCATGCTAGATACCGTCTCTAACTTTCCTGTTGTATTTTGAGCCAGTCCCACTTGAAACGCCGTTGGGTCAAAGAGTTTTACCTTTGCAATATATCCCTTATATCCTAGTTCATCAAGTTTAAAAATCTTTATTTCAACTCTATCACTTATATGGGCCTTTATTGCCGGGCCTAACATTTCTAAAATCTTTTGCTCATAAATACCTTCCGATAATTCTTTCTGTGCATCACTTAGCTCTGAAAGTTCTGTTACTTTACTTTCTTGTTCGTTAAAAACTTCGTGCTGCTCTATTACTTTGGACTTAAATCTAAAGATTTTTTCTTCTAAGTCTAGTATGTCTTCATAAAAGCCCTCTGTCTCGGCATGGGCTACCTTAATAATCTCTTCAACCTCATCTAATGAAAGATTTAGTCCATCAACAGCCTCTGGGAACTCAATACTTACGAGAAATAGTGCTAAAAACGGAGCTAACAAAAAACATATGAAAGTATTAATTTTGAACATTAGGTGCTTCCCCCAATATTTCTAGACTCTCTTGAAGTTTAATTAGCTTATCATCTAGGTATTTAAGCCTCTCTTCTAAATCTTCCTGTATATCATTTGTACTAGATAGAGTAGAATCTGTATCCTCAAGTTCATCTTCTAAATCTTCAATTTCATCCCTAAGGTTTCTTATCTCTAGGTTTACTATTTTTATTTCTTCCTTTAAGTCTTCTATAGCCATCATATTATTTTGCTGTACATTTGCTATGGAGGTATCTACATAATCCTTAGCATAATTATAGCCATAATATACTATTCCACACCATAATCCTATACTTAAGAGGAAAGCAAGAATTTTAAAAAATATTCTCCAGCCACTTTTTTTATTAGATTTACTTCTTTTCTTATATTTTTCACTAGTATATTTTGTACTATTATCCATATAATCACCCTTTACATTATAACATCCTGTAAGTTTTCGACATATTTCGACATATCTACTGACTATTATATCATTCTTTTATAATAATTTACAGAGTATCATTTTATGTTAAGGGCTTAAGGGTTATTATTTCTATTGTAATCATTAGCCAATTTCTTTAATAATCAATTTTCCCATTTCCTTAGTACCTACTAATTTCATATCCTTTGCCATAATATCTGCCGTACGGTAATTCTTACTTAATACTGTTGAAACAGCTTTTTCAATATCTTCAGCTTCCTTTTCTAAATCAAAGGAATATTTTAACATCATGGCAGCAGATAAAATAGTAGCTATTGGGTTGGCCTTATCCTCACCGGCTATATCTGGAGCGGAGCCATGGATGGGCTCATATATACCAATATTTCCCTTTCCAAGGCTGGCAGAAGGAAGCATACCAATTGATCCTGCAATCATACTTGCTTCATCGGATAAAATATCTCCAAACATATTTCCCGTCAATATCACATCAAATTGCTTTGGATCCCGTATCAGCTGCATGGCTGCATTATCTACATACATATGATTTAAAGTAATATGGGGATAATCCTTTGCAACTTCCATTACAACAGCTCTCCAAAGTCTAGAACTTTCTAGTACATTGGCCTTATCAACACTGGTAACTTTTTTATTTCTTTTTTCTGCGATTTCAAAGGCTGTTTGGGCTATTCTCTTTACTTCCTCTTCTCTATAAATCTTTATGTCATAGGCTTCTTCTCCCCAATCACCTAATTTACGTCCCTTTTCACCAAAGTATATGCCCCCTGTAAGCTCCCTAACAACACAGATATCTATTCCATCACCTATTATATCAGATTTTAGAGGACATGCATCCTTTAATTGATTAAATAAAATGGTAGGACGAATATTAGCATATAGCTTTAATTCCTTCCTTAATCCTAAAATGGCCCTTTCTGGTCTTTTTTCTCCAGGTAAATCATCCCACTTAGGTCCTCCTATAGCACCTAATAGCACTGCATCACTTTTTTGGCATAGGTTTAAAGTTTCCTCTGGTAATGGAAGACCAAATTTATCTATGGCACAGCCTCCAGCTAAAACTTCGGTATAGTTAAAGTTATGTCCATATTTTTCTCCTATTTTATTTAAAACTAAAATTGTTTGTTTAATAACTTCTGGTCCTATTCCATCCCCTGGAATTACTGCTATATTAAAATTCATTTATATCTCCCCCATTTAGATTTATTTAATATATAATAATCTATTTTTTGTCCTTAATATAATTTACAAGTCCATCGGCGGCTATAATCTCCTGCATAAAATCTGGAAGGGGTTCTGCATAATAGACTTCATCTTTAGTGATGTTTTTGATTGTCCCTTCTACAAAATCCACTTCAAGTTCATCACCATAATCCACCTTCTCTGCTGCCTCATCACACTCTAAAATTGGCAGACCTATGTTAAATGAATTTCTATAAAATATCCTTGCAAATGTACTTGCAATAACGCAAGATACTCCAGCTCCCTTAATTGCCATAGGAGCATGTTCCCTTGATGACCCACATCCAAAGTTTTGTTTTGCCACTATTATATCTCCACTTTGTACCTTCTTTACAAAATCCTTATCTATATCCTCCATACAATGCTTTGCAAGTTCATTAGGATCAGAAGTATTTAAATATCTTGCAGGAATAATTACATCGGTATCCACATTGTCTCCATATTTAAAGGCTTTTCCTCTTGTTTTCATAATATCCCTCCTACTTTATATCCTCTGGGTTTGTAATTTTCCCCGTTAAGGCAGAAGCTGCTGCTACAGCTGGGCTTGCTAAATAGACTTCCGATTGGGGATGTCCCATCCTTCCAACAAAATTACGATTTGTAGTAGCAACAGCCCTCTCACCCTTTGCCAATATACCCATATGTCCACCTAAGCAGGGCCCACAGGTAGGTGTGCTAACTACAACTCCTGCTTTTATAAAGGTTTCAATAAGTCCCTCATTTAATGCCTGTAGATAAATATTTTGAGTTGCTGGAAATACTATTGCTCTCATTCCCTTTGCAACTTTTTTCCCCTCTAGTATTTTAGCTGCAACCCTTAAATCTTCAATTCTCCCATTGGTACAGGAACCAATTACCACTTGGTCAATTTTAATATCTCCCACTTCATCTATAGTTCGTGTGTTTTCTGGTAAATGGGGAAAGGCTACTGTTGGTCTTATGGTGCTTAAATCTATTTCATATACTTTTTCATATTCTGCATCTTCATCGGGTTTGTATGCTGTATACCTTTTTGTGGAATGTTTATTTAAATATTCAATTGTTTTTTCATCTACCATAAATATTCCATTCTTTCCTCCAGCTTCAATTGCCATATTTGCCATTGAAAATCTATCATCCATGGATAGATTTTTCACTCCATCACCAAGGAATTCCATGGATTTGTATAGGGCACCGTCTACTCCAATTTTTCCAATGATATGAAGTATGACATCCTTACCGCTTACCCATTTTTGAGGTTTTCCCCTTAATTCAAATTTAATGGCACTTGGTACTTTAAACCAGCACTTTCCTGTGGCCATTCCCGCCGCCATATCTGTACTTCCTACTCCTGTGGAAAATGCTCCTAATGCTCCATAGGTACATGTATGGGAGTCTGCTCCTATAACTACATCTCCTGCTACTACTAAACCCTTTTCAGGAAGTAGGGCATGTTCTATACCCATTTCACCAACCTCGAAATAATTTTCTATTTCCTTTTCATAGGCAAATTCACGAACTAATTTACACTGCTCAGCCGCTTTAATATCTTTATTAGGAGTAAAATGGTCTGGTACTATAGCTACTTTACTTTTATCAAAGACCTTACTTTTACCCATCTTTCTAAATTCTTTAATTGCTACAGGAGTTGTAATATCATTTCCTAAAACCATATCTAACTTAGCTTCTATAAATTGTCCTGGTCTCACTTCCTTTAGTCCTGAATGATTAGCTAATATTTTTTGAGTCATTGTCATTCCCATATTTTATTCCTCCCCACTATTTTCTTCATTGTTTTTTTTAGAGATTTCTATTTTATGAAACATTTTTATTTTCCTCCTCAGAATACATCTCATATAGCATTTTATTGACTGCATTTAAATAAGCTTTTATGCTAGCTTCAATGACATCTGTGCTTAGTCCTCTACCAATGTACATTTTATTATCTTTGCTTAACTTTACTACTGCTTCTCCTTGGGCATCCTTTCCCTCGGTAACAGAATGTAAGTAATAATCCTCTAAAATAAATTCTAAATCAATTATCTTTTCTATAGCTTTGAAGGCCGCGTCCACAGGACCATCTCCAATTGAAGCCTGCTCTATTTCCTTTTTGTTATTATTTAGTACTATAGAGGCTGTTGCCGTTATTGTATTACCACTATTTATTACAAATCTTTGAAGTTCATAGATTTGAGGAATTTTAATTGAATCCTTTGCAATTATTGCTTCAATATCCCTGTTATATACGACTTTCTTTTTATCTGCCAATTCTTTAAATTCTTTAAATACTTCCTCTAGTTCTTCTTTGGACAAATTATATCCTAACATTTTTAGTCTTTCTTCAAAGGCATGACGTCCAGAATGTTTTCCAAGCACCATTTTATTTTGAGAAAGTCCTACGGATTCAGGAGTCATAATCTCATATGTACTTTTTTCTTCTAAAACACCATGCTGATGAATTCCTGACTCATGGGCAAAGGCATTGGCTCCAACAATGGCTTTATTTGGCTGGACGTGAATTCCCGTTATATTACTTAACAGCTTACTTGCTTTCATGATTTCAGTAGTATTAACATTACAATCTAAATCAAAAAAGTCCTTTCTAGTATTTATAGCCATTACTATTTCTTCTAAAGCTGCATTTCCAGCCCTCTCACCTATGCCATTGACTGTACATTCAAGCTGATTGGCACCTGCTTTAGCAGCAGCTATAGTGTTTGCAACTGCCATTCCTAGATCATTATGGCAATGGACTGATATTTCTGCCCTATGGATATTTGATACATTTTCTTTTATATATTTTATTAATCTATAAAACTCTTCTGGTGTTGTATATCCCACTGTGTCAGGAATATTTATCACCGTTGCACCAGCTTCAATAACTTTTTCGAATATCTTTGCTAAAAAAATTCTATCGCTTCTTGTTGCATCCTCTGCTGAAAATTCTATATCTTCGCAATGTCTTTTGGCATACTTTACCATAGCTACTGCATTTTCAAGTACTTCCTCTGGCTTCATTTTTAATTTGTATTTCATATGAATATCTGAAGTGGCTATGAAGGTGTGTATTCTTGGGCGTTTGGCGTATTTCACAGCTTCCCAACCATAATCTATATCTTTCGGTAGAGCCCTTGCCAAAGTTGCAACGGTACATTCCTTTATATTTTGGGCTATTTCCCTTACTGAAATGAAGTCACCTTTTGAAGCAATTGCGAATCCTGCTTCGATTACATCTACCTTTAACTCCTCTAATTGTTTTGCCATCTGTATTTTTTCCTGTAGATTCATACTACAGCCTGGTGATTGTTCTCCATCTCTTAATGTAGTATCAAATATTTTTATTGTTCTTTCCATAATATTCCTCCTATCTATATTTATTAAAATTAAAACCCCCGTCCTTGGATAAATACATATTCAAGGACGAGGGTTTTTCCCCGCGTTACCACCTTAACTTGCACTTACTTTAAAGTAAATGCCTCTCTTTTCAGGTTCAATCAAACCCTAGCTTTATAACGGAGCTTTCCGTTTTCTCCTACTTAATTTTCAGAGAAACCACTCAGGAGTGAGTAGTATTTTTCCACAGTATCGGTTCCCACCAAACACCGACTCTCTGAAACTGCTTCTGAAAAATACGATCTCCTTCATAGTATTTAGTCATTATTTTTTTTTAGTATTGATATGCATTATAACAAATCTTAAATTTCCATGTCAATATTTTTTTCAGAAAAAACAAAATTATTTATATGTTAAAAATTTTAAACACTTTAATGTTTTTAGATCTATGGAAAAAGCACCAAAAAAACAGCCCAATTATAACTGGGCTGCTTCCTCTATTGTTATGTCTATTCCTTTTTCAATAAATATATTACATATTGTATCCCAAAGTTCTTTTTTTCCTTCTCTATTTGTTGAGGATACAGGAATAAGTATATCATCCTTTGTAAGTCTTAATTCTTTTCTAATAAGATTTATATGTTTATTTCTTTGACTTCTCTTGAGTTTATCTAGTTTAGTGGCTACAACTATTCCCTTAAATCCATAGTACTTTATCCATTCATACATTTGTTTATCCTGGGCCGTAGGCTTATGTCTTATGTCAACTAATTGTATTACTTCTAGTAGATTTTGTCTATTAGTTAGGTAGCCTTCTATTATTTTTCCCCATTGTTCTTGACTTTTTTTAGATACTTTAGCATATCCATATCCAGGAAGATCCACAAGATAATATTCTTCATTGATTTTATAGTAATTTATTGTCTGAGTCTTTCCAGGGACTGAGCTTGTTCTAGCAAGTTTTTTTCTATTAAGTAGCATATTTATAAGGGATGATTTTCCAACATTGGACCTCCCTGCAAAGGCAATATCCACAAGTCCATCCTGAGGGTATTGCTTTTGACTTACTGCACTTATTACAAACTCTGCACTCCTAATCTTCATCTTTAGATTCTCCCTTAACCAATGCATGTTCTAATACTTCATCCATATGGTCCACAAATACAAACTGAAGCTTTTTCTTAACTGTGTCTGGAATTTCCTCCATATCTTTTTTATTAACGGTTGGTAGAAGGATTTTCTTAATTCCAGCTCTATTGGCTGCCAATACTTTTTCCTTGATACCACCAACAGGAAGAACTCTACCTCTTAAAGTTATCTCTCCTGTCATGGCAACTGACTTGTTTACTGGTATATTGGCTAAGGCTGATATCACTGCTGTGGCCATGGTAATACCTGCTGAAGGTCCATCCTTTGGTATAGCGCCCTCTGGTATATGGATGTGTATGTCATAGTTTTTATAAAATTCTTCATCTATATTAAGCTTGTCTACCCTTGAACGTATATAGCTAAGTCCTGCTCTAGCCGATTCCTTCATTACATCTCCAAGTTGTCCAGTTAAAACTAGTTTTCCTGTTCCCTTCATAGGAGTTACTTCAATTGAAAGTGTATCGCCACCTACTCTAGTCCAAGCAAGGCCTGTAGCTATACCGACTTCATCTTTATCCCCTATTTTTTCATATCTGTATCTAGGTATACCTAGATAATTTTTAAGACTTGTTACATTTACTCTAATAACTTCTTTATCGTCCTCTACGATTTGTCTTACTGCTTTACGACATATCGTAGCTATTTGTCTTTCCAGTTCCCTTACTCCTGATTCCCTAGTATAGTAGTTGATTATATCCCTTATGGTCTTTTCAGAGATTAGAAGATTATTTTCCTTTATACCATGCTCTTTTATTTGCTTAGGTACTAAGTATCTTTCAGCAATTATTACCTTTTCCTCTTCAGTATATCCAGATACTTCAATAATCTCCATTCTATCCCTAAGGGGTCTTGGTATAGTTGATAATGTATTAGCAGTGGTTATGAACATTACATTAGATAGGTCAAAGGGAACCTCTAGATAGTGATCAGTGAATTCCTTATTTTGTTCTGGGTCAAGGACTTCTAATAGTGCAGAAGCAGGATCTCCTCTAAAGTCACCACTTAGCTTATCTATTTCATCAAATAGGAATACTGGATTTTTTGATCCTACATCCTTTATGGCTGAAATAATTCTTCCAGGAATAGCTCCTATATATGTTCTCCTATGGCCTCTTATCTCTGCTTCGTCACGAACTCCACCTAATGACATTCTGACAAATTTTCTATTTAGTGATCTAGCTATAGAACTGGCTATTGAAGTTTTACCAACTCCTGGCGGTCCTACTAGACAAATTATAGGTCCCTTCATTTTTTTTGCAAGTTTTCTTATGGCAAGATACTCAAGTATCCTTTCTTTAACTGTTTTTAGTCCATAATGGTCTTCATCTAATATCTTCTTAGCCTTTTTAATATCTATACTGTCCTTAGTCTTTTTATTCCATGGAAGGTCTAAAATCCAGTTAATATAGGATCTTATTACTCCTCCTTCTGCTGAACCAATAGACAGTTTAGATAATCTGTCAAGCTCTTTCAATACCTTTTCTTCAACCTTTTTAGGCAATTTTGCCTTTTCTATTTTTTCATGAAATTCTTCTATTTCATCATCATAATCTACATCGTCACCAAGCTCTTCCTTTATAGCCTTAAGCTGTTCCTTTAAATAGTATTCTTTTTGTAATCTATTGATTTGTTTCTTTACTTTTGTATTTATTTCCTTTTCAACTTCTAATATTTCTATTTCCTTTAACAACATTCTATATAGAACTTCTAGTCTATCCTTTGGGTCAAATGCTTCAAGTATTTCTTGTTTTTGTTCAGTTTTAAGTATCATATGGGAAGCTATCACATCGGCAAGTCTTCCTGGTTCCTCAATTGTGGAAACAGAAAGTAAAACTTCCGGTGATATTTTTGTACTTACGCTTATATAGTCATCAAAAGCTCCTAGAACAGCCCTCATAAGGGCTTCCAATTCTTTGTCATTTTGCTCTTCATCTACTATATACTTTTCAATCTCTACTTTGAAATAGGGGTCCTCTTCCAATACTTCTACTATTTTACCCCTATATATTCCCTCTACTAAAACCCTAATGGCATCTCCAGGAAGTTTTAGCATCTGCTTTATTTTACAAACAGTTCCTACTTCGTAAAAATCTTCTGGAGTGGGTATTTCTACATCAATTTCTTTTTGAGTAGTTAAGAAAATTATTTGATCATTTACCATAGCTTCTTCTAAAGCCTTTATAGATCTATCTCTTCCTACATCAAAATGAAGTACCATATAAGGGAATACTGAAAGACCTCTTAAGGGTATTAAAGGCAGTTCTATATTTTTGGCTTTATTTTCATTCATATTATCACTCCCTTATTGTCCATCTATTTTATAAGTACCAAACATTAGTACTATCTAAACACTAGAGATTCAAAAGATATTATATACAAACAAATAAATTTCCACAAGTGTAACTTGAGCCTAAATTATTTTTTTGTAATAATCTCTGCTTATTTAGTACTATGATTTGCATTTTTTTCAAGAGCTATTCTAAATAAAAGAAGCGAGCCTAAAAGACTCGCAGATTTATCTTATGAAGCTGTTTCTTCTTTTTTCTTTCTACTCTTCTTCTTTTTTGCTTCTGACAATACTAATGTTGGAGTTGTCTTTTTTTCAATAGTCTCCTTAGTAACTACACATTTCTCAATATCCTGTCTTGAAGGTATCTCATACATTACATCTAGCATTATACTTTCTAGTATGCTTCTAAGTCCCCTTGCTCCAGTTTTCCTATCTATAGCCATTTTAGCTATACTTTTTAGGGCTTCCTCTTCAAACTCTACTTCTACTCCATCTAGTTCAAAGAGTTTTTTATACTGCTTCACAAGGGCATTCTTAGGTTCAACTAGAATTTTAACTAATGCATCTTCATCTAATTCATGTAATGATACTATAACTGGTACCCTTCCAACAAACTCTGGAATTAGACCATATCTTAATAGGTCTTCTGGCTCTATTTTTTCAAGAATTTTTCCGATTTCCTTTTCTTTTTTGCTTTGGATTTCGGCTCCAAATCCCATAGTTTTTTTACCAGTTCTCTTTTGAATTATTTTATCGATACCATCAAAGGCTCCACCACAAATAAATAGTATATTACTTGTATCTATTTGTATAAACTCTTGATGAGGATGTTTTCTACCTCCCTGAGGTGGCACACTTGCTACGGTTCCTTCTAAGATTTTAAGCAATGCTTGTTGAACGCCTTCTCCACTAACATCTCTTGTTATAGATGGATTGTCAGATTTTCTTGCAATCTTGTCTATCTCGTCTATATAGATAATACCTTTTTCAGCCTTTTCGATATCAAAGTCTGCGGCTTGGATTAGCTTAAGTATTATATTTTCAACGTCTTCTCCTACATAGCCTGCTTCTGTCAATGAAGTAGCATCTGCTATTGCAAAGGGTACATTTAGTATTTTGGCTAAGGTCTGAGCAAGAAGGGTCTTACCAGAACCTGTAGGTCCGAGAAGTAGGATATTACTTTTTTGAAGTTCCACTTCATCGGTTTTAATTTCTTGATTTATTCTTTTGTAGTGATTATATACTGCAACAGCTAATGCCCTTTTTGCTTTTTCTTGCCCTATTACATAGTCATCTAGTATATTTTTTATTTCCATTGGTTTTGGAAGTTCTGATGTACCTATGTCAAAGTTTTCCTCAAACTCTTCTTGGATGATTTCTTGACATAGTTCTATACATTCATCACATATATATACATTTGGACCTGCAATAAGTCTTTTTACTTGATCCTGTGACTTTCCACAGAAAGAGCACTTGAGTTGCTTTCTGTCATCAAATCTTGACATTATTACACCTCTCTTGAATTATTTCCTAGAAGTGATTACCTTATCAATAATCCCATACTTAACAGCATCTTCTGCTTCCATAAAGAAATCTCTATCAGTATCAACTTTAATTTTATCTAATGGCTGACCTGTTCTCTCACTTAGGATTTGATTTATTTTATCCCTCATTTTTAGAATTCTTTCAGCATGGATTCTTATATCTTCAGCTTGACCTCTAGTGCCTCCTAATGGTTGATGAATCATTATCTCAGCATTTGGTAGTGCAAATCTCTTACCCTTTGCACCAGCAGTCAATAGAAATGCTCCCATGCTTGCTGCCATACCAATACAGATTGTTGAAACATCTGGCTTAATATATTGCATTGTATCATAAATAGCCATTCCAGCAGTTATAGAACCACCAGGACTATTTATATATAGATGAATGTCCTTATCAGGATCGTCTGCTTCTAGAAAAAGCATCTGTGCTACCACTAAGCTAGCAGTATGATCAGTTACTTGATCACCTAAAAATATAATTCTATCCTTTAAGAGTCTTGAATATATGTCGTAAGATCTCTCACCTCTGTTAGTCTGTTCAACTACAACAGGTACTAATGGCATAATTATCCTCCCCCCACTACTGAAATTATATTATGCTATTTTTGCATTTTCAACTAAGAAATCAATTGTTTTTCTTGTTTTGATAGTATTTTTTAAATACCCAAAATTATCAGTTTTAAAAGATTCTTTTAATTTTTCTACTGTAGTTTTATGACTTTCAGCCATTTTTTCTAGTTCCTTTTCAACTTCTTCATCAGTAACTTCAATGTCTAATTCCTTTTCTATTGCTTCTAATGTTAGGGAAGTTTTTACTCTATTGTATGCATCATCTTTCATTTGTTTTCTTAAATCTTCTATATTAGTATTAGTATATTTTAAATAGTTATTTAAATCAAGCCCTTGATATCTCAGCTGAAAATCAAAGTCTCTGATCATATTGTCTATTTCTGTTTCTACCATAGCATCTGGTATGTCAACTTCTACATTTTCTACCACTTTATCTAATACTCTATTTCTCATTTCTTCTTCTGCTTTTTGCTTTGCTTCATTTTCTATTTTATTCTTTATATCCTTCTTTAATTCATCTAATGTATCAAATTCACTAACATCTTTTGCAAATTCATCGTCAAGCTCAGGTAATTCCTTAAATTTAATTTCATTGATTTTAACTTCAAAAACTGCTTCTTTGCCTGCTAACTCCTCTGAATGATACTCTTCTGGGAAAGTTACATTAACCTTTACGTCATCTCCCTTATTTGCTCCAATAAGTTGGTCTTCAAATCCAGGAATAAACTGTCCTGAACCAATAACTAATGTTTGATTTTCAGCGGTACCACCTTCAAACTGCTCTCCATCAACAAATCCTTTGTAGTCGATAATTACTGTATCGTCTTTTTGTACAGGTCTATCATCCACATTGATTAATCTAGAGTTCATGTTTTGCATTGCTTCCAATTCTTTTTCTACATCCTCATCAGTTACATTATACTCAACTTTTTCTACTTCTATACCCTTATATTCTCCAAGTTTTACTTCTGGCTTAACAGTAACTGTAGCAGTAAATACTAAATCTTCACCTTTCTCGATTTTTTCAATGTCTACATCTGGTCTATCAACTGGCTCAAGATTTAATTCTTCTACGGCTTTATCATATGCAGGTGGAAGAGCTATATTAATTGCATCTTCATAGAAAACACCTTCGCCATATTGCATTTCGATAATTTTTCTTGGCACTTTACCTTTTCTAAATCCTGGAATATTAAATCTTCCTCTATTCTTCATGTAGGATTTTTGTACAGCCTTTTCAAATTCTTCCGCACTTACTTTAATCTCTAAAGTCACTTGGTTTTTTTCTTTTTTTGTTATAGTTGCGCTCATCAAAGTTCCTCCTCTAGTTTATGTTAATATTTCCATTATTGACCACTTATTATGGTTTTATAAACTTTTTTAAGCTATGTAGCCCTTTTATTATAACATATAGATATTTAATTATTTAAAAGACCAATGGTTTCTCCCATTGGCCTTATACCCATTTCGTCATTCATATTATATCATTATTAATTTCTTTGTAAATACTTTTTTTCATTTATTGATCTAATTTTCCTCTAGTATACTGTATATCCATATCTAAGGCTTTTTTTAACTTGCTATTTAACATGCCATCGGGGCTTCTACTTTTGTAGAATTCTTTACCATATTTATATGCATTTTCAATAAGCTCTTGATTTTCAGGATCCTTTTTTAATTCTTCAATTGCCTTTCTATATCTATATATAAGCTTCATATTCTCTCTATATCTATATATATAAATAACTATTGATCCTAAAAATGCAATTAGTATACCACCCATAAATATAAATGTACTTCCACTTACTGATCCTAAATACATTACATAAAATCCTAGGAATAGTATTAATACTCCACCTAAAATCTTTAATATATTCATCCCTATATCTCCCCACTTACTATTGATCCTTATCTAGTATTTCTTTTAATATCCTTTTTATTATATCATAAGAAAATCCTTTTCTTTGTAAAAAAGCACCTAATTTTCTATAGATAGCATTTCTATCATCATTCTTATAGGTCCTCATTCTTTTTTGGGCAAGATTAAGGGCAGTATTGTATTCCACTTCTTCATCTATATTTTCTAATACTTCCTGAGCTATGGAATCCTCTATACCTTTTTGAGATAGTTCCATTTTTATTCTCTTTTTACCAAATTTCTTAGATTTTATTCTAGTAAATTCCTCTGCATAGTCTTTATCGTTTAGTAAATTATATTTATTTAAAAAACTTATAGTATTTTCTATAACATCATTTTCATAGCCCTTTCCCTTCATCTTATCAATAATT
>CBETVX010000061.1:0-14871 GCA_965539935.1 uncultured Eubacteriales bacterium | reverse complement strand
TGAAAAAATTTTAAATAAAAAAATTCAAGATGATCATGAAACTATTTGCAGCTTAATTAAGCTTGGTTTAGATAAATGTACTTACACAGAAAATTTAACATTAAGAGTTAGTCCAGAGGATTATGATATAGTTACAGATTTAAAGGACAAGATACTTGCTTTATCTGAAAATATTTCAGATATTAAGATAAAGCAAGATAAATCTCTTAAACATGGAAGTTGTATTATTGATACTCCATCTGGCAGTGTTGATAGTAGCATTTGGACTCAGTTTGAACAAATCAAAAAAACATTTGAAGACATATTAAGAAGCGAGTGAAAATGAAATGCCATTTTTAAAAAAATATATGAATGCTCTAGAAAATTCTAACCTAATCAAATATAGTGGTAAAGTTTCCAAATTAGTAGGACTTACCATAGAATCCTTAGGTCCAGCTGTTGAACTTGGTGAGGTTTGTTATATTTATCCCCTTAAAGGTAGAGAACCAATTAAATCTGAAGTAGTTGGTTTCAAAGGAGAAGTTGTACTTTTGATGCCCCTTGGAGAGATGACTGGAATAGGACCTGGTAGTAAGGTTGTTGCAACTGGGCATTCTTTAAAAGTTAATGTTGGCTCTCAGTTATTAGGTAGGGTTTTAGATGGACTGGGTAAACCAGTAGATGGTAAAGGACCACTAGTGTCAAAGACCAAATACCCTGTTAACAATGAACCTCCAAATCCTCTCCTTAGAAAAAAAATATCTGAGGTTCTTCCTTTAGGCGTGAAAGCCATTGATGGCTTACTTACTTGCGGTAAAGGACAAAGGATTGGAATTTTTGCTGGAAGTGGAGTAGGTAAAAGTACCTTGTTAGGTATGATAGCTAAAAATACTAAAGCAGATATAAATGTAATAGCTCTAATTGGTGAGAGAGGAAGGGAAGTTAGAGAATTTATTGAAAATGATTTAGGAGAAGAAGGTCTTAAAAGATCTGTGGTTGTTGTTGCAACTTCAGATAAGCCAGCCTTAGTAAGAACTAAAGGGGCATTATTGGCTACTGCAATAGCAGAGTATTTTAGAGACCTAGGAAAAAATGTTCTGTTAATGATGGATTCTCTAACAAGGTTTTCTATGGCTCAAAGAGAAGTGGGACTTGCAATAGGAGAACCTCCTGTAACCAGAGGATATACTCCTTCAGTCTTTGCTGTTTTACCAAAACTTTTAGAAAGAGCTGGAAACTCCGATAAAGGATCGATTACAGGATTATATACTGTTTTAGTCGATGGAGATGACTTAAATGAACCAATTACTGATGCAGTAAGGGGAATACTAGATGGACATATAATTCTATCAAGAAAATTAGCTAACAAAGGTCATTATCCAGCCATCGACTTACTTGGTAGTGTTAGTAGGGTTATGCCTAAAATAGTTGACGAAGAACACTACTTATTAGCTAGAAACTTTCAAGAAATATTATCTGTTTATCGTGAAGCTGAAGATTTAATTAACATTGGAGCTTACACTGAAGGGAGCAATAAAAAAATTGATGAAGCAATTAACAAAATAGATTTATTAAATATTTTTTTAAAACAAGGTATGGATGAAAATTTTGCTTTTAATGATACCTTAACCATACTAAAAAATATTTTTAAATAATTCTCTTTAGTAAGGAGATTATTATGCAAAACTTTAAATTTAGATATGAAAACTTATTAAACTTATTTAAAAACAAAGAAAAAGAAATAATGAATGAATTAAGCATTGCACAAAATGATCTTAAAGAAGAAATAAGAATTTTAAATAACTTAGTTGATCTAGATAAAAATTATAATTTAGCTATTGAAGATAATTTAAAAAAGGGTTGTTATATAAGTTTTATTAAAAATATAAATCAATATAAATCTAAATTAAATGAACAGATAAATTATCAAAACTTTAAAATAAATAGGACAGAAGAAGAAATAAAAAACATAAGACAGAGACTAATTAATTTAAATAAAGAAAAAAAAATCATGGAAAAATTAAAGGAAAAAAAACTTATGGAACATAATTTACAAATCAAAGCAACTGAAGAAAAAATGATAGATGAAATAGTAACATATTTAAATAGGACAAATATTAGGTGATACTATGAAAAAAAATAAAACCGAAAAAAGTTTAAGTGTAGGAAAGATAATACTAATTATATTTATTGTTTTTACATTTGTGCCGATATTTCTATTAAGTATAATCTACCATACTAATGATAATATGAAGCTAGAAATGAATAAATATTTAGTTTTGCTACCTGGAAGTTTAGGAGAACACTTTAAATCCTATCCTACTGAAGAAGAATTAAATGAGCAGATAACAGAAATCGCTAGCTATATTATAAATATAGATAATAACAGAGCGGTTGATAAGTTGATGGTAATAAAAAATGAAGATGAGAAATTATATTCTGATATTATTAAAGTAATGTTAAAACAAAATCCTAGTAAAACAAAAGAAGTAGTTGAAAGTATTCGAGAAACGGTTGTCAAAAAAGATGTATTGGCCAGTGTAGAAAAACAAATCGAAGAAGAAAAAGTAAGTGAAATATCAAATAAAGCTGAATTATATGAAGAACTTTCATTAATTTCTGGCCGTAATAAGATAGTTGAATCAATAAACAATGGTACAACAACCTATAAAGAACTTGGGCAAATATTTGAAGTGATGAATTCAGATATTGCTGCAGAATTACTAAGTTATCTAGACTTAAATTATAGGAATAAAATTTTAGAAAATATTTCTTCAGATGATAAGAAAGCTGAACTTTTTAGATTAATAAGTGCTTTAGAGGATAACAATTCTAAACTTTTAAATATTGCAGAAATATATTCAACAGAAAATCCTGAAAAATTGATAGATATATTAGGTAACAATGAAACATATAAAATTGAAGAACTAGCAACTATATATAGAAATATGGATTTGATAAAAGGTGCTCAAATTTTATCTAAAGTAAATGATGACGATTTTGTTTTTGAGTTAATTAATAATATTAAAGAACAAGAGATTTTATTAAAGGGTGAAGATAAAATTACAGATGATATATTAAAGGCTTTAAAAATATATCGAAACTTTGAATCAAATGTTAATAATCTTACTTCTATATATGATAAAATGAATGAAAGCCAGATAGCAGACCTCATAAAAAGACTTTTTATAAATAGTAATGAGGCCCAGGTTTATACCCTAAATAATGGTCAAAGTATTACATTAAATGATGAAGATTTGGCCATTGCAGTATTAAAAAAATTTAGTGATAGAAAATTAGCTGGTATACTTTCAAATCTAGATACTAATTTATCATCTGAAATTTCAAAAAAAATCACTTATCCAAATCCATAATATATAATATTTTATTTAGTATATTATGATTTAGTTTCTCTGGGAAAGGAGGTGAGATGATGATTGAGATGAATTTAGAAAATAATTTTATCATTGCTTCAAATAAATCAGTAGATTCTAGTATTAAAACAACACAAATATCAGGCAATGCAGATTATGTAGAAAATAATGATTTTAAAAACATAGTCTCAAAAAAAATTAGTGATGAAAATAGTTCCCTCCAAAATGAAAATAATGAAAAAAATCAAGATTCTCTTGTTGAAAACAATCTATATGGTAATCAAGAAAGTACTAATAAAGACGGTTTATTAGCTATTAATAATCTTAAAAACATCAAGCAAAAACTTATAAAAAATGATATTGATGTTGAAGAAATAAACGAAGAAATTTTAAATGTATTATTAAATATAAAGGGAACTATTGAAGAATCAAATTTAAATTTGGAAATAAATAAATTAAATGATTTAATATTTAGTTTAAATAATATAATCAATAAATTAAATACAATTAAACCTGATTTATTATTGCAAGAAATAACAGAAATTAGTCAATTTATGCAATCGTTCAAGATTAATATGAATAGTGAAATAGAAGTAACTAATTCAGAAATAATAACAGCATCTGAAACAGAAACAACTGAGTTAATATTATTGGAGAAAATAAATCAAGCATTAGAAAAGATAGAGAATTTGGCTACAAATTATAAAAGTGCTAAGCAACCCCTTGGAAGTCAATTAATAGACTTAAATGAAACACAGTTGAATTCAGATGAAATAACTGAAAGTAAGGATAATCATATTTCAGATGAACCCAATAGTTCTAATAAAGAAACTGCAATTAAATTAGAACATAATCAAGTTTCTGAGAATAAAAAGACAGTTAACTCAAAAATTACATTTAATGATAAGAGAACACAAAAAAACTCTGTAAATCAACTGTTTGATAATAACCATATTGATTTAAATGGTGAGAACACAGAAAACAAGCTTAACAATAATTCAATTCAGTTAAATCAAGTTAGCAAATTGGTAAATTATAATTCAATTAATAGCTTCAATAATATTGTTAATCAAATAATAGAAAGTGCAAATATCACAATAGATGATAATACGTCGGAAATGTTATTACGACTTAAACCTGAAAGTCTTGGAGACATTTCCATGAAAATCGTAATAGAAAGAGGCATAGTAATCGCAAAATTTGATGTGGAAAATTATATAGTTAAAGAAGCAATTGAATCAAATTTAGATGACCTTAGATCTGCTTTAGATGATAAAGGACTTCAAGTTCAAGAATTCAGTGTTTCAGTAAATCATAATTCTAATGGAAATCAAAATCAATATTATTTTAAAAAGAAAAACCCAAGAAGAATTATTTCAAATGAGAATATTGATGTAGTTATTAAAGAGGATTACTATAATCCTATTTCAAAAAGTTTAAATAATATTAATTCAACCATAGATTACTTAGGATAAAGGAGGTATGACATGTCAAACACTATTACATCAACTTCAAACGATCTTTTAAGTAGTAGCTATGAATCACAAGGAACTACCGCCAATGATCAGTTAGATAAAAATGCTTTTTTAAACTTGTTGATTACCCAATTGAAATACCAAGATCCATTGAATCCTGTAGATAACACTGAATTTATATCTCAAATGGCTCAATTCAGTTCATTAGAACAATTACAGCAAGTAAATGAGAATTTGGAAAGCAATTCAGATCTTTTAAGTAGTATACAACAATCTCTAGATTCTTATAATGAAGACATTATAAATGGAATTGTAAATATAATAGATACAATTGATGAAAATAAAGCAACTCAAGCCGAGATACTCAATAATAATATAGAAATAGTAAATCAGTTAATTAATCTAAATAAAGCTGTTGAAGGTTATGGATTGGATGTAGAATAATTTTCTACAGGAGGTGAAGCTTTGAATAGAATAAATATTAAAAATATACCTGTAAAGAGTAACAATGTTAGTTCAATTAATACACCTGCAAAAGTTCATAAAACCTTTCAAGAAGTTTTAGATACAATTAACAAAAAAAACAGTGTTAAATTCTCTAAACATGCTTTAGAAAGACTAAAATCAAGAAACATTGATTTAACTAATAGTGAAATTAACAGATTAAACAGTGCAATAACAAAGGCCAGTCAAAAAGGGGTTAAAGAAGCTTTAATACTCATGGACAATAAAGCCTTTGTGGCAAGCGTAAAAAATAATACTGTTATAACTGCTGCTATTGATAATCAGTTAAAGGATAGCGTATTTACTAATATAGATGGAGCCGTAATAATATAGCTGGACCTTCATAAGGGAGCTTTAATCTCTGACTGACAGATGGGATTATTTACGGCTTAATTAAAATAATTAGGAGGTCATAATTATGATGAGATCAATGTATTCAGCCGTATCTAGTTTAAAAGCACATCAACTTAAAATGGATACAATCGGTAACAATGTTGCCAATGTAAATACTGTTGGATACAAAAGTTCAAATGTAACTTTTGAAGAAGTATTTAATCAAACTCTACAAGGTGCTAGCTCTGCTCAAGAAGGTCGTGGAGGAACAAATCCAATGCAAGTTGGTCTAGGTGCCGATGTAGCAGCAATAAGTGTTAATCATACACAGGGAGCTGTCGAAAGAACTGATGTTGCAACTGATTTAATGATAGATGGTGAAGGGTTTTTTATGGTATCTTCCGATGAAAACTTTTTAGATAAAAGCTATACTAGATCAGGAAACTTCACCCTAGATGAAAATGGAAATTTAGTTACCTCTACTGGTATGAAAGTCCTTGGATATATGGCAGATGAAACTGGAACATTAGGTGCAACTTTGGAAGGATTAAAAATAGAAATGTCCCAAACTTATGACCCAAATGTAACTAGTGAGATTACTTTAGCAGGTAATTTAGATACTGGTACTGTTGACAGACAGACTATTGATGACGGTACTGGTAATCCTCCAGGCATCTATGGAGATCCTAGTGGTGGAGAATACATTTATGAAGAAAAAACTAAAACTGTAGATGGAGTAACTATTACTTATTATGAATTAAACGATGATTATAAAGACTGTGTAGCTAGAGAAACCACTATACAAGCATATGATTCTTTAGGTGGTATACATGATATAAAACTTGCCTTTATAAAGGATGATGGTGATAATACAGATGGCTATAATACATGGTCAGTACAAGCCTTTTATGTAAAAGACGATGGAAGTATGGAAGCAGCAAACTCATCACCGACTACTCCAACTATAACTTTTAATAGTTATGGAAATATTGATACCTCAGGAGGCGGTGTAGATGAAATTACTTATACGTTAACAGGACTAGATAATGGTGCAGAAGATATGAGTTTTACTGTTGATTTATCCAATGTAATCCAATTTGAAGATGAATCTGATGTATATGAAGACACTAATGATGGATATACCATGGGAACTTTAGATTCATTTGAAATAGGTCAAACAGGAGAAATAGTAGGTGGTTTTACAAATGGAAAAACTAGGGTCTTAGGCCAAATAGCCCTTGCAAAATTTAAAAATCCTGAAGGATTAAGTAAAACTTCTAGTAATCTTTTTGAAGAAACTGTAAATTCAGGCAATGCTATCATTGGTAGTCCAGGTTCTAGTGGATTTGGTTTAACAGTAGCAGGTAGTTTAGAAATGTCAAATGTAGATTTAAGTCAAGAGTTTACTAATATGATAACTACCCAAAGAGGGTTTCAAGCTAACTCCAGAATAATAACAACCACCGATGAAATGCTTCAAGAACTAGTAAATCTTAAAAGGTAATTTGGCCTGGGCGTCATTGCCCAGGTAATTACATAGATAAAGGATGAAATGTATGATAAAAGTTACAAGGCTTAATGGAGAGCATTTTATTATAAACTGTGACTTAATTGAATTTATAGAATCTACTCCAGATACTGTCATTTCTATGACAACTGGAAAGAAAGTTGTTGTTGAAGAGAGTATTGACGGAGTAATTAATAAAATAATAGAATATAAAAGAAAAATATATGGAAAGTATTTATTAAATAGTTAACTCCCTAGGAAATGAGGTGTAATACTTGGATATAGCAACTATTATTGGAATAATAGCAGGGTTAGTTCTTGTACTTTGGGGCATAGTTAGTACAGGACAATTAATATGGTTTTGGAGTTTTTCATCCTTTTTAATTGTTGTAGGGGGAACAATTTCAGCAACCTTTGTTGCATATCCCCTTAATAAAGTTTTAACTACATTCAAGGTAGTAAGAAAAGCATTTTCTACTAATGATTTTCAACCTGGAAATATAATTTCAAAAATAATTGAGCTTGCAAATATTGCCAGAAGAGAAGGTTTATTAGCTTTAGAAGAAGCAGTTGAAGAAATAGAAGACGATTTTTTAAATAAGGGAGTTATGCTTATTGTTGATGGTACTGATCCAGAACTTGTAAAGAATATTTTAGAAACAGAACTTTCATTTCTAGAAGAAAGGCATAGCGAAGGTAAGGGACTTTTTGATATAATGGGAACTCTAGCCCCAGCATTTGGTATGATAGGTACTTTAATAGGACTAGTTATTATGCTTAAACAATTAGATGATCCTTCAAACATTGGGCCTAGTATGTCAGTTGCTCTTATAACAACTTTTTATGGCTCACTTATTGCAAACTTAATATTTATACCTATTAGTAAAAAGCTTAAAATTAAAAGTCGTGAAGAAATTCTATTAAAGGAAATTATGATAGAAGGATTATTATCTATTCAAGCTGGAGAAAATCCTAGAATAATTGAAGAAAAGTTGAAAGCTTTCTTGCCCCCTTATGTTAGAAATTCTCTTTCTAACGGAAAGGAGGATATGGAGGAGATGAATAATGGCTAGAAAAAAATTTATGAATGATGATCAGCCTAATGGTTCTCCCGAATACATGACAACCTATGGGGATATGATGACTTTACTTTTATGTTTCTTCGTTCTATTATTTGCTTTTTCAAAAATAGATGCTCAGAAGTTTCAAGTTATTATGGAATCTTTTAAAGGTTCTGCAGGTATTTTAAGAGGTGGACAAACACTTGACATAGATCAATTAATTAACGAAAGTACTACTAATATTAATGATGTTCAGAGCCTTAAATCTTTAAAAGAAAAAATAGAAAACTATCTTGATGATAATAATCTTGAAAATCAAATACAAGTAAATCTAGATAGTAGAGGGTTATTACTTAGATTAAACGATAATGTATTGTTTGATTCTGGAAAAGCCCAATTAAAACCTGAATCTAAAACAACATTAAGATTTTTATCTAATCTATTAGGACAAAATGAATTCAATGATAAATATATTAGAGTAGAAGGACATACAGATTCAGATCCCATTATAAGTAATTTTAAATATCCAACAAATTGGGAACTATCTAGTATACGTGCTGCCAGTGTAGTAAGATTTTTTATAGAAGAAGAAGGTATGTCTCCAGAAAGGTTTTCCATTGCAGGATATAGTAAATATCATCCTGTAAAACCTAATACTTCTGAAGAGAACAAGGCAAAAAATAGAAGGGTTGATATAGTAATTTTAAATTCAGATTACTTGAAATCTGAACCTAATTATTAGAATAAATATATTTATATATATACTTAGTAATATCTATTTTTAGTTGTAACTATTACATCGTTTATATTTTATATCTTAAAAGGAGCATAGTTTTATGACTGTTAAAAAAGTTTTAATGTATAGCTTAATTGGTTTTGTTATTTTTGCTATAATTATAAGTGGAATAATTTTTTATGTAACCAATATAAAATTTTCCCAAACAAATTCAAACAATAACACCATTGAACAATATGAGTTTTCTTTAGATGAATTATATACAAATATTAAAGATAGTAATAGAATTTTAAAAGCATCTATATCTATTTCATATACTGATAAAAATCTTTTGGAATTACTAAATAAGAAACAGGCTAGAATTACAAACGACATTTTAGAATTTTTTAGAAGTAAGTCTTTAGAAGAATTATCAGGAAAAGAAGGACAACAAGATGCAAGAAATAATATATTAACAATAGTAAAAGAAATATTAAATTCTGAAAATGTTTCTAATATCTATTTTACTGAATTTATTATTCAGTAATGGAGGAGGTGACGTAATTGTCTGAAGTATTGTCTCAAAGCGAAATAGACGATTTACTACAGGCTTTAAGTGCTGGAGAAGTTGATGTAAAGGAATTTAAAGAAGATACAAGGGAAAAAAGAATAAAAAAATATGATTTCAGAAGACCTGATAAATTTGCAAAGGATCAATTACGTACACTTCAGATAATTCATGAAAATTTTTCAAGACATCTAAACACATTTTTATCTGGGTATCTTAGGACATATATTCAAGTTGATGTTCTTTCTGTAGAACAACTTACTTACTACGAGTTTGGAAATTCAATATCCAATCCAGCCGTTTTAGGTATAATTAACTATGAACCTTTAAATGGTCAAATTATTTTAGATATCTCTACTGATATAGCCTTTACTATGATAGAGAGAGTCCTAGGAGGTACTGGAAGTTTAATTAAAGAAGTTAGATCCTTTACAGAAATTGAATTAACATTATTAAAAAAAATAATAATAAAAATTAATAAACTATTGGCAGAACCTTGGGAGAATATAATTTCTCTTAATCCTTCTTTAGAAAAAATCGAGACCAATTCTCAATTTGCTCAAATAGTTTCTCCAAATGAAACCATTGCTTTAATTACATTAAGCGTTAAAATTGGAGATATTGAAGGAATGATAAATATATGTATACCTCACTATGTAATAGAACCTATAATTCCACAACTTAGTACAAGGTTATGGTTTTCTAATAATAATAAAGAAATAACTAGTGATGAAAAAGAAGCATTAAAACAAGGTTTAGAAAGAACAAAAATAAATATTAAAGCAATTGTAGGTCATACAATTATAACGGTTGAAGAATTTTTAAACTTACAGCCTGGTGATGTTCTACCTTTGAATAGTAAAGTAGATGAGGATATAAAAATTATAGTAGGTAATAGTGTAAAGTATTTGGGTAAACCTGGAACAAAAAAACAACAAGTTGCAGTTAAAATAACTGAACTTGTGGATGAAGGAGATGATATTGATGGCTGATATGCTTTCCCAAGAGGAAATTGATGCACTACTTAAAGGTGCTTCTACTGATATAATTGATACAAATTCCGATGACGACATTTCTTTGACTGAAAATGAAAAAGATGCCCTTGGAGAAATTGGTAATATTAGTATGGGAACTGCAGCAACAACACTTTTTACTTTATTAGGTCATAAGGTAACTATAACTACTCCTAAAGTTTCAGAAACTACACTTGAGGATATTTCTAAAAATAATGCTATACCAAGTGTTGTTGTTTATATAAGATATAAGGAAGGTTTGGAAGGATTTAATATTTTAGTTTTAAAAGAGAAAGATGTTAAAGTAATTACTGACTTAATGATGGGCGGTAATGGATCTAATATTTCTAATGAATTAACTGAACTACATTTAAGTGCAATTGGTGAAGCTATGAATCAAATGATAGGTTCAGCATGTACTTCTTTATCTGAAATGTTTTCAACTAAAATAGATATACTACCGCCAAATGCTTTTCCAATAAAATTTGGAGATGAAAAAACCTACGATGAGCTATCACTATCCAAAAGTGAAAAATTAGTAAGAATTGCCTTTAGCATGAAAGTAGGGGATATTATTGACAGTGAAATAATGCAAATTATTCCTATTGATTTTGCAAAGCAAATGATATCACCACTTTTAAATAGTGAAAATTCAAATACAAATCCTGATAATGATATTGAATATACTCAAAATAATGTAGATCGACCCCCCCATAATAATTATAGTGATTCTAATGAAGCAAATTATGATTCAAATTCAAGTAACATAAAAATTGATAGACCTATTAATCCAGTTAATGTAAAACCAATACACTTTGAAAGCTTTGATACTCAACCAAATACACCAAATAATCATAGTGATATAAGTTTAATAAAAGATGTTCCCTTAAACGTAACAGTTGAATTAGGTAGGACATCTAAAAGAATTAGTGATATATTAGATTTTGGACCTGGTACTGTAATTGAACTTGATAAATTAGTTGGTGAACCATTAGATATTTTAGTAAATGGTAAACTAATAGCTAAGGGAGAAGTTGTTGTTGTAGATGAAAACTATGGTATTCGAATAACTGATATAATAAGCCCAAAGAAAAGAATGAATGAATTCTAGTAACTTTAGAAGGAGGAAAAATTATGGCAAATGGAATATTAATAGTAGATGATGCTGCATTTATGAGAATGATGATAAGAGATGTTTTAACAAAAAATGGATATGATGTGTTAGGTGAAGCTGAAAATGGTCAGAAAGCCATAGAAAAATACACAGAACTTAATCCTGATTTAGTTATAATGGATATTACAATGCCTGAAGTAGATGGAATTCAAGCTGTAAAAGAAATAAAAAAAATTGACCCAAATGCTAAAATTATTATGTGTTCTGCAATGGGACAACAAGCGATGGTTATAGAATCTATACAAGCAGGAGCTAGGGACTTTATTGTAAAACCATTTCAGGCTGATAGAGTAATTGAAGCTGTTAAAAAAGTCTTAGGATAAGTTTAGGAGGAATAATTCCTTAATGTTTAAAATTATATCTAACTACAGTTATTTTACTACTGCTGTGTTAATGGATACTTTATATAATACAGATAATACTTATTTAATTTCTGCTTTAAATTTATTTATATTATTTATTACTACGATTTTTATCATTGTTTTAGCATATTTTACAACTAAAATTTTATCAAAAAAAGTCAATTACTTAAATTCAAAGGGTAATATTAAAATTATTGAAAAATTATCCTTAGGTCTTGATAAAACATTGGTTTTGATCGAGTTAAATAATATTTTTTATCTTATTTCCGTTACAAAAAATAATATAGAACTAATTGATAGAATCAATGAGTTAGAATTAAAAGACTTCGATGATATAAGTTTAGATTTTAAAAGTATATTATCAAAGATAACTAAAAATAAGTAACTTATATATTAAAATTATTAATATTTAACTTTTTTTATAGATAAGGATGAAATAATGAATAATTTTAAAAATAAAAAAACTGTTTATGTCTTGTCAATATTCATATTAGCTTCATTACTAATTGTTTATTTTGGTTATTACAATATTTCTTTTGCAGAGCCAGAAGGCATTCCTTTTCCCAATATTAACTTGAGTATAGATGAAGCTGAAGACCCTGGCCAAGTTGCAACAAGCATTGAGATTTTAGTTTTACTTACAATTTTATCATTAGCTCCATCTATATTAATTATGATGACTTGTTTTACAAGAATAATAATTATTTTATCCTTTTTACGAAGAGCATTATCAACACAAACAACACCACCTAATCAGGTATTAATAGGTTTAGCACTATTTTTAACTTTTTTCATTATGGGATCAGTTTTTCAAGACATTAATGAAAGTGCTATACAACCATATTTAAATGAAGAGATTTCTTTTGAGGAAGGTTTAGAAAATACTATTAAACCTTTGAGAGAATTTATGTTTAAACAGACTAGACAAAAAGATATCGCTCTATTTGTAAATATTGTTGGCATGGAGGATCCACCTCAAAATTTAGATGATATACCAACTAAGGCTTTAATTCCGGCCTTTATAATTAGTGAACTAAAAACAGGATTCAGCATTGGTTTTTTACTCTTTATTCCATTTATTGTTATTGATATGGTAGTTGCCAGTACATTAATGTCTATGGGTATGATGATGTTACCTCCAGTTATGATATCACTTCCTTTTAAGATTTTACTATTTATAATGGTTGATGGGTGGAACCTTATAGTTAAACACATTTTATTAGGCTTTAATTAGGAGTGTCTTATATGGATGAAGGATTAATTTTAGACCTTTTTCAGCAAGCAATGTTTAATATTATTCTATTAGCTTCTCCTATGTTACTAATCGGATTGCTAGTAGGTTTAGCTGTCAGTATTTTTCAAGCCACTACTCAGATTCAAGAGGCAACATTAGCCTTTGTTCCAAAAATTTTGGCAGTTTTCTTATCTCTTATCATTTTTAGCCCATGGCTTTTAAAAAAAGCAAGTGATTTTACAAATTATATATTTGAAAATATTAATACTTTTATAAAATAGAGTGGATTGAGAATTATGGACATAAGTAATAATATAATAACTTTATTTCTTGTATTTAGTAGAATTGCAGGCATATTTTTATTGACCCCCGTATTCGGAAATAAAAATTTGCCAATTAAATCTAAAATAGGTTTTACCTTTTTCTTAACATATATAGTATCACCACTAGTTTTAGATTTGTATGATCTTAATATATTAAATATTTATTCTTTTTTATTTTATATTTTTTCAGAATTCTTAATTGGTTTGAGTTTTGGATTTATTTCGCAATTAGTACTAAATTCTATATATGTTGCTGGAGTGATAGTTGATAGAAATATTGGATTTTCTATTGTTAATGTTTTAAGTCCACAGGATGAATCGGAAATGCCAATTACCGCTAATTTTTACTATATATTTGCAATGTTGATTTTCTTAGTTACAAATTCACATCATCTGTTAATAAAATCGATTATTTATAGTTTTAATAAAATACCTTTAGGATATAGTTTTATGAATTTATTATTTTTAGATAAAATTATAAACCTTATTCAAGTTTCCTTTATTTTAGGTTTTAAAATCGCTTCACCTGTTGTTATAACTATATTAGTTGCGAATGTATTGCTAGGTATATTGTCAAGAGCTATGCCACAAATGAATGTTTTTATTGTTGGTATGCCACTTAAAATATTTATAGGTTTAATTACTATATATTTAATAATTCCACTTTATTTTAATATATTTGAAAACATATTTATCACAATCTTGGAAAATATTAAAGATTTCATTAATATGGTTTAACGAGGATTGATTATATTGGATTTTAATATAGATTTACAACTTTTTGCTGGAGAAAAAACTGAAGATGCTACTCCTAAACGAAAAAGGGAAGCTAGAGAAAAAGGGCAGGTTCTACAAAGTAAAGAAATAAACTCTGCCTTTGTGTTAGTTTTTGCTTTTTTAACTTTAAATTTTATAGGCAAGTTTTGGGGCAAAAATTTGCTTGAATTCTACTTATTTATAATGAATCAATCTTCAAGTATAGAATTTATTTTTATACCAAAAAATATTATTCTCCTATTAAGGGAAACAATTTTATTACTTATTAAATTAAGCCTACCTTTATTATTAACTTCATTAGTAGTGGGATTATTATGCAGTTATTTACAAGTAGGCTTTTTATTTACAACAAAACCATTAAAAATTAAACTTGACAAACTTAATCCCATTAATGGATTTAAAAGACTTTTTTCCATTAAATCATTAGTGGAATTAGTAAAATCTTTATTAAAAACATTTATACTTATATATA
>CBETVX010000060.1:0-14941 GCA_965539935.1 uncultured Eubacteriales bacterium | reverse complement strand
TCACCTCCTAACATCCAGTCAAAAAAATTCTTGACAATTTTAGAGATTAATATTCCCTACATACATGCAAGAAAAAATATTAGATTTTACCATATAAGTTGTATATATTTAAAGAATAATTAATAGAATTATGATATAATAATAAACAATATACTAGTACAGGTGATAGCATGTCTTTTTCATCAACAACAAAAAATGAATTAGTTAGGAAAATGTTTGAAAAAAAGTGTTGTCAGCTAGCGGAAGCTTCAGCACTTATACGTATGAGCGGAACAATACAATTGGCAGGCCTTAATAGAATAAATGTAAAAATAACAACAGAAAACCCAGCAATAGCAAGATTAATTTTTACCCTATTTAAAAAAATCTTTAATATTCATACAGAAGTTTTAGTCAAAAAAAATAAGGTTTTAAAAAAGGGAAACTCATATGTTGTTATTATAACAAAAGCTAATGAAGTACTAAAAAAACTAGGAATAATAGACCTTAAAGAAGGGACTTTTAGAATAAATAACAAAGTACCAAAGGAAATATTAGTTAATGAGTGTTGTAAAAGAGCATATTTAAGAGGAGCTTTTCTTGGTGGGGGTTCAGTAAGTGACCCTGAGAAGACCTATCATTTAGAATTTGTAACCCATAATGAAGAGTTTAGTATGGAATTAAGGGATTTAATAAACAGTTATGGCCTAAATGCTAAAGTAATATTGCGGAAAAATAACTATGTTGTTTATCTAAAGGAAGGTGATCAAATAGTAGACCTGCTGAATATCATTGGAGCCCACAATGCTTTAATGAGGCTTGAAAACGTTCGCATAGTAAAACAGATGAGAAATAATGTCAATAGGATTGTAAATTGTGAGACCGCAAATTTGACAAAAATAGTAGATGCAGCAATAAGACAGATTAAGAATATTGAATATATAAAAGAAACAGAAGGATTTAAGATATTACCAAATAATCTAAGAGAAGTGGCTGAGCTTAGATTACAAAATCCAAATGCCAGTTTAAAAGAACTAGGCCAAATGTTAAATCCGCCAGTAGGAAAATCAGGGGTAAACCACAGGTTAAGAAAAATTGATAAGATAGCTGAAAGGCTGAAAGAGGAAAAGGGGGGAGATATATATGATTAGAAAAAAAGTAAAGATAAAAAATGAATTAGGCTTACATGCAAGGGCAGCGGCTCAATTTGTCAAAACATGTAATAAATTTTCGGCGGATATACATGTAGAAAAAGATAATGATACTGTGAATGCTAAAAGTATTATGGGTATTATGGCCATGGGGATATCTAAAGGAAGTGAGATAACATTAGTTATTGATGGTATTGATGAAAATGAGGCAATGAAAAGATTAATAAAACTTATAGATGAAGATTTACTAAATCTTTAATAGGATGCTAAACTCCAAAATTCTTATAAATTTTGCTGTATACAATATACTAAAGGGTATGATATTATAAAATTATAGATATCATACTTTTTTTTGTAAAAAAATTAGGATTTTTACACTAATATATTGAAATTTAACTAATAAAAAAAAGGATTTATAAGAAAAATGTAGAAATTTAGATTGTACAAAAGTTTTAAAAGAAAGGTAGTGCGTTATTGATTAAAGTGAACCATGGGATAGCAGATAAATAGCAATTTTGGAGGACATATAATGAATAAAGCATATAAGAGTGTTTTATCTGACAAGTTAAAAGCTGGTATGGTTTTAGGGGAGAATATTTACGATAAAGAAGGGAATATATTATTAAGTGAAGGAATTATACTAAAGGATTCTTATATAAAAAAGATTCAGAACCTTAATATAGATAAAATTAATATTAGGGTATTTAATTTAGAGTCAGTAAGTCATAATAGTAATATAGATTATATTAAGACTTATGAAGACATAGAATTTTTATCCCATAAGACTAAGTTAGAAGCAAAAGAGATTATTAAAACTACAATGGAAAAGATAAGCTTCAAAACCAGTGAAATAGAAACTGAAAAAATAATGATTGTTGTTAATAAAATAGTAGAAGATCTTTTGACTAATGACTCAATTTTAATGAATCTCGATAGACTTAGGAATGTTGACGATTATACTTTTGAACACTCTGTAAATGTTTGCGTATTAGCCTTAGTTTTAGGTATAAAGCTAGGGTATAATAAAGAAGATTTGGTAGAATTAGGGATAGGGGCTATATTACATGATATAGGAAAAATGCTTATACCTAATGAGATACTGAATAAACCAGGTCCTTTAACCCATGAAGAATATGAGATAGTAAAAAATCATACTACATATGGATATGATGTATTAAAGAAAAATAGCAATATTTCTCTAGTAGCTGCAGAGGTGGCCTTATGTCATCACGAAAGGCCTGATGGTAATGGATATCCAAAGGGTGTAAAGTCAAATAAAATACATACTTACTCCAAAATAGTTGCAATTTCTGATGTTTATGATGCTTTAACATCTAATAGAGTTTATAAAAATAAAATAGAGCCTGTAAAAGCTTTAGAATATATTGTATCTATGTCTGGAACACAGTTTGATAGTGACTTAGTTTATAAATTCATTGAATGTGTAGGAATATATCCATTAGGGTCCTTAGTAGAGTTAAATACTAAGGAAGTTGGAATAGTTATCGGAATAAATAAAAAATATCCAGAAAAGCCTGTAATTAGAGTTTTAGTAGATAGTTTTGGAAATAAAATAAGTGATCACTTTGAAGTTGATACAAGTAAAAATCTTGATGTTGAAATATTAAGTATAATAAAAAGTAATATTTTATCATGAATAAGCCTGGAAGGGCTTTTTCTTTTATTTTTGACCTAAAAAATTGATCTTAAAACTAGGAACTAAGGAAGTGTCCCCAGATAAATTTGTTCTAAACAATAGGCTATGGATAATTTAGAATCAAATTTAATTTTCTATATGTTATAATAAAACAAAATAAGTGATAGTAAGGGTGAAGGTTGATGACAAATAAATTTGTTCATCTCCATGTACATACGGAATACAGTCTTTTAGATGGATATACTAGAGTATCTAAGCTGTTTAAAAAGGCAAAGGAATTTGAAATGGAGGCCATTGCTATAACAGATCATGGCTCTATGTTTGGAGTAATAGATTTTTATAAAAGGGCCAAAAAAGAAGGAATAAAACCAATAATTGGATGTGAAGTATATACGGCAGCTAGAAGGATGTTTGATAAAGACCCTGTCAAGGATAAAAATATGGGACATCTTATCCTATTGGCAAAGACCAATAGGGGATATCAAAATCTAATAAAGCTTGTATCTAAGGCCTATATTAATGGTTTTTACTATAAGCCAAGAATTGATTATGAACTTCTTGAAAAGTATAGCGAGGATTTAATTTGCCTTAGTGCTTGCTTAGCAGGGGATATTCAAAGGTTTATATTAGCAAATGATTATAACTCTGCTAAAAGGCTAGCACTAAAGTTAAATGATATATTTGGACAAGGTAACTTCTATTTAGAATTACAAGACCATAATATTGAAGAACAAAAGAAAGTAAATGAAGAGCTTATTAAACTAAGTAGGGAAACGGGAATACCCCTTGTGGCTACTAATGATGTACATTATCTAAATAAAAATGACCATAAAGTCCATGATATACTTCTATGTATACAAACAGGTAAAACTATAGACGATGAAGATAGGATGCAGTTTAATAGTGATGAGTTTTACTTAAAATCCCCTGAAGAAATGATGAATCTATTTTCCTATGCACCTGAAGCCATAGAAAACACAGTTAAAATAGCCCAAATGTGTAATGTGGAATTTGATTTTGGTAAAATGCACCTCCCAGGATTTGACGTTCCCCAGGGATATACTCAATATGAATATTTACGAAAGCTTTGTTATCAAGGTTTAAACAAAAGATATGATAATATAACCGATGGGATTAGAGATAGATTAGAATATGAATTATCAACCATTAAGGAAATGGGATATGTTGACTATTTCCTAATAGTATGGGACTTTATTAAATATGCTAAGGACAATGGCATATTAGTCGGTCCTGGAAGGGGAAGCTGTGGAGGAAGTATAGTAGCCTATACCCTTAATATAACAGATATAGATCCTATAAAGTATGGCCTTATCTTTGAAAGATTTCTAAATCCTGAAAGAATAACAATGCCAGATATTGATATAGATTTTGAGGATGAGAGACGTGGAGAAGTAATAGATTATGTAATTGAAAAGTACGGAAGTGAAAAGGTAGCTCAAATAATAACCTTTGGAACTATGGCAGCAAGGGGAGCAATAAGGGATGTAGGTAGAGCTATTAATATGCCCTATGCAGAGGTAGATAAAATAGCAAAACTTATTCCCTTTGAACTAGGTATAACTATAGATAAAGCCCTTGAGAAGAGCCCAAACTTCAAAAAACTTTATATGACCGATGAAAGAGCAAAATATCTAATAGACGTGGCAAAGGCAGTGGAGGGTATGCCAAGGCACGCCTCAACCCATGCTGCTGGAGTAGTTATTTCTAAAAAAGCAGTAGATGAATATGTGCCCTTATATGTCCACGACAATAGTATAACAACTCAATTTAATATGAACCTATTAGAAGAACTTGGCCTATTGAAAATGGATTTCTTAGGATTGAGAAACTTAACGGTTATTAAGGATGCACTCAATATTATTGAAAAACAAAGAGGAATAAAATTAGATTTTTCCCAGATGGATTACGATGACCATAGGGTGTATAAACTCATAGGAAGTGGAGAAACATTAGGAGTTTTTCAACTTGAAAGTACAGGTATGAGACAGTTTATGAAGGAGCTTAAACCCTCTTGTTTAGAGGATGTAATAGCGGGCATTTCATTATACAGACCTGGACCTATGGATTCCATACCTAAATACATTAAGAATAAAAATAATCCTGAAGAAATTACCTATATTCATCCAAAATTAGAACCAATATTAAAGGTTACCTATGGCTGTTTAGTATATCAAGAACAGGTAATGCAAGTGGTTAGGGATTTAGGCGGTTACTCATATGGAAGAAGTGACCTAGTTAGAAGAGCTATGGGAAAAAAGAAAATGGATGTAATGGAGAAGGAAAGAGAGTAGTTTATTAATGGGAAATTAGATGAAAATGGGAATGTTGAGATAGCAGGATGTATAAGAAATGGAATTCCAAAGGATATTGCAAATATAATATTTGATGATATGATAGACTTTGCTAAATATGCATTTAATAAAAGCCATGCAGCCAGCTACGCAGTATTGGCCTATCAAACTGCATATCTTAAAACATATTATCCAGTAGAATTTTTAGCAGCTCTACTTACAAGTGTTATGGGCAACTCAACTAAAGTGGCCCAGTATATTCAAGATTGTAAACGTATGGGTATAAAAGTTATGCAGCCAGATATCAATGAAAGTTATGGTAAATTCACAGTAGTAAATGGCAAAATAAGATTTGGACTATTAGCAATTAAAAATGTTGGGTCAGGTATAATAAAGTCTATTGTGAGATGTAGAAAAAACAAAAAATTTACAAGTTTTTTAGATTTTTGTGAAAGAATAGATACTAAAGAATTGAATAAAAGAGCCATTGAAAGCATGATAAAAGCAGGTGTTTTTGATAGCCTAGGACATAATAGAGCTCAACTTCTTGCTGCCTATGAAAAAATTATTGAAAGCATTCAGCAGGATAGGAGAAGAAATATAGAGGGACAAGTATCCCTTTTCAATACCTTTGACGATAAAATACCTGATGAAATTAAATATGATACTTTGCCTGATGTAAAGGAATTCCCCCATAAATACTTATTAGCCTTTGAAAAGGAGATGCTAGGTATATATTTAAGTGGACACCCCCTTGCAGAGTATGAAGAATTGATAAATAAAGTGGCTACAATGACTTCCAATGAGCTCAAAGAAATAAATGATAGTACAGAGGGACATATATATAGGGATGGAGAAAAAATTGTAATACCAGGAATCATAATAAAAAAACAGGATAAGATCACTAAAAACAATAATTTAATGAGTTTTATAACCATAGAGGATCTTTATGGACCTGTTGAAGTTATAGTTTTCCCAGCTATATATAGCAAATGTATGGAATATATTAAAGAAGATAGTATTGTCACAGTGATTGGAAAAATAAATCTAAAGGAAGATGAGGACCCTAAGATATTGGCAGATAATATTGTCCCATTAGATAAAGAAAATGTTGACCTCATCTATAAGCTTAATAAACCAAACAAAAGGAAACCCAAAGATAATAGGAAAAATCATGGAAACAAAAAGTTGTATTTAAAGATAAAAAATTTAGATGAAGTATTAATGAAAAAAATCAGATCAATATTATCAAAAAGTAGAGGAAATACACCAGTATATATTTATATAGAATCAAAAAATAAAAAGTTATTAGCAGATAAAAAACTTTGGGTAAACCTAAATCAAAATATAATTAATAATTTGACTGAAGTTCTAGGTAAAGATAGTATAAAAATATGTTAATTTTCTTTTGAATGTGCTATTCTAGCTGATGCTGCTGCAGCTATACCAGCAATCAAATCGTCTAAGAAAGTATGAACCCCTTGGTCTTTATCATTTAACTTTTTGAGGATACCTATTTTTTCTTTATCTAAATATCCAAAATTAGTAAGTCCGATAGAACCATATACATTTGTGATACTTAGAGCTAATATTTCGTCTATGCCATACAGGGGTTCATCTTTTTTCAAAATATCAAGTAAAGGATTAGGTAGATTATCCCTTTCAGCTAACATATCCAGGGCAATCCCTGTTAGTATGGCATTTTGTACTTCCCTTTTATCAAGAACTTTTTCAATACTATGGATACATTCTTCTATGGTCAAATTTTTAATATACTTTGATTGAAGAAAATAAACTAAATCGGCAATATCTTTAATAGTTACGCCTCTATTAATTATCATTTTTTTTACAATGTCTTTCATTATATTCCTCCTTTAAAAAATTCCTGTGGTGAATAAAGTAGTATATAGTATTATATGAAAAGAGCTTGAAAATACCACTAAAATATAATAAAAAATTAATATACTTATTATAAAATTGGAATAAAGTATTTTATTGAATTTTTTATAAAAATGTTTTAAAATAAAGAAGAATTCTAATTTGGAAGGGAAGTCATTTTATGTGGACAGTAATATATGTTGCACAGACTGAAGAAGAATCGCAAAATATAAAACAAAAACTAGTCAGTGAAGGATTCCTAGTAAAACTCAGACAAATGGGAAAAAATGATGATAGTTTTGTTGAAGTTTTAGTTCCAGAATCAGAAGCCGATGAAGCCCATTTTGTACTAGATCAAGCATATTAAGTTTATGATTATTTATTAACATAAATATCACATTAATAAGTAATAATTATATTTTAGGGGGAAGTACAGGTGTGCTTCCCCGTAAATTTATAAAACCCTTAAAATTGAATAAAGGATAGGAGTGATCACGTGAAAAAAATTGGTATATTAACTAGTGGTGGAGATGCCCCAGGTATGAACGCTGCCATAAGGGCTGTGACAAGAACAGCAATCTACAATGGTCTAAAAGTAGTTGGGATAAAGACTGGTTATCAAGGACTTATTGAAGGTGCTATTGAAGAAATGAATCTTTCTTCTGTAGGAGATATAATTCACAGAGGTGGAACTATTCTTAGAACTGCAAGAAGCAAAGAATTTATGACTGAGAAAGGTTTCCAAAAGGCCTTAAACGTATTAGATGTATTTGGTATTGAAGGATTAGTAGTTATTGGTGGAGATGGTTCTTTTAGAGGAGCTAAGAAACTTAGTGAAAATGGTATAGCAGCTATTGGGATACCAGGAACTATCGATAATGACTTGGGATATACCGACTATACCATAGGATTTGATACTGCAGTAAATACTGTAGTAAATGCAATAGGAAATCTTAGGGATACATCTTCCTCCCATGGTAGAGCAAATATAGTAGAAGTAATGGGAAGACATTGTGGAGATATAGCTCTTTATGCAGGCCTTGCCGGTGGTGCGGAGAGTGTAATAATACCAGAGAAAGATTTTAAAGTAGATGATATATGCAAAAAATTAATTAAAGGAAGAAATAGAGGTAAACTTCACAGTATTATTATTTTAGCTGAAGGTGTAGGTAAGCCCTATGAACTGGCTGAAAACTTAAACAAAGTAACTGGAATAGAGACAAAAGTAACAGTTATAGGACATTTACAAAGAGGTGGAACTCCAACTGCCTTTGATAGAATTTTGGCTAGTAGACTTGGTGCTAGAAGTGTAGAGCTTTTACTTGAAGGTAAAAAAGGTAGAGTAGTTGGTATGAAGGATAATAAGATAATTGACCTTGATATCATAGAAGCCCTAGAAGTTAAAAAAGAAATAGATAGTAAAGTATATGAATTAACAAGAACTCTATCTATATAAATAAGTTATAAAGGAGTGGAGCAAAGTAATGAGAAAAACTAAAATTGTTTGCACCATTGGACCAGCAAGTGAATCTAAAGAAGTTTTTAGTGAACTTGTTAAAAGTGGACTTAATGTAGCCAGACTTAACTTTTCCCATGGAAACCATGAGGAACATTTAGCAAGGATTAATATGATTAAAGAAGTTAGAGAAGAATTAGGAATTCCTGTAGCTATTTTACTAGATACAAAGGGACCAGAAATAAGAACAGGAACCTTTAAGGAGAAAGTAGTAGAGTTAGTAGAAGGACAAGAGTTTACTTTGACAACAGATGATGTTGAAGGTGATAGTACTAAATGCTCTATTTCCTATAAAAATCTTCCTAATGATGTAGAAAAGGGTAACACAATCTTGATAGATGATGGATTAATTGAACTTGAAGTTGTGGAAGTAATTGGAAAAAGCGAAATAAAGTGTATTGTTAAGAATGGTGGGACAGTTAAGGACCGAAAGGGCGTAAATGTTCCAGGGATTAAAATAAATCTTCCTGCAATAACAGAAAAAGATATAAATGATATAGAATTTGGTATAGAAAATGGAATTGATTTTATTGCCGCATCATTTATTCGTAAGGCACAGGATGTAATAGAAATAAAGAAGGTATTAGAAAAAAACAATGCTGATTATATACAAATAATATCTAAAATAGAAAATCAAGAAGGATTAGATAATATTGATGAAATAATTGAGGTTTCCGATGGAATAATGGTAGCAAGGGGAGACCTAGGGGTAGAGATACCAACTGAAAAAATACCACTATCTCAAAAGCTAATGATCAATAAATGTAATAAGGCAGGAAAACCAGTAATCACAGCAACTCAAATGCTTGATTCTATGATGAGAAATCCTAGACCAACAAGGGCAGAGGTTACAGATGTTGCAAATGCTATCTTTGATGGAACAGATGCTATAATGCTTTCTGGAGAGACTGCTGCTGGTAAATATCCTATAGAAGCCGTTAAAACTATGGCAAACATCGCTGAAACTACTGAGGATTCATTGGATTATGAAGCAATACTTCAAAAGAGATGTACTTATAAAGAAACTAGTGTTACATATGCTATTAGTCATGCTACATGTAGCACGGCACTAGACTTAGGAGCTACTGCTATAATTAGTGCAACTTCTTCAGGATTTACAGCAAGAATGGTATCAAAGTTTAGACCAAAGGCTCCAATTATTGCTGCAACTACTAAGGAACATATTCAAAGAAGAATGATACTAAGCTGGGGCGTTTATCCAGTACTTATGAATGAAGTGGCTTCCACCGATGAAATATTTGATTTAGCAATACAAAAAGCTAAGGAAAATGAGTATATCAAAAATGGAGACTTAGTTGTTATTACTGCTGGAGTTCCAGTAGGAGTAGCTGGTGCCACTAACTTAATAAAAGTTGAAATAGTTGGAGAGATTTTAATTAAAGGAGCTGGAGTAGGTAAAAAATCTGCATCGGGAAAAGTATGTATAGCTAAAAATATATCTGATTTAGAATCGAAATTCCAAGAAGGAGATATATTAGTTACATTAGCTACAGATAAAGATATGATGGATTATATAACTAAAGCTTCTGCTCTTATAGTTGAAGAGGGAGGATATACTTCCCATGCTGCTATAGTGGGCCTTAGTTTAGGTAAACCTGTTATAGTAGGTGCAAAAAATGCTACTGAGAAGTTAACTGACTGTGAGACAGTTACAGTAGATGCTATTAGAGGTTTAGTATATAGTGGAAAGGCAAGAGTGTTATAAATAAAAACTATATAGAAAGTATATGGGGTGGGGAAGTGCCTTAATATTTTTAAGGTGCATCCCTTTACTTTTTATGTTAAAGTAAAGATATAGATAAGCTCTATGAAAGGGTGGTAGTATGTATACAAATGATGCAGAGTTAAAGGTGAGATATGCTGAAACTGATCAAATGGGAGTAGTATATCATGGGAACTATTATACTTGGTTTGAAGTAGGGAGAACAGGTTTTTTTAATTCCTTAGGATATTCATATAAAAATCTTGAAGATGATGGTATAATATTACCTGTTATAGAAAGCTCATGTAAATATATACATCCTGCAAAATATTATGATGATATAATTGTTAGAACATCTTTGCTTAAATTAAAGGGAGTAAGATTAACATTCAACTATCAAATTATAAGAAAAAGTGATGGGAAGCTTCTTGCTGAAGGAAAAACAGTACATGCCTTTGTAGATAAAAATTTAAAGCCCGTTAAAATTAAAAGATTCAAAAAAGATATGTATGATATGCTTGAAAAATGTATAGGGTAAGTTTAATATTATTATTATAGATAAAAATTCTTAATGGGGGAGAGATATACTTATGAAGTCTATGAAATTCGGAGATAAATATTTTGTCAGAATTGACAAGGGTGAAGAAGTAGTACAATCCCTTAAAGATTTCTGTTTAGAAAACAATATTAAATTAGGTTCTATAACTGGGTTAGGTGCATGTGACAGAGTAACAATAGGACTATTTAATACTGAGACCAAAGAGTATAATAATAAAGAACTTAAGGGAGAATTTGAAATAACTAACCTAACAGGAAATATTACAACAAAAGATGGAGAAGTATATTTACATTTGCATATAACTCTTGGAGATGAAGAATACAATGCCCATGGTGGCCATTTAAATGAATGCTGGATAAGTGGAACATGTGAGTTAGTAATAGACACAGTAGATGGAGAAGTTGAAAGAGTCTTTGATGATTTTTCTGGATTGAACCTATTTAAACTGGACTAAAAGCATATAGGAAAAATGCTTAAAATTTGTTTAAAATTTAGTTAAATATGTATAATTGTAGATTTTTTGTTCTATAATCTAATTATGCAGTGAAATAAATTTGACGAAGTGTAACTGATTCTAATATATTAAATGGCGCTCATTATATGAGCGCCAAATTTTTTAATCATTACTAATTTCAATATTTATGTAGTCTGGAGCAGCCAGTGGCTGAGATATATCTATATCAGCAAAGGATGAAATTACATCTCCATCTACAAGAATAGCCACTTTATTGACCTTAGGGATACTAGTAAATGAATAGAGAATACTATCTAACATCATTTTTTTAAGATCAATCCTATTATTATAACTTTCTATAAAATCCTTAGAAAAATTCAAGGTTAAAATACCATTTTCAAAGCTTGAATTTATTAGCCTTACATTGTTAGGAATAGTAGCATACAAATCCTCATAAGTATTGCTTTCAGTTTTTGCAGAAGTAAGGGTATTAAATATTTTTGAAGTTATATCATTTATACTATTATTTCTAGCATTAATTTTTATTGGAACTAATAAATATCTATCACTTTTGGTAGCTAACGCCAAATAAGCATATGGAGAATTATCCCTTTCAAAGGGTTTACTTACATCAGTGCCGTGGAACATGGTTTCTACCCTTCTGCCATTTTGTAAAAATTCTACCCTATCTATACCATAAATAGAAGTTAATGAGTTTACAAAGGTATTAAGGGCAAAATAACTAGGGGTTGACCCTTGATTAAAGATTCCAAGATCACTAGGAAGATGGAGTGAAGCTGTGCCATTTGAAACCCATACCCTAGGTACATCGGGAATAGGAGAACCTTCATAAAGGCCTAGAGATTCATGGGGACCTTTTTTAAGATTTTCAATGGTACTTCTTACAACTTGGTCTGTATAGGGTATTTTTCTAGATACAGGGACTAAATAATTATAGCTATCATCAATAAAATATAATTTTAAATACATATAATTATCTTCAACATTATCTTCGGCTGAAATATACTGGGCATTTTCGTTGATTTTAAAGTTTATGTACTCTACATTAAAAGTATAAGGCTGTATATTCTGAAAGCCTTCTAGGGTCGAATATAGATTAAATCTATATTTACCAGAAGATAGATTTAGATTTTCCTGAGAAATGTCTAAGCTATAGCTGAGCTGAGACCTATTGATTTTCACATCATTAATTTTTGTTACTATTTCATTATCCACATACTTTTGAATTAAATTTTCTTCCTCAAAAACTTCAAGAATAATTTGAAAATCTTCAGTAATTATATAAGGGCCTTTATCAAATTTGCCAGTCATGATAAACTCAATATTAGTTGGATTTGTAACTGTATCTTCATTTAAATTTGTGCTATAAATATATTCTATTTCCGTAGATTCATTATTTTTATAGCTAAAGATTTCTGAAAAGTTATGGGAAAAATTTATTATAGAAGTATCAATAGGGATTGGAGAAATAGAAAAACATATAATAATTATTAATAATATTTTTAATATAAACCTCATAAAAAATCACTCTCCCAAGTTAGCCTTATTACCATTATAATCTATTTTTTGAAATATATCTAATATCATAGAAAAATTTTATGAATGTAAAACCATTAGAAAAAAGTTAGAAAGAGGGATTAATATGATAAAATCACCAGTTAAAGAAGGAAATTACTATGCATTAAAAATTGATGATATGGGAGATAGTGGTGAAGGAATAGGAAAGGTGGAAGGGTTTACGATATTTGTTGATGGGGCTGTGCCTGAGGATAAAGTTATAGTAAAGATTAATCAAGTAAAAAAAAGCTATGCAAAGGGAGAAATATCTGAGTTTTTAGAGGAATCACCCTATAGAGTAAAGGCTAAATGCGAAATAGCAGAAGAATGTGGAGGCTGTCAGATACAACATATTAATTATGAAAAACAGCTTGAGATAAAAAAGAAAAGTGTAGAATCTGCAATAGAAAGAATAGGTAAACTAGAAGGTGTAAAGGTTTTAGATGTAATTGGCATGGACAAGCCCTATAGATATAGAAATAAAGCACAATTTCCAATTGGATATGAAAGTACATCTAAAATTGGATTTTATAAAAAAGGAACCCATGAAATAGTGGATACTAAGGATTGTAAAATACAACATGAA
Source organism: uncultured Eubacteriales bacterium (assembly GCA_965539935.1). Taxonomy (GTDB): domain Bacteria; phylum Bacillota; class Clostridia; order Peptostreptococcales; family Caminicellaceae; genus CBETVX01. Next base: position 1,548 of record CBETVX010000060.1, on the reverse strand, counting down.
ATTAATAATAAAATAGTAAAAATTATGAAAAAATTGATAGATGAATATAATCTATCAGTTTATAATGAAAAAACTGGTAAGGGATTACTAAGACATGTACTCACAAGAACTTCCTTTAATACAGGAGATTTAATGGTAGTTTTAGTGACTAATGGTAAGGACCTTCCCCATAGTCAAGAAATAGTAGAAAGACTAACTAAAGAGATACCACAAATAAAAAGTATAGTTCAAAATACAAATAAGAAAAAGACAAATGTTGTACTAGGGAGGGAATGTAAAACCTTATATGGTAGCGATAAGATAATTGATTACATAGACGACCTAAAGTTTGAAATTTCACCCTTATCTTTTTTCCAAGTTAATCCAATGCAAACTTCTATACTTTATAATAAGGCCTTAGAATATGCTGAACTTACAGGAGAGGAAACAGTAATTGACATATATTGTGGAATAGGAACCATATCCCTTTTACTTGCAAGAAGGGCCAAAGAAGTTCATGGCATAGAAGTAGTAGAGGCGGCAATAAATGATGCTAAAAATAATGCGAAATTAAATGGTATAAACAATGCAAAATTTCATGTAGGTAAGGCAGAAGAAATAATGCCAAAGCTTTATAAAGAAGGAATAAAACCAGATGTAATAGTAGTAGACCCTCCAAGAAAGGGATGCGATAAAGTAGTACTAGAAACAATAGCAGCACTAAACCCTAAAAGAGTAGTTTACGTATCCTGTAAACCAAGTACCTTAGCCAGGGACTTAAAAATACTTGATGAATTAGGATATAAGACTTTAGAAGTCCAGCCTGTTGACATGTTTCCCCATACTATGCATGTTGAATGCTGTGTGTTGATAACTAAAAAATAAATAATCTAAACACGACTCACAGTTTCCTAAACCATGTGTCGGACGTTCGAATCCTCTCAGATGCACCATGTAAAGTATAGTAATCCCAATGCCTCCAGAGCGTTGGGGTTTTTGTTGTTTTTGGGGTGGTTGGCTAGATGTTGACCATTTGGGCAATCATGGGCAACATCCTTTTATATTTTAAATATCAAAATTGTTATAGATAAATAAATAAAATTTACTAACAAACTATGAATTATGGTGATTTGAAAGTAAAATTTGTTTTACATAAATTAGGATGGTTTGGCAGTTTGTGAATATATAAATCATCTATTAACTATGATAATATGGAATAAATGGAGAAAAGTGGTCTTGTGATATAAATAAAATAAGATGTTTTATAACAGAAGTTAATAGCTTTAGTAGTAATTTTTATGTCAGAAAATAGAGGAGGGGGAAATATAATGACAAAAACAGGGAAGGAAAAACTTATCTGGATGATTATAACTGTAATAATTAGTTGGACCCTTTATTTAGCTGGTCTAGGAACGTTTGCTATTTTTGTAATGGGTGCAATACCACTTCTTTATCATGTAATAAAAAGTCAACAAAAATAAATCTAAACTCTTTTGAAAGATAGAGTTTAAGTACATGACAAGGGGACGTTTCCTTTGACATCTGACACGTCAGACATATACTAGCCCA
>CBETVX010000059.1:0-15338 GCA_965539935.1 uncultured Eubacteriales bacterium | reverse complement strand
ATGTAAATTTATTAATATTAGGATAGAGATTTTTTATTTAGGTTAGTTAGTTGATTTATAAGGACTTAGTTCACTTTTTTGGAGGTGAGGGTTATGAGTGAAAATATTGTTGAATTAAAAAATATTTCTAAAGAATATAGTGGGCATATGGCTTTAAAGAATATAAATCTATATGTTAGAAAAAATGAATTTTTAACTCTGCTTGGCCCTAGTGGATGTGGTAAAACTACAACTCTCAGATTAATAGGAGGGTTTGAAACCCCTACCTCTGGAGAGATTTTATTTGAAGGAAATAATATAGTAAATATACCGGCATATAAGCGTAGAGTAAATACTGTATTTCAAAAGTATGCCCTTTTTCCCCATATGAACGTATCTGAAAATATTGCTTTTGGTCTTAAAATAAAAAAGATAGATTCAAATACTATTGAAAAGAAAGTAAAAGAAATGCTTTCATTAGTTAATTTAAGGGGATTTGAAGAAAGGGATATAACTTCCCTTAGTGGAGGTCAACAGCAAAGGGTAGCAATTGCTAGAGCTCTAATAAATGAACCAGAAGTATTACTTTTAGATGAGCCATTGGGAGCCCTTGATTTAAAACTTAGAAAAGAAATGCAAATGGAACTGAAAAAGATGCAGCAAAAGCTTGGAATAACCTTCATCTTTGTAACCCATGATCAGGAAGAAGCCCTTACTATGTCTGATACTATAGTTGTCATGAAGGATGGTGCAATTCAGCAAATAGGTAGCCCAGAAATGATATATAATGAGCCTAAAAATGCCTTTGTAGCTGATTTTATAGGAGAAAGTACTATAATAGATGGAATAATGCATGATGATTATTTAGTAGAATTTGCAGGACATAAGTATAAGTGTTTAGACAAAGGATTTGGAAAAAAAGAAAAGGTTGATGTAGTTATTAGACCTGAAGATATAAAGATAGTATCTGCTAGAGAGGATATATTAAATGGTAAAGTTGTATCAGTTACTTTTAAGGGGGTACATTATGAAATGATAGTAAAATGTGCCAATCATATTTTCAAAATTCATAGTACCAAGATGGCTTCTGTAGATTCAATAATTGGATTAGATTTAGAACCTAATGATATCCATATAATGAAAAAAGGAGTAAGTTAATATGACAAGGAAATGGATTGCTTATCCCTATGTTCTATGGATGGTTTTATTCATATTAGTTCCAATACTTTTAGTACTTTCATTTAGTATAAACTATGATAATAATGGATTTTCATTTACATTGGACCATTATAAAAGATTTTTTGATCCGCTATATATAGGTGTTCTTATGCGTTCTGTAAAGTTGGCATTAATAAGTACTGCCATATGTTTGATTTTAGGATATCCTATGGCTATGATTATATCTAAGTCAAATATTAAGTCTAGAAATATACTGGTATTACTATTTGTTATTCCAATGTGGATGAACTTCTTGCTTAGAACCTATTCATGGATGGCTCTATTAGAACGTAATGGTCTAATAAATAAGCTATTAAACTTTTTTAATATTCCTACTATGAATTTTATGTACACTGAAGGGGCAGTAATTCTAGGGATGGTTTACAATTTTTTACCCTTTATGGTTCTACCAATCTACTCAGTTTTAATAAAAATTGATAGAAGTCTAATAGAAGCCGCTAGGGATTTAGGTGCAGATGAATTTATAGTTTTTATAAAAATAATCTTTCCTTTAAGTATGCCTGGAGTTATTTCTGGAATTGTGATGGTATTTATGCCAGCCATAACAACCTTTGTTATTTCGAGACTATTGGGAGGAGGACAATTTACTCTCATAGGAAATTTAATTGAGCAACAATTCCTTAGTGTAGGCAATTGGAATTTTGGATCAGCTATTTCTATTATTATGATGATATTGATACTCTTAAGTATGGCTGTACTCAATAGATATGATAAGGATAGAGAGGGGGCTAAACTATGGTAGAGAAAATTTTCAAAAGAGTATACGGCTCCTTGATTTATTTATTTCTTTATGCTCCCATTATCATATTAATAATTTTTTCCTTTAATAATTCCCGTTCTAGAGGCAGTTGGGGAGGTTTTACCCTTAGATGGTATGGAGAACTTTTTAAGGATTCCCAGATAATGACATCCCTCTATTATACAATAGCAATTGCAGTTTTATCGGCACTAATAGCCACTATTATAGGAACGGCTGCTGCATTAGGAATACACAATATGAAAAGTACAGAAAAAAAAATAATAATGAATTTAACATATATCCCTGTATTAAATGCAGATATAGTGACTGGTATAGCCTTAATGATATTATTTATATTTATAAAACTACCTTTAGGTTTTACTACACTTTTACTTGCACATATTACCTTTAATATACCCTATGTGATATTATCGGTTCTTCCTAAGTTAAAGCAGTTGGATGCTAACCTTTATGAGGCGGCGTTAGACCTAGGAGCAACTCCTTGGTATGCCCTTAGGAAGGTTATAATACCTCAAATTATGCCAGGAATAATAACAGGAGCTCTTTTAGCCTTTACACTATCAATAGATGATTTTGTTATAAGCTTTTTCACTACTGGTTCTGGAGTATCTAATTTATCTATAACTATTTATTCCATGGCTAGAAGGGGAATAAACCCTAAGATAAATGCATTATCTACACTAATGTTTACCACTGTTCTTATTCTATTATTGATTATAAATATAAGAACAGATAAAAATACAAAAAGGAAGGGGAACGTTTAATGAAAAAAACCTTTAGAAAGATTATGTTAATAACATTAGGACTTGTTTTAACTATTGTAGCTGCTGGATGTGCTAAGGATGATACTCCAACTGTCAATGTTTATAATTGGGGAGACTATATTGATGAAACAGTGCTAGATGAGTTTGAAGAAAAATATGGTATAAAGGTTAACTATGAAACCTTTGCTACTAATGAAGATATGTATGTAAAGATAAATGCTGGGGGAAATAACTATGATGTGGCTATTCCTTCAGATTATATGATAAGTAAGATGATTAGAGAAGATATGTTACAGAAAATAGATTTTGAAAACATTCCAAATTACAAATATATTTCTGATGAATTTAAAGGGTTACAATATGACCCAAATGACGAGTATTCTGTACCATATATGTGGGGTACAGTAGGGATACTTTATAATAAGACCATGGTAGATGAGCCAGTAGATAGCTGGGATATATTATGGGATGAAAAGTATGAAAAACAAATTCTGATGTTAGATAGTCAAAGAGAAACTATAGGTGTAGCTCTTCAAAAGCTAGGATACTCACTAAACACAAGAAATATTGAAGAGTTAGAAGCAGCTAAGGAAGAGCTTATTAAACAAAAACCCCTTGTTTTAGCCTATGTAGGTGACGAAGTTAAAGATAAGATGATAAATGGAGAGGCTGCCCTAGCCGTTGTTTGGGCAGGAGATGCAGTATTTATGAAAGAGGAAAATCCTGATTTAGAATATGTTGTTCCAAAGGAAGGTAGTAATATATTTGTAGATGCCATGGTTATACCTAAAACTGCTAAAAATAAAAAGGAAGCTGAAATGTTCATTAACTTTATGAATGAACCAGATATAGCCTTTAGAAATACTGATTATATAGGATATTCAACACCTCATACTGAGGCTAAGAAATTATTAGACCCAGAGACTGCAAATGATCCTACTGCTTATCCTAGTGAAGAAGTTATAAAGAGTTGTGAAGTATATGAGGACTTAACAGATATGCTTAAAGAATACGATAGAATCTGGACGGAAATTAAAGCAGCAAATTAATAAGAATATAGCAAAAGAGACAAGGTGATATTTTTATATACACCTTGTCCTTTTTTACTTTCTTAACTTTTATAAATAAAATATTTGTTGGACATGTATTATTCCATTGGTACCTTTGTTTCAATAGCATTTACAGGACAGACTAAGGCGCAAGAGCCACATTCGTCACAACGATTAGGGTTTATAGAGTATTTTTCACCTGGAATTATAGACTTGAAGGTACATGCCACCTCACATTTACCACAACTAATACATTTATCCTTGTTGATAGTAAAACCTGGTGGAATGACCTCCATACCACCAAAGGAGAAACGTTGGCGCTCTAATTTATGATCACGATTTTTCATTTCAAAGTCATAATCATATAATTCCCCTTTATATTTATATAGTACGAAGGTTGTCATAGTTGGATAACGTTCAATATCCTTAACAAGTGGTAAAAATCTACTGTCTTTTTCAGCCTTAACTGTAAGCTCTTCAAAGGAAAGCTCTCTAACATCTCCACTTACCCTGATAAAATAACCCTCTGGAAAACTAGGTAGTCCATTTTCATCGTGGGTTGCTGCAACATTTTCAGCAACAAGGGAACATACTGCTACCTTGCCAGTTTTCTTAAGCTGACCATAAAAGGGTTTAACCTTCATTGTTTGAAAATATAATCCTTCATCATCATAGGTTAAAAAGTGAGCAATCCTAGTTTCAGGATAATCACCGTCAATTGTTGCAAAGGTATAGGCACTTATTTTTTCAAAACCTTCAAAAACTTCTTTAGTATTCAACATGTTTTTTCCTCCTATCTAGTTAAAAATCTTTTAAGTTTCTTAGTTTTTGGATTATTTAGATTATCCATACTTCCATGCTCAATAATTTGTCCCCTATCCATATATACAAAGTAATCAGCAAATTTCTTTAAAAATTCCATTTCGTGGGTTACAAAGATAAATTCTACACCGTTGCTTTTTAAAATCTTTATAGAGTCTAGAACCTCTTTAGTAAGTAGTGGGTCAAGGGCTGCCGTTGGTTCGTCTAGAAACAGCAGCTCTGGTTTAGTAGCAATGGCCCTTGCGATAGAAGCTCTTTGGGCCTGTCCACCAGAAATTTTGCTGGGGATTTGGTCAGCTATCTCCCTTAAGAAAAATTCTTCAAGGACTTCATTACATCTTTTTTGTGCTTTACTTTTTTCCATCTTCTTTATTTTTTCTAAAATGAGCAATATATTTTCCCTTATAGTAATATGGGGGAATAAATTATGCTTTTGGAAAACATAGCCTATTTTATTTTGATAGGTCTTTAAATTGTTTTTGTTTATTATTATATCATTTACTTTAATAGTACCTTCATCAGTAAGTTCTATGCCCGATAGCTGACGAAGAAGGGTAGATTTTCCACAGCCCGATTCACCAATAATTCCAACTGACTTTACATCTGAAATTTTTAAATTTATCTTATGAAGAATCTCCTTGTTATCATAGAATTTTGATACATTTTCTAAAATTATTTTCATTAACCTAACCTCCTTCCAATATGGGAGGCAAGTAGTGAAAGGGGTATAGTTATAATAAGATACATTACCCACATAACTAAATAACCTTCGATTGAGGCATAGTTTTTATTTGAAATTACAGTTATAACATAGGAAATTTCGGTTACCGATACTATTTTTAATAATGCCGACCCCTTTACTATGCTAGAGAGATTATTAATCATGGAAGGAATGAGGGGTCTTATCATCTGTGGAATAATTACATATCTGTATTTTTGCCAGCTATTAAAATGATATAGCTCCATAACTGTATATTGATCTTCATCAATAACTGCACTGGCTGTTTCATAGGCATTAGCCATATAGGGAGTCATATATGCAGTTAAGGCTAATATTCCAAGGATAGTTTTCTGATGGATACCCATTTTAATTCCCAAAACATAAACTACTAAGAATATCATTACAAGCAAGGGTGTTCCCATTACTATTTCCTTTAGAGCATTAGTAAGTGTATTTATAAAAGTATTCTTGCTTTTCATACATAAATAAAATATAAATCCTGTTATAATACTTATAACTAAAGTTATGACACTAATCCATAAAGTAGTAAAAAGTGCCTCCAAAAGTATGTTTGATTCCCTTAAAATCATGTCATATCTGAGATTATCCGTTGCAGTTAATAATATAGTAGCAAATAAAGTAACGATGATAAAATAAGCTGTGATTTTTTGAATTACTTCACCCATTAAAGACCTATATTTAGTATTAGTATTTTTAATTAGGCTTATTGACAATATAGGAAAGGCCGAGATTTTCATCTTTGAGGAATTCTCCAACGGCAGCATCGTATTTTTCTGTAAGTTGCTCATATAAACCCCCATTTTCGTATAATGTATCAATAAATTTATTTGCTTCATCTAATAATTCTGCATTTCCCTTTTTTACTGCAAAGGCTGAAGCTGAATATTCAGGTATACCAAAATATATTTCAGTTGTATCTTTATTGGCTGCATGGTCACCTATGATTGTATTAGCACCTACTAAAACATCATAATTACCTGATGTTATTTCCATAATTCCTGAAGCAATTTCAGTTACTTCTGTTACATCTTTTCCGTAGCTTTGTGGTACAGAAACTGATATTGTACTAGATAGACCAACTATTTTCATGTCTTTTATACTAAAAAATTCATCAACGGACATATTATCAGTGATATTATGTCTTTCATAAAAATCTTTGTTTACAAGGGCAAGGGTTCTGCCATAACGGTAGCCCTTGGAAAAATCAACTTTTTCCTTTCTTTCTTCATTTACAGACATATCACTAATAATGATGTCTATTTCTCCAGTTTCCAAGGCTGGTATTAACATTGAAAAATCTGTATTAACAATCTCAATTTCCTTTCCAATGTATTCTCCAAAGGCATAGGCTAAATCTACTTCTAGGCCCTTTGGATTTCCCTCTTTATCAAGATACATGAAAGGGGGATATTTTAAATCAATCCCAACTTTTAGAAGATCCTGATCTTCAGTTGCAGTGTTACTACAAGCCGATAGAGAAGCTACTATTAAAGAAAATAGTAGTAATACCGTAATTATTTTCTTCATTTTAATCCTCCTAATATAATTATTTAGTAATAATATTTTAAATTGAGAAAGTCCCATAATATAATTTTGAAACAACAGTATTTATGAAATTTCCTCAATTTAAAAATTTTGTTTTTACATATTGACAAAGTAATAGTTATTTTAGTCATATAAACATATTATATTGATTTGAAATTTGGAGTTGAATATAACAATAGGCAAAAAAAATATAATAATGAAACCCTATTGTAGTAGAGAATATATTTGAATGATATAATCAGTCTTAAAATGAGGGGTGTTTTTATGTCTATAAAAAGAGTAGATTATTATAATGAAATTAGTTTAAATATAGAAATTAATACTATTTCAAATTTTTTTCAAACTAGACCTAGATCAATGATAGAAAAAGATTATCGCTTGAATTTTTGGATACTCATATATATTACAAAGGGAGAAGGCATACATTCCATAGATTTTAAAGAGTATCCATATGTTGCAGGGGATTTAATAGTAATACCTAAAAACCGAATACATTCATTTAGAGTTAATCATGAAGTGGAAGGCTATATTATTAATATAAATGAATCATATTTTTTTGAGTACGGTATTAAGTTTGATATTGATACCATGTCTTTTTTTGAGGCACCGCCAGATAAACCTATAATGAAAGTGGATATCAGGAAAACCACAACAAATAGACAACTTATTGACTTATTGTATAAGGAATATCTATCGGCAGATATAAAGTATAGAAAAGATTTAATTAAAGCACTTTTTGTCAGTTTCATTTATTCAATAAGGAATGAAAATAAAGAAAAGATTCGATATATTTCCGATACAAGCTATCGTCATTATTATGAATATAAAGAATTGGTAGAGGAAAATTTTAAGGAACTAAAAAAGGTTAGTGATTATGCTAAATTAATGGGATTAAGTAAAAAAACTATAAATGCTGCATGCAGAGAATGTGTAGATATTAGTGCAAAGCAACTTATTATCAATAGAATTATTTTGGAAGCAAAAAGACTTATTGCCCTTGATAAAATGAAAAACTACGAAATTTCTAATATGCTTGGTTTTGATGAACCAGCAAATTTTTCAGCCTTTTTCAAACGCAACTGTGGAATTAATGTAAGTGATTTCAGAAAAAATTATAAAAAGGATAATTAAAGTGTTTTAATGCAAAGGAAACATTATAGACATCACCTATGAAGTTGTAGATTAATGATATTTTACCTACCGATGATATGTATGATGAAACAAATGCAGAATTTGCCACAAAGTATTGGCATTGGTTCTTTTATATACAGCCGGATGGTTTTCCAGAAAAATTACTAAGCACAGACCCTGAATTCTTCATTAATTTTAATTTGCGTAGAAAAATTGGACCTACAGCAAGGGATAATTTTCCAGATGATATTTTGAAGGAATATACAAGACATTTTGCAGATACAAAAACTGTTCATGGTATCTGCGAGGATTATCGTGCATCGGCTACTATAGATAGACTACACAATGATGAAGACCGTGATAAGATTATTGATACACCTTTACTTGTTCTTTGGGGTGCAAATGGAGTTGTAGGAAAGATATGGGATGTACTTGAAGGATGGAAAAAAACTTGTTCAAATGTAACTGGATTTGCAGTGGAAAATTGTGGTCATTTTGTTCCAGAAGAACAGCCAGAAGTTGTTCTAGATGCCTTAGTGAAGTTTTTAAATAATAATAAATATTAGGGGGTTAATTATGCATGCATTAGAGAAAATTTTAGCCCATGGAGCAGGTGTAAAGGAAGTTAAGGCAGGGGAAATTGTTAATTGTAATGTGGATATTGCTGGTATTAATGATATATATCCACAGACAATGTATTCCTTTTATGAAATGGGTGGAAAAAAGGTTAAAAATCCAGACAATGTAGTAGTTTTTCTTGATCATTATGCACCGGCTTCATCAATAAAGCAAGCTCAAAATCAAAAAGAGTTTAGAGAATTCTGTGCTAAACAAGAGATTAAGCACTTAATGGATATTAATTCAGGGGTTTGTCATCAGGTACTGGCAGATACTGGACTTTCTGCACCAGGAAAAATTATAGTTGTTACAGATTCCCATACTACAACCCATGGTGCCTTTGGTGCCTTTAGTACCGGTGTTGGGGCAACAGACATTGCAGTAATAATGATGACGGGTAAATTATGGTTCAAAGTTCCAGAAATAATTAAAATAAATCTAGAAGGAGATTTACCCGAGGGTGTTTTTGCAAAGGATGTGATTTTAAACATAATTGGTGACTTAGGAGCTGACTATGCACTGTATAAAGGTGTAGAGTTTTCTGGTTCTCTTATTAAAAAATTAAGTATTGCCGAAAGAATGACACTTTGTAATATGACAACAGAAATGGGAGCAAAGGCTGCATATATTCAGCCAGATGAAATAACATTTGACCATATGAAAGAGGTAGGTAATGAGGACTATACAGTATATACTACCGACGAGGACTATGTCTATAGTGCACAACATTCCTATGATGTAAGTCAGTTAATTCCACAACTGGCAATACCATTTAGCGTAGATAATGTAGAAGATATGAAAAATCATATTGGAACTCCAATTGACCAAGCCTTTTTAGGCACATGTACCGGTGGACGAATAGAAGATATTGCTGTTGCAGCAGAAATATTAAAAGGTAAGAAAATTTGCCCAACAACAAGGATGCTTGTGATACCTGCTTCACGGAATGTACTTCAACAAGCCATTAAGCTTGGATATATGGAAACATTGATTGATGCTGGAGCAACCTTTGTAACACCAGGCTGTGCTGCATGCCTTGGAACCCATGAAGGTATTCTTGCTTCTGGGGAAACCTGTGTAACATCTGCAAATAGAAATTTTCCAGGAAGAATGGGTCATACAGATGCTAGAATTTATCTAGCTTCACCAGCAGTTGTTGCCGCAGCAGCTTTAGAAGGGAAAATAGTTGACCCAAGACCTTATCTTGAAAAGAGGGATAAATAATGGATAAAGTTATTATAGGTAGAGCTTATGTTTTTGGAAAAAATATAGATACAGACCAAATTTGTCCAGGAAAATATCTTGAATTAACAGATCATAAAGAAATAGCATCCCATTGCTTAGAAGGAGCACGAAGAGATTTTGCTCAAAATTTTAAAGAAGGCGGAATTGTTGTTGCTTTAGAAAACTTTGGTTGTGGTTCAAGTCGTGAACATGCAGCAATTTCCTTAAAAACAATTGGTGTAAGGGCAGTAGTAGCTAAATCCTTTGCAAGGATTTTTTATAGAAACGGTATAAATATGGGCATTCCTCTTATTGAATGTAAAGAAATAGACACTATAGCCGTAGAAGGTGAAGATTTGAAAATAGACCTAGAAAGGGGTATAATAACAAATACTGTTTCAGGTAAAGAAGTACCTTGTGAGAAAATAAGTGACTATGCAATGAAAATATTAAGTTATGGTGGAATTAAGAACATGATTCGAAGTGAAATATAATAATTATTATTTGAATATATGGTTCTAATATATGATAGTGTATACATTATCATATATTTTTTTGAATAAAAATACAGTGGTGAAAGGGACTTTAATATAGTTAATAGTGAGAAACTATTAAACTATAGATAATCTATATTATACAAAAGGTAGATATTCCTATAGACTTTTATTATAAGATTCAAAACATTTAATATATTAATAAGTATTCAAATTTAAGTTTATATAAATCACAAAGGTCTAAATAAAATTTTCTAAATATTTCATAAAATCCCACAAAGTACAAATAAAAATGTTTGCATATTTAAAAATATTTTTTGGTATAATTATCTGATTAAATAAGAAGAAACTACCAGCTATTTAGATAGTGAAAAAGGAGGTAATTAAAGTGGTGATAGATAAAGAAATAAGTCAAAATATCAAGAGTAAATCTGAAGGTTATGTTAAAGATCAGCTAAAGGCTCTTGAAGCATTATCAAATATATATTGTCTTTCAAGAAATATTGAGGGAAATGCAAGGGTTGTAGAAATTATTGAAGAAGAGCTAAAAAAATTTGATTGTAAAATTGAGAAAATTCATGATAAAGAATTTGGGACCCATATTATAGCTAGAATTAAGCCAGAAAATTCCAAGGGAAAAGTTATTTTCTCAGCCCATACAGATATTGCTCCTGTATTTCAACAGGAAGATATAATTAATAATCCATTTCATATTGAAGGTGATTGGGGCTATGGCATAGGTGTTGGCGATTGCAAAGGTGGAGTTTTAACGTCAATGTATTCCGTACGTATCATTCAAGAGCTTGGATTATTACCGGACTATGAAATCGTTATGATTTATAATTGTGACGAGGAAATAGGTTCCCCTTCAGCTAAGAAAATATTTGAAAGGGAAGCAGTGGGAGCTGATAGAGGGTATATATTTGAACCTTCAAGGGATGATAATGGAATAATTACTGAACGGAAGGGTTTAGCTATATTTGACATGGAGTTTTTCAGTAAAACAGGACATGCTGCCATAGCCTTTGAAAAAACTCGTTCAGCTGCCATGGAATTATGCAGACAAGCTGTAAGACTTGGTGATGCTATAGATCTTGACCATGTAACCTATGATGTTTCTCAGATTGTGACAAAAGGTACAGTTGCTGACTATGCAAAGGCAAGGGTTGGTGCAGCAATAAGGTCAGAAGAAGGAATAGAGAGAGTTAAGAAAGCCATGAAGCTTATAGAAGAAGATATATTTATTGATGGATGTAGCTCAAAAGTTACCTGTAATGTTTTTCATCCCTTTATGGTAAGAAATGAAAAGGTAATTTCAATGTATAATGAGGTTAATAAAGCTGGTAAACATCTTGGAATTCATTATCCAGAGCAAGCTATAAATGGGGCCTCCGATGGATGTCTTTTATCGGGCTATGGACTTTACCTTTGGATTTTCCTAATACATTAATAACTGCTTTGTCACATATTTGGAATAATTCTTCATCAATTTCTGCAGCAGGTACTCCTTTGATTTTAACATCTTTGAGCCTTCCGTTATTTGCAATGCATATACTATTAGCAATAGTTTTAACCTTATCAATTATACTATCAGCAACCCTATTATTTTGAGATCTAATATCAAATATAAGTCTACAACGGTTAGGTATAGTGTTTTTACTATTTCCAATACTTTCAATTTGAGTAACTTTAACGCTATGGGGAATAGTAGCATCTTCTTTAATACAATTAACAGAATTAATTATTTGCACAGCTATTTCTATAGCATTAATACCTTGATGGGCCCTTGCTCCATGGGCTAATTTTCCTTCAATTTCCATACTTATGAAATAAGAAGCCCCAGAATATAGACCAGAGATGGCTTCACCCAATTTAGCTTCAGCCATAGGGCGAAGGTGCATACCAATTAGTGAAGGGATTTTTTTCATAATATCTGTTTGTGCCATTTCTATAGCTCCTATACGTTCTTCAGCTTGCTGAAATACAATATATAGTTTTCCAGTTTTTATACCCTTTTCTGAAACTCTTTTTGCCGTAGTAAGCAACATAGCTGAGTTGGCATCATGGCCACATGCATGAATAGCAACTTCCTCTCCATTTTCTTGGAATGGTAGGGCGTCCATATCGGCCCTAAATCCTATAATTTGACCAGGAACTCCACTGTCTAATTCAGCTACAATTCCAGTTGTGCCAACATTTCCTATTACCTTATATCCAAAATTTTCAAGATTGTCTGCTATAAATCTAGATGTATTGATTTCATTGAAACCCAATTCAGCCATTGAATGTAGTTTGTAGTATGTTTCTAATACAAAATTATCCATATTAAGTAATCCTCCTAAATAGAATCAACAATATTATATAATTCGCAGATGATTTGTGTAAAATATCAATTAGTAATTATGTTATAGGTAAAGGCTATTGTTTAGTATTAAGTTCACCTTAGTTTATGGATATCATTTATTAAACAATAGATTATAGCTATTATACATTTTTCAAAAGATTCTATAAAATATGAATTAGAATGTACCATAAATAAGATTATATATTATTAGGAGTTGAAAAAATGAAAATTACTGATGTTAAAGTTATTAAAGCAAATAGTTTTTTATACGTTAAAATTAGTACCGATGAAGGTATAGAAGGTATTGGAGAAAGTGGCACTTGGGGATTTCTAGATGCCTCAGCAGAGGCTATTCTTAGTTTTAAAACATATTAAATTGGTAAAGACCCTACAACAATTAATAAGCATTGGGAATACATGTATAGGTGTTTTCATTTCAGAGGTGCAGCTATAATGGGGGCCATTAGTGCCATTGATATTGATCTTTGGGACATACTTGGCAAATATTACAATACACCAATATATAAACTTATTGGTGGTAAATATAGAGATAGACTTAGAGTATATTATCATGTAAGTGGTAGTACAACAGAAGAATTAATAAGACAGTGTATTGCAGCTAAGGATGCTGGTTTTAATGGCATTGGACATCTTTCACCATTTCTCGATGAGCCTAGGAATAAAGTTTATGACAAAACATATAGCCAGCTTATAGGAGAAGGGGTAGAAAGGGTAGCACTTATTAGAGATGCTATTGGATACGATATGGACATAGGACTTGAACTTCATAGAAGGCTCACTCCTGCAGAGGCAATAGTATTTGGGGAAGAAGTTAAAAAATATAGACCTATGTTTTTGGAAGACCCCATTAAACCAGATAATTTTGATGATATGGCTTACGTAGCGTCTAAAATTACTGTTCCCATTGCAATGGGAGAAAGAATACATACGTCACAGGAATATGATATGTTATTCAATAGAAGGGCTTGTAGTTATGCTAGAATTAGTATTTGCATGGTTGGTGGGATTACAGGGGGCCTTAGAATAGCTAATCTAGCTGCTGCAAAGGACATAGGAGTTATTCCCCATAATCCACTAAGTCCAGTAAGTTCAATGGCAACAATGCATTTTGCTACGGCTATTAGTAATTTTACAATAATGGAACTTCCAGACCATTACGGAATATCTGCAACTGAAAGATATACCAGTGAAAAATCTATGGATCTTAAATCCTTTAGTCAAGCTGATCTTGTGGATTTTGTGCCACAGGCCAAGGAAGGATACGTTGAAATACCAGATTCTATTGGACTTGGAATTAATCTTAAGAAGGATATCGAAAAGGATTTTCCTTTCAAAAGAAGAAAGATATATACTAGAGTAGACCAAAGTGGTGCAGTAGTTGACCAGTGATCTAATAATTGATATATTAAGCATTTAAGGAATAGCCATTGTTTATTTATTAAAAGTATGTTAGCATGGGTATAATAAATATGGCTAGGTTAACATATTCTAATTTCCTAGAGGTTGTTATGAGATTATCACAGATGCGTTATTTTATAGAAGTGTGTAAATGTGAAAATATTACAAAGGCTGCCCAAAATCTTCATGTATCTCAACCATCAATAACTGTTGCAATAAAAGATTTAGAAGAAGAGTTAGGAGTAAACCTATTTCATAGAATAAAGCAACGTATTTTTATGACAACTGAAGGAGAGTTTTTTTATAAAGAGTTAACAAAAATATTAAATGACTTTGACAATTTGATTGAAACTGTAAATGATTTGGGTAATAAGAAAAACCATGTAAAGATCGGAGTTCCTCCAATGATTGGCTCCTTTCTATTTCCCAAAATATTTGCTGGATTTCAGAAAATATACCCTGAAATAAAATTGGAGATATTTGAATATGGTGCAATAGAATTAAGAAGAATGATTTTAGAAGAAAAACTAGACCTTTCAATATTAGTAGGTGAAGACTCGACCCCAGAAGGTATAAGTTTTAATCCTATTCTTAATACTAAGTATAGCTTTTATGTCAGCAAAAATCATGCTTTGGTTAAGAAAAAATCAGTTGGTTTTGAGGATTTAAAGGAAGAAAAAATTATATTATTCAATAGTGGTTTTTATATTCATAAAATTGTTATGGATGCTTTTAGGTCAATTGGAGTTGAAAATCCTAATATTGTTTTACTAACTAGTCAAGTTCAAACCATAAAAAATGTTATTAGAGAAGGTATTGCAGTGGGATTTTTAATAAATGATTGTGTTGATGAAAAGGATGATTTAATTGAAATTCCATTTAATTATGACATGCCAGTTACCATAGGATTGGAAAGAAAAAAAGCAAGATATTTATATAGTGATGAAGCTAGCTTTATAAAATATGTTGATAAATTGTTTAAATATAATTAGCAAATTCAGTATATAATAGAAGAACGGTGAAATGATTTTCTACTTTACATTAGTATTGATAAAATCCTTTACTTTGTTATATGTAGATTCTAGTCTAATTTCTTGTAACTATTTGTCTTAAAACTTCCTCGGACAAACTCTTCATAAAAAGACTCCTTTCTGATTTAATATGTGTTAGATTTTTTCAGAAAGGAGTTAAGAATTATATCTAAAAAT
>CBETVX010000058.1:0-16369 GCA_965539935.1 uncultured Eubacteriales bacterium | reverse complement strand
TAAATATAGTAGCAAAAGCATAAGGATACAACAGAACCGTCCCCTTGTATCCCTATGTTTTTTTTTTGCTAGATAACTTTAGTTTTTAATGTTGAGTTTTAGGGTATCTTATAATTAATTATAGTAAAAATTTTTAAGGAGGGTTAATTATGAGTCCTATAAATGATATGATATCAACACAGTTGAAGCATAGGACTATAAGGGAGTTTAAGGATAAAAATATTCCAGAAGAAATCTTTAATACTTTAATGGAGGTAGCTAGAAGAACTGCCACTTCCAATGGGATGCAACAGTACTCAATTATACGAATTACAGACCCAGATATCAAAAAGAAAATTTCTAAAGTTTGTCAGCAAGAATATGTGGCTAAAGCTCCTGAACTATTAATTTTTATAGTTGACCAATATCGAAACTATAGGATAGCAATTGAAAAAGACCCAAACACTGAAAAAAAGATCGACATAGATAGATTTTTCCAAGGTTTTACCGACGCTTCCATAGCAGCTCAAAATGTTGTAAATGCCGCTGAATCCATGGATTTAGGGTCTATGTATTTAGGAAGTATTCTCAATGATACTAAGGAGATATGTAATATTTTAAATCTACCAAAATACACCTTTCCCGTTGTAGGCCTTGGCCTAGGTTATCCAAATCAAGATCCTCAACTTAAGCCAAGGATTGAAAATAGCCTTAAGGTATTTGAAAATGAATACAAATATTTTGATAGTTATTTAGAGGAAATAAGAGAATATGATGAGGAAATGCAAACCTATTATGATTTGAGGAACACAAAAAAACCATTAGATAGTTTCAGCGACCAAGCAGTAGTAAAATTAACAAAAGTAATAGCTAGACGACAGGATATTTTAAAGGTTATAGAGGAGCAGGGATTCACCTTAAATCTATAACTGATAGAACAGATTAGTCAATATCCATTGGTATTTTAAGGTATAAACTCCCATCTCAGCAGCAAAGAGGATACAAGGGACCCATGCCCTTGTATCCCTTTTATTCTAAATGAAGTATTCACTTATTGGATTATAGGCTACTTTTGTTTTATTAATTTTAATCTTTATGGCTTCTAGAAAAATCCCTGCTGTATCAAGGGATGTAAAGAGGGGTATTTTCCTTTGATTAGCTTTTTTTCTTAGTTTGAATCCAAGGGTTTTTATATTATCTCCCCTTGTAGGCGTATTGATAATGATTTCAAATACCCCTTTATCTAATTCCTTTAAAACATCATCTATTTTAACTATCTTGCAAGGAATATCATTATCCATTAGATATTTACCTGTTTCAATGGAAGCATATAGTTTGAATCCTAAGCTTATATATTTTTTTGCTATCTCAAGGCCTTCCTCTCTATCATTCTTTTTAAGAGAGATGTATACATTCCCCAAAGTAGGTATTTTTATACCTGCTCCACTAAATCCCTTGTAAATTGCTTTATTAAGCTCCTTATCTATACCGAGAACCTCTCCCGTGGACTTCATTTCTGGACCTAGGTATACATCAACTTCATCCAGCTTTTCTCCAGAAAATACGGGAACTTTAACGGCAAAGAGATTATTTTGTCTTACTAATCCCAGTCCATAGCCTAAATCCTTTAGTTTTTTCCCTACCATCACATCCACTGCTATTTTTACCATTGGGATTCCTGTAACTTTACTAAGTATTGGTACTGTTCTAGAAGCCCTTGGATTAACTTCTATCACATTTATGTTTTCACCATCGAATACATATTGTATATTTACTAAGCCCACTATATTTAGGCTTTTGGCTATTTTTTTAGTATACTCAGTTAAAGTATCAACAACATGAGCATCTAAGTTTATATGGGGATATATAGTTATACTGTCCCCAGAGTGAACTCCTGTCTTTTCAACGTGTTCCATTATGCCGGGTATCAATATATTTTCTCCATCCCCTATTGCATCTACCTCTATCTCGATGCCCTTTACATACTTATCTATAAGTATAGGGTACTTTGTAGATATATTTACTGCCTCTTCTATATATTCTACCAGTGACTCCTTATCATAAACCACTTGCATTCCTCGGCCACCGATAACATACGAAGGTCTTACTACAACTGGATAGCCAAGACTTTCTACTGCATTTATTGCTTCATCCTTACTTATAACAGCTTTACCTATTGGGGTAGGTATATTAAGCTGAGCCAACAATTCCCTAAATTTATCTCTATCTTCAGCTAAATCAATTGACTCAAAGGATGTACCCAGTATCTTTATTCCTCTATCATGTAATTTATCGGCTATATTAATAGATGTCTGCCCACCAAATTGAAGTATAACTCCCTCTGGTTTTTCCTTTCTTATTACATTCATTACATCATCTATATAAAGGGATTCAAAATATAATTTATCGGCAGTATCAAAATCTGTACTTACTGTTTCAGGATTATTGTTAATTATTATGGACTCATACCCAGCTTCTTTGATTGCCCATACTCCATGGACACAACAGTAGTCAAACTCTATACCCTGCCCTATTCTTATGGGGCCAGACCCAATAACAAGAATTTTCTTTTCATTACTAATTATATTTTCATCTTCTTCCTTATAACATGAATAAAAGTATGGAGTATGGGCTTCGAATTCTCCTCCACAGGTGTCCACCATTTTATATACTGGATAAATATTATTTTCTCTTCTTATTTCAAGAAGCTTTTCTTCTCCTAATCCAGTTAAGCTACATATTTCCTCATCGGTAAAACCCATGGCTTCTGCCTCAATAATATTTTCCTCATTATAGCCTTCGTCCCTAAGCTTAAGTTCTAGCTGTATAACATTATTTATTCCATTTAAAAACCAAGTATCTATTTGAGTTATCCTATGGAGTTTCTCAATGGAAACTTTCCTTCTTAAGGCTTCTGCAATGGCAAATAATCTTTCATCATCACATAGATTTAATTTCTCAATTAGTTCTTCATGGGACATATTCATAATATGAGATAGTCTTAAACCGGTGGTTTTGCCTTCTAAACAACTAACAGCCTTTAACAGTGCACTTTCAAAGGTTCTTCCTATTGCCATTATTTCTCCAGTGGCCTTCATTTGAGTACCTAATTTTCTTTTAGCTCTACTAAATTTATCAAAGGGCCACTTTGGAATTTTTATGACTACATAATCTAAACTTGGTTCAAAAAGGGCACTTGAAGTTTTGGTAACGCTATTTTTTAATTCATCTAAGCTGTAGCCTATGGCTATCTTAGCGGCTATTTTCGCTATTGGATATCCTGCCGCCTTTGAGGCTAAAGCACTTGATCTACTTACCCTAGGATTAACCTCTATAACTATATATTTATTGCTTTTAGGGTCAAGGGCAAACTGTATATTACAACCTCCCTCTATTTTAAGACTTCTGATTATTTTTATTGAAGAAGATCTAAGCATCTGATATTCCTTATCCCTAAGGGTCTGGGATGGAGCTATAACAATACTATCTCCTGTATGAATTCCCACCGGATCAATATTTTCCATATTACAAATTGTAATGCAATTATCCTTTTTATCTCTAATTACTTCATATTCTATTTCCTTCCATCCAGCTACACTCTGCTCAAGTAATATTTGATTTATAGGACTATTCTGTATTCCTCTTTCACAAATCTCTATAAGCTCTCCATAGTTATTTGCTATACCGCCACCTGTTCCTCCAAGAGTGTATGCAGGACGAATAATGACAGGATACCCATATTTTTTTACAAAGTCTTGGCATTCCTTAATAGTTGTGGCAATTATGCTCTGTGCCGTGGGCTCACCTATTTCGTCCATCAAGCTTTTAAAGGCTTCTCTATCCTCTGCCTTTTTAATAGTTTCATTATCTGACCCCAGTAATCTAACATTATATTTATCTAATACTCCCCTTTCCTTTAGCTCCATGGCAAGGTTAAGGGCTGTTTGACCTCCAAAGCAAGGCAAAATGCCATCGGGTCTTTCCTTTTTAATAATTTCTTTAAGTGCCTCTACATTTAAAGGCTCAATATATACTACATCAGCGATATTGGTATCGGTCATTATTGTAGCCGGATTACTATTTACAAGTACAGTTTTTATTCCCTCTTCTTTAATTGCCCTACAGGCCTGAGTTCCAGAATAATCAAATTCTGCAGCCTGGCCTATTACTATAGGTCCAGAACCAATAATCATAATCTTTTTTAATGTCTTATCTAATGGCATAAATCTCACCTTCAATCATCTTTATAAATTTGTCAAACAAGTAATCTGAATCCATTGGTCCTGGGGCTCCCTCTGGATGAAATTGCACTGAAAAAATAGGTGATTTCTTATGGGCCATTCCTTCAACAGTGTTATCATTTAAGTTAATATGGGTTATTATCATATCCTTATCTGTAATACTTTCTGGATTAACTGCATAACCATGGTTTTGTGATGTTATATAGGCTTTGTCTTTAGTTATATCATAGACCCCATGGTTTCCTCCCCTATGTCCGTATTTCATTTTAAAGGTATCTCCACCTATGGCCAAGGAGATTATTTGATGCCCTAAACATATACCAAAGATAGGAATTTTTCCAAGAATCTTTTGAACTAATTCTATAGCTTCCTTACACTCCTTTGGATTTCCTGGCCCATTGCTCAATAATAAACCCTCAGGATTTATTGCCATAATATCTTCATAGGTTGCTGTGGCGGGAAAAATTGTAATATCACAATCTCTTTTTTGTAAGCTTCTTATTATATTAGCTTTGATTCCAAAGTCCAATACTGCAACCCTTGGCCCTCTCCCTTCAATATGCTTAATATTTTTTCTGCTGACTATCTTCATCCAATCTTCCCTTAATTTAGTCTTATTTAAAAGATCTTCTAGCTCTTTAATGGAAAGTTCTTCATTGGTAATAACTGTTTTTAAAACACCCTTTTTTCTAATCTTCTTTGTAATACTTCTTGTATCAACATCATAGATTCCAACTATATCCATATTTTTTAATAATTCATCCAAGGTTTTTTCACTCATATAATTCGATGGAGAATTTGATATGTTTTTTACCACAAATCCCTTGGCATGAATTTTAGAAGATTCATATTCACAACTATTTACGCCATAATTCCCAATCAGTGGATAAGTCATTGTTATTATCTGCCCTGCATAGGAAGGATCTGTTAGTATCTCTTGATATCCTGTCATAGATGTATTGAATACTAATTCACCTACAGCGGTTCCCTTTTTCCCAAAACTTTTCCCATGATAGACACTACCATCTTCTAAGTACAACAAGCCTCCCATAATATACCTCCTTCTTCATATTAAAAAGAAACAGAAAAGCCTTTACTTTCCTGTTTCCAAAATATTTATACTAACTCCACTATCTTATTTAAGTTTTTATCTTCCCAGGCATATATTTTATATAAATCATTTTTATATACATCCCCATCTTTAATTAAATCAATATTTTCATCAATTTCATTTAATGCGGCTTCGATGAGTTTTTTACTTTCTCCTAAAGCAATTATTTTTTTCTTACCTAGTAAGTTTTTTATTTTATATATCAATGGTTTTTTATCAATAGTCAGATTATCATTAGTGAAAATAAGTACATCATCGGAAAGGTTTATTATACTTTCCACATTAAAATCTTTATCAAATACATTTAAGCTATAATTTAAGTTTACTAAATCTATTAAATCTTTTTTTGACATCCCCAGATTAATTACCGTTGCTTTAGTTACTTTAGGCATTATTCTAAAACAACTACCCTTTACTTCATTTACTAAATCTTCAAAGTCGATTTCATTCATTGCCTTTGCGGAAAAAACATAATTCATTTTCATACCACCCTTTCCTTATAATTTTTTATTACAAGCCATTTATAATTATGCAAATTAAACCTCTTTGTTATTTATAATTATACATAATTACATATAATTATTCAACAGTTCTAAAATAAAAACCCTTTGCCGAGAGCAAAAGGTTTTTTGAATACTCAAACTAAAGATATGCTATACCAATAGTTAGCCTATATCTTGATTTGTATTTGTTTCCTTTTTAGTCTCTCTGGACTAAGTTAAAGGTGTTATATTTATTTTTATAAATAATATCATATTTAATATTTATGTGTCAAGCTTTATATTTATTCTTTTGCAATAAAATCTTCAATATAGATAAATTAGATTCAATATAGATTTTATTGAAAACCATAACGGATTATAAAAAATACAGTTCTCTAATTTAAAGAACTGTATTTTTTAATATTATTTATATCTTATTTTCCAGCCATTTGTCTTTCAGCCATTTCAACTAAACGCTTAGTCATGTATCCACCAACATAACCGTTTTGTCTAGCTGTTAAGTTGCCTTTGTCAGTAGTTTGATAATTTGAAAGTCCTAGTTCACTAGCAATCTCATACTTCATTTGATTTAAAGCTTGCTGTGCTTCTGGAACTACTTTTTTATTTGTGCTTCTAGCCATCTTAACAACTCCTTTTAAGTATTTTTTATGTTGCATTATTATTATTCAACGTAAGGAGTGTTAAAATACGATGTAATTTATAGCAAATAAACCAAAGACAGGTTAGAGATTTAATCCTTACTATTTTTTTATACCATTTATAAATAGTTTTAAAAAAGTGTCTATCTCTTCATTTAAATTTTCTGCACTTCTGAAAACAATATTATCTACTATTATTTGATGGGCCGATCCCATGAAAATCAATGAAGTTACATAGGTGGGAACATCCTTAAAATAGTCTTTTTTTATTCCATCTTCTATTATATTCTGTATTATATTGATTTTTTTTGTTCTGAAATCAGTAATAATATTTTTTATATTATCACCAATTCTATTGATTTCTTGGATAATAATATTGGCCATGTTACCATGCTGTCTAATTAGTTCCTCTTCAATATCTAAATACTTTTTTAATTTGTCCAAGGAATTGTCTTCCATGTTAATACTATCCTGAAGTCTTTTCATATAATTATCTATGCAATACTTTATCATCTCTTCAAATAGACTATTTTTACTTGGAAAATATTCATATATAGTTCCTTTTCCTATCTGGGCTTCTTTTGCTATATCGCTTACTTTAGCCTTGTAAAAACCTTCTTTCCCAAAAACCTCTACAGCCGCCTTCAGTATCTCATGTCTTCTTTCTTCTGGATTATACACCGACTCTACCTCCACAAACTAGTTTTGGATCACTTCCTTATTTCTTTTTCTTTTAAATATTTTTCTAAGTTTATTTACTATATTGTCAAATACAATATACATAACTGGTATAAACACTAGAGTGAGAAGTGTTGATAATATAAGACCAAAAATTACTACTGTAGCCATAGGTGCTTGTGCTTCTGCACCTTCTCCTATTCCTAATGATAATGGTAATAGCCCTAAAACAGTCGTTAATGTGGTCATTAATATAGGTCTGAGTCTAGTTGGTCCTGCCTTTAGTATAGCTTCATCCCTATCCATGCCTTTTCCTCTTAAGATGTTTATATAGTCTACTAATACTATGGCATTATTAACTACTATACCTGCTAACATTATAGAACCAATTATAGAAGGTACACTAAGGGTTCTTCCGGTAATAAATAATCCTAGACTTCCTCCAGCAATAGCCAATGGTACTGTAAACATAATTAAAAATGGGTGAAGTAGTGATTCAAACTGAGAAGCCAGAATCATATAAACCAGAAGTATTGCTAATACCAATGCTAGTGCCAAATCTCTAAAGGAATTGATCATATCTTCCCTTTCTCCTCCGAAGTCATAATCGTATCCATTTGGCATTTCATATCCATTTATCTTTTCATTGATTTCTCGCGATATACTTCCTAAATCCCGTCCTGCTATTGCACTTGTTATTGTAACCGTCCTAACTTGGTCATTTCTATCAATAGTAACAGGTCCTTTAGTCATTTTTAAGTCAGCTATTTGACTTAGTGGTACATTATTTCCAAAGGGAGTTGGTATCATTAGATTTTCTAAATTATATAGATTTTCCTTTATTTTATCGTCACCCATTATTTTAACATCTATCTCTGTTCCTTGATATTTATACTGAGTGACAATACTACCTGATATGGCTGTTCTAACAGAGTTTGCCACCTGCCCAGCTGTTAGTCCAAATCTAGAAGCTATCTTTCTATCCAGTACTATTCTCACCTCTGGTTTTCCTTCTTCATAGCTGGATTTTACTTCCCTGGTACCTTCAACGGAAGATACTATATTAACAAAATCTTCGGATATTTGTTTAAGGACTTCTAAATCATCACCCTTAATCTCTATGGATATAGGAGATCCCCCTCCTGGGCCTCCCATACCACCTGATGTGGCACTAACTTCTATTTTAGCTCCCGATATATCGGCTATAAGCTTTCTAATTTCCTCTCCTACTTCATTGGAGCTTCTTTCCCTCTCATCTAAATCTACTAAAACTACATTTATACTTGCTTCATTGGCACTAGAACTATTTACTAGAGAAAAACCACCTTCTCCACCTACGGCAACATTTATCATATCTATTTCTGGTATATCCATTATTAATTTCTCAATTTTAGTAGCAATTTCATTAGTATCGTCTAAACTTGACCCAGTAGGCAACTCTATACTTATACTAACAGTACCTTCATCCATTGCAGGGAAAAACTCTGTCCCAACAAAGGGAATAGATGCTATTGATACTACAAATATTAAGAAGGCTATAATAATTGTTGTCTTTCTTCGTACAATGGCTCCTTTTAATAGTTTCTTATAGATCCTTTCTATACGCTCAAAGAAGTATTCAAATATGTCAAATATTTTTGTGAATAATCCAAATCGTCTTTTCTTATGTTTTTTTTCAACCTTTAGTATTTTAGATGCTAACATTGGTACTAAAGTTAAAGACATAAGTAAAGAAGCTACTAGAGAGAAGGTTACCGTTAAGGCTAATTCTTTAAATAGGGTTGAGGCCAGACCTTCTGTAAAAACTATAGGTAAAAATACAGCTATAGTTGTAAGGGTAGAAGCTAAAACTGCCATCCCTACCTCTTGAGCCCCTAACTTAGCAGACTCTATCCTTGAATATCCTTCTTCTCTAAATCTATAAATATTCTCAAGTACAACTATGGCATTGTCTACTAGCATACCAACACCTAGGGCTAAACCACCTAAGGTCATTAGATTTATAGTAATACCTGCAAAGAAAAGTATACTAAAAGTTGCAATTATTGATACTGGAATAGCCGTAGCTATAATAAATGTACTTCTAATATTTCTTAGGAAAAGATATAGAATTACTATAGCAAGGATACCACCAAATACTGCACTTCTAGTTGTATTACTAATTGAACCATTGATAAACTTAGACTGATCTAAAATTGATTTTATTGTGATTTCTGGAAAATCCTTTTCTATCTTTTCTAATTCATCTTTAACCTTTTCTGCAACTAATACTGTGTTGGCATTTGATTCTTTGAGTATTGACATTGTTATTGAGGCCTTACCGTTCATTCTATTTATACTGGTTATATCCTTTTTATCCATACTAACATTTGCAATATCTCCTAGATAAATAACTCCACCGGATGGTAGTACAATAGGTAAATCCTTTATCTCATCTAAGCTTTCAAATTCTCCTGTAGTCCTAACTAAAACTTCTCTATCTCCCTTATAAACTTCTCCACCAGGAAGGTTTAAGTTCTCACTTCTAATTGTACTACCTATTGTATCTAGGGTAAGTCCATATCCAGAAAGTTTATTTTGGGATACTTTTATTTTAATTTCATCCTCATATCCCCCACTTATATTAACTGAAGCTACCCCTTCTATCCTTTCAATTCTATTTTGGATTTTATCTTCTATTAGAGTTTGAAGCTCCGTTAAATCTTCTCCATTTGTAAAGGATAGTAGCATAATGGGAAATGCATTGGGATCAATTCTTATTACAAGGGGTGTTTCTGCATCTTCTGGCAAAAATCTTTTTACTTGATCTACCTTCTCCCTTATTTCAAGGGATGCAAAATCCATATCTACTCCAAAATCAAACTCAACTATTACTATGGAGCTTCCCTCCATAGAAACTGAACTTATGGCCTTAATGTTACTTACAGTACTAAGGGATTGTTCTAAGGGTTTAGAAATAAGGGTCTCAATTTCTTGAGGTCCTACTCCATCATACCCTGTACTTACTATGGCAACGGGGACTTCAATTTCGGGATATAAGTCTACTTGAAGTTTACTATATGCAACTACTCCTAGGGTTAATATAATCAACACCATCATTAAAATAGTTACAGGACGTCTTACGGATAACTCTGAAATATTCATTATTCGTCACCTCTTACAATCCTTACTTTTTCTCCATCATCTACATAATCATGACCTTTAACTATAACTTCGTCATCCTCATTTATTCCTTCTAGTATTTCTGTATATTTCCCATCTTCAAGACCTATTTGTATTTCCCTTTTCATAGCTTTATCTTCATCTATAGTATATACATAGTAAGTTCCATCCTCTTCTTTTATGGCATCACTTGGAAGAGATAATGCATTTTCACTTTTTTCAATATCAAATATTACTTCCGCAAACATGCCGGCTTTAATAATTCCATCTTTATTCTCTATCTCAATTTCAATAGGATATATTTGAGAAACCTCATCTGGCACAGGACTTACTGACTTAACTATCCCTTCTAATGTTTCATCTGTAGCTACATTAACTTTTACATCTACTTTTTGGTTTGGCTTTATTTTATTTATAATTTGTTCTGCAACATCAATATCAACAATAAACTTATCAGTATTTACAATTCTCATTGCTGCTTGACCCACAGGTGCAAATTCATTTTCATCAATATTTATAGATGCTACATATCCTGATATAGGTGATTTAATTACTGTTTTTTCTAATTCAGAGGTAGCTTGATCTAAAGATATTTTAGCTTGATTTACTTGGGCTTTTAAGGCATTTAGAGATGTATCTGAAGCACGAAGATTTGCATCTTCATACTGTTGCTTTGATATGGCTCCCTCCTTAAATAGTTTTTCCATTCTTTCTAAATTAACCTTTGCATTTTCCATTTGTTCTTCAGTGCTCTTTAAGTTCCATGTTGCAGTATCATAGGCGGCCTGAGCCTGCTCTATTTGTTTTTTTATGTCCTCATCATCTAGGGTAAATAAAATCTCACCCTTTGAAACTTTATCTCCCATTTCTACGTTAATATTTTTTACTTTGGCTGGAAAGGAAAGCTCTGATGTAACAACTATATCTTCAATAGCACTGAGCTTACCCGATAGCGTCTGAGATATTTTAATATCTCTCTTCTCTGGTTTTGAAACTTCTACAGGCTTTGTTACTTCCTCTTTCTTTGCAGCTTCTACAGATTTCTGTGGTTGTTTACTACATCCACCTAATACAGAAACTATTAATCCAATTACTAAGAAAATTGCTATTATTTTTTTCATATTTTCCTTAACCTCCTATTTATTTTGTCCGACCAGTCGGTCAGTAGTCTTTAAAAAATTTTTTAGAAATCTAGATTCATTATAATATTTTTATCACATTAGTTCAATCATTAATCATGAAAATCATATCATTTAAAAAAATTTTAATATTTATCTAATGTTGTAATTTCATATATAATTATTTATATAGCTAATACTATTATAATAGTATTATAGAGAAATTTTATGGATTTAAAGGAGATAATCATGAAAATACTTGTTGATGCCGATGGATGTCCCGTTAAAAATATTGTAATAAAAGTTGCAAAAAACTTTAGTATACCTGTGATAATGGTTACTGATACCAGTCACGTAATAGAAGATGATTATTCTGAGGTTATAATAGTGGGAAAGGGTAAGGATGCTGTTGACCATGCCCTTATCAATAGGCTTTATGAGGGTGATATAGTTGTGACTCAGGACTACGGAGTTGCCACTATGGCACTGTCTAAAAAAGCATATGCTATAAATCAAAATGGATTTTTATATACTAATGATAATATAGATAGACTATTATTTCAAAGATATTTAGGGCAAAAGATAAGACAATCAGGTGGTAGAACTAAAAATGCTAAAAAAAGAAAAAAAGAAGATAACAAGAGATTTGAAAAAAACTTAATAGATCTAATTAATAGGCTAGAGCAAAGATATCCATAGGTAATTTGAGCAGATTGCATCATAAATTAATGCATACATATAGTTCTCAATTTAAAAGATAATTATAAAAGCCTAAGAAAATATATTCTTAGGCTTTAAACTTCCCCAGTAATAACTACTTCATAATATGTAGATTTCTTAGGTAAAAATACTGTAAATATGGTTCCAACTCCTTCATAGCTTTCTACAGTTATTCTACCTTTATTTTTCTCAACTATTCCCTTTACTATGTGTAAGCCATATCCATGACCATTATCCCCTTTGGTGGTAAATCCTCTTTCAAATATTTTATCATATAAATCATTTGCCAATATTGGATATGAATTTCCTATAGCAAAAATGTAGGAATCATGGTCTTCGCTTATTTCTATAGTTAGTATTTTATCCTCTTCTTTACTATTCTCCAGTTCATATATGGCATTATCTATTAAATTAAATAATACCTTAGATACTTCTACAGAATCAATTTTCAAATCATCCAGGGAAGATTCTATATCTAGTTCCACCTCTATGCCCTTACTTTCTGCTATTGCACACTTACTGTATAAAACAGCTGCAATTTCAACATTTTCTATTTTTGATATTGAAAAAACTTCATTAGTTTTACCACTTATCTTGTGTATATATTCAAGGGCTCTTTCACATTTATTTAGTTGTATCATCCCACCTATAACATTAAGGTGATTATTAAAGTCGTGCTTTTGGCCCCTAAGGGCTTCAATTATCTCCATAGAGCTATTTATTTTTTGTTCATATTCCTCTTCATTTTTATAGGTTTTGGCAATATATAATACCCAAATTATAGAGCTAATTCCTATTATATTCATAATTGTTTCAATAGTATAGGGGAAATTAAATATACTTATTGATTGCTCAAAACTCTTCATATATTTCACAGTTATCAGTAGCATAGAACAGCAACTCTGAAAAAGTAATAAAATAATTAATAGTGCAATTTTTGATGAAGGTATTTTCATATCTTTAACCTCTATTCTTCTCGGTATTATCTAAATCACTTAAGTCAATTATAGTTATGTTAAAAATATAACAAACCACAAATAGTACCATTAAGAATGTGCAGGTAAGTGCCCCACCAACAATATAGTGCCCTAATTTAGCACCTATAATTTTTGGGTTTTTTATAAATAATTTCATAATGGGAATTGAAACAGTCATCTCTCCCCATATTAAAAATATATATGACATCAATGTTGCCAAGATACTCATTAAGTAGTTTTGATTTCCTAAATATCTAATAATTAAAACTAACATTACACCTAATATAATGCTATGGGTTCCAAGGGGGATTTTATTTCTTATATAAAACCATCGAACTATATATATTATTATTCCATAGACAATTCCTATAGAAATCAATTTTTTATACTCCAATTTTATACCAAATATACTAAGTCCAGCCCCTGCCATTAAGAAGCCTTCCATCATATGCTCTAATAGTTGCTCAATTACCATCATTATATCACCACTCCTAGAAAAGCCAAAAACCCTTAATTATATTATATCAGAAAAACCTCTTATTTGTCTTTTAAAAACTCAGGAACCTTAGGTTGCTATCTAAAAAAGACTTGTAGCAGATGCAATATTTGAAAATGCTAGAAATGTAAGTATTTCAACTGAAATTCTAAGTATTTTTCTTAACATGTTTTATCCCCCTATCTGTTTTTATAATTTTACATAGGATTTTGTCCATAATATCATAAAATCCATATCCCCAATCAGTTAAAGTAAAACTTTGCCACAGTATTCCCAGGGTAGTACCATATATTAATATATTAATGGGAGAGAAGGACATATACCAATATATGACACCCATACACCATATACTAACTATTAAGAAGGAATACTTTCTAAGCCTTTGTCTACCTTAGTATATATAGGTTTTCCAAGAGTATTAGCTGGAGCATATTTATTAATGGGCCAAATGGAAAATATAAATGTAAATATCATAAGATTTAACATAAATTCTTCAAAGCCTAATTAAATTTGTTATAAAGCCAATAAAATTAAATGTAATTGCACTATAAATTCCACAATTAATTATATTTGAACAATGGGCTCCACCAGAAAAGGTTCTATAAATTGCAGAGGTTAGAGCTATTATTATAACTAAATAAAAAATGTCTAATCGATATTATAGTAAAAAAATAAGTAAAGCTAATGTAAAAGTGCTAATCAAAAGCCTTATTTCATATCTTAAAATTTCACATTCATTATCATTCATGTCAAGATTTTTCTTATAAATGTTAATAATTCTATCTATCAAACTCTCCATCGAATCTCTCCCATATCATTTAAATTCCCCTATATATATTTTTTCTATATTATTCTTCATTTTCCTTTATTTAACTTTATTAAAATTAGAGACTATTGTCCTAAATTGTCTAAATATTAAAAAATATTAATGCAAATAATATTATGGGAGGTGTATTTTAAGGTGAATAAAAAAACTAAACTAAAAGAAATTCCATTAGCTAAACTTGAAAATAATGAATTAGATAAAATAAAGGAATTAGAAAATTCATTAGGCAATAAATACTACTTGATAGCCTATAACAAGGAAAATGAACATAGAATTAATGGATAATGTTTTGTGCATAAACTAAACCCATTACCGTCAAGGTAATGGGTTTTACTTTATTCTTCAACTTTATTATCTTCTTCAGTCTTCATTATCTCAGTAAGAGATGTTGCAAGGCCTGCAAGACCTTGAATTTCTGATGGTATTATTATCTTAGTAGCCCTTCCATCGGCAGCCTTTGTAAAGGCTTCTAAACTCTTAAGGGAAATAACTTCTTGACTAGGTTCTGCTTCTTTCAACATCCTTAGACCTTCAGCAGTAGCTTTTTGCACTTTAAGAATAGCTTCTGCTTGCCCTTCAGCTTCCCTGATTGCTGCTTCCTTTCTAGCTTCTGCCTTTAGTATTGCAGCTTGCTTCTGGGCTTCTGCTTCAAGTATTGCTGCTTCCTTTTTACCTTCAGCAGTTAAGACAGCAGATTTTTTCTGACCTTCTGCACGAAGTATAGCTTCTCTTCTTTCCCTTTCAGCCCTCATTTGTTTCTCCATTGCTTCTTGAATATCTTCAGGTGGAATTATATTTTTTACTTCAACACGGTTAACCTTGATACCCCAAGGATCTGTAGCTTCATCTAATATACTTCTCATCTTAGTGTTAATAATATCCCTTGAAGTTAAAGTTTCATCTAACTCTAATTCACCAATAATATTTCTTAATGTTGTTGCAGTAAGATTCTCTATGGCAGCTATAGGATTGTCAACTCCATAGGTATAAAGTTTTGGGTCAGTTATTTGAAAGTATACAACGGTATCTATTTGCATAGTAACATTGTCCTTTGTAATAACCGGTTGTGGTGGAAAATCAATAACCCTTTCCTTTAATGATACTCTCTTTGCAACCCTATCTATTAGAGGTATCTTAACATGAAGTCCAACATCCCATGTTGTTTGATATGCACCTAGTCTTTCTATAACATAGGCACTGGCCTGTGGTACAATTCTAATATTAGAAACCACTAAAAATATTGCTATTATAATAAGTAATATAGGTATGATCAAACCAAAAAAACCCATTTTAAATCCTCCTTTTAATTATCCTCTATTTTTTTTACTATTAACTTAACTCCCTCTATCTTAATAATTTCTACCTTCGTATCTTTAACAATTTCTTCATTGTCTAAGGATTTAGCAGTCCAAATTTGTCCTGAAACCTTTACTTGCCCTGTATTAAAGGGAACAATCCTCTGAGTAACTACTCCTATCTTGCCTATCAAGCTACTTACATTAGTCTTAGTTGCACCTATCTTAAGATGCTGTTTAGCTATTGGTCTTGTATAATATACAAGTACTGCCGATGCCACTAAAAAAATCAATATTTGATATATTAATTGAAAATGTAATAGTGCCGATAACATTGCAACTAAAGCTCCCAGTGCAAACCATATGGTGGTAAGCCCTAAGGTAAAGGCTTCGATTAACCCAAATATCACTGCTACAATAATCCATATAATTGAATAGGGTATCTCTAAACCAAAAATAGTATACGCCCCCCTTTCTAATATTACACCACAATATATATTCATAAACTTAGCTTTATAATATTAATATATCATTTATACTAAATAATGGATATAGTTATTATTTAATGTAATAAATATTTAATAAATTATTTTGATTTATAATTATAAGGGACTTAAAAATCTAT
>CBETVX010000057.1:0-17140 GCA_965539935.1 uncultured Eubacteriales bacterium | reverse complement strand
CAATTAAAACTTTTCTTTTTTTATCCATCTAAATCTCCCCCTTGAGTATTAGTTGCTAAATTCTGATTCCTAATTTATTAATTTAAAATAGAAAACTCCGTCCTTGATATAATTATCAAGGACGGAGTATTAAATACACGTGGTACCACCTTGTTTTGTTGCATATACAACCTCTTTAGGTAACGGATTTCCCGACATAGGTTTTAACCCCTATGCAGCTCCAGGTCGGATTCAACAAATTCTGTTATCGATTTACACCAACCATCGACTCTCTGAAAACAGGACATTGTTTACTACTACCCTTCATAGCCTTTAGCAAAATATAATTTGTATAGAATTATATATTTAGATAAATAATTAGTCAACAATAAAAAGTAATTAATATACATAATATTTTTTATATATTCAAATTTGTAGGTCTAAAGAATATTTTAATTTTCCACTTTTAAGATACTAGCAATTTCGTCAATTTCAGAGAATGAATCTATTTCTTCAAGGGCCTTGTCTAATTCTTCCCTTTCCACCTCATGGGTAATAAATACAAGGGGAGCAGTTTTTCCGCCTCGACCTCTTTGTACAACTGAATCTAGGCTTACTCCATGTTTTCCAAATGTTATGGCTATCTTTCCTAATACTCCAGGCTCATCTATTACTTCTAGCCTTATATAATATTGACTAGGTTTTTCTCCAGAAATTATTAAATCCCTATCAACCATTTTTCCATTTTCAATATTTTTATTCTTAATTAATTTAATAATTTGCATGATATCTGCCATTACTGCACTTCCAGTGGGAAGTGACCCTGCTCCTTTACCATAAAGCATTACTTCTCCAACTGCATTTCCTCTTACAAACAATGCATTAAATTCATTATTAACTGAAGCTAATGGATGTTCATTGGAAATGAGTGCAGGATGTACTTGAAGTGCTAACTTTTTATCATATTTTTTTGCCGATGCCAGCAGTTTTATTTTGTATCCTAACTCAGAGGCATATTTAATATCCTCTTGGGAAATTTTTGTAATACCTACCCTCGGAATATTATTTGGATCAATTTTCTTCCCAAAGGCAACATCCGATAAGATTGCTAGTTTAAAGGCTGCATCTTCACCTTCTATATCTGAGGTTGGGTCAGCTTCTGCATAGCCACTATCTTGAGCTTTTTTCAAAGCTTCTTCAAAGTCTAAATTATAGTCAGTCATTTGAGTTAATATGAAATTAGTAGTACCGTTTATTATTCCTGCTATCTCCTCTATCTTGTTTGCCGAAAGACTTTCTTTGAAAGTATTTATTATTGGTATACCTCCACCCACACTTGCTTCAAATTTTAACTTTACACTATATTGCTTAGCCAAGTTTTCTAATTCTTCACCATATGTAGCAATCACAGCTTTGTTAGCGGTCACTACATGTTTTCCACTCTCTATGGCCATTTTTATATAATCAAAAGCTGGATTAATCCCTCCTAATAGTTCTACAACTATTTGTATATGTGGGTCATTAATAATATCATATACGTTAGTTGTCATTATTTCCTTAGGTATTTCAACGGATCTCTTCTTTTTAATATCTCTAACCAAAACTTTTTTTATCTCAATTTTTTTGCCAAGCTCCTCTTCAATTTTTTCTCTGTTAAAAGAAATTATTTCATATAAACCCGTGCCTATATTGCCCATTCCCATTATTCCTATTTTTATTATTTCCATATGCTATTCCTCCTTTAATGTTTATTACAAAATTTTTTCCTGTTGTTTTCTATATATAAATTGTTTTTATATGGCGTACATTTGTTTTTCTATTAAAAACTTTAATTGGAATTTTATCAT
The DNA here is from genome assembly GCA_965539935.1 of uncultured Eubacteriales bacterium. Lineage (GTDB taxonomy): Bacteria > Bacillota > Clostridia > Peptostreptococcales > Caminicellaceae > CBETVX01. Next base: position 15,314 of record CBETVX010000057.1, on the reverse strand, counting down.
ATTATTCTAATAAAAACAATACTTTTTTATTAATAAAATATTATTTGGCCCTATCCTTTAGTTTTATACATACTTTTATAAAAAAAATAGCAGGCTTTTATCCTGCTATCTTGAATCCTAAATTTAGTATTTTTGATTGATATAACTATCTATTAAAGACTTCCTTACACCTTCTTTAAATATTCCTTCTTCTTTAAGTCTTTCACGCATGTATTCACTTTTAGAATGTAAAATAACACTTTCATAATCATTTAATACTATTTCATAGAGTTTATCCTTTAAAGCCCTAGATTTTACTTTAATATAATAAGCCTCCATATTATCAAAATTTAAGTGTTCTAAAAGCTTTAATGTTGACTTATCCTTAAGTTGATAGTAATAGTTTGCTTTATATCCATACTTTCTTGCAACATTTGGATGCTTAGTTACAAGTTTTTTATCCTTTGATTTCATATAACAATACTTAGCTACCATATTATAATATTGATAATTATAAATTCCCTTTTCAAATGAATCTATCCCATTTTTAAATGGTTTTAATTTAAGTCTTTGTATAAAATAATAATGTTCTTCAATGAATTCTCTCTTTGTAATATCTCCATTTTTAAATTGAATTATCAGTGAATCTCTATTAGCAAAAAAATCATCAAAGACACTGTTTGGAACCCGATAATTAGACATTTTAACACCCAATCTAAACTAATTTAATAATGCTCACCATTCGAATAGTACTTATTCTTTTCAAAAACTGTAAAAGCTATTTCTACATCTTCAATTCCTAAAGACTTAATGTGCTTAGTAATAGCCTTTGCTACTTTATCTTGAATATCTTGGCCTCTGTCAAACCATCCTACACTTATAAATGGAAAAGTCTGAGTTATTTCATTATCATACACAGAAGTAACGTTTAAACAGTCAATTGTAAAATAGTCCCTAGGACATCCTATTATTTCAGTTAGTTCATTTAACATATCAGAACTAATTTTACAAATTTTATCTGCTTGGATACCTCTTATAGTAATCTGCGGCATCTTAACACCTCCTAACTAGTCCATTATATATACTGGAGTAAAATTTATATAATCACAGGATACTAAATTGTAGGAAACCCCATTATGAATTCCCTTAAGTCCCATTTCAAATGAAATAGTATCATGTAAATGTCCATAGATAACCTTTTCTACAGCATATTCATCATAGATTTCTAAAAATCCTGAATTTTGAAACTTATCATTAGTAGGCGGATAATGGGTCATAACTATAAACTTTTCAAAATTATCTTTTTTAGCAGTTTCTAAGGATAATCTTAATCTATATAGCTCCCTATTATATATTTTTTCATCATGTTTGGTAAATTTCACATCATTTGGACAAATCCATCCCCTAGTTCCACAGATAGCATAGTTTTTATATCCATAATAATTATTCTGTAAAAAAAACATATTGTCAAATAATTTATTCATCTTAGTAATGGAGTTCCACCAATAATCATGGTTTCCTCTTAGCAAGACTTTTTTTCCAGGAAGACTATTTATCCACTCTAAATCAATCATCGCTTCTTCAAGTTTCATAGCCCATGATATATCTCCAGGTATTAAAACCACATCATCGTCACAAATATTATCTAACCAATTTTTTTTAATTTTTTCTTCATGATTATTCCAATTATCTCCAAATATGTCCATAGGCTTATTTGAACTGAAGCTTAAATGCAAATCGCCAATTGCATATAAAGCCATTGAATCACCAACTTAACTTTTCTATATTTCTTACCATACATTATCCCTATCTATATTACCTAAAGCAGTAATAATTTTTTGTCTAATATCTGGATATTGTTTTTCAAGATTTGATATTAAGTCCTTCATTTCGCTTCTACTTGTACATCCATCAAAGGGGCAGTTGGATTTAATAACAGGTATATTTTCTAATTCAATTACTTTTTTTATTCTTCTTTCATCTATATATATTAAGGGCCTTATTAAGAATATATTCTTATTTGGCTCCAATTTGTTTGGATGAAAGGACCCTACTTTACCTGTATATAACAAATTCATGAGAAAGGTTTCTACAGCATCGTCCATATGATGTCCTAGGGCAATTTTATTACAATTTATTTTTTTTGCTACCCTTCCCAATGCACCACGTCTTAATCTTCCACATAGATAACATGGACTTTTATCTCCCTTAAGGTCAAGGCAATCTACAATATTAGTTTCTTCTATATGTATTTTTATGTTATTTTCTATACAAAATTCTTTTAAGGGCCTAATATCCATATCAAATCCACAATCAAGATGAACTGCTATGACTTCAAATTTTCTATGGGAATATTTACTAAGTAAATTTAAAGAATGAAGTAATAAAGAACTATCCTTCCCTCCTGAAATACCTACTATGACCCTATCTCCATCCCTAATCATATCATAATCATCTATTGCTTTTCTAATATCATTTAAATATAATTTATTCTGCCATTTTTTCATATTTATCATCCTGAAATAATTTTTATTTATTTTAAAATTGAAGATTTATTCAAAGGTTTGATATCTTCTTACTACATAACCTATTGTCTCAGCAAGTTTCTCTAATTCTGAAAGTCCTCCATTTTCCCATATCAAATCAAATCTATGTTGAAAATCATTTGCTTCCTTTTCATATCCAAGAAGATTTAAAAGCTCAATGTCCCTTACTATATCGGAAACATTATTAGATTTCTTCTCAAACATCTTTTGAGCATTAACAATTTCTTCTCTGATTTCCAGCATCTCCTGGTCTAATAAATAGGCGGCCTCTGATGCTTTTCTTAGTCTAGCTTTAATATTTTCTGGTATATTCTTTTTATATTTATAATTTAAAGAGTGTTCTATAGTAGCCCAGAAATTCATGGCTAAAGTACGAATCTGCAATTCTGCCAATATTTCTTTCTCACCTAAGGCTGTTTGTACTGGATATTTTATTATAACATGATAGCTTCTATATCCACTATCTTTTTTATTTTTTATATAATCCTTTTCATAGACTATTGTCATATCCTTTCCATCTCTTTTCCTAATGAGGTCTACAACTTTGTAAATATCATCTTCAAATTGACACATTATTCTTATGCCAGCTATATCCTCCATTTCATCCTCTATTTTATCTTCACGTATATTTCTTCTTTTAGCCTTTTCTAATATACTAGAGATCTTTTTTACTCTACCAGTAACAAACTCTATAGGTGAATATTCATTCATATCCCTCAGTTCATTTCTGATTGATTTTAATTTTACCTTTAATTCTTCTACTGCTTGTTCGTAGGGAATTAAAGTTTCCTTCCAATGTCTTATTCTTTTCAAATTCCCCCACCTCTCAATTCATAAATAATAAATTTATATAATCATCTATTTCAAATTCTTTTATTTAATCCATTAGCTTATTAATAACTTCTACTCATATATTACAATATTTTAAATTTTTTTCAAGCTAAATGTGTTTTTTGATAAAAAGAGGGTAAATTAATAGTAAGTAAAATTTTTAGAGAGCAGGAGGTTTTTTTATGAATTTAAAGATTGAGTATTGTACTAGTTGAGGATATCTACCTAAGGCCATAGGATTGGCTGAACATTTACTAAATAAATACAAGAATCAATTTGATGTAATGGAACTAATTCCTTCTTCTGGAGGAGTTTTTGAGGTAACTTTAAATGACAATCTTATTTTTTCTAAGAAAGAAAAAAATAGATTTCCAGAATATGATGAAATTGAAAACTTCCTGTAATCTAACAGGAAGTTTATTTATTATTAAATTTCCTAAGGGCCTTACCATTTAAATAATCACAACATTCCCCTTGATAGGTATTATTTTTTTCTAATTTTTCATTTATCATATCTTGAATTTTCCACCAACTCATATCCCAATTACAAAAAATTGTCTCCTCGGCTGGAGCCCTTCCAACTAATCTCTGGACTACAATTTCTGAATTTAAATATTTTAAAAACTCTACAACTCTATTTACATACTCTTCTACAGAAATTATTTGAAATTCATTATTTTTATACATTCTCCCCATCTCGGTATTTCTAAGTATATAAAGGGAATGTAGTTTTACCTGTTTTACATCTAAGGCTGATACAATTTTTGATGCCTCAATAATATCATCAATATCGTCCCAAGGAAGATTAACTATAAGATGACAACAGCTCTCAAAGCCAAATTTATTTATTCTCATCATTGCATCAATAAATTCAGCTAGGCTATGTCCTCTATTAATCCTATCTAAGGTATGATGATTTATACTCTGTAGGCCTAATTCAATAGTTATTTCTTTATTATATCTATAGGCTATATCCTTAAGAACAGCTAAATACTCATCATTAATAGAGTCTGGTCTTGTAGATATACATATCTCTACTATATCCTCAAAACCTGCAGCTATATTCATATATCTTTCAAAAACTTCAATAGGCATATATGTATTAGTAAAGTTTTGAAAGTAGGCTATGAATTTCTTTGCTTTGTACTTTTTACTTATATAGTTTATATTTCTTTCTATCTGATCCCTTACAGTCATATTATTATCTAAACTTTCAAATCCAGTCCCCACATCTCCACAAAATATACATCCTCCTGTCCCTAAACAACCATCTCTATTAGGGCAGGTTACAGGTAAATTTATAGGTATTTTATATACCCTCTCACCATATTTCTCCTTTAGATACTTTGAATACTTTCTATATCTTTCTTTTATTTGACTCATATGATACTCCTCTAAATTCATTAAATTGATTTACACATATATTATAGTATAACATTAGACATACTTTTTAATCAAAAAAGCAGCCAAATGGCTGCATTAATTATACTGCTTTTTCACCTGCTTCAGTAAGCGGTACTACATCTATTACGACTTCATTAACTAGTTTTTTCTTTAATCTTCTTATCATATTCTGTTGTTCAGATTTTTCCTTTGATTCACCCATTACAATTACTTTGATATTATTTTTTTCTACAAATGTGCTCAAAGTTTCTTCAATATCTGGTGCTTTTACCACTGTTAAATCTGCACCATATGCCTTTGCTCTATCAAATAGAAATTCTAGTGCATCCGATTCCTTTAGTTTACCAAAGTATTTCCATCCTTCTTTAACAACATGAATAACATGTAATTCTCCCTTTATCGTATCCCTTATTTCAGCTCCTCTTTTTATTAGCCTCTCACATGATTTTTGCTGTGTCACACAGACCATGATATCTTTAGAGTTATTTTTCATTTTGGACCCCTTTCCCTGATAAATCAGTGGTAATTTGGGATTCATTTTGCATCTATATTTTAGATACCCCCTATTAATATTATACAATACTTTTCTATAGTTTAAACACATATTACAATTAATTAATTATTAAACAATTGAAGCAAGTAATAATAATTCTTCATTATTATCATATATCATATCAAATTGGGAAATGGGTAGTGGATTAGTTCCCCTTCCAACTTCAATAGTATATCCTGGTCTAATATATTCTTGAATAAACCAGTCCTTCATACCTGAATATGATGCAGTTCCATATGTCTCATCTAGTCTATAGCCACTTACTTGAGCGAAAAGTTCTCCTATTCTCCTAGCCTCTTGTGGTGCCAAATCTTCAAAGTTCCAGTATATAACTTGCCCTTGACTATGGTAAGCAAGCACTAGTCTAAAATCATGGTCTCTAACAAAATTTACTACAGCCTTAGTTTCTGGTTCTGACTCTGGAAAGGGACCTGGATATCTTCTAGGTCCAGGTTCTCCATAGCCTAGCTCATTAGCTAGTTCCTGATATTCATACCAAAGAGCATCGTAATTGTGGTTTAAATCTACTCCCCTTATATTAGCTGACCAAATCCGTGAAAATGGGAGTCCAGTATCATTCCATTGAAGCAACTGATCATAATAGGGATTACTTCTATCTAATCCCTCTAATACAAGGTCAACTCCATCAGGATTAACCATTGGCATTATATATATAGAACTTTGATTCCATATACTTTCTAGGTCATATCCCCTTATATTTTTGCCATTGGTATAACTTTTAAGAAAATTTTCTGTGAATTTCATTAATAATGGAGAAGTTATCCATTCTAGTGCATGATGGGATGCGTTATAGAATACTTCATTTGGACCATTACCAAACTTAATATAATATAAATTTTTGCCTAAAACGCTTTTTCCTGCTACTCCAACCTCTATAAATGGGTATCTTGCCTTTAATCCCTGTATATCCCTTTCCATTATTTCATAGGTATATTCTATATTTGTATCTACCAAATCAATACCATAGGGTACAGTTATTTCCTGACCTATTCTTAATTGAAATGGATTTATACCTGGATTAGCTGTTACTATTTTATTTACAGTTGTATAATAATTCCTTGCTATTTTCCATAAGGTATCGCCGGGTTGTATATAATAGGTATCGTAGCCCAATAGTAAAGGCTCCATTTTGTCAAAGGTTTGGGGTCCAATTATCCCATCTACAGCTAAGTTATTATCTCTTTGAAAGGCTTCTACAGCTTCTTTAGTTTTTTGTCCATATATTCCATCAATTGGTCCTGGGTCATATCCTATTTTTTTAAGCAATGCTTGTATTTCCATTACTTCAGGTCCCCTAGAACCGATCCTTAAAACTGCCATTTTTTTACCCCCTAAAAAGCGTCTTTATAATTATTCTATACATTAATAAAATATAATGTTCCAATATGTGATATAATAATTTTTAGTTAATTTTTAGGAGGTCATTATATGGAAAGATATCATAAACTCATTGGATTATCGGGCTCCTACTATGCTAAGGAGTTTAAAAAGAAGGGAAAACATAGAAATAAAATTAGAGAAATAAAAGAATCTACAGTAAGTAAATTCTTTCTAGAAGGTAAAGCTGAAGTTTTAGTAATTTTTGAAGAAACAGGAAAGGAAATATTGCTAAATATTAATAGTAAACCTAGTGATATAGAGAAATATCTAGGAAAATCTTTTTTACCTTATTAGAATTTTCATTCTCAGACTATAATTTATATTTTAAATAAAAATGGGAGGCTAATCCTCCCATTTTTTACGCCAAGACAACGGTCTTTACTTCTGTAATATATTGATGTACCTTTTCATCCAGTTCTTCCTTTTTACAACTTATACTCATGATAAAATCAATCTCATACCTTTGGGAAACGTTTACAACTTTAGTAATAAATTTTGAAACTTCATCACAATTTGTATTAACGACTTTAAGTAAACCGTCAATATATATTTTATCAATATCATAATCATTTGAAATCATACCACATAAGAAAGCATAAAATTCATCCATATTTTTTAGTGGGTATTCATCCATGCTTATGAATCTAAGTGCATGTTTTAAATCGTATATATGTCTCCTGTCATCATCAATAAATATAATATTGCCACCTGTTTTATTCACATCTTCATTGGCCATTTTAATTAATGTCTTAGTTTTACCTGTACCCTTTGGACCAGCAATAATTCTTATCATTTTAATCTCCTCCCTTAAATTTGTTAGAGAAAGAACTTTTAGGTGGTACTGAATTTTCTAAAAATTCATTAAATAATACTTCTATAAAAACCCCTAAAATCCTTTAAATTTTTATAAATTTAGGGTTTTTTATCTATGTTTTTCTAAATAATTTTTTCTTAGTTGTCCGCATGCTGCATCAATATCGCTTCCCAGTTCACGGCGAACTGTTACCCTAATGCCCTTTTTCTCAAGTATCTTTTTGAATTCTTCTACACTCCTTTGATTGGAAGTTTTATAGCCCGTTTCCTTTACTTCATTTAAGGGAATAAGATTAACATGACATAATATACCCTTTAGTTTATCGGCCAATTCCATTGCATGTTCTCTCTTGTCATTTACTCCCTTTATTAAAGCATATTCAAAGGTTATTCTTCGATTCGTATTTTCTATATATTTTTTGCAAGCATTAAGAATACTATCTATGTTATAAACCTTATTTATAGGCATGGACTTACTTCTAATCTCATCATTGGGAGCATGAAGGGAAATAGCAAGAGTAATTTGTAGCTTTTTCTCTGCTAAATCTAATATCTTAGGTACAATCCCACATGTAGATAAAGTAATATTCCTCATACTAATATTTAACCCTATTGGATGGTTTATTATACCAAAAAATTTCAAAACTTCTTCATAGTTATCTAAAGGTTCTCCACTTCCCATCAATACTATATTGGATATTCTTTCTCCTATATCATTTTGTATTGTTAAAACTTGTCCTAATATTTCTCCTGCTGTTAAGTTTCTGACTACTCCATCTAGAGTGGATGCACAAAAACCACATCCCATTTTACATCCTACTTGGGTAGATACACATACTGTATTTCCATGTTTATATTTCATTAAAACGCTTTCTATTATATTCCCATCCTTTAATATTAAAAGATATTTCCTTGTATTATCTATTTTTGATTTCAATACCTTTAATATATCCATATTTTTCAAATAGGATACTTCCTTTAATTTTTCTCTTAAAGTCTTAGGAATATTATTCATTTCATCTATTTCTTCAATACCCTTATGAACCCAACTTAAAACTTGTTTTGCTCTAAATTTTTTATCTCCCAAATCTATCACTAGATCTTCAAGCTCATCAAGAGTATAGTTCCTTAGATCTATTTTTTTATTCATATTATTCAACTCCTATGGATATTATTATCACTTTTTTATTTTATACTCTATAAAAACCTATTATTATAATCAAGATACTGAAATTTCTTTCAATAAAATAAAAATCTAATTATTAGAAAGTATGTTCTTTATTCATCATTTATATTTATCATTCTTTTACAAAAAAAGAGATGTCAATTGCTAACATCCCTATTATTCTAGATTGTTTTGTGATTTGTTTCCAAAATAATTTGTTCCCCATACTCCAGTTAATATCATAATAGCTCCCACCAGTTGATACCAATAAAAGGGCTCATGTCTAATAAGAACTCCAGCTACAATAGATGTAACACTAGATAGATTTGCAAATACTGCTGATCGAGATGCTTCTAATTTTGATAATGTATAATTAACTAAGAAAAATGCCACAACTGATGATAATACTCCTAAATAAAGTACCGATGTAATGACCTTTATATTAGATAGAGGAATAAAATAGGATCCTATATTTCCATTTATTATATGCTGTATTACTGCTATAGAATTAAAGGAAATAGCCCCTATCCACATCATGGCAAATGTTATCTCCACAGGCTTAAAATCTACACTATATTTCCTGGAAAGGATGTTAAAAACCGATGCACATAATACCGCCATAAGGAGTACTAATGTACCAAGGGCGTTTGTACTTATATCATTACTTTTCATTACAACTATAAATATTGCTCCTACTACAGATAGTCCTATAAATCCAATCTGAGATTTCCTTGGATATTCCTTCAGAAATATGGCAGCAAATATAGTTACCACAACAGGAATTAGTGCAATCATCATACCCGATTCTGAAGAACTAGTCATTTTGATTCCATAAACTTCAAAGATAAAATATATAACTGGCTGTGCCAAAGAAATAGCTACTAGTTTATATAGCTCTTTACCTTCATAATTTACCTTTATAACCTTTGTAAGTCGTAATAAGGTAAGTACAAGGGCAGCTGTACCAAACCTAAAACCTAAGAGATGAAATGGTTCAATTCCCGATAATGCTTCCTTAGTAAATAAAAAAGAAAATCCAAATATCAGTGCCATTCCTATTCCAGCTAAATATGGTAAAAACCTTTCTTTATCTGACATGGGTATACCTTCTTTCTGCGTAATTAAATCATCTATTAATATTCTAACTAATATATATTACACTATCCAAGACTACAAATCAATAAGCCCTTATAGTGGGCAGACTTTAATTATTCCTTTTTCATATTAAAAGTCTATGGTCTTGCCTAATCCATAGACTCTAAACCTTAGTCTTCTTTTACCACTGGAATAATCTCTATATCTTCTTCATAGTATTTTTTATTCTCACTGGCTTCCTTTGCTAGTCTCAGAAAATACTCTTGACTATTTATTAGTTTTTTTCCTCTCTTGTCTATTCTACTATAACTTCCATCACTATTTAATACTCTGGCTTTAATTGTATCCTGTAATGAAATTTCTAATATTTTCTTTATGCTATTTCGACTAAGCTCATCTTCCACAGGAAATAAAAGTTCAACTCTCCTTTTAAGATTCCTAGGCATCCAATCGGCACTAGACAGAAAAATCCGTTCATTTCCATCATTATAGAAATAATATATTCTACTATGTTCCAGAAATCTTCCAACTATACTTATTACCCTTATATTCTCACTTATTCCTACTATACCAGGTTTTAAACAACATATACCTCTAACTATTAGGTCTATTTTTACTCCTGCTTTTGAGGCTTCATATAGGGCCTTTATTACATCTTCATCAACTAAAGCATTCATCTTTGCAATAATTCTAGCTTTCTTTCCTTTTCTAGCTAGTTCAGCTTCTTGGTTAATAAGCTCTACAAATTTCTTTCCTAAACCTGGAGATGTATGAACCTTATAAAATTTTGAAAACTTAGAATATCCAGATAACATATTAAATAGTGCTGAAATATCTGCTCCAAAATAAGGATTTGAAGTAAATAAACCTAGGTCAGTATAAATTTTAGCCGTAACATCGTTATAATTACCTGTGCCCATATGAACATATCTTTTAATACCATCTTCTTCTCTTCTTACAACTAATAGAAGTTTACAATGGGTTTTTAGTCCAACTAGTCCATATATAACATGACATCCTGATTGTTCTAGATGTTTGGCCCATATAATATTATTTTCCTCATCAAATCTAGCTTTTATCTCCACGAGTACAGTAACCTGTTTTCCCTTTTCAGCCGCTCTTGCTAGAGCTTTAATTATTGGTGAATCTCCACTAACCCTATAAAGGGTTTGTTTAATTGCCAATACCCTTGGATCATCGGCTGCCCTTTCAACTAACTCCGTAACATGGTCAAAGGATTCATAGGGATGGTGAATCAAAATATCATTTTCCCTTATTGCCTCTAATATATCTTCATACTGGGAAAAAATAGGTGATGGCTGTGGAATAAAGGGTTTAAATTTTTCGTTTTCATAGCCATCAATAAATGAAAATTTCATGAGATATGTAAGATCTAGAGGACCAGCTATTTCGTATATGCCTTCCTTTGGTATATCCATTTCATCTTCAAGGATCTTTAGTAAATTTGCATTTAATCCTCTCTCGATTTCTAATCTAATAACATTTCCCCATTTTCTTTTCTTAATAGATAGTTCTATGGCTTCTAAGAGATCTTCTGCACCTTCTTCATCAACACTTAAATCGGCATTTCTAGTTATACGATAGCATCCCATGGTTAATATTTTATGACCGCTAAACAATGTATCAATATAAATTTTTATTATTTCTTCTAGCAAAATAAAATATTTATTATTATCCCTAGAGGGTAATTCTATATATCTACCTAAAAGCGATGGAACCTGTACTGTAGCAAATATTGCTTCCCCAGGCTCATCCATATTTTCTAATAACAATGCTATATTCAAACTTTTATTAAGAATTAGAGGAAATGGTCTACTTTGGTCAACTACCATTGGTGTCAATACTGGATAAATATTTTTCCAATAATATTTCTTTATATAGTTTTTCTGGTATTCCTTTAAATCTTTTTCCTTTAAAAAGTATATATTTTGTTTTCTAAGTGCTGGGATTAAGGATCTGTTATAACAATTATATTGATCATAAACTATTTTATGGACTCTATTAGATATCTTATTAATTTGCTCCATAGGGGTTAGTCCAGAGGGGTCAGGTCTACTAAAATCTGCTAATACTTGGTCCCACAGGGATGCAACCCTTACCATAAAAAATTCATCCATATTTGAACTTACTATAGATATAAATTTTAATCTTTCAAATAAGGGGTTTTCCCTATCTTGAGCTTCTTCTAAAACTCTGTTATTAAATTCAAGCCAGCTAAGTTCTCTATTAATATAATGATTTTCCAGCTTATGCTTCATAAATATCACCCTCAGTTCTTTATTATGGCTTTCATTCCTATAACTTCTTCAAAGAAAATTGCTTTATTAATAAATCTCCACTTTTCAAGTAGTATTTCATCATCAGTTTTTACTCTAAAATATACGCTATTATCTTTTATTCTTATTTTAATATCCTTAACCTTTTGTTTATGTGTAATATCTAGAGCATCTGCTAGCTTAAGTATTGCTGAAAGTTTTGATATAATAATCTGATCACTATAATTACATTTACTATAGTTTTCATGATATGATTCCGGGTTCTCTTCTCCATGATATCTAACAATATTAGATATTATTCCTAATTCTCTATTGGAAAATCCCATTATATTCTGAGCCTTAATTAATTCATAGGAGTATATATGATGTTTATCTAGATTAATATATTTTCCTATGTCATGTAATATAGCCGCTACCTGTAAATATAATCTCTCCCTATTTCCTAGCTTGTGTATTCTTTTTAGTTGGTCGAATATACCTAATGCTAGATTTTGTACATGGAAAGCATGTTTTTCATCAAAGTTATACTTTAATCCAATATGTTTTACTGAATTTAATATATCATTAAAAAAATCTTGCTTTCTAGGAGTATCATACCATTTGTCAACCATATCGGCTAAAAGTCCATGTCTTAAAGAAACCATAGGTATATCCATGTAATCAGCTTCTGTTATACTTAACATCCTCATAAAAATAATAATTGATGGTAGTAAAGTTTGGGCCTCATTATAGTCAATTTTATACTCAAATGTCATTTGTTCAATGGTCATATAAAACATCTTGTCATATAATTTTTGTAGTGTATCTTTTCTTATTTGTTTGTTATCATTTCTGCTTCCCTCAATTTCATTGCAAAGTCTAAGTATTGTTCTTAATCCTCCTCCTAAACCTAAGAAATTTTTAAGTTTCATAGATTTGATTTGAGGTTCTAATAAATATGTTTTACTTTCAATAAACTCTTCCATTATATGTGGAAAATCTAAAGTTACCCTTTCTAAATCCGACAACATTTCCCTAAGCCTTAGTGAACCCATTTTAATATAATAAGTGAATTGTAGATTTCCACCTTTATATACTGATATTTCTACTCCTCCCGAACCAATATTTACTATCAGTACACCTTCTGTTCTAAGTCTTAATGCCTGTTCAGAGGTAATATTGTCCCTTATTGCTTTGAAAGTTAATAATCTTTCTTCAGAACTATTAATTATCTCCACTATCAAACCAGTCCTAAGTCTTATCTGTTCAAGAAAATAGGATTTGTTCTTTGCCTCTCTAATACCACTTGTGGATACTGCTCTATAATGTCTAATATTATATTCAGACAATACTTTAGTAAAATATTTTAGTATTTTACAAACCTCATGAATAGTATCAACACTAACCTTACCATTGGCAAAGGTATCTTTACCAATATTTGCATGATGTCTTAATTCATCTAAAATTCTAATATTTCCTTTTTCGTCTATTTCCCCTACTAACATTCTTATGTTATGAGAGCCTACATCAATTGAAGCTACCGATTTGATCTTACTCATGGAACCGTACTCTCCTTTATTTATAAAGTAAAATAATACCAACTAAAACATTATTATAATCTTTACCCTATAATCTTAATATAAACTCATATACTATTAATATAACAAAAATTAAAATTAACATCTATTTAACAAATTTTTTAACTTTTTCGATAAAATCAATATTATATGATAGAATAATTGTAGATTTTGTCAATTACTATTATATCTTATAATCATATAGTTCTAACAGAATTATCATTTTTTGAAAAAAGCTGAATGAGGGGAATTTACATGAAAAAAATAGGAATAATTGATATCGGTTCAAATTCTGTCAGGTTAGTATTGGTTGATATTGGTCACAACAATTCTTTCAGAGTTTTTAATGAATTAAAGGAAACTGTTAGATTAGGTGAAGGAGTGGATGAAACTTCAAATCTTAATCCCAATAGAATAGATTTAGCTATCGATACCCTAAAAATGTTTAAAAGTATGTGTGATGCATCCTTTATAGATGAAATATTTCCTGTGGCCACAGCGGCTGTAAGGAAAGCAAAGAATAAAGATATGTTTTTAGAAAGAGCTAAAAATGAAGCAGGCCTTGATATAAGGGTGCTTTCAGGAGAAGAAGAAGCCTACTATGCCTACTGGGGCTCAATAAATAGTATTGATGTACAAGACGCCTTAATAATGGATATAGGCGGCGGAAGTACTGAGCTTATACTAGTCAAAAACAGAATGCTAGTTAATAGTATTAGCCTCCCTTTTGGTTCCATAACTTTAAGTGAAAATTTTGACTTAACTAATAACGTCAAAAAGGAAAATTTAAATAATTTAGAAAAGTTCCTCAGGGTTTCATTTGAGAATATTCCTTGGCTGAAAAATTCTACTAAAATCCCTCTAATAGGTGTTGGTGGAACTATCAGAAATATGGGCAAAATAGTCCGTAGATATGACAACTATCCTTTAGAAATTGCCCATAATTTTCTTATGAGTAGTGAAGATATCCATAAAATATATAAAATGTCAGGGGAAAGAAAATTATCCCAAAGGAAAAAAATAAAGGGTCTTTCAAAGGATAGGGCAGATATATTTGTTGGTGCTTCTGGTGCTGTATCTACTTTAATAGATTATTGTAATATAGACAAGATAATGGTAAGCGGTAGTGGTATAAGGGAAGGTATTATATATAGTTATATACATAAAGATAAAGAACCGGTTAAATCTGTATTAGATTTTTCTATAAATAATATTATTAATAGATATTATCTAAACCCAATACACTGTCAACATATATATAATCTCACAAAGTCTTTGTACAACCAGATATTTGATTTTAATAATACTGATTATGATATTCATAAGATTATTAAAACTGCTGCTATGCTTCATGATTCTGGAATAAATATACGTTTTTATAATCACCACAGACATTCATTTTATACTATACTAAATTCAGGAATCAATGGTCTGTCCCATAAAGAAATTTTAATGTCTGCATTTGTTGCTGCATCCCACAGGGATAAAAAACTAAAGATAAATTGGACAAAATATAAAAAGATATTAAATAAAAAGGATATGGAAATTGTAAATAAACTTGGTATCCTATTAAGAATAGCTGAAGGTTTGGATATATGTATGAATAGAGCAGTAAAGAATGTAAGGTGCACTGTTAATGATAATGAAGTAGTTTTAAGGATTATTTCTGATAAA
>CBETVX010000056.1:0-17144 GCA_965539935.1 uncultured Eubacteriales bacterium | reverse complement strand
TAAATTTTTATCTATCAATACCCTATCTCCCGTATCTATTAGAACTGTTCCCTCAACTAAATTTAAATCCTGTTCTTCTATAGAACTATTATTACAAGCCGATGTTAAAGCAACTACCCCTATTATTAAAATAATAAATATATTTTTTATTTGTAATTTCATTAAATGCCCTCCTCTAAACTGCTAAATATATTTTATAATTCTATACGAATATTTAGACGGAGTTAAATTGATTTAGTTCCATACTTTTTATAAATTCCCTTATTATTTAAAAAAGACCATCCCACTATGGTGAGATAGTCCTTTCCTTTTATAATCTAATTGTCCCTTGAAATATTTTTCCTAAAACCTGTGCCTTTTCTAATACCTTGTCCTTGATTGTTTCCAAATCCAATGCCAAGTCTTTCCTTAGAATCCCTATCTTTACCTATTGTCATGCAGCCGTTCATTCTTTAAGTTATTATTTTCTTATAATTTTCTGCATATTCTTCAGTTAGCTTTCCTTCTTCAACTCTCTTATCAATTAGTTAAAGCTTTTGACTTAGTAATTCTTCAAATGATTCTACACTGGTACACATTCTATAGCCATTACCCTTTGCAAATCTAGACCCTATAGTATTTTCTTCTACCTCTGCTGCAAATGCTTCTCCAACACTTCCTAGAATTATAAGAGTTCTTAATTATAATATTAAAATTGTCCTTCTTTTCATCCTTCTTCGTCTCATTTTAAATTTATTTTCTTGAGTTAATTATATAGGAAGAATATGGAGAAATTATGAAGGGGTGAGATTTATTATAACTATTAGAATTTTTATTGACATTAGTCACATACAAACTTATGATGCATTTAGATTGTTAATATGTTCCTTTTTCACATCATCGCTAACACAGGTATAGGGTTTTAATTTATTATATATATCATTTATTTCATCTCTTGTTAGCACTATCCCTGATTGACTTATTAATTTTTTCATTAATTTATTTAAATTATATCTGTTAATTACATATACCTCTGAATTTACATTTATTTTCTTAAGTTCACACCTTTCACTAAATATAATTATAGATTTATAATGTTTTCTATCTACATTACCTAAAAAATTATATAAGTATTTTATATGGGTATTATTCTGCCAGATTGGATTATAGAAACGCTCTTTTCTACCTGTTTTGAATGTCTGAGTCCAGTATTTACTTTTTTCATCGCCAAATATCCAGCCACTATAATTTTTAGATTCAAAAACATATATGCCCGTTTCATGCAGTAAAATTAAATCAATTTCTGTTGTTGTATTATCTTTCTTAGGTATATAGATATTAGCTAATATCTTTGAATATCCTCCTACTTTCTCTAATTTTAAAAATGTTTGATATTCTCCATAATATCCAACATCTTGTCTCACTTTTAAAAAAGATAATCCTGTCTCTTTTTTATACTCACTCTTATCAAATTTTTGTTTTTCTAGGTAGAACTTAATTATAAAATACAGTATGAACAAAAAAATAATAGTCATTAATAAGTTCACTCCTTAAACTTATGATTATCATCAAAAAGTTCCTTAATAATTAGGTTTATTATTCGTTTTGGTGAGGTTAATAATCTCTTTGTTTTTATCTCTATTTTTAAATTGTCTTTTTTTATTATAGTTTGTTCCCCTTTAATTAGAATATTTAAATCTAAGATTGGTATATTAAAATCATTATTAATATTTGTGTAATTTTCTACGATTTTTACATAATTGTTTATCCTCTTTAATTCATCCCATAATCGAATTTCTAATTTATTTTTAAGGTTTAAAATAGGATATACATCTGCCCTATCAAATAATTGCTTAGTAGTATATATATGACTGCCCACTATTCCACTTTCAAGTATTTCAATCTTTTCTTTTCTCTCTTTCCAATTTTCCACTCTAAATAATACATACAGTCTATCATCTTCTTTAGGAATTTCTTTTATTTCGCTTCTCCTTATAACTTCCCACTTCTTGACTTTACCATAATATTTTACTCCACTTTCATTTCCAAAGTTTTTCTTTGATTGATATAAACCTATGTATTCAATTATTTTATTATTTAAATCTATATTTTTATAAGGTATATGATAAAATCTATATTTCAAATTTGCATTTAATTGTTTTTTAGATTTAACGCTTCCTATTAACATCGATCTATTGGAATATATATCTTCATAGTGCTCTATTGTACCAATATTCACCATAGTATTTTCTTGAACAGTTTTTGGAGTTTGGACTATAAGTTTATCAAGCAATTCTTTCAAAAGTTTAGTGTGACCAGGCAAAAAAGGCAATCCTCCAATATTAACCTTACTGATACTTTTATATAATCTATGATTTCTATATTTTTCTTCATCGGAAAAAGGAAAAAGGATATATGCACCAAAAATTGTTTTATTATACTCTTCATTTATTTTCGACTCTGCTACTATTGCATCTCTATATCTATGCATTGTATTTATATCTTCCTCTTGTGGCCCTGGTATCATATTATATCTATCTCCATAAGGTGTATCTTTAAGAGCTGGATCTATTCTATATTTTGCATCAAATATATATTTGTATTGAATATCTGAACCTTCTTTTTCTAAACTTAATACGGTATCAGGTTTTTGCACTACCGTAGCATCAGTACTTCCTTCAATAACATTATACATCAAAGTAAATTTTTCTCCATTTATAGGGTTTTGATAAGTTAGCTTTGCAGCTTTTGATTTATTTAATGTTAGATATAATCCATTATTTTTTATTTTTATAAGATTATGATTTACTAGATTATAATTTTCTGATAACAATCTATTAAGTTTTAAGAAGCACCAATATTCATATAATAACCAAATTTGTTTTAGAGATAAGTTATATAAATCGCTTTCAATCGATAAACCCTTTATTAGCATCAAATAATATTTATAGATGTCTCTATAACCAGGACCCATCTGTAAAACTAACGATGCAGATCCAATGCAATAGATTTCTGATATACCTTTAAGAAAATCTAGTTTTAAATGATTTTTGCATTTTTTTATTATTTGATTTATATTTTTTATAAAATGCTCATCATATGAAGAGGTACCTCCATATATACTTTTATAATTTTTGATAAGTTGTTGAGACTTAGAAACTACCTTTTTTAAAATCCATTTTACAAATCTGTTTTCAAATGTATCATATGTATTTTCTTTTCTACTTTCTAACACCTTTTGTGGTAAATAGTATTTATTATTTATCATTATTCCTTTTGGGGACTTTTTCAGCAAATGAGGATTATTTCTTATCCATTCTATAGTATTTCTATTAACATTACGAGCTTTGTGAATTTCTACGATATTAATTTTTTCTTTTAACTTATGATGGGGATTTTGGGATATCCATTTTATAGATTTATCAAATTTATTAAATATCTTCTTTAAAATACTATAATATTCTGACATTGTCTGATTATTTGTATGACTAAGTTTTGTAGAAAAATATGTTTTGTTTAAAAAATCATAGGCTAAATTATATACTTCCTCATTAACCTCTCTAATAAGATTTATATAATCTGTTTTATAATCCATTTTTGTTGGAAATATCTCAATTTTCACCTTTAGAAGCTTTCTTCTATTGCTTATAATTTCAAATTCAGAATATCCTATTTCATTTTTGAAATTTAAAACTCCAGCTAAAATTTGTTTGCTCCCTATATAATCAACCGCTTCCCTCAATCTTTTATTCTCGTGGAAGAAATAGATTTCATTTTTCGTTTTAGATTCTATAATGATCTGATAATTTTGATTTTCATAAAAGCAAGGAAAAACTTCCGTTTCTATATATTCATCTAAATTGCAGTCATCAATATAAGGATTAAAAACCTTTGATTTGCATTGATACTCATAGGATATAATTTCCAAAAGGGCTGTAATTATATTTCCATTTTCATCTTTATTGATATTTAATGCTTCAATGTTAGGATGAATGGGCTTTCCTTTAATAGTTAAATTAAACAACTCATGTTCAATAAATAATAATTTAATATCTTTATCATTATATCCAGAAGGAAGTAAATCCATCCTCTTCATACCTCCTGAGCATATGAGCAATCTTTAAAGAAGTCTTTTTATATTTACAAGGATTAGGAGTTTGCAATGTTAATTTAATAGCCTCATTCCCTAAATCAATTTCATTTTCGTTTAATTTTATTTTAGAAGAAAAATTAAATAAATTTACTAATAATCTATATATTTCTCTTGAACTTCCTTGAATCCTTGGAAGTATCTTTTGCATAAGCTGCATATCAAAGGCATCATCCTCACAAATTAGATCAAGCCTTTTATTGTATAACATAAACATACAAAACTCATCCCTTACTCTATAACCAACATGGAAGTTAGCACTTTTTAATAAATTATTTATTTCTATCAAATTTTCTATAATACTTTTAACGTATTCTTCATCTTCACGAATTATATCTTTAATATTGGTATAATTTGATTTAAGAAAAGAATTCCCTATTCTTAACTTTTCTATTTCTTTTTTATTCATTGTTGGTATAATACCTAAATCAATATTAGTAAACTCAATTGTATTAGCTCTATCAAGAACTTTCTTACTAAATGGATAGGTTGTCTCATCCATATTAACAGTTCCTATAAAATATAGATTTTCAGGAATAGCTAGTTGTCCATATATTTTATTATCACTTTCAGTTTCTAAATAGTCTTTATCAATAATATAATTTGTTATAATTCTTCCAGAAATATCTTTCCTTCTTGTTTCTAGAATACTTAATAGATCACTAAAATAATATTCAACTCTAGCAAGGTTCATTTCATCTAAACATATGAAAAATGGTTTGTCTTTATTCTCTTCTTTTAGCGCCTCAATAATTATTCTTGTCAATGGTCCCGGCTGAAAATTTCCATTGATATCTTTATACCCTATGAGATCTGAACTATCACTCCAATTTGGTTTAACAGGTATTAATCTAAATCTGCCATTTGCATTAGTAGCACCTATAGCTTCAGCAAAAAGTTCTACTATTTTAGTTTTTCCCGTTCCAGATATTCCAGATAAAATAACAAATGGTTTTGTTCTTAGTGATAAATATAAATTTTCTATTTCATTATCTTCATATGTAAAACCTTTCGATGAAATATATTTTTTTATATGGTCAATAATTTCTTTATTTGATTTTGGCATAAAGTTTATTTGTTGAATATCATCTAACATCATAGCCTTTTCTTGAACCCCATTTGTAGATAATATATCATCGGCATAACTCCTATATATACCTAAAAAATAATCTAGGTCTTTTATTAGCCTTTCTTCTTCAGGTAATTGATTCTTTTTATATTCAATATATGCAATAGTTCCTTTTTCATATAAATCTGCAATCGAAGTACCTTCTAATATAATATTATTGTTTAAAATAGCTCTACTACTATTATCAAAATATTTTCTAATCCTTATAGCTTTTCCCTCTAAATAATCTACTGTCTCAGTTTTACTATGCTCATTATTATAGTTTGTGACACCTTGATTTAATGTAAGATAAACTCTTTCCATATCAGACGAGAATAAATATACGATATATACCCCTTCCTGCATAGTTGCATTTATCTTTTTGTCTAATACTGCAATCCAAGGAGTCTTTGTCCAACCTCCTGCCCCTATTGTTCCTTTAGCATAGTATCTATTATTATTAATTATAGAAAGTTTTTCAATAAAATTAGGAACCTCATGTCTTAAAATATTTCCTAGTTCATGACCTTTAAAATCTTCACTTATCCTAGCATTATTATATCTATTCATAATATATTCTAAGTAACCTCTGAAAGATTTCATATTATCATCCTTAATATACGTCTCATAATATAATTGTAGCTTTTGCTTTAATAATCTTATTAATTCTTTTCTATTATGCTGTAGATCTGACCATAAATCCTTATTAAATTTTATATATTTAATATTGTCTTTTTTTACCTTTTCAATAAAACCTTTCTCACTTATTACTACATAAGGATTTGAATTCATTACTCTAGAAACTATTTCAAATGATAGTTTATCAATATTCTTTTGTATTTCGCTGTCACCTAATTCAACATCAAACCCACTATTATATCTATTAAGATAATAATCTTTAATATTTTCATATAGCTCTGTTTCTCTTATTTTTCCTTCTTCATCTACTAAATTTAACATATTTATTAGAAAAACCAATTTATACGATTTGTTATATCTATATAAGCTGTCACTAGGGCCTATATAATCTATGAAGTCATTCAAAGTAGTCACAAAATCACTTCCTTATTTATATTTCAAATATATAATTCTATATATAACAATTTTTTCCTCTATAATTATATTTGTTTCTTATAATGGTAAGAGTCTTTTATTAAAAAAAATAACAAAAACTACAAATAAAATAAAATCTCAATACTTATATTGTGTCTTTACTATCTGTCAATTCTATCCTTTATAAGGGACTAATTGTTCTTTTAAGTTTCTTATACCACCCCTTGGATCTTCTACATCCCCTAGATATCTTGGTATAAGATGAACATGAAGGTGCATAATTGTTTGTCCAGCTTCTTTATTTATATTAATGCCAATATTATATCCATCTGGATTATATTTTTCTTTTAATAAGTCTTTACACTTATTAGTCAACTCATATAAGGCTAAAACTTCTTCCTTACTAGCTTCAAAGAAACTTTTATAATGCCTTTTGGGAATGATAAGCATATGCCCCTTATTAACTGGATATTTATCAAATATAGCAAATGCTAAATCATTTTCAATCTGTATATCTAAGATTTCTGTCTTACAAAAAATACAAGACATTTTCTCACCTCATTTTAATTTTTTCACTATGGAATACCACTAACTTGTAAATTTATTCTAACAAATTTTATCAAACTATTGTAAATCTTATAAACACACACCATATTAATCATTTAAATCTACAAAAATAAATTAGAGCACCAAAACTAGTACTCTAAATCTAAATAACTAAAATATTTTGTTATGATATAAGTTTACACTTCCTCCACACTCATAACATATACCATCTTATCCTTAGAATCTAGCTTATTATCTACAAACCTTATTTCCTTTCCAAGTTCTTTGGCTGCTATGGATATGTGGCATAGTGCTATCCCAATGTCTATTTTATTCATTCTTTCAAACATCTTTTTAGTTATAAAATTTCCTTCTGCACGATATACATGGACCTTCTTATCTTCTACTATAAATCTCCAAGGCTGAGTATTGGCTGCTGAAGGTGCAAGTCTTGCAGCCTCCAAAATTTTTCTCCATGTATCCTTTACTTCTCCTATTACTATTTCTGATAAATCCTTTCTTTTGAATTCTGAAATATCTTGTCTAAAGGCTTTAGCCTTATCTTCAGCATTACCTAGAGATATAATTATTATAGGCTCTTTTCCTTCACTTAAGTTCATAAATCTTTTTATATCTTTATGATTTACATTTCCTCCAATCCAGCAGTTAGCAATACCCATTGCTGTCATCTCAAGTACTACCCTCTCAATGGCATATCCCACATTGGTTAAATATCCATTTTTCACTTCCGATGTCACGATTATGTAGTGGGGAGCTATTATTTTGCCATAGTTCCCTATTATTCCCTTTATTGTTTCATGAAGCCTTTTTCCATCCTTAAAAAAATGGGCTTTGAAACTAATATCTTCTTTCAACGGCTGTAGATTGTTTAGTATCTCTTCTATCCCTGATAGTTGTTTTTCTGTAAGCCCATGGTCAGAATATTTTCTCACTGATTTTCTTTTAAATATTGCACTATATAAGTCTCTATTCATAGTTAATTCCTCCATAGTTTTATTTCAGTTTTGCATTTCTATATAACTTTATTATTAACAAAGAAGTTGGTATTAAATGATAAAACAAATCAAATATATCTATCCCTCTTTTAAGTTCTCCGTTTTTTAGCATTATTAGTTTTTCTACCACGTGGGGCATTGGTCTAAAGGGAGCAAGGAGCATTAAGACTGAAGCAAATACTAAAATACCCACCGATATATCATCTAGAAATTTAAACATATACTCCCCCCTTCTTAATATTTATCTTTCATTATTCTTCATTTCATTTCTTTTTCCTTCAATAATTTACCATTAGAATGTTAAATAAAAATTAAATCCTACCTTTAAAGGTAGGATTTAATTCTTTTCTTATAATGATATCTTCATCACTTATCAACTATTATAATTTAATCCTTATAGATAGACTAGTGCATTGAAATGACTGCAAAATATGGTACACCTTATTTGTTTCAATCCCTCTTAGGTAGGCTAGTAACCTTTGGTAGACAGATCATTATGATTACTCATATTGAGTTTCAATCCCTTATAGGTAGGCTAGTAACTCATTTTCCTATTGAAAATGCTATGTTCTATTTTTTCGATATTTATTCGAAAAATCCTTCTTTTTTCAAAAGATTTTTTATAACTATTGAAAAACCTGGAAAGTTATAACAAAGGCGTCTTACGACGCTTTGTTAGTTCTTAGTTCGTAGTTAGTAGATTTTGGTCAAAGCTTATAGGTCGGTAAAAGCAATAAAAACCCAATTTTTTACTGGTAATGATTTGTAATTTATTGTATGCCTTAAATTTATTTGAATTCCTAGACAATAAAAAAAGAATTGTCGTCGATCTCCATGGGTTTTTGCACTACTGGTGGTCGACGACAATTTATTAAAACAAACTCATTTGTTCCTGCTCTCCAAGCCTTGTTATTGCCTAAGAATCATTGTCTATAAAAAAAAGTTTAGATATCTCATACTTCAAACCTTAAAATAAATCTGACGCTGTTTATTTCCACAACAGACCTTATATCAACTTTTTATAAGTTTTTCATAACAAGTTTTTATAACAATTGCATCAAATAATGCATTATGTTTTTGAAGCACATCTAATTTTAAACCAGAAAATTCAAATCTATCAATATCGGGATTTAGACCTTTTACTTTAAATAAAGTGGCTAAATCCATTGGTATATAATTAATATTAGAAGGGATATTTAAAGCCCCATCAAATATATCACAAAACAATACCCAATCATAGGCTAAGCAATCGGCCCATATGGTTACTTCTTTATATTTACTTAACCATTTTTCTAGTTTTAATCTAATAGTCTCTTTGTCTCCAAAATAATACTCTACATCGTCAAGTATTAGGCTTTTATTATTGATCCATAGCTTATCAATAACATTTTTCTTTAGCCAGTTATTACTAGAAATAAAGTCTTTATCATAATCTGTAAACTCGGCATAGAATTTATTATTCGATTCATCTACTATCCCTATACTAATTAAACTAGTATTTTTTTGAAGTCCTGTAAATTCTGTATCAAGAAATATATTCAATATTATCACCTGTTTTATCTATATTCTTCTTTTACAAATTCAAACTGACCATAGCCTACATTTGTCTTAGCCCCTATACCTATATCTAATAAAATTCTTTTAAAAAGATATAATTTATCCTCTGATGTTAAATATTCTCCGTCTTTTAAATCAAAATCAAATCTAAATACTATATCAGGTAATATCTTTAGAAACTTTATTGGTATTGGATTTTTTAAAGGATCTTTATGGGGTGTAATATAATCTTCTCCAAGGAAAACCCCTTTCTTATTTATTTTTTTACTTTCCTCTACATCTATAACTGCTTCAAAGAATATATCTCTTCTGCTTATGGGCATTGGATTAGCTTGTGATTTTCCCTCAAATATTTCATTAAGAATTCTTTTTAGGATTTCTTTATCAAAGCTATTAGAATCTATTTTGGAAAATAAACCTTCTTCTTTACCTTCCTCTATACATTCCTTAATATATTCTGCTTTTTCCCTAAGTACATCATCACTTTTATCTTCAAATACGCTTCTGAGTACACCTTTTACAGATGACCCATTTATCGTTGGCGCTCCAGTTGTATAGTCAAAATAAAAACCTAGCTTTACATCATCATTAACATCTAATCCATGTATAAGACCACTACCAATTATAAGTCCTGGATATGTTGTTTTTAAATAGATACTTTGTTTTCCAATAGGCTTTATATTATATAAATCAGATAATTTAGTATTTAATATCTTAGTTAACTTCCCATTTTTACCAATAAAATATTCTTCAATTGCTTTCTTATTTTTATTATCATTTCGTATTGTTCTAATTATTTCTTCATCATAATAATCCATATTGAACAAATAGGATAAATTTGACATTATATCACCTCCTTGAGCTATAAAGCCAATTTATTTTTTTACTGGAAAGGTTCTCAGTGCTAGCTTTATAGCAATGGCTGCGTTTACTATTTCTTCCTTAATATAATCTCTATCATCCTTCTCAAGGACATACTTTAGTAGGCTTTCTTCAAATTCCTCCATTGATTTTTTATCTATCAAATAAAATATTGCCTTTAATAGACTACTTCTATCTTCATTAGTATTAGCAGACTTATTTTCATAAAATGCTAAGGTTGATAAAAGACCGTTTTGAACTATTCCAGCTCCAAAAGTAGATATGTATCCTTTAAATTCAGAGGCTACTGAATTATTCTTTATTATGAACTTTTCTACACTTTCCATTGCTTTGGGAATTAGCTCTTCAACTCTATTCTTATCCATTAATTTCACCTACTTCTTCTATCCTAGAATATCCATATCCAAGGGAAGCATTTGCACCTATTTGAATAACTTGACTTGTTAATTCATTATAAAATTCTTCAAAATATTTTTCATTATGAATAAGTATAAAATAAAACCTACTTTCCCTAGGCAATACTTCTTCATACCATAAATTCTTGCTAGTGCCATTTTCTAGCTTATTTCTAGCTATTACAGGTAAATTATCGGTCAATTTTTTAAAGTTTTCACTGCTTAATAATACAAAATCTTGTCCAAATAATTTGCTTAATGATTTTCTTTCCCCATCATTTAATATATCTGAGTATTCCACTGCTTTTCCTTCTAATTTTAAATCTTTATATTTTTCTTTAAACACATAATTTTTATTATCTAATTTAGATAATTTTTCTAAGGTCTGTTTTACTCCTATCTCTATGTTAAAATCATTACAATTATTTATAATATGATCTACTATACTCTTAGTAGTTGCATTAAAGAAAGGTTTTCTATTACTTCTAGCAGGAATTGTTAAGATATTAGCTGAAAAAAACTTGTATTTTCCAGAATTATCTTCTCCTCCAAATATCCATTCAACTCTTTCGTCTATATTTCTCTTTGTGCTATTATATTTATTCTCAAAATGCTCTCTTAATGCTCCCTTTAAACTTGATGAATTTATTGTAGGATATTTTGTAATTACATCTTTTTGTATTTCATTATCAACTATATTGAAGTTTATATCGCCACTACCCACATGCATATTGGTAATGCATTTTATCATAAATATTTTTTTATATTGCTTCACCTTTATATCCCCCTTTTCTTATGCTGTGACTACAATAAATTTGTTATAGCCTATCTTTATTAAGCTCTTATATTTATTAATTTCTGTTTCAAATTCACTTATATTATTTGTATATAGTACACTTCCTCTTTGTATGAATGTATATTTATAGGGTATTTTTTTAAATCTGTCATTAGGATAGATTTTCTTATTGTCCTTTAGCTTTTTAGTGACCATGTATCTAAAATCTACTGTATATGCTATAGTCAAATCTAAATTCATATATTTTTCTAAATTAATATAACTATCGGAAGTTAAAATAATTTTATATAAGTCATTTTGGTTATTTGAAGATTTCTTACATATATCTGTAATCCTATTTTCTATATCTTTATTTAAATCTTTATTGACTTTCTTAAATAGGATTCTAAATGATGATTGTAATCCTCCTAGAGAGACTATATTTGTTCGACCATCCAGTCCATTTATTTTTTCATCCTCTATATCAGCAATAAATGAAAATTCATATCCTTTTTCTAAATTAAAATGAGTTATCTTATAGAAACCATCCTCCTCTTTTTTTCCTTCTTTATTTTTAGTGATTCCTACTCTTTCAGATGAAGTAAATATATCTCCACTTTTTATAATTTTACCTTCCTCGGTACTACTTTGAATTCTATTGTCTTTCAAAATTCCGATATTCATTATCTCGTCTGCTAAATCATTTTTAGGATTATAGTCTTCCAAAATATAATTAATCCCATTATTGGTTCTTCCATTATCAATACTTTTTAATTTGTACGGTGTATATTTATCTATATTTTCAGATGGATTATGATCCTTTGGAGAAGTTATATAGAACTCTAATCCTTCATTAACCTTCTTTGTAATAAAAAGCTGAGATATACTCTTTATGACACCGAAATTCTGATTGTCTTCATTAATATTAAACCCATATTTTCCTATTAATGTATTCATTTTTTCTCTTTGTTCCTGCGTATAATTCCAATCTATATTTAATAAATCTTGATTTACTAATATTTCTTTTCTGAGCATACCTAGTATAGATGTTTGCTGTGGATATTTATTTGATTTTACTAAATAGTTTCTGGTGGTTTTTTTTACTTCTTCTTTTGGAACTTCCTTGTTCTTATTATCGAAACCCCTTTCATTTCCAAAAAAATATGGCTCTAGGGGTTTTAGTGAAATTAAGTATTTACTCATCCTTTTCACCTTTTTCATTTAAAAATTTGATAAATCTAATTAAAGAATAAATTGTATCTATTTTTTCATCTTCATCTTTAACATATTCCTCATTTACAGTCAAAATTAATTCTTGTATTTTCTCTAGGTATTTTTGAATATTAGCCTCTTTATGTTCTGCTTCATTAAAATTATTTATGAAATAATTTTCTAGTCTTTTATTTATATCTGAGCCAGTTTTTAATAATTGCTTAAATATAAACTTATCTTGATATAATAAATTTTCAATAGAGCTTAAAATATCAATATCATCTGAGATCTCAATAATTTTTTTTAGTACTTTATAGTTTTTACTTTCTTTGTTTAAAAAAGCATCAAAATATTGTCCACTATGCTTTATTACTTTGATAGCTATAGAATTTTTTGTTTTTTCTTTATCATTTATTTTTACTTTATTATTTTCGTTTTTAGCTACAGAAAACAATTGATTCTTAGACTCTTCTAAAGCTTCATACAATGGAAATTTATAATAAACAATAGATATGCCAAAAGATAATGTTGGTTTTGGGTTTATATTAGTATAACTAGCAAATTGCTCATTGAATTTTTCCGATATTTTATCTATTAAATAGAATATATTTTGTATAGTGGTATTGTTCTTATTATCTTTTTTTATTCTAATAATTGGTGCAAAGAACAGTAAATCATCTCCACCTGCAAAGATAGGGTATCCTTTAAAATCCTTAATTTCTTCATTTGCATTTTGAACAAATTGAAATAACTTTTTAGAAAATTGTTGATAGTCATTTATACTATCTAAATTATTAATAACTCTTCCCATAGAGTCTCCATCAGCATGTACTATAGCTATATACTTATAAGCCTTTTTGAACTGATTTCTTTCTATGGGACTTAATTTACCTATTAGTTCATCATATATATTTATATCTTCATTGTTGAAATCTACATTCTTTAATTTTTCTTCATAATCTCTAAGAGCTATTTTTACTATGGATTCATAACTATTTACATATTTTCCAAAGGCATCCTTTGAAAGCATGCTTTGTTTTATATTTTCATTCTCAATATATTCAGCTATATAGTTTCTCTGTTCTTTATTTATATATTTAGTCTTTAGCTCTAAAGTATCTAGTACCTTAGATATTTCTTTAATAATTTTACCTTTACTTGTGTCTTCAATGTTTATTTCACAGCTATATATTTGAAAATAATTATCTATATAGTCATTTATGATATCTCTATCAACCTTTATTAACCTCTCCATATCTAAAGATATCTCGTTTAGTATTTCATCTTTAACATTTTCCAGTTTTTCAAAATCACCTTCATTAGATTCAAATATAAATCTATCATGAAAAAGGCCTATTTCCATTGGCTCCTGAAAAACACTACTATCCTTTGTATAAGGTAATATAAATTCCCGATTATCTTTGAACTCTTTTATAAGTCTTTTCATTATGTATGAGAATAAATAACTGGCCCCCCAAAGTTCGCCAGTTTTACGAGCATTAGAAATAGTTTTATATATAGGTCCTATTGTAGTTCCTATGTATTTAGGCATTTGCATCACCTGCCTTATATACTTTTTCTATATATGTATCATTAATTGCTTTTTTGATAGTACTATTATATTTTCCATTTTTTGAAACACATGGTTGCAAATTATTAAAATAATCAGTAAAACTTATTAAAAAATCTTGAATATCAAATTCTTTAGGCGTTGATATAAATTGAGGCTTAGCCTTTTGAATTTTACTTCTATCTCTATCCTTTCTTTTTTCTTGATAGCTAAATTTAAATGTCTCATTTAATATTTCATCTGGAATAATAAATTTTCTACTTGCAACTTTATCTTTAGATAAATAATAGCTTGGAATAATCGCTACTAAATCCTCAACTACTTTAAAGGTTATAGGACTGGTAAATCGGTCTATTTCTTTACTACTCACTACAATAGTCGAGTTATATTCTTTGCTTCTATACATATATGTTCCTGCCAATCCTAAGACAGCTCTTCCAAATCTCTTTTCACTATTATCTTTTTTATAGTTTTTTTCTTTGGGTACTGGAAATCTATCTTTTATGAATTTTTTCTCATTTCCTATTCCTCGTTTATGTAAATACTTAAAGATAAAACCCCTATGATATGCATCTCCTAGATTTATTCCACCCTTCATTAGACTATAAATGGAGTCAATCTGTTGCATGATATCCTTATTTGGCATATCAAGGGATAATCCTTTATCATTATAATCAATTAGAAAATACAAATCATACATTTCGTCTAATCTTCCTAAGAAGTTGCCATCAGTACTTATGTCTCCATATTCTGGATAAAAAGAACCAAAACCCTTTGATTGACGTGAGCCAAAATTAGTACATGCAAAAAAATAATCAATATTATCATCAATAATGTTTATTAACTCTTTATTAAAAGAAAAAAATTCAAGTTGCAAGCTATCACACCAAACAAATTTTTTTCTTTTTCCTTTACCCATATTTCCAAAATACATCGGAAAAAATCTATCTATATCCTGCACTATATGACCTTTTATATTTGCTATTCTTACTTTGTAATTTAATGCCTTCTTATCTCCATAATCCTTTTCAGTCTTTTTCTCCTCGTATCCTACTAAAAATTTTTTATAATTCTGAAATTTATTTTTGAAAGCATGTGTAATCAAAAATTTATCTAATTTAGGTTTTAATTCTGTTGCCCTAAGTATAGAGTTACTTTGTTCATGCTGAAAATGAATTAGTGGAGTATGTTGCTTTAATTTAACTTTTAACTTAGCCATATATTGACTCCTTTCACAGTATGACATTAATTATTGATAGAAATAAAAGTATAAATAATATGGCAATACCAATTTTTTTTACATAGTTATTTGTGGAAATTGTTCTGATTCTTGGAATGATGAAAATTAAGCCAAGAAAAGATATCAGCACTGGTAAAACTATATAGATATTTATCCAATCAATTAATCTCATATTTTCAATTTGTTGACTTATATTTTCGACAAATATATTCATTCCAAAGAAGCCAGTTATAAATGTTGGAATTGCTAATATTCCTCCTAAAATTGTTAATATATTTAATATATAGTTTGTCCTTTGTTCAGATACCAATGAAGCATGTTGATGAAGTTGATCAATTTCTACGTCTAAATTTTTTATATCTCGTTCTAAATTCATAGATTCAGAAATCATATTATACATTTCTATTCCTTGTTCTTGGGCTGTTATTTCTCTGAAATACATTTGATTAATGAATTTTATATAGTTGTTTTGTAAATCTCTAACATGTTCAACAAGGTCAGATTCCTTCCTTCCAGATATCCTAGAAACCTCATTACTAAATCTTAAAATTGAAGCTCTTTGTGCCAGTGCAATACATACCATTTGATAATACATAGTCCTTATATGGGTAAGTAAATAATTAGGTGCTGATGAATTAGTTAACATCATAAGAGAATATCTAGTTATTCCATATAATGTTCCTTTTCCAATCCATCTATCATAGGTATGGCTTGAATTTAATTCTTGTAACATATTTTTACTTTTACATGTACAATCTCCATTATCAATATAAATATATTTATGCCAAAACTCACTTTCTGCAAAGTCGTACTTTTTTTTATTTTCATCATATCTTTTAAGCTTTGTGATTATATCATCATTTTTATACCAACAAATAGTAAACATTCTGTCATCGATAATTGGTTTTATAAGGATATCTCCCTTATTTAAGTCTTTTTTAAAAGTTTTAAATTTATCTCCAAGTAAATTTTTTACCGTTTTTGATATCTCATCTGGGTTTATATAATAATCTTTATTGAAATCCTCATAGAGAGTTTCTTTTCCATCAATATAAACTTTTAATTCATTTGCTAAAAAGCTATCTTTTACTCCGTATTCATTTTCATTTTCTGGTGATCCTAATGGTAAGAATTGAGGATATATTCTTCTACCATAGTCATTAATTTTTAATATATCTTCTGTTGAATCATATTTACTATTTTCTAAGTGAAATGAAAGAATAGCTATGCCAGTCCTATATATCTTTAATTCAATATCTTTAATATCAAGTATGTATGGGTCATCTTGATGTTTTATATATATTTCATATGTTCCAAAATACTTTGTTTTTTCTCTATATGAAGTGTTATATTTAAAATTATAAACTATCTGTTTATCCCAGTTTTTATCTTTTTGCTTAAATATCTTTTCTGTATATATAGCCTTTCTTGCATTTTCATAAAAATAAGTATATTCATTATAAGTTTCTGGAGTTTTTATATCTAATTCTTCCAATTCCCAGTTATTATTACTAGCTATTAAGGCATCATATAATTTTTTTTTATTACATCTTTTATTAAAATTTTTTTCATATATTTTCTCCCCATTGTTTCCATCACAAACATCCCATGTGAAGGGAAATAAGAAAGTATGGGTACTGTACAGTTCATTAATAGATTTC
>CBETVX010000055.1:0-17380 GCA_965539935.1 uncultured Eubacteriales bacterium | reverse complement strand
ATATTCTAACTTAATATTTGGATTTTCAGTAAAATTCAAAACTAGTTCATCTACCCCCTGGTCAATTTTAAATCTTGAAACTATTTTTAATTCTCCAGAGTAATTACCTGATAAATCTTTAAATGGCGCTAACTTAACATTGTCATTTTCATCAGTTCTAGATATATTTAATAATGAAATATCAATTAAAATGTTAACTTTTTTAGTAACTGTTTCTTGATTGCCTGATAAATCTGTAGCTATAGCAGTAATGTCTAATACTCCTATTTCAAGACTTGTTATATCAATTCCACTAAATTTATATTTCCCATCTTCCCCTATAGTGGTTTCTGGTGTTTCAATGTAATTTCCAATTTTATCCTTTATATTAACCTTAACTTTTATTCCTATATCACCTGTACCACTAATTTCTACTTTATCTCTTTCATCAATCTGTATGATATTATCTGTCATTATAGGTTCATCAATAGTTATAATTATTTGTAAATCTTTATTCACAGTGTCAGTTACTTCTTCTCCAGTATTTCCTGCTTCATCTGTTAAGGTTACCTTTAAGGTTAAGACTCCGTCCTCTAGTCCGCTTACATCTATTCCACTAATTTGTTGATTTGAATCTGTTATCCTACCACTTCCCGTTACTTCTGCTGTTCCACCATCACTTGTTATTATGAAGTTATATATAGCCCCCACTTCAGCATCACCAAAAGTAAAACTTAATTCCTTTTCATTCGATCTATTTATAACCTCTTGGTCTATCTCTGCACTATATCCACTTGGGGCTGTTGTATCTAAATATATACTATCATTTACTACACCAGTTTCATTTCCAGCTTCATCTCTATATTTTACATATACCGTCTTTATTCCATCCCCTGTACTTAATGTAAAGGATTTGATGCTAGTATAATCTTCCCAATTTGCTCCACTAAAATCACTGTTTTCACTTATTATCATCTCTACTGCATCTGTTGCCTCTAAAGCTAATTTAACATCATTATCCCTTGTATACTGATCCCCATTATTAATAATTATACTAGCATTTTTAGGTGACGTTTTATCATATATAAATGGTCCATAAAGTATTTCTCTTTCAGATTCTGAGGTACCCTTTTTATTTGTTGTATTAATTGCTATATAGTAAATGCCCGTTTTATTAGGGAATTGAACTTGATTATCTAATGTTGATTTTTCAAAGTAAGCAGTATTAACTAATCCTGGAGTATTATCTGAGCTTGGATAAAAACAGTCCTTCGGTATGTTTATCCAATTGCTGTTATTGATCTTATATATAGGTACAAAAGCCTTTCTTACAGGTTGACCTTCATACCATTCCATATATATTGGGTATACTTTTCCTGCTTCTAAATCAAATTCCACATCATTTGACCTATTTTCAGGTGGTGCTATTCTCCAATCTTCAACAAACTCTTTTTTATCTCCATCAATGATTATATATCCATAGGCTCCATCATCAGAAAAAGCCCCTAATTTATATCTGCCAGTCTCCTTTGGAACAAAATAGCCCCAAACCTTCATAGCTTTATTTGCTCCTCCAGTAGAAGATATCATACTATCCCCGAAAAACACCGGTGTGCCATCTTCATCATTATAATAATTATGTGAGTCAATCTCTGCTTTTTGATGTACAACTCCATCATTTGTAGGATTTCCAAAGGTTATTTCCCTTGTAGAATGGTCCCCTGAATAATCATAATGTTTTACACTCAGATATCCTTGTTTATCTTTAATAAGGTCTGGATACGCTTCAAAGGTATTACTCTCTACTATAGTTACATCGGGATCCCCAAGATCAATCCACCCATCAGTTGGCATTCTAGGAACCTCATTTTCATTATCTACTTCAACAAATTGATATTCTTTAGTTTCAAGTCTATCTCCATTAATTGTAATTCCAGCAATAGCATCACCCTTTAATTTCACTGGATCAATTTGTCTTATTACTTCTGTTTCGTCACTTCCCTCTGTATCTAATTTAGGTTCAATTAATCCTGTAGCATCTGTAACTTGGACAATTACTTCTGCTAAAGGCGCTTCCACATTTTCAACAAAAACTGTTTCTGAAAGTATAGATATATTTCCATACTCATTTACTGCTTTAATATCTATGATATTATCCCCTATATTAAAATCAGTAATATGGCTGTATTGTCCATTATCTGTTAATTTATCGTTAGCTATTATTACATCATTCAATTTTATTTCAGTTATAGTCGAGTTAGGTTCAGTTTGTATATTGATTGTACCATCTATTTTACCATTAATATTTAAATCATCATCTAAGTCTATAGATATTATATTTATTACTGGAGTATTCTCTATAACACTATTATTGAACTTATCAACTGCTTTTATCTTAATATAATTTCCAACTAAATCTGCTTTGTTTAAAGTTATGCTAAAAGTACCTTTATTTTTATATCCCGCCCATAGTTCCTTATCCCTTATATTGTATACTTTTATGTTTGACGACTCATCAACAGTTATAGTTAAAGTATATTCATTGCTGTTTGCTGCAATATTTTTTATACTTGCTTGAATTTGGGGAGGATTTTGTTCATATACTGATATATTGGATTCTGGAAAGTATTTTTTTGTATCAGCAGTTCCATCAATATCAGTATATGATATAAGAGAACTATTATTTTTACCTAAGGTATAATCTCCAGTTTGTTTAGCTTTAAGTTTTATTGAAAATTCAAAGGGCTCCGCTTCAAATTGATTAGTTTCTTCATTTAAATTATACATAATACTACCAATATCCCCAGTAATAGTCTGACCATTAACTTCCATACCATTGGGTACATCAGTAATTTCTAATCCATCTGGAAAGGTTTCTTGAAAATATATTGCATGAATAGGTAAATCACTGGCTATTTGCTCCGATAGTTTTTCATAAACTTCATTTATAGCTTCATCAGTCATGGCTTCTTTATAATAACCATTGGCCTCTTCAGAAATTTCCTTTAATTTATTTGTGTTACTCCCTTGACTAAAAGCAATAAAGAAACTTTCTATGTCATTGTTACTTTTTATCATTTCTGCAATAGTTTTTGCATAATTCAATGAATAATCATTATAATCATCACTATTCCAATTATAAAAATACTTATTTGCCTTGCCACTATCTGTTTTATAAGTAGCATTTATGATTTTTTTTACATCATATTCTCGCTCATTAACAACTTTGATTCCAATCCCATTACTCCACCAAGATGGGGAAGTAGTTTTAATATCATCAAAGGAAAATGCCGTAGGTGAACCATCTGTTAAAAACACTATAAACTTTCTAGCATTAGACTCACCTTCATTAATTAAAGTGTAATACGCCCTTCTTAATCCATCACCAATATTAGTTGAACCATAGGGAGTTAAATTATTGATTCTATTTTTTATAGTATTAGAATTATTACCTTCAAAAATTTTCAAGAATTTATTGCCATTAAAATTTTCTACCTCTGCTATATCACTATAACTAACTAAAGAAACCTCTACTCTCTCATCATTTTTCAATTTGTCAATAAATAAATTTGCTGCACTTTTAGCAATATCCATTCTTGAATCTTCATTCCACCAAGGATCATTCCCTTGCAAATCCCAATCCATACTACCCGATGTATCCATTACTATAACAATTTCTTTATCTTTTAAATATGCCTCAGGAACAATATCTCCTATTGGTATTGGTTGTGGCTGGAATTTGTAATTTACCGTAAACTCTTCATTTAGTAATACTTGATTCTTATTTATATTCCTTACCATATTAACAGGAGCTTTTACATCAATATTCGTATCAGCATAACTTATGTTTAGATTTATTAGGTTTATAAACATAATAAATACTAAAAAGATATTAAAATTCTTCCTTATTTTATTTTTTTTCATAATTTACCTCCTTTCATTAATAAAAAATTATATATGAATAGTTAAAGATTAAAAAATCTAATAAACATATAATTCCTATGTTTATACTTAGAACTATTATTAATTTTTGATATAAGTTTTTATGAAAAACTTAATTTAAGATAGAATTATTAAATCCTATTGAATATTTCTAAAATACACCCTATTATTCAACGTAATTACTTCATTTCCAACATTTGCTTTTACTGTGATTTCCATGCCCTTTGCCACAGTATCGCCTTCCTTTGCTTCTGATATGGTTTTAGCTCCATCTGGTAATAAATCAACTGAAATCTCCATAATATTCTGGGCATATTCTGTGGTTCCAAGGAATAATTTATTGTCTCCCGTTTTCTTATGGATGATTTCCTTTTGACTATTAGTCAAAGTTTCTATATCTACCATCTTAAAGACCATTTTATAAGAATTACTTTGATTGATTATAGATACAATACCTGCAGAATTTATAGCCGTATCAGTTATCAGATCCATAGCCAACCCCGCTTGGTATTGAGCTTCTATTTGATCATCTCCTTTATTAAAGGTCCTATAATTAGAAAAAAAGAAAGAAAAAGTCATTGTGATAACTATTCCCATTAAACCTAATACAATTAATAGTTCTATCAATGTAAATCCTTTTGAATTTTTACTGTTACATTTCATAATATAGCATCACCATTCTAAAAAAAGATAAATTCTTATGTTTACTAAGTTATAACTTAGTAAACTTCTTTCCAATAAACATCTACTATTTTATTATAGTCAATATAAGCTCCTGTATCATCTATCCCAACTGCTACATCGGAAATCTCAATATCTGGGTCTAAGAATTGCTCTACTATATTCTCATTTTCTAATATTTTTTTTCGGGCATATTCTTTATCATAGATTAGATTTACATCATCTTCTATGGTTATATTCCCCTCAGCAATGATAACGCCAGTGTAATTTACATTTGACTCTATGATTACATTTCCTCTAGTAATAATTAGTCCATCAATATCAGAATTTGAAGGTATCACTATGTCTTCACCCTCATTATTATTAACCCAGATTATTTCTCCATCATTAATATTTTTGCTACCAAGGTTTTGATTGAAAGTGAATCTATCATTAATCTTAACCCTACTGGTTATTCCGTATATACCCATTCCTTCCACATAATTATTATACTTATCCCTATAGGAATCTAAATATAGTTGAACTAATAAATCAGTTTTTGCAGTACCCATAGTGCCATCATTTACTATTGACCCTACATTATGAATAACATTTTCTAGTATGACACCGTGGGTTTGTATTAGTCTTTTATCTTCATCCTTAAGTTTATCAACATTATTATAGTATAAATAAATATACTTACTTTTATCTTCTGCTGTCATTTTTCTACCTTCATTAATTAAACTATTTACAAGGTAAAGAGGTTCATAATATTCCTTTTCAATATTGCTTTTATTATAAATAGCATCATCCCCAGTAAGACCTGTCATAGTTTGGGTGTAGGCATAATAGTTTCCACGTAATGCTACACTTTCTCCAGTTTGATACTTATTTCCATTATACATAGCATTAATGTATACAGTTCCTCCTAAAACTACTTCTCCCTCCCCATTATCCTGTTCTATCTTCAATCTAGAACCGTTCCTTTCACCAATAGATGGGCTATTTATAACAATGCTACTACTTTGATCATGTCCAGATGAACCATAAGAAAAACCGTAATAATTTCCCTTAATATTTATTTGACTATTTCCTCCACCATATAGTTCAATATCATCTAATGTATATAGTGTAGCCACCCCCCCAGAGGTATCTTCAATATTGATAATACTATTATCGGCATTTTTTTGTATGGCTAGTGTATTACAAATGATTTCATTACCATCTATAGTTAAACTTGCATAGGCTTTATTGGTATGGATAAATCCATGGGTATATATATTCCCACTAATTTTCACTTCTTTGCCTTCTACAACTATTCCTCCATTTTCCTCTATCTTATCTTCATCTGGCTCCAACGTACCATATGCATATATATCACCAGTAATATTTACATTATCCCCTAGAATATTTAAATTCCCTTCTGTTGTAATTACTTTTCCAAGCATATGTTCATCCCACTTAACCTTGTTCATAACATAATACTGTCCTTTGAAGTCAGGTACTCCAATAACAAATTTAGTTTGTAGAGTTTTTTCAATATTTTCATGGATATACTTTGAGTTTAATGTAATTATATATGTATCATTTTTATCGGAATCTTCTGTAAATTTCTCAAAAATATTTGGCGTTTCTGTTTCAGATACTAATTCAATAATAGGTTTATTAGTATTAATATCACTACTTGGAGAACTGTAGTTTATAGATGTTTTTAATAAATTAATTAATGATTTATAATTTCCCTCTTCTTTTTTTTCATAATCATTAAAGGCTCTTTTATACCCCTTTGTAAACCAATCCTCTAATTTTTCCTCATAGTCATCCTGTTTCTCTTCTCTTATCTTTCCATTTATATAAACCCATTTACTTTCTCTAATTAAATTACCCTCTTCATCAGTTTCAAATTTTTTTAACTCATCTTCAATAAACTGGGTAGACTGCATTTCTGCATAATCATTTCCTTCTATAATAGAATCTTCAATAGCTTCTCCTATTAGCTCATAGGCCTGTTCCAGTCCAGATTCTGAAAGATATATTGTAGTCTTTAGATTTTGTTGCATAATCTTCATTTTAAAATTACTTACACTAATTGAAATTAAAGTTGTACCTAGTAAACTTAATATCAACATAACCATAAGTACAATTATCATGGTTGAACCTTTGGAGGATTTTATATATTTTTCTATCATTTTTTTGTACCTCCTACTAATCCCTTGCTACATAGGATGCTATTTTTGCAAGACTTTGTCCTTCACTGTTTTTAACTTCTACCACTATTTTATATGACTTTGCCAAATCAATAGATGCACCTTTCGTAATATTATCAGGATCTACAAAGTATTCCTGTACAATACCATTTATTGGCTGTATTATTGGAGAACTTGCGGAAGAATCTTTGTAAATATATAGTCCTATTTTATTGGATAATGTGCTTAATAAATTACAAGTCAAGTCTCGGCTTTCATCCCATTCAAACTTTACGTTGATAATATCATCATCATTGATATCATTTAAAGAGTTTGAGGGGGCTATTTCATTTGGCCCAATATAGTAGTTTATTTTACCTTCATTTTCATTGAATTTCATATAAACTGTAATAGGGTCGCCTACTGAATCAATATCATCTATGTCACTGGAGTTTATTTCAAAATGATAATCCAGTGGTATATCAAAAGAATTCTCTATTGTACCTTCCTTAGTTGTGGTAACAAATATATTAAGGTCACCTTCTATGTGTATTTCTTCACTATGTTCCCTAAGATTGTTTTTTTCCTTTTCTAAATATTTCTGAGCTAATTGTGTAGCCATCATACGCTTTTCAGCCATTTTATTAGTTTTAATGGAATTTATAAAAAGAGAAAACATAGGTGTAATAATTATACTTAATATAGCTATACTAATAACTATCTCTAGTAGAGTTAGACCTTTTTGATTATTAAACCTTTTTATCATTTAAATAATCTCCTCTATTTATAATTAATAATAACTACACCCTCTTTGTGTTGAACTCTAACTCTTTCTTCCTTCGGGTCTTCCCTTTCAATACTAACATTTAGTTTTAGATCAGTATTATTTATTAAAGTTAAATCAGCACCATTTTTATCATCAATGCCATTTCTTGGATAACTTGATATAATTAAATTAACTTCGTTACCATCGGGCTTAAAGGAAGATCTATCATTTTCATAATCCTGGGGATAACTATCTTTCTCGGTTTTATATCTATAAAAATATTTATTGTTTTCTTCAAAAATCTCAAATGTAACCTTTTCATATTTTTCGTTATCGGCATAAACATAGGTCTTCATCTCTCTATCTTTTGCATTTCCTATAATGATGGTTGGTATATCAGCAGTAATGGGTTTAACAGTCATTATAAAATCTTCCTTTAAAACATTCTTGTTCCCATTATTATTTGTGTTTATATTGTCTATTGTATTACTGGAAAATCCTTTTGATGACTGGTATCCAGTATATGTATGGAAGGGATTTTCTCTACCGTACTCATTATCATAATCCCATTTACCATACTCTTCATCTATAGTATGCAATTTCTTTATTGCAAAGAAATCCAATGCAATATTTCCTTGAAGTATATTTTCTTCATAATTACTATTAATTTTAATTTCATTTATAATAATCTTTTTACTGTAATTTTCTAGTTCATAGATAAAGTTCATTAATTCTGCATAGGTTCCCTCAAAGTCAATAGTAACTGTCATCTTATCAACTTTTATATCTTTATTTTCTTGATTTATTTCTTCATCTTTTTTAGTACTGTCACTTTCAGACTCTTTTTCTAAAGTATCACTAAGTATTCCAAAATACTGATTTACTAATTCCTCAGTAATATTAATTTCATTATCCTCTGAGTTTTTTTCTTGAAATACTGAGTCCTTAGCAATATCACTAAAAACAATGGATTTACCATCAAGTCCAGAGTTATTTAACATTTCATCCAGTATTTCAATGATTTTCTCTTGTATTATTCCTGAAAACAAACCATTTTCCAGCATAGTTATTTTTACATTTAGAACTTTGTAATTATTGTCTAAATTATCTAAAGAAGATATATCTACTCCCATTTCTTCATATTCACTTTTATACTTTTGTATCTTTTCCTTTAATATATTTATTTCATTAAAACTTGGTATAATAATAAATTTATAATAACTAAATACTATAATAACAATACCTAACAGGCCCAATAATATCTTTTCTCTTTTTGAAAGTTTATTAAAGATATTATTAAATGAATCAATGAATGTATGTTTATTATTGCTATTTCTTTCAAATAACTTTTTTAAAAAATTTTCATTCTTTTTTGTTTTTTTATTCATTGTCTGCAGCCCCATCCTTGAAAGTACATTTTATGTCGAAAACTTGATTATTATTCTCATTGTCCTCTACAGCTATTATATTAGCATGTACACTTGCTAAATAGGGGAATTCCTTTAGGTTATGTATCCATTCCGCTATTAGAATTCGATTGGAAGCTACTCCTTGTAAATTGATTTCTACTTGATTAATATTTGCGTTTAAAATATACATTTCCTTTGGCATAGATGAAGCAATATCATTTATAATTTGACTGTTTATTCGATCAACTAGATCAATTTGCCCATTGATTGTTTGTAGTATCACTTCGTACTGGGTTAAAACCTCAATTTTTTGTCTTTTAGTTTCTGCTTCATTAATCTTTAGGGTCATTTCTTTACTGTTAAAAAGTTCTTCATATCTTTGAAGGTCTTTATTTAAATCTTCAATTTTATTGTTATTCCAAATATAAAAACCAATTAATCCCCCTGCTATAATAAAGATACTACTATAAATAATAATATGTTTTTTTCTAGCTGATTTACGTTTGTCAATGTAAAAAGAAAAAAAGTTGATATCCCTCATATACTCCACCTACTTGAAATATTTTGATTACTTTCTAACCATCGCTCCTATTGCATTAAGATATCTTCCAAAATCAATATTTTCAAACTCTTTTTTAAATTTGATATTCTCCATATTTTTAATCTTAAAGGTAGGAATATTCAATCCCCTATTTATATATTTTTCTATATTAAATATACTAGCGTTTCCCCCAAGTATATAGACTTTACTGATTCTATTTGACAAACTTCTGCTTGTATAGTACTGAAATATCCTTTGTATTTCTTGTATCCAATTGTCCACAGTAGTTCTGGCTACTTCATTAACTATGGAACTGATTTCTAAATTGTTGAAATTTTCAGGGTCTAGATTAACCTCATCTATTTTCTTCTTTTCTCCATCTTCTAAAGATAGGTTATAGGCGTTTGAAATTGCTATATCTATATCTTTACCGCCAAAATCAATGATTCTACTAAATCTTAGATTGCCATCATATATTATACTGACATTAATGGAGGAAACCCCTATATCTATAATTGCAACAGTCTCTTTAGAACTGTAATTTTCATCGTTAATGTGAATATTAGAAGTGAACAGTTTAGAAATAGAATTTCCATGTATGTCTAATGCCACAGGAGTCATTTTCATCTCATGGATAAGTTTTAAATATCTTTCAACTATTTCTTTAGAAAGGACAGCCACAAGAACTCTTATCTTATCTATTTCATTTTCTTCAAATTCTTCTACCACCTTATATTCAACAATATCATCCTTAAGTATCATAGGTAAATATTGTTCCACTTCCATAATAACCATAGATTTTAAATCTTCATTTTTTACTGCTGGTAAGACTATTTCCCTTGTTATCAATGATGTACTTGACAGAGAAAAAATACATTTTTTAACTTTTATATTATGTTGCTTTAAAGTACTCAATATATTATCTTTAAGTCTATCAATAGATAAGATTTTCCCATCTTCATATGTATTTGAAGGAGTTGGAAACTCAATAAGATTTTCGATATTAATAACATTATTTTTCACATAACCAACGGCTAATTTTGTATTTTTAGTGCCTATATCGATAGATAATAACTTATTAGAAAACAATTCGTCCACCCCATACAGAAATATTTAATAAAAAAAAACAAGGTACCAGCTAATAATTTTAGTTCCATAAAGCATAGTTATAAATGCAGAAATAGATATAAAGGGTCCAAAGGGAATATAATCCTTTCTTCCTTTAATTTTAAATATAAGTAGAAAAATAGATATTAGGGCTCCAATAACGAAAGATAGAAATGCTATTAATAATATATATTTCCATCCTAGGGCAAACCCTAATACTCCCATAAGCTTTATATCTCCTCCACCCATGGCTCCATTAGTTACAACTGCAATAATTAAAAATAATCCCCCACCAATTAATAGGCCCATAATACCCTGAATAAAACTAGTTCTGGGAGTAATTAATATATTAAAGATAAATCCTATTATAAATCCCAAAATAATAAGCCCATCTGGAATAATTTGGTGTTTTAAGTCAATAAAGGCAATAACTATAAGCAGACTAGCTAAGATAGCATACTTAATAAAGAATATGGTTTGTCCAAATTTTAAAAATAATAATAAGTATATAATTCCACTAATCATCTCAACAATAGGATACTGTGGGGATATCTTCTCCCCACAGTATCTACATTTACCCTTAGTAAATAAATAACTAAATACTGGTATTAAGTCCATTGGTCTAAGTCTTGTTTTACACTTTAGGCAGTGGGATGGTGGATATGAAATTGATTTGTTTTCAGGTATGCGATATAT
Organism: uncultured Eubacteriales bacterium; assembly: GCA_965539935.1. Classification (GTDB taxonomy): domain Bacteria; phylum Bacillota; class Clostridia; order Peptostreptococcales; family Caminicellaceae; genus CBETVX01. Next base: position 6,094 of record CBETVX010000055.1, on the reverse strand, counting down.
ACATACATTTAAAAAGGAGCCGATTAGTAAGCCTAATGCTGTTATTATGTTCAACATTTTACCCACCTTAACAAAATGATAATGTTAATCTTAATCCACAATAAATTAAATCACAAAATATAACTCCAGTTATTATAATTGATTATAAAAATTTCTAATCCTTTTTTACTTCAGTTTCATCGTTCCCAGCAGATGCTTTTATTGAAATTTTTCCACTTTCATTATCCATTACAAAAACATAACCTTCTTTTTCTTGAGGAGATGGAACCTCATCATTTAAATAAGTTTCAACCATTTTTCCCATTTTAGTATCAGTATCTGGCAATTCTCCATTTTCAGCACGGTATATTTCTACTACATTTTGTATCATTTTTAAATTCTGTGCATCTACTTTTTCCTTGGCATCATCCTGTATCCCGACAAATTTAGGTACAGCTAGACTTGCTAAAATCCCTAAAACAGCTATAACAACTATAAGTTCAACTAATGTAAAACCCTTCTTATTCTTTAAAGATTTTCTTATTCTCTGTAACATTATTACTCCTCCTTTTTTAACATTTATTTTAAGATGATGTTAATTTATTTTAAGATGATGTTAATTTATTTCATCACCCTATAAACTTTTCTTTTAAAATTGAACGGCATTTATCATATCAAACATTGGAAGTACCATGGCTATGACTATGGAGCCTATGACTATGGCCATAACAACTATCATAAGGGGTTCTAAAAGGGTGACCATTTTTTGCAGTGCTGTTTCTACTTCTGTATCGTAAAAGTTGGCAGTTTTATCTAATATATCATCTAAAGAGCCTGATTCTTCTCCAATTTTTATCATGGATTCAACCATTGGAGGAAAGAAGCCTATTCTCTTAATTGGACTAGCTAAATCTACACCTTTTCTAACTTCTTCCTTAGTTTCAAGTAAACCTTTTTCCACTATTTTGTTTTGAACAATCTTTGAAACTACTTCAAGGGCCTGTATCAGTGGTATGCCGCTGGATAATAATGTAGAAAGGGTTCTAGTAAATCTTGCAGTAACAACATTTTGAATAGTACTACCAACTACTGGAATCCTGAGCTTCATTATATCTACAATATATTTCCCATTTTCAGTGGCCGTAAAGATTTTTATAAAATACACTGCAACTCCAATTAGTATGACAATTATATACCAGAACTTTTTAATTATTTCACTTATACTAAGTAATACCCTTGTAGGTAGAGGCAGCTCTACTCCACTTCCTTGAAACATACTTAAAAAAGTAGGCATTACAAAAGTCAGTAGAAAAATAACAATTATTACAGAAACCATACTTAAAATAATAGGATATACCATGGCTCCTTGGACTTTACTTTGAATTTTATTTTCTTTTTCATAATGAATTGCCATTCTTTCCATTATAATATCAAGTGTTCCACTGACTTCTCCAGCTTCTACCATGTAAATCAATAGTTCTGGAAAAATATTATCATATTTTTTTAATGAATCAGAGAAAGTAGAACCTGTCTGGACTTCTTCATAGACTTCATTTAATACACTTTTTAGTTTTTTATTCTCGGTTTGCTTTCTAAGTATATCTAAACAACTAATAATAGTTACTCCTGCATTTAACATGGCGTGGAATTGTCTACAGAACACTGCTATGTCTTTTGTTTTAACTTTCCTAAATAAATCAAAAGATATTTCCTTTCCTTCAACAACTTCTTCTACTTTAACAGGATAATATCTCTTTTGTCTTATCATATATATTACTTGAGTTTTAGTATCTGTTTCATAGGTTCCTTCTATTTTCTCTCCAGTATCTGAAATAGCTTTATATTTAAATAGTGGCATGTATCCACTCCTTTGCCATTAACTGTAAGTTGACTATATTATGTGAAACTTTATATTAAATTCCTAAATATCTTCCCATCATTTCCTTATCTACAGCAAAATTTATTGCTGTTTCCCTAGTGATTAGTCCTTGTCTAAATAAATCCCCAATAGAGGAATCCATGGTTTTCATTCCATATCTAGAACCAGTTTGAACTATGGATTGTATTTGATGGGTCTTTCCTTCCCTAATAAGATTCCGTATCCCAGGTGTTGAAACCATGATTTCAAAGGCCGCTACACGTCCACCACCTACTTTAGGTAACAACTGCTGGGAAATAACTCCTTCTAAAACAGAAGAAAGCTGAACTTTAATTTGCTGCTGCTGATGGGGTGGAAATACATCGATAACCCTATCTACTGTCTTAGCTGCTCCTATAGTATGTAGTGTAGACATTACCAAATGACCAGTTTCAGCAGCTGTAATAGCTATACTTATGGTTTCTAAATCCCTCATCTCCCCTACTAAAATCACATCAGGGTCTTGTCGCAGTGCTGCCCTAAGGGCTCGTGAGTAACTCTTTGAATCTACTCCAATTTCCCTTTGATTTACAACACTTTTATTATGTTTATGAAGGTACTCAATGGGATCTTCCAATGTCAGCACATGACAATGTCTATTATTATTGATATAATTAATCATAGATGCAAGGGTTGTAGATTTTCCACTGCCCGTTGGTCCTGTAACTAAAATAAGTCCCCTTTTTTTACAGACTAAATCCTTTAATATAAAAGGAAGTCCTAGTTCATCTATGGTTGGTATTGTAAGGGATACTACTCTTATGGCTAAACTAAAACTTCCTCTTTGTTTATATGCATTTACTCTAAATCGACCTAACCCTGCCTTTGAAAAAGAAAAGTCTATTTCACCATTTTCATTGAGATACTCAAATTGTTTCTCCGTTAAAATCTGCTTAGCTATATTTATTGTATCTTGAGGATTTAAACATATATCTCCATGCCTTATTAACTCTCCATTTATTCTCATTACAGGTGGAACAGCTACAGTAATATGCAAATCTGAAGCCCCTAATTCAACAGTTTTTTCTAAAAGTTTCACTATGTCCATAAAACACCACCTATTCTATACTATATGTAACCCTTATCAATTCATCTATTGTTGTAATTCCCTTTAAAACAAGTTCTTTACAATTTTCCCTTAGAGTAATAGTTCCGTTTGTTTTGGCAGTTTGTCTTAGTAGGTCAGTGCTTTCACCTTTATCAATTTGAATTCTAAGTTTTCTATCAATAGGCATAACTTCATGAATTGCTGTTCTACCTTTATAACCTGTATTATTACAATAACTACACCCTTTACCTTTATATAAGGTAATATCATCTTGGATTTTTAGTAATTGTCTTTCTTGTTCATTAGGAATATATTGAGTTTTACAAGAATCACAAATTTTTTTAACCAATCTCTGTGCCACAACTCCAATTACAGCAGATGAAACTAAGTAAGGCGGTACTCCCATATCAATAAGTCTTATTACAGTTGAAGCAGTATCATTTGTATGCATTGTACTTAAAACTAAATGGCCTGTTATTGCGGCCCTAACAGCTATCTGAGCCGTTTCAGTATCACGTATTTCTCCAATCATTATTATGTCAGGGTCTTGTCTAAGTATAGATCTAAGGGCACTTGCAAAGGTAAGCCCTGCTTTTTGATTGACATTAACTTGATTGATACCATGAAGTCTGTATTCTACTGGATCCTCAACGGTAACAATATTTTGATCCATTGTGTTCAGTTCCCTTAGAATTGTATAGAGAGTTGTGGTTTTTCCACTTCCTGTAGGCCCTGTTACTAGAATTATGCCATTTGGATTTTTTATTATAGAATCAAACAAACTTAAATTTTCTTTAGACAAACCTAAATCTTCTTTTGTGATTAAAAAATTACTTCTATCTAATAATCTAATAACTGCCTTTTCTCCATACACTGTTGGAAGGGTAGATATACGCAAATCTATATCCTTTCCATCAACTTCAGTTTCTACTCTACCATCTTGAGGTAGTCTTTTTTCCGCGATATTCATTTTTCCCATGATTTTAATCCTGGCCATTATTGCAGAATGTGTTGACTTAGCTGGAGTCATAATCTCTCGTAGTTCTCCATCTACTCTAAACCTTACTCTTAGAATATCTTCAAAGGGTTCTATATGTATATCACTGGCATTAGATTTAACTGCTTGTTTAATAATTGAATTTATCAATCTTACAACGGGTGCGTTATTTATTTCATTAACTATCTCTTCATCTATATTGTCTATATTTTCAACATCATACTTTTTTTTGAAGTCTTCTACAGCTTGCTCCGCATTTTGTTTTCCGTAGTAACTGTCTATTGCATTAAGGATATCTCTTCTAGTAGATATCACAGGCTCCACTTGAAATCCTGTGGCAATTGTTACATCATCGATGGCATAGATGTTAAGGGGATCTGACATTGCAACTATTAATTTACCTCTGTCTTTTTTAACAGGAATGAGATTATATCTTCTTGCTAGATTTTCATTAATAAGTTTTGGTATTTCTGGATCTATAAAATGTTTTTCTAAATCCATATGGGGTATGCCAAGTTGAAATTCTAATACTTCAATAATTTGTTTTTCGCTCACCAATCCATTTTCTATTAAAAGTTCCCCAAGCTTTTTCCCAGATTTTTTCTGTATATCAAGTACACTTAAAAGTTGATCCTGAGTTATAAGTCCAGCGCCAACTAATAAATCCCCTAGTCTTTTTCTAGTTTGCATTTAATCACCTTATTTTTACTTGCATTTATTTAAAGACCAATTCATTTTCTAAAACACTGATTTTTTATGTAATTATGCTTACTCTCTATATATTCTTTTTAATATCACAGTACTCCTGTTTAAATCAAAAGTTATTTAATTAATTTTATGTTAATTATGGTTCCTGTAGACTATTTTTCTAGTGCTATAGTACTAATTTTCTTTTTATTTTATATTATTCTTTCTAAATAAATCTGTCAATATTTTTATTCTCTTTTCATATACTAGTTTTATAATCTTTTTTTGATACCTTTTAAGGAGGGATATAATGTATACATGTAACTTAATAAAAAAATGTCCTTATATAAATGGAACAATCTCTGAATATAAGTATTATTTAGATAGCTTTAGAAATAATTTTTGCAATGGTTATTATAAAAGTTGTGCTATTTGGAATATCTCAAATGATTTAGGACCTGAAAATGTTCCAAGTAACCTTCTTCCTTTTCAACACTCAAGTTTTAAAAAAAGCTTTCGGTAAATATCATAAATATTTTTTATACAGCAAAACTGCTACTCCATATGTAAGGAGCAGCAGTTTTAATGAGTATATTTGATTTTGTATAAGCATTCTTTATTATTAAATGCTTTTTGTAATTCCTCTAGAGCTTTCTTTTCTATTCTTGATACATACGATCTTAATATGCCAAGTATTTTAGCAATTTCTCTCTGGGTTTTACATCTACCATTAGTCAGACCATATCTCAATTCAATAACGTGTTTTTCTCTTTTCTTAAGACTTTTTTTATAGAGATTACGAACCTGTATTTTAAGCTCTACCTCATCTAAAACTGAATCTGCATCAGTTCCTAAAATATCCAAATGGCTTATTTCATTACCTTCTTTATTTATTCCAATAGGTTCTTGTATTGATACTTCATTTTTTATCTTTTTCCCTGCCTTTATTGTCATTAAAATTTCATTATCTATGTTTACAAAAGTGCTATGTTAATTTTAGTTTCTTCCTTTATACATGTATTTTTAATTATATCAGTTTTTCATTTTAAATAGAAAAGAAAAAAGCCCTATTTCTAGAGCTATGTTAAAGTATGTTTTAATATAAAAGAACTTATTTAATTTTAAAAAATAAGCCTATTTGAAAGCATTATTATTTGCAGTGTAAATATTGATATTTTCCATAGTTGTATAATCTGCATCATCTGTAATAATGTTATTAATGTTATTATTTGATAAATATTTTATAATTAAGTAATCGAAGTCGTCACATTTATGACAATCTAAATTATGAACAAAATCTTCCAATCCTAAAATATCTATACTAAAGTTTTTGATTTCATATAAAGATTTTATTTGTGATACTACAGCCTCTAATTCTTCCTTAACTTTGATTCTTTCGCTAACAATTGTCCTAAATCTCTTTTTGTTGAAATTATTATCTTTATTATTCTGAATACAATATATA
>CBETVX010000054.1:0-18727 GCA_965539935.1 uncultured Eubacteriales bacterium | reverse complement strand
AAAAAAATGACGGAAATATTTTGGGAATAATATTAACAAATGGAGTAATAGATGATATTTTAACAGGAATTCAAATTATACCAATTGATAATGAACTTATAATAAAAAATGAAAAAATGATTGTACCAGATAAATTATCCAATTCTCTTGTAAAAAACATTGGTGGTTTGAAAAAATTACTTGAATTAGATAGATGATATAATCACAAAATATTAGTAGGATATAAAATATATATTGAGGAGTGAAATAATGAAAGATAAATTTGTTTCAGGTATAATAGCAGGCAGTTTAATAGGAGCAACAGCTGGAATATATGCTTTATATAAATCTTCTCCTAGACAAAGAAGACGACTTATGAAAAAAGGAAGCAAAATGGTAAAAAATGCTTCAAAGCTTATGGGTACAGTAGCTTCATTAGATATGTTGAGATAAAAAAAGCAGCTTTTATAAGCTGCTTAAAATTATATGAAGCGGTGATGTTATGAATACTCAAATACCAGATGTAAGTTTATTGGGATCTATAAATAATATTGATAAAATATATATTATTAGTAAAGTGATTTTAAATATATGTATTTTTATTTTGTTAATATTTACTATTTATTTTTTAGTAAATATCGGAAATAAATTTGTAATCTATAAAAAGAAGGTTAGATTTACGAAAAAATATTTTATTATTTTGTCTTTGATATTGACTACAATATTATTTATATTAATACTATATAGTTTTAAAGCTATAATAATATCTAATTTAAAACCAATTATATGGGCAATAATCTTTTCATATCTACTTAACCCTATTATACATAAATTGATGGAATATAATATATCAAGACTATGGAGTGTAATAATAGTATATATAGGTATTATTTCGGTGATTGTAATATTTTCTGTTACAATAACTCCAAAAATAACTGAGGAAATTAAGAATTTTGTAGATGTATTGCCTGAGTACTCAAATAGATCCTATATATATCTAAATAATATATATAAAAAGTATAGCGATAGTATGAGTAATCTTCCAAGGGAGTTTATTGGTGTTGAATTAGCCTTAAGGGAACATATAAATATGATTCAGATATATATAATAGACATGTTTAAAGGGATGACAGAAAAAGGATTAAACTTTTTTTCTAAAATAGTTAGTATAGTGTTAATACCAATATATACATTTTATTTTTTGAAAGATGCAGATTTCTTTAGAAAAAAAATGTTAATATCCATACCGAAAGCCTTCAGACAAGAGGTAATATACATAGCTAGGGATATAAATAGGATACTAAGTAAATTCATTAGAGGACAGTTGATTATTGCAACTTTAGTAGGTATAATGAGTATTGTAGCACTTCTAATTCTAAATGTAAAATTTGCTTTGCTCATTGGTATTATAGCAGGAATAACCAATGTAGTTCCTTATTTTGGACCTATAATTGGAGCTATTCCTGGAGTTATAATAGCACTTTTAGATAATCCAGTGAAAGCAATATGGGTTGTAATAACTTTTTTTATTATTCAACAAATAGAAAGTGCCCTTTTATCGCCTAAGATAGTGGGGGATAGTGTAGGCTTGCATCCGGTTTTTGTAATACTATCTCTTCTTATTGGAGGAGAACTGTTTGGACTAGCAGGGTTAATATTTTCAGTTCCTTTAGTAGCAAGTATTAAAATATTAATAAATCATATTAACAGAATTTTAACCAAAATATAGAATAAATGATAAATTAATAATTGACAAAACATTACACCTTTTGTATAATCAACAAAAAACAGATTAAAAGCTATGATGGAGAGTAGTAAACTATACCTGATGTACAGAGAGAAGGACATTTGCTGAGAATCCTTTCATTAAGGATAGTTGAAGCAGCTCTTAAGCTTTGGCTTTGAAAGGAAGTTTTAAAGTAGAAGTTAACGGTTTACACCCGTTATAGTGTTAAGATAAGAGTGATTACTTATGGGTAATAACTAGGGTGGTACCGCGGGCATACTCTCGTCCCTATTTTTATAGGAACGAGGGTTTTTTTTGATTTCTAAAATAAATTTAAGGAGTGAAACAAAAGTGAGAGAAATGGGTTTGAATGAAATAAGAAGTAAATTTTTAAAGTTTTTTGAGAGTAAAAATCATTATGCTAGACCAAGCTATCCATTAGTTCCCCAAAAAGATAAAAGTTTATTATTAATAAATGCTGGTATGGCTCCGTTAAAACCATATTTTATGGGAGTTGAGACTCCACCAAATACTAAAATGGCAACTTGTCAAAAATGTATAAGGACTGGAGATATTGAGAACGTAGGAAAAACTGCAAGACATGCAACTTTTTTCGAGATGTTAGGAAACTTTTCCTTTGGAGATTATTTTAAAGAAGAGGCTATAGCTTGGGGTTGGGAATTTTGTACCGAGCATTTAGAAATGCCTCCTGAAAAAATATGGGTATCTGTTTATGAGGAAGATGATGAAGCCTTTGATATTTGGAATAAAAAAATAGGTATGCCAAAGGAAAGAATTGTAAGATTAGGTAAAGAAGATAACTTTTGGGAGATAGGTACTGGTCCATGTGGGCCCTGTTCAGAGTTCTATTACGATAGAGGGGAAGAATATGGATGTGGTCATGAGGATTGCAAGCCAGGTTGTGACTGTGATAGATATGTAGAATTTTGGAATCTTGTGTTTACACAGTTTGATAAGGATGAAGAAGGTAATTATCATCCGCTACCTAATCCAAATATTGATACAGGAATGGGCATTGAGAGAGTTGCCTGCATAATGCAAAATGTACAATCAATTTTTGATGTAGATACTATAAAACATATCTTAAAGGGAGTATTAGATATAACAGGTAAGGAATATGGTAGCAGTAAAAATATAGATGTATCAATAAGAATAATTACAGATCATATAAGGGCAGTTACTTTTATGGTAGGAGACGGTATACTTCCAAGTAATGAAGGTAGGGGATATGTTTTAAGAAGACTTCTTAGGAGAGCAGCTAGACACGGAAAATTATTAGGAGTTAAAGGAAATTTCCTTTATAAATTAGTAGATATGGTAATAGAAGTGTCCGGTGATGCTTATCCGGAGTTAGTAGAAAGACAAGATTATATTAAGAAAGTAATATCAATAGAAGAAGATAGATTTCAACAAACCATTGACCAAGGAATGGAAATACTTAAAAACTATATGAATGAACTAAAAATCAATGATGAAACAGTGCTTTCAGGGAAAAAAGCATTTAAATTATATGATACCTATGGTTTTCCACTAGACCTTACTAAGGAAATATTAGAAGAAGAAAATATGAAAGTAGATCAAGAAGCCTTTGATAAGGAGATGGAGAAGCAAAGGGAAAGAGCTAGAACTGCAAGGGAAGATATGAATGAACTTGGTTGGGAATCAAATGCCTTAACTGAAATAACCAATGATATAAAGTCTGAATTTGTTGGTTACGAAAAATATGAAAGTGAATCAGAAATATTGGCTATAGTAAGAGATAATGAACTAATAGAGGAAGCCCAAAAAGGCGAAGATATTCAAATCATTTTAGATAAGACTCCTTTTTATCCAGAAGGTGGTGGACAGGTAGGAGATAATGGAATCATATATTGTGGAGAAAATAAAATAATTATAAAGGATTGTAAAAAGGGCATAAATGATATAATACTTCATGTGGGAAAAGTGATAGATGGAAGCATTAAGAAGGGCCAAAAGGTTTATGCAAAGGTAGATATGGATAAAAGAAGAAATACTGCAAGAAATCATAGTGCTACCCACATGTTACACAAAGCTCTTAAAAAAGTACTAGGAGAACATGTTAATCAAGCAGGTTCTTTAGTTACTCCTGATAGACTAAGATTTGACTTTACTCATTTTCAACCTGTTTCTTCAGAGGAATTAGTAAAAATAGAAAAAATCGTTAATGAAAGAATATTAGATGTATTAGAAGTTAAAGCACATGTTACTAGTTTAGAAGAAGCAAAGCAAATGGGTGCAGAGGCTCTATTTGGAGAAAAATATGGTGATACTGTAAGAATGATTAGTATAGGCGATTTTAGCAAAGAGTTATGTGGAGGAACCCATGTAGGAAATTCAAGTGAGATAGGCTTATTTAAAATAATCAGTGAGGCTGGTGTGGCTGCTGGAGTAAGAAGAATAGAAGCGATAACAGGTAAAGAAGTCTATAAATATATGGATAATATAAATAAAAAGTTAAATACTATATCTACACTGCTAAAATCAAACGTAAATAATATTGAAGTGAAAATTGAATCATTAAATAATGAATTTAAAACATTACAAAAAGAAAATGAGCAGCTTAAAAATAAGCTTGCAAGTAGTGCTTTAGATGAAATATTAAATGCAGTGGAAAATGTAAATGGAATAAATGTAATTGCATATAATGTTGCTAATTTAGATATGGATAGCCTAAGAAATCTTGGAGATAAGTTAAAGGACAAGCTAGAAAATGCATTTATTATGCTTGGTAGTGAAAAGGATGGTAAAGTTAGTTTCGTATCAATGGCTTCTGACGACGTAGTAAAAATGGGAGTCCATTGTGGAAAAATCATTAGAGAAGTTGCAAAAGTAGCTGGAGGCGGCGGTGGAGGAAGACCTAATATGGCACAAGCTGGTGCTAAGGATCCTTCAAAAATAGATGAAGCCCTATCAAAGGTTAATGAATTAGTTATTAATTGCATAAACTAACAAGGAAGGCATAGCCTTCCTTTATTTTTCCCTTAATTATTAATAATTGTTAGCTAAGCATTACTCTGGTGTATAATATTAATAAGATTAACAAATATTTATTGGAGGGATACAATATGAATAATAATATGACAGTAAAATTTAATGTTGAAAAGGAAGATAAAAAAGGAGTTAAAAAAATATTAGTAACTGTATATAATGCCTTAGAAGAAAAGGGTTATAGCCCAGTTAATCAAATAGTTGGCTATTTGTTATCAGGTGACCCAACTTATATCACTAGTCATAAGGATGCTAGAAACATAATAAGACAGTTGGAAAGAGACGAATTATTGGAAGAACTTTTAAAAAATTATTTAAAAGAATAAAGTAGGAGAGATTTAGTTTGAAGAAGTTATCTAAGTTTCTGATTATAATCATTACTTTTATTACAATAATAACCATGAGATCTTATGCTGAAGAAGATAAAAAAATTATAATTTTTATGATAAATAGATTGACCATAGAAGACATTGAGAAAATGGATTTTGTGAAAAATCTAGCTGAAAATGGTAGTATAGGGCTGCTGAATACTAGAGGTTACGGACATAATAATGATTATAGTTCGGTTGTTTCTATGGGAAGTGGAACAAGAAGCGATGCAACCTATTATACTGTTAGATCCCATAATTCATCTAAGGACTACAAAACAATATATAATAGAAGAGTAGGATATATGAATAATATGGGAGAAATTATTAATTTAGACATAGCAAATTTAATAAATTTAAACTTTAAGAATGATTATAATCCTTTTATTGGGGCTCTAGGTAACTCCTTGAACCATAAAAAAATCAAAACTACTGTGGTAGGGAATTCTGATATTACTGATAGAGAAGTTAGATTTGCACCGCTATTAGTAATGGATGAATATGGACAAGTAGACCATGGAGATATAGATAACAATAACATTATTGAGGATGCCAATTATCCGTACGGAAAAAAAACTAATTATGATTATTTATTTAGCTGGATTGAAAAAAATAATAATCAATCTAAATGTATAGTTTTTGAATTAGGTGACATTTATAGATTAGATAAATATAAAAATAACTTAACAAATGAAAAGTATAGTGAGCATAAGAATAGAATTTTAAATGATATGGATATATTTGTTAAAAGAGTATATGAGACTTTTGACTCAGAGGAGTTTGATATTCTTATAATTAGCCCATATCCAGCCAGTAAAGCCTATGAAAATGGATATAGATTAACTCCTATTATTAGATATAATAATAACTTAGAATCCAGTCTATTGACATCAGATACTACTAGAAGAGAGGGGATAGTGGCAAATATTGATATAGCTCCATATATTTCAAATTACTTTGATGCTAATGTTGATAAATACACTGGTTTACCCCTTTATTCCATTAAGAAAAATAATAATTTAGAATTCATAAAAAAATTAAATGAAAATGTTGCCTTTGTATATGTTAATAGACCATATATTTTGTACTCATTTGTCATATTTGAGATAGTTGTATCAATAATTACATTTCTTGTAATTCAAATAGAAGGTATACATAAAAAATATATCTTAACTTGTATTGAATATTTGTTACTTTTTATTATGACGATACCTCTTTCTCTCCTTATTGTACCTGTATTTGATATAAATAATTTAGGATTTATGTTTTTGACAATTATCCTTTTAAGCATAGCCATAACACAAATAACAATTATTATTACTAAAAAGGCTGTAGATAGAGTTATTATTTTAACGGGTATTACATGTATAATGATTTCTATTGATATTATAAATAATGGTTACTTAATAAAAAGGTCTTTTTTGGGATATGACCCAATAATTGGAGCTAGATATTATGGTCTTGGTAATGAATATATGGGAATCCTAATTAGTTCAACACTAATTTTTATAACAGCATTAAAGGAAAGGTTAGATCTAAGCAAATCTACAGTAGGAATATTTCTCATAATAATTGCTATTATAATTGGGTTTCCAAGTCTAGGAGCAAATGTTGGCGGCACAATAACTGGTGTATTTGCATTTATGTTTGTTTTTCTAAAGTATTTTAATGAAAAACTAGAAATAAAACATTTTATCTATATAATAATATCTGTGGTACTATTAATTAGTATTATTGCTTTAGTAGATATTTTTATTATTAAAAGCAGTTCTCATCTAGGAAATGCACTATTTAGAATAAACAAAAACGGAAGTAATGAAATATTTTCAATAATAAAAAGAAAGCTAAGTATGAATATAAAATTATTTACTATAAGTATTTGGAGTAAAGTGTTGGTACTTACAATAGTTTTTATGGGAATGCTTTTTTACAGACCTATAGGTGTAATGAAAAGAATATTTGATAGATATAAAAACCTATCAATAGGTTTGCTAGGAACATTTATTGGATGTATAGTTGGATTTATTGTTAACGATTCTGGGGTAGTTGCAGCGGCAACATCAGTAATATTTTTAGGTACTACCCTTATGTACTTAGTTATTAAAGACATCAAGGAAAAACTTAATATAGAAAGGTAATGATTATGGAAAAAAAGAAACTTGGGAATACAGGAATATCAGTTTCAAAACTTTGTTTTGGAGCATTAACTATAGGTCCACTTCAAGCCAATCTTCCCTTGGATGAAGGCGCTAAAGTAATAAGAGAAGCAATTGATAGAGGAGTTAATTTCATAGATACTGCTCAGCTTTACGAAACCTATGAATATATAAATAGAGCATTAACTCCAAATATAAAAAATAATATAGTGATATCTACTAAATCCTATGCCTATTCTAAAAAAACAGCTGAAGAAAGTTTAAAAGAAGCATTGGAAAAGCTTAATAGAGACTATATAGATATCTTTTTACTACACGAACAGGAAAGTGAACATACCATAAGAGGCCATTATGAGGCTCTGGAGTATTTTATAAAAATGAAAGAAAAGGGTATAATAAGAGCAGTTGGAATATCCACCCATAATATTGCCGCCGTAAAGGCTGCTAATGAATATGAAGAAATAGAAGTTATTCATCCAATTATAAATAAAAATGGGTTAGGAATACAGGATGGAAATGTAGAAGACATGATAAAAGCCCTGGAAATTTCAAAGGAAAAAGGTAAGGGTATATACGGAATGAAACCATTGGGAGGAGGAAATCTAATAAGCTCCATTGATGAGTGTTTTGATTTCGTACTTAACCTAGATTTTTTAGATTCAATAGCAGTAGGAATGCAGAGGGTAGAAGAAGTAATAGCAAATGTTAACCGATTTGAAGAAAAAATCGTTCCAAAAGAAATAAAAGAAAAATTAAGAAAACAAAATAGGAAGTTGCATATTGATTATTGGTGCAAAAGATGTGGCAAATGTGTACGAAACTGTAAGTTCGATGCTCTTAAGATTGAAAACGATAAATTAATTGTTGATAGGGATAGATGTGTCCTTTGCGGTTATTGTAGTAGCTATTGTCCAGAATTTTGTATAAAAGTTGTTTAGAAAGAGGTAGATTATGAGGCTAATGGGTTTAGACGTAGGAGATAAAACTATAGGTGTAGCTGTTAGTGATCTTTTAGGATTAACTGCACAAGGTTTAGAAACCATAAGAAGAACTAGTAATAAACAGGATATAAATAGAATAAAAGAATTAATTGAAGAAAAAAACATAAAAAAAATAATAGTAGGTCTTCCTAAAAATATGGATGGCAGTATTGGTACCCAGGGAGAAAAGACAAAGAAATTTGCTGAAAAATTGAAAAATAAAATTGATATTGAAATTGTTTTTTGGGATGAAAGACTTACTACAGTAGCTGCGGAAAAAATGTTAATATCAGCAGATGTAAGTAGAAAGAAGCGAAAAAAGGTAATAGATAAGATAGCAGCTGTTTATATATTACAGGGTTATCTTGATAGACAAAGAGGATCGAGTTTATAATTAATTTTAATTATTTTAATATCCTAAAAATCTTTCTTAACTACATAGAATCTATTTATTAAAATTGTATGTAGAATATTTAGAGACATTTATGTGTTATAATAAAATTATGAGGTGATGAAATGAATAAGGAAAATATTATAACTTTAATTGATGAAGAAACTGGAGAAAAAAAGGAATTTGAAGTTGTTGCTACGCTAAAAATAAATGATACTGAATATGCTATATTGTTACCTACAGATGAAGATACTGACGAGGGATTAGTATTTAAAGTTGTTAAAGAAAATGGAGAAGAAATATTACAATATGTAGATAATGATGAAGAAATAGAGGAAGTTGCAAAGGCTTATGATGAAATGATAGAAGAAGAGTAAATAAAAGTGGGTTTAACCCACTTTTATTAACATGCAGGAGATGATATAGTGAAATTAAAAATAGAAGGAAATTTATTAGAAGGAGTTTTTGTGGAAAGACTAAATAGGTTTATTGCCCATATAGAGATTAATAATAAAATCGAAAAAGTACATGTGGCTAATACTGGTAGAATGAAAGAACTTTTAATACAGGGAACAAAGGTCATTGTAAGGAAAGTTGATAATCCAAATAGAAAGACAAAATACGATCTTCTTCATGTCTATAAGGGTGATTCCCTTGTTTTTATTGATTCTAAGGCTCCAAATATTATTTTAGAGAGAGCATTTAATGAGAGAAAATTAGAAGGATTTAGAAAAAAATATGATATAATAAAGAGAGAAGTAAAATTTGGCAATAGTCGATTCGATTTAGCATTGAGCAATAAAGATGAAATGGTTCTGGTTGAAGCAAAATGTGCCACTTTAGTAAAGGATAATGGTATAGCCACTTTTCCAGATGCCCCTACGGAACGAGGTACAAAACATGTACTTGAACTTATAGAAGCAAAAAAACGAGGATTTAGAGGTGCAGTATTTTTTATTGTTCAAAGAGATGATGCAGTGATATTTACACCTAATAGGGAAATGGATAGTAAATTTGCAGATGCTGTTAAAAAAGCATATAAATTTGGTGTTGAATTTTATGCATATATTTGTGAAATAAAACCCCATGAAATGAATATAATAAGAAGCATACCTGTGGAGATCAACTAAAGCTTGAAATAGATGAAAAACAATGATAAGATTTAAGTGATAATCATTATCAATATTTGCGTGGTGGGATTATGATACTAGAATGTAAAAACTGTAGGATTAAAGTTGACAGTGAAAAGTTTAAAAGATGTCCTAGATGTAATGAAGTTATTAAAGTGCCTATAAAATGTGAAAATTGTAAGGGTCGTAGTATATTTAAGTTGAATAAAAATAAAAGTTGTATTTAAAATAGTATTAATGGTTGACAATTTTTTCAAAAAAAAGTAAACTAAAATTTGGAATAGACTATTAATTAATAAGCGAGGTTTTGTAATGATAGACTCAGTTGACAAGTTAAAGGACATATTAAAAGAAAAGGGATATAAGCTTACGCCTCAAAGAAGAGCTATATTAGATACAATAATCAAAAGTCAAGGAAAGCATCTTAGTACTGAAGAGATCTATGACTATGTTAAGGAAGATTGCCCGGAGATTGGCCTTGCTACAGTCTATAGAACTTTACAATTATTAGATGACTTAGATGTAATTTCTAAGATTAATTTAGATGATGGATGTGCTAGATATGAACTTAATATAAATAGTGAAGATCATCACCATCATCATTTAATTTGTACTAAGTGTGGAGAAATAATTGAAGTTGAGGTAGATTTATTAGATCATTTGGAAGAAGAGATTCAATCCAATTATAACTTTGAAATCAAAGATCACAAAGTAAAATTTTTCGGTTTGTGTTCAAAATGTCATTAAATCCTGTGATTTCAATTACAGGATTTATTTTTATCATGATTTTAATTACAAATTTATAGAATAATGTGAAAGGATAAAGAAATCCTAATATATAGGAGATAAATATAGAAAGTCTAAACTAAAACCTTTAGATTAATAATTAATAAAGTATTCATAAAATAAAATCGTAATTTATATAGATCAGGAGAGTGATAATGTGTCGAAGAAGAAACAATGTGTAAAAATCATTCCTTTAGGAGGATTAAATGAAATAGGAAAAAATATGACAGTCTTTGAATATCAAAATGATATTATTGTTGTGGATTGTGGATTGAGTTTTCCAGAGGATGAAATGCTAGGTATTGATGTAGTAATACCAGACATAACATATTTATTAAAGAATAAACATAAGGTTAAAGGAATAGTATTGACCCACGGTCATGAAGACCATATTGGAGCATTACCTTATGTATTAAAGAAAATCAATGTTCCAATTTATGGTACAAAGCTAACTTTAGGTTTAGTTGAAAATAAACTTAGAGAACATAAAATGCTTGGATCAGTTAAAAGTCAAGTTATTAAAGCAGGAAATGTTATTAAACTCGGTCAATTTACAGTTGAATTTATAAAAACAAGCCATAGTATACCAGATGCTGTAAGTATGTGTATAGATACTCCTATAGGTAAAATTGTCCATACAGGTGATTTTAAAATTGATTATACACCTATTGATGGAGATATTGTTGACTTGCATAGATTTGCAGAAATTGGTAAAGAAGGTGTTTTAGCTCTATTAGCCGATAGCACCAATGTGGAAAGACCAGGCTATACTATGTCAGAAAGAACTGTAGGAGAAACATTTGAAAACATTTTTAGAAATGTAAATAACAGGATAATTGTGGCTACATTTGCTTCAAATGTACATAGAATACAACAAATAATAAATGCGGCTTATAACTTCAATAGGAAAGTAGCTTTTTCTGGTAGAAGTATGGTTAATGTGGCGAATGTTGCCATGGACTTAGGTTATTTAAATGTACCAAGTGGTATGATAATTGATATAAATGATTTGAATTCATACCCTGATAACGAAATAGTAGTAATTACTACTGGAAGTCAAGGGGAACCTATGTCAGCACTATCTAGGATGGCATCATCAGAACATAGAAAAATGGAAATCCATCCAGGAGATATAGTGATTTTATCAGCTACACCTATTCCAGGTAATGAAAAGACTGTTTCAAGGGTTATTAATCTTCTTTTTGAAAAGGGAGCCAATGTAATCTATGAGTCACTAGCTGATGTCCATGTTTCAGGTCACGCTTGTCAAGAAGAACTAAAATTAATGCATTCGTTAGTCAAACCAAAATTCTTTATACCTGTTCATGGTGAGTATAGACATTTAAGACATCATTCTACATTAGCTGAATCCCTTGGCATGTCTAGAGAAAATATATTTGTATCAGAAAATGGAAATGTCATTGAACTTTATGAAGATCGTGGAAGAATAGCTGGTAGAGTTGAAAGTGGAAATATTCTTATTGATGGACTTGGAGTAGGAGACGTAGGAAATATTGTACTTAGAGATAGAAGACATTTATCTGAAGATGGACTAATGGTAGTTGTGGTAACAATATCAAAGGAAGACGGTAAAGTTATGGCAGGACCAGATATAATATCTAGAGGTTTTGTTTATGTTAGAGAGTCAGAAGATCTTATGGATAGCGCAAGGGCCGTTGTAAGAGAAGCTTTGGAAAAGTGCGAACAAAATAATGTAAAAGAATGGTCTGTATTAAAATCTGCCATTAGAGATTCATTGAAAGATTATTTATACCAAAAAACAAAGAGACGTCCAATGATATTGCCAATTATCATGGAAGTATAGGATTAAGGGGCTGGAAGATTTGTAAATCTTCCAGTTTTTTTAAAAATAATAAAAAGGTAATGTCTATAGTGTTTAATCATATTTAAATTAGTAGTATAATCATATTGGGAATAGAAGTAAGTCAAAAGGAGGGGGAAGAATGAGAATCATATTTTATGTTTTAATAATATCTTTAGGAGCAACCTTGGGATATAGAGAAATTTTATCTAAAAAACTTTTGAGCAAATTAGATGTCATACAATATATATGTCTGTTATTACTTTTATTTATAATGGGAGTAAAAATAGGTATTAATAAAGAGTTAGTCTTTTCTTTCCATAGACTTGGATTAAATGCTTTTATTATATCTTCTTTATCAATAGGATTTAGTATATTAGGGGTTAAGCTTGTTTCTAAACATATAGAATCTAAAGAGAAGGTGGATAAAATATGAGTTTGCATATTCTTCTTTCTGTTGCACTAGGTATAGGTTTTGGATATTTTATAGCTCCAGAAATGATTAGTCAAAATATAGATGCTTTTATAGATATAGGCCTATGTCTTTTATTATTTTTTGTAGGAATAGATATTGGAAGAAATAAAGAAATATTTGATGATATAAAAGGATATGGATTTAAAATTGTTTTAATTCCATTTATGATAGTATTAGGTACTTTGGTAGGCAGTCTTATTTCAAGTTTTATAATTAATATCTCTATATTTGAAGCAGCAGCAGTAGGAGCGGGATTAGGCTGGTATTCTTTATCGGCTATAGAACTTTCGAAGTATAGTGCGGAATTAGGAACTTTAGCTTTTTTAACTAATGTCTCAAGAGAAATTATAGCAATTATAGCTATGCCACTTATAGCAAATAATATTGGTAATTTAGAAACAATTGCAGCTGCAGCAGCAACATCTATGGATACTGCACTTCCCGTAATAACAAAATCTACCAATAGCAGTGTATCTATTATTGCTTTTTTTTCTGGTTTAATACTTACAGCATTAGTTCCAGTATTGGTTCCTCTTTTAATAAGTTTTGCTTAAAGAAAAATAATTTAAACCCGATGGATAATCGGGTTTTTCTTGTCAAAATTTGAAGGCAAATGTATAATAGAGTAAGATATTTATCAAAGTTGAAGTGTTTTGGGGGAGAATATATGAAAAACTTCATGAAGAATAGAAAAAAAATAATTCTGTCATTATTATTAATTGTCATTGCTTTGGGGACTATTGGGTACAATTATTGTAATAGTTTAGGTATGGCTATAGACCCCAATAATAATGAAGAAATTATTGTTACAATTCCTAAGGGCTCATCAACAAGTAAAATTGCCCAAATACTTAAGGATAAAAACCTCATAAGAAATGAATTCTTTTTCAAATATTCTGCAAGAAAAAATAAATTAGATGGAAAATTTAAAGCAGGGGATTATAAGCTTAATAAAACTTTGAATCAGGATCAAATAATAGAAAAGCTTGTTAATGGAGAAGTGTATGTTGAAACAGTAAAATTTACAATTCCAGAAGGTTTTGAATTTAGACAAATCGTTGATAAATTATCAAGTATTGAAGAACTTAATTTGGATAAGCAGAAATTAATTGAGATTGCTGAAAATGATGATTTTGATTATAAATTTTTAGAAAATATACCTAAAGGTAAGAATCGATTAGAAGGATTTTTGTTTCCGGATACTTATGAAGTAAAAAAGGAGATTACGGAACGAGAAGTTATTGAAATAATGCTTAATAGATTTGATAGCATATTTAAAGATGAATACTACTTGAAGGCAGAAGATTTAGGGATGAGTGTGAAGGAAGTTATTACCTTAGCATCAATTATTGAAAGGGAAGCAATGGTAGATAAAGAGCGTCCTTTAGTATCAAGTGTATTTCATAATAGATTAAATAAAGATAGATTACTTCAGTCCTGTGCTACTATACAGTATGTCCTAGGAGAAAGAAAACAAAATTTAACCTATGATGATTTAGAAATAGATTCTCCTTATAACACCTATAAACATAAAGGACTGCCTCCTATGCCTATAGCTTCACCAGGTGAAGCTTCAATACAGGCTGCACTTTATCCAGCCGATACAGAATACTTATACTTTGTGGCAAAGGGTGACGGAACACATGCCTTTAGTAGAACTTATAATGAGCATTTAGAGGCTAAAAATAATTATTAGTATTACTAATTTTGGGAAAAACTAATACGTGGTAAAAAGCCACGTATTAGTTTTTGAAGGAGTTGTTTTAAATGAGTAATATAGTAAATAGTTTGGTAGAAGAATATTTAAGGGATATGCTACCTGAGAAAACTGGATTAATAAAAGAATTAGAAAATTATGCCGCTAAGAATAATGTACCTATTATTCAACCTGAAGTGGCAAGATTATTAGAAGTAATAATAAAAATAGGCAAGGTGAAAAGTATTTTAGAGGTAGGGTCTGCCATTGGTTATTCATCTTTAATATTTAATAAAGCTATGAATGGAGAAGGCAGAATAGTTACTATAGAAATTAGAGAAGATATGTATAATGAAGCTACAAAAAATTTTAATAAAGCTGGTATTAGTAAAGATAAAATTAAAATTCACTTAGGTGATGCTAGGGATATATTGCCTAAAATAGATGAAAAATTTGATATGATTTTTTTAGATGCTTCTAAGGGACATTATCTAAAATTTTTACTTTCTTGCATTGATAAGTTAAATGATAATGGAATTCTTGTTTCAGATAATGTATTATATAAAGGGATGATAGCATCAAATGAATATGTAAAGAGAAGAAAAATAACAATAGTAAAGAGAATGAGAAAATATTTAGAATATATATCAAATCATAAAAATTTGACTACTAGCATAATACCTATAGGTGATGGAGTAGCACTAACATATAAAACAGGGAGGAATTTTAGTGAATAAAGTAGAGCTTTTGGCTCCTGCTGGAGACTTAGAAAAATTAAAATATGCCATTATATACGGTGCTGATGCTGTATACATTGGAGGACAGGTCTTTGGATTAAGAGCTAGTGCTAAGAATTTTTCCATGGAGGATATGGAAAAGGGTATTAAATTTGCTCATGATAGAGGGAAAAAAGTATATGTTACTCTTAATATAATACCTCATAACGAGGAACTTAAATATTTGCCAGATTACTTAAGAAAACTTAATAATATGAATGTAGATGCCGTAATATTATCTGATCCAGGAACTTTAATGTATGTTAGACAGCATGCTCCAGATTTAGAAGTACATTTAAGTACTCAAGCCAATAATACTAATTATATGAGTGCAAATTTCTGGTATAACCAGGGAGTGAAGAGGATAATTTTAGCTAGAGAACTATCCTTTAAGGAAATAAAAGAAATTAAAGAAAATATACCAGAGGATTTAGAAATAGAAGCTTTTGTTCATGGAGCAATGTGTATATCCTATTCAGGTAGATGTCTTTTAAGTAACTACATGGCTAATAGGGATGCCAATAGAGGGGAATGTGCACAGCCTTGTAGATGGAAATATCATTTAGTAGAGGAGAAAAGACCAGGAGAATATATACCAATTCATGAAGATGAAAAGGGTACATATTTTTTCAACTCAAAGGATTTATGCATGATAAATTATATTTCAGATTTAATAAATGCTGGTCTTTCAAGTCTAAAAATAGAGGGAAGAATGAAAAGTATTTATTATGTGGCTAATACTGTTAGAGTGTATAGAAAAGCGATAGATATGTACTATAAAGACCCTCAGAATTTCAAGGCTGATCCTAAATGGATTGAGGAACTAGCAAAGGTAAGTCATAGAAAGTTTACTACTGGCTTTTATTTAGACAAGCCAAGTAAGGATGACCAGCTATATTCATCTAGTTCATATATAAGGGAGTACGACTTTATTGGAGTAGTTCATGATTATGATGAAAGTAATGGCATAGCCACTGTTGAGCAAAGAAACAGAATTGTTAAAGGAGATGAAATAGAAGTTATAGGTCCAAATTATATAATGTTTAATCAAACTGTAGGAACAATGCTAGATGAAAAAGGAGAAGAAATTGATGTAGCTCCTCATCCACAGCAACTAATAAAGATTAAAATGAATAAACCTGTTGAAAAATATTTTATAATAAGAAGAAAAAGGAAGGATGGTTAGGTTGAAAAGACCTATTATAATTGGAATTACTGGGGGTACCGGTTCGGGGAAAAGTACCGTTGCAAGTGCTGTTTATAAGTCGTTACCTGAAAAGAGTATAGCCATAATTGAACAGGATGCTTATTATAGGGATCAAAAGCATTTGTCCTTTGAGGAAAGAATAAAAACAAATTATGATCATCCTCTAGCTTTTGATACTGAATTATTAATAAATCATTTAAAGATATTATTAAATGGTGAGGCTATAGAAAAGCCAATTTATGATTTTACTAACCACATAAGAAAAGATGAAACTGTGACTGTTGAACCTAGGGATATTATAATTCTTGAAGGGATTATGCTATTAGAAGATGAAAAATTAAGGGAACTTATGGATATTAAAATATTTGTAGATACAGATGCTGATGTAAGAATTATTAGGAGAATCACCAGGGACATAAAGGAGAGGGGTAGAACTTTAGAATCTGTAATCAAACAATATCTTTACACTGTAAAACCAGCCCATCAACAGTTCATTGAACCCTATAAAAAATTTGCGGATTTAATTATTCCTGAAGGTGGATTCAATAAGGTTGCTATAGATATAGTAGTAGCAAAGATAAAGTCAATTATTAATGAAGGTCATAAAGAGAGTACTTATATAGTATAAGGTATACACCTTCTTTTAAGTGGAAATAATCATAGATGATTATTACAAAACTTAAAAAGAAGGTGTTTTTGTGTTTAGGGCAGATAAAAGCAATGAAAATGATAAAATAGATACTAATGAAAAAAGATTGATAGTATTATTCGCTATAATATTTTGTGTATCAATAGGATTAGTAGGTAGATTATTTTACATACAAATAATTAACGGAGATAATTTAAAAGAAGAGGCCATGAGCCAATGGTTTTCAAATATTGAAACAATAGAAGAAAGAGGCACTATATTTGATAGGAATAATATACCACTTACTAATAAAAATGAAGATACATATTTGATAATCACTTCTAATTTTAAAATGGACAAGGATAATCTAGATCTAATAACTAGTATTACAGGGTTAAGTAACGAAGAATTTAGCAAAGAATATGAAAATGGAACAAAGAAATTCCTTGTAAAAAATTATGATTTAGAAAAAATTAAAAATTTACTTCTAAGTTATGGAATAACAACTATTGATATAAAAAAGAGATATGATGAAAATGGATTAGCTTCCCATGTAATAGGTTATATAAATAAATCTAAAAATATCGGTGAAGCAGGATTAGAAAAATCCTTTGATAATATACTAAAGGAAGATAGAACAAAAAAGATAGGTGCCATAGTAGATGCTCAAAATAGAGTTATACCAGGTTTTGGATATATAATAGATGAAAAAAATCCAGAGTCTAGAAAAAATATAGTGACGACACTGGATTATGATATTCAAAGTATCTGTGAAACAGTACTTGATCAAAGAAATTATGAAGGCAGTATAGTAGTATTAGATTCTAAAAATGGAGAAATATTGAGCATGGTTAGTAGGCCTAATTATCTTCAAGATAACATTAGTGAGTATCTTAATAGTAATAATCATGAATTTTATAATAAGGCTATTCAAATGGCCTTTCCACCTGGATCAATATTTAAAATAATTGTAGCTGCCACAGCGCTGGAAAACAATCTAGTAAATGAAGAGGATAAATTTTATTGTAAAGGATATGAAGAATTAGGAAACATAAAAATAAAATGTCACAGTTATGAAAAAGGAGGTCATGGGGAGCTTAATTTCTTAGAGGCATTTTCCAACTCATGTAACTCTGCTTTTATACAAATTGGAAAAATGGTAGGTGGAGAAAGTATTTTGGACATGGCCAAGAAATTTGGACTTGGAGAAAAAACAAATATAAATCTCCAAGAAGAGGTTGAAGGACATCTACCAACTCTTGAAGATGTGGCTGGACCTGGTATAGGCAATTTATCTATAGGGCAAGGAAACTTAGAAATAACTCCCCTTCAAGCTGCTAGATTGACTAATATAATAGTGAACAATGGATTAGATGTTGGAGTGTCATTAGTAAAGGAAATAACCGATGATAATAATAGGGTTATAAATCGGATTGACAATAAAGAAATTAAAAGAGTAATAGATAGTAAGATAGCTAATAAAATAAAGGAAATGATGAAAGTTGTTGTTGAGAGTGGTACAGGAAACAGAGCTAAAGTAGAAGGTGTTGAATGCGGTGGTAAAACTGGTTCAGCAC
>CBETVX010000053.1:0-20263 GCA_965539935.1 uncultured Eubacteriales bacterium | reverse complement strand
CATTAAACATAATAAAGTGGGAAATTAATTTTTTTAAAGTCTCCATATATATTCTTATATTAGTAAGCATTGGAACTTATTTATTCTTTGAAAGTTTTCTATCAATTATTTTACAAAGATGTATAAAAAATAAAAAACTTATTTATAAAGGCACTAGACTTATTAATTTTAGCAATACACTATTTAGATTAGGTTCAAATTATAGAAATTTTGCAATTACAGCTATTTTGAGTGCAGCCTCATTAACTGCTTTAAATACAGCTTTGGCTTTAAAATACTATGCAGACTATAATGTTTTAATAGAGGCTCCTTATAGTATTAGTTATATCAACCAAGATGAAGCTACTAATAATAAAATAAAAGAGATAATCAATAAATCATCACACAGAATAACAGCTGAGCATGAATCCCATTTTATTAAAAGTCAGATTTCTTATAATAATGGAAATGAAAACATAATTAAAGAGTGTCTAATTACAAGCTATTCAGAACTGAAAAATTCTTTAGAAATTACAAAACCTAAAGGGTATGAAAAAATATTAAAGTCTATTAAACTGAGAGACAATGAAATCCTTAGTATACTACACTCTAACCTTCTTTTTTCAGGTAAAAACCATGAGGGAAATATTTATATAATCGGGAAGAATGATTATATCCTAAAAAGGGAACTTAAAGTACCTTTTATAGGGGATATGCCTAATATAGGTAAATATGAAACATATGTCATATCAGATGAAAATTATAATGAGTTAAGAAAAAGTGAAGAAGAAATTAATCTAATTGGAATTAACTATACAAATCCAGAAGGAAGTAAGTCATTGGTAATAGAAATAGCAAGTGTTATGAATAACCCCCATGAGAATTTAAATAGTTTTGTAGGACAGTATGAGTATAAGTACTATCTCATAGGAGCCTTTTACTTTCTAGGCTTAGTGATGGCAATTGTATTTATAATATCTACTTTCAGTACCATTTATTTTAAAATTTTAAGTGATGCAGTACTTGATAGAAAGCAGTATAAAGTGCTTATAAGAATAGGAATGAGTAAAGAGGAAATTACAAGGTGTATCTATAAGCAAGTAGGAGTAGCTTTTATACTGCCAGCATTAGTTGGAATAATTCATAGCATTATGGCCATTAATGCTTTAGAAAAATTTATGAATTTTAGATTTACAGCAAGCAATTTAATGGGCATAAGTATATTTATTATTATAATGTTTACTTTTTATAATATTTTAAGTAAAAAATATACATATATGGTATATGAAGGAGAAGAGTGGCTATGAGAAAATATTTTATAATAATACTCTTGTCTTTAGTTGCACTTGGCTTAATTGTTGCAAATATAGAAACTATTCCCTCCATTAAGCCTTATCTTGCTGAAGATAGAAAGGAAAAATGGATTAATGATATTAGTTATGTAGAAAAAGTACTTCCAAAGGTACATAAAAATTTATTTTTTAATTTATCTGAAGAAGATTTTATAAAACAATTAGAAATTTTAAAAAATAAAGTTCCAGTTTATTCAGATAAAGAAATTGAGATTGAATTAAGTAAAATAATAGCTAGTATAGGAGATAATCATACGGGATTTAGTATTGGTGCAGAATGGATGTACCCTATTGAGCTTTATTGGTTTGAAGAGGGTATCTATATTACAGGGACAACAGAAAAATATAAGGAATTGCTAGATGCTAAAATAATAATGATAAATAATACAAAAATAGAAGAAGCAGCTAATATGATAAAGCCTCTTTTGGCTGGTGCAAATAATAGTTGGTTCAAAACTCAAGTTATGTATTATCTTACTATACCAAGTATACTAAAATATTTTGAGATAATTGATGATGATATGATTGATTTAAAAGTGGAATTAGCAAGGGGTGAAATTAAGAATATTAAAATGGAGCCAATAAAATATACAGAATATATACCAGTTAATAGAAAGGATAGAAAGATACCCCTTTATCAAACCCATCCCTTTGAAAACTATTGGTATGAATATTTACAAGAGGAAAAAATATTGTATATTAACTATAGAAGTTGTTATCAAATGAAAGAAAAACCCTTTGAAATATTTTCTAAAGAAGTGTGGGATTTTGCTAAGGAACATGAAATTGAAAAACTGGTATTAGATTTAAGGGACAATAGAGGTGGTAGATCATCTATTTTAGAGCCTTTTATTAAAAAACTTAAAAAAAGCAGATTTAATGATGAAAATAAACTTTACGTTATTATTGGGAGAGATACCTATTCCTCAGCTATATTAAATACTATTAAACTAGATAAAGAAACAAAGGCTTATTTTGTGGGAGAAGATACAGGAGGCAAACCAAATCATTATGGAGAAGTAAAAAAATTAGAACTACCAAACAATAAAAATCACTATGTTTACTATTCTACAAAGTATTTTAAATGGTATGATGAAGATGTAGATACATTTAAGCCAGATATGACAATAGAAGAGACCTTTACAGATTATATTGAGGGTAAAGACCCAGTATTGGAATGGATTATAGAACAAAAATAAAAATACGAGATAAATTTCTTGACAGTATATGTAAATAGCCCTTAATATATTATTGTAGGTTGGAGATAATGAATGCCAATCTACCTGTGAATACCAAGTTTAGGGAGGATAAAATGTGGAGGCTTTAATTTGTTTTCTAATCTTTACACTTATTTCTATTATTTTAGAATATATTTTACTTACCATTATTGATAATGTTGATAACCCAAAGATTAAGAGTGGATTAAGAAAATTTTGTAAAGTATTATTTGTCCTTCTAACTATCTTCTATATTATATTATTTTCTCTATTTTGTATTGTGACATTTTCAGCTTTTCAGGATATGGAAATACAAACAGGAATAAAAATGTTATTATCAACCATTATATTAGGAGTAGGTATATATTACCTTCTTTTAAGGAAAATGAGATTGAAACTCAATAGGAATTAAAAATATAAAAGTAATATTTAGAAACGGTAAATCAAGGAAATAATTTAGGGCTGTCCATTAATTATTTCCTTGATTCTTTGTATGAATCCTTTTTTCAAATTCTTTAGAAACAATTACAAAATAAATAAAACAAAATACTATTTGTATAAAAGTTGATGATGGAGTTGCAAGTCCTATATAGAATAATGAAGTAGGAGTAATTTTACTGAAAAAGTATGATAATGGAATCCTAACGCACAGTGCACCAAAAATCCCTTGAAACATAACAAATGTTGTTTTACCACATCCATTGAAAAAACCCGTCAAACTGAACATAAAAGAAGTAAGTAAACAGTCAATTGCATAAGCCTTCATATAATTCCAAGAAGCATTTACTACTGCAATATCCTTTGAAAACAATCTAGAAAGTAAATTTCCATGGAAAAAGCAGAAGTATGCCATTACAAACCCGAAGGACAATGAAGATGCTATGCCATAAAACAAGCCTTTTTTTGCTCGATCATACTTCATTGCACCGTAATTTTGTGCAACTAAAACCGCAACTGATTGTGCAAAAGCCGATGGTACAAGCATAATAAATCCGATTAACTTTTCTGCCACACCAATTCCAGCGGAAGCAGTAACACCAAGGGAATTTACAATGGTGGTGATGAAAAGGAAAGATAGATTAACAAGTCCATCTAATAGAGCAATGGGAGCACCATATTTTAGAATTTGTGGGGTAAAACTCCTATGAAAATGAATATTGCTTTTTGAAAATTCAAAAGGCATTCCACGTTTTCTAATAAGGATGATAGAAAGTATAACACTGATTACTTGTGCAGAGACAGTTGCAATTGCAACCCCTATAACACCCAAACCAAATACACCAACTAAAATAATATCTCCAGCAATATTAAAAACACAGGCAATTGCAACGGTTATAAGTGGCGTTCTAGAATCACCAAGTCCTCTAAAAATACTACAAATTACATTGTAAGCAATAATAAAAATAGTACCAGATGAGCAAATACGCACGTATAAAACTGTATCGTCAAAGGCTTCTACTGGTGCGTGCATAAGTTTTGAGATTGGCACAGCAAAAATAAGCATAACAGCAGTTATTATAGTTGTAAGTACGGAAAAAATACATATACCGCTGCCTACTACATTTCCAGCTTCATTGGATTTACCCTGTCCTAATTTTTGGCCTATAAGTATAGTAACTCCCATGGCAAAGCCATTAATAATGGAAGTAATAGTCACCATCACTTGACTTCCAGTTGCTACAGCTGAAACATCCTTAGTGAGACCAAATTGTCCCACAATTAAAAGGTCAACAGCACCATACATTACTTGCAAAAACATGGCAAGGAGTACTGGAATAGCAAATCTTAACATAGGTGATAGAATTTTACCCTCTGTAAAATTACTTATTCGTGTCATTGATATTCCTCCTTTTTCTAAAAAAAATAACCGGATAAAATTGTATACCTCTCGATATACCATCTTATCCGGTAAAATTACTTCTTAGATCATTTCTATGGAGTAATTTCCCTCCGATGAACCATAAAAATACTATCATGATTTTATATGAAAGTCAAGATTTAAAAATAGGGAAATTCAAGCTTGACACCTAATTACCTAACTCATTTCTAAATTCACCAAAGCCAATAAAAAGAATCCATAAATAAGCTAGAGTTTTTGGTATCATCAACATACCAATAAGTATATGTACCCGTGCCCATAGGACTACTGGGATATAAAATCCGAAGGATAAAAATACTGCCAGACTAATTTTTAAAGCATTATTATCATTTTTTTCCTTTCCTTTTTTGTAAAAGAGTATAATTATGATAATACCCATGATCACAAAGGGAATATTACGATAAATAGCCCATTTTATAGATGATGTAGTTATAAACCATTGATTTTGTGGGAAGAAACAAAGAACTATACGTGTGATTCCCAGTCCCCATATCAATAAATCTAATCTTTGTACATTTCTAACCTCATATCTCATTTTCCATAGCCTATATAAAATTAGATAGAAAATAGTCATAGTGATAGAGGTCACAAATTTTCCAAAACCTAAAGATACAGCATGACTTTCAAAACCTGTGGTCATAAGGGCAATGATCCTAGGAATCAAATGGAAAGCATCACCAAAGCCTAATATAACGGCCATAATTCCAAACCATTTAAAGTATAAATTGTTTTGGGATTTAGTAATCATAATGAAACCTATAATGATTACTGTAGATAAATAAAAGAAATGAAAAATAGGTTCCATAATTGCTTGCATATAAAATCACCTTTGTATTAATTATTTATAATGGAAGAATAAAATCTTTTCCATTAAATTTAATCTATTATATTATGCCCCAAATGTTACTATCTTAATAGAATTTGTCTTTCTATGATCTCATTTCATATTTGTTTTTTCATTTTTGTAGCTTTTAGCTTCTTTTTTTAAAATCCACATAAAAATTCAGATAAAGTTCAGATAAGAAACAATTGAACATCAGTTTAGTAGATTAGAATTAAATCATTCCAGAAAGGAGGAGTGAAAAAGATGAAGAAACCTCAGGGTAGACATGAACTTAAGCATTACATAAACTATGGAGATGTATTACAACTTAGAGCAAGGCTTCCCTTTGTGGCCAGTGTAGATAAAAATGCTACAGATGACAATAGTTATCGGATTAAGAGTCTTTACTTTGATAACTATGACGATAAAGTGCTTAAAGAAAAAATTGATGGAATCAATTATCGAGAAAAGTTTCGATTACGTCTTTATAATAATGATACTTCCTTTATTCGCCTTGAAAAAAAGAGTAAGAAGGATGGGATTTGTTTTAAGGAAAGTACCATTATAACTGAGGAAGAATGTAGGAAATTACTCAATGGAGACATTGGTACTTTAAAAGAAAATGGAGACCCATTGTGTTTAGAATTGTACACTAAGATGTTTTATCAACAGCTTAGACCTAAAAATATAGTGGATTATAAGCGTGAAGCTTTTATCCACCCTATGGGTAATGTACGTGTAACCTTGGACTATGATATTCGTACTAGTAATAACGCCCATGATTTTTTAAAAGCCACATTTCCTTCTATACCAATTCCAAAAGTTTATATATTAGAAGTGAAATATGATAACTTTTTGCCTGAGATAATTCGTGGCATGGTATCTCTCAGCAGTAGAAGAAGTACTGCATTTTCCAAATACGCATCAACAAGAATTATATAAAATGGAGGTATGTTACAATGACATTTAATGATATTTTCAAATCAAGTTTTTTAGAGAAAGCAGTTGAATTTTCAATTGTAGACGTAGGTCTAGCGATGCTTATATCCTTTGCTATTGGACTTTTTATATTCTATATTTACAAAAAGACCTTTGCAGGAGTTATGTATTCTGCATCCTTTGGTGTTTCAATTATGGCTATGACTTTAATTACGACTTTAATTATTCTAGCAGTAACATCAAACATCATCTTGTCCCTTGGTATGGTAGGTGCTCTGTCTATTGTTCGTTTTAGGACAGCGGTTAAAGAGCCTCTTGATATTGCATTTTTGTTTTGGGCAATTTCAGCAGGAATCGTTATAGGTGCAGGATTAATTCCTCTAGGGGTTATGGGATCTATTTTCATCGGGATCGTTCTTCTTATATTTGTGAACAATAAGAGTAATGATACACCATATATAATAGTATTAAATCTTGAAGATGATAAGGCAGAAAATGATAGTATGGCAGTAATAAAGGCAAAAACTAAGAAAAACTTAATTAAAGCAAAAACAGTTTCCCAAAATGGGATTGAGCTTACTGTAGAAGTACGACTATTAGATATGTCTGCAAAACTTCTTAATGAATTACTAGATATAAAAGGGGTTAATAATGCTTGTCTTGTAAGCTACAACGGCGAATACAGCGCTTAATTATACCAAGATTTGAGGTGTAAGTATGATACAAAGTAAAATAATAAATGTAATTGTTGCCATAGCCGTTATTTTCGCCTTGATAATTAGCCTTGCTTTTGTGATGATTGGAAATACACAAGGACAAAATGACTATGTAAAAACTGATGCAGAATATGCAACAGAGATTTTTGGAAGTGATATTATTTCTATTGAAATCATTGCAGATGAAGATGATTGGCAAGAAATGCTTGATAATGCCATAAATGAACAGTATATCATGGTGGATGTAGTTGTAAACGGTGAGAAATTTGAAAATGTAGGTATTAGACCTAAAGGCAATTCTAGTTTAAGTCAGGTGGTAAATTCTGATAGTGATAGATATAGTTTTCGATTAAAATTTGATGAGTATATTGAAG
Organism: uncultured Eubacteriales bacterium; assembly: GCA_965539935.1. GTDB lineage: Bacteria > Bacillota > Clostridia > Peptostreptococcales > Caminicellaceae > CBETVX01. The sequence continues at coordinate 12,984 of CBETVX010000053.1, read as the reverse complement.
GACAGACTTGCTTTGGTCTTGATAGTTTTGTAGTCAACAATATGATTGGTGACAATACTTATATGAAAGAATATGTTTCCTATGAGTTGATGGAAGAAATCGGCGTAGATGCTCCATATTTTGGATTTGCAGATATTAAAGTAAATGGTGAAGACTGGGGATTCTATCTTGCAGTGGAAACCTATGGTGATAGCTATGAAACAAGAACCTTTGGGACAATTAGCGGTATGATGTATAGTGTAAAAAATGCCGCAATGGAACGTAATGATGAAATGACACAGGATAATGTAAGGCCACAACCAAATGGAGAAGAGGGTAATTTCCCATCGAGAGATATGGCACCTCCTACAAATATGGAAGGTGATCAGGCACAATTAAGTACTCAAACTAACCAACAAGAGGGTAATTTTAATAGAACTATGGAGAATAGAGAAAGCGGTGGAGGTAGCTTAGAATATACAACAGATGAAATTTCTTCATACTCTTCAATATTTGAGAATGTTGTAGGTAAAGGTAGTGACAGTGATTACAAACGAGTTATAACTGCATTAAAAGCATTATCTAATGGAGAAGATTTAGAAACCTATTTTGAGGTTGATCAGATTTTACGATATCTAGCAGCCCATACTGTTGTGGTGAATCTTGATAGTTATTCATCAAATATGGCCCAGAATTATTATATCTATGAAAATGATGGTAAGATAACAATCTTACCTTGGGACTACAATTTGGCATGGGGAGGATTTGATAGCAAAAGTGCATCTGCTGTTATCAATTTCCCAATTGATACACCTGTAAGTGGTGTAGATATGAGTGCTAGACCTTTACTTGAAAAATTGTTTTCTAATACAGAATATTTAGAAAGATACCATGATTATTTACAGGAATTAATGACAAATTATTTCTCAGATGGTAAATGGGAAGAGAGAATTACAGAGCTAGATGCTCTTATATCCGATTATGTGGAAAAGGACAATACATCATTTATTACCTTTGAGGAATACAAAACAGCAGTTGAAGCTTTTAAAACCCTTGGAAATCTACGATATCAAAGTATACAAGGTCAACTTGATGGCACAATTCCATCTACTACAGCTGAGCAGGCAGCAAATCCCGACAGTCTTATTTCAGCAGGTAATTTAGATGTTTCTTTACTTGGAAGCATGAGGGGTGGCGACAAAGGTGGGGATAGAGGAGGTGAAAGACCTAATCCTAATCAGGCAGGCAATATAGTAAATAATGATCTTATGATTCAAGCAATGCAGATTTTACAAGATGCTAATGGAACTATTACCGATGAAGTGAGATCAAATCTTTTAGACCTTGGATTGACAGAGGAAGAAATTTCTATGATTTCACAAATGGAAAATAGACCTCCCCAAAGGACTGATGATAATATGAATAATCCTATGGGAAATAATATAGAGACTATTTCAGGTAATGTGGATTTCCCTGGAGGTCAAGGAATAGATAGTGTAGCCGATAGAGAAACTTTATATACCTATCTAGGATCATTTACACTTGTCTTGGTCTTAACATTCTTTATAGCAAAGAAAAAAAGAAATTATTAACTATACATTAAAGCTCCCTTAGCTTGTTTTTAAACTTTGTTTTAAGTAAAATATTTATATTAGGAAAATCAAGAGAATTTATCTGTGGCAGTTAAGGTTTTGATAGATCTGCCACAGAAAATTTTTATATAAAGGAGGATTAGACATGGCCAAAATACTGATTTGTGATGATGAGGAGAGCTTGCGAGCTGTTATAAAAAGATATGCCTTGTTTGAAGGCCATGAGGTTTTTGAAGCCGATGATGGAATGAAAGCAGTAGAACTATGTAAGAACCAAACCTTTGACATTATTATAATGGATGTTATGATGCCAGAACTTGATGGCTTTTCAGCAGTGAAGGCTATCCGTAAAACTGCTGATACTCCTGTTATTATGCTTTCTGCCCGTGGGGAAGAATACGATAAGGTTTTAGGTTTTGAAATAGGTGTGGATGACTATGTAGTAAAGCCATTTTCCTCAAAGGAGATCATGCTTAGAATAAATGCAATTTTAAGACGAATGAAAACATCAAAGCCAGCCAGAGAAGAAGATGGTCATATTATTTTTGAAAAGGATGGTTTTATGGCAGATTTGACTGCCTATAAAGTATTTGTTGATGGGAAACAGGTACAGATGGCTCCGAAGGAATATGATCTTTTATTTTTCCTTATCCGTAATAAGAATATTGCCGTACCTAGAGAAAAAATACTTACAGAGGTATGGGGGCATGATTATTATGGGGATGACCGCACCCTTGATACCCATATGAAATTACTTCGCAAGCATATGGGAAAATATGGAGTGCTTATAAAAACTCTTAGAGGTTTGGGGTATCGTTTTGATGGATAAGTTAAAACTAAAATGGAAGATATTTATTGCTTTGCTGGCCTTTTGCGGCGTTTTGCTCTTTATACTCTGGCTTTTTCAAACAGTATTTTTAAATGACATGTATAAAATGATAAGGAGAAATGAGCTACAGCAAGCTATAACTCTTGTTGAAGAAAATATAAATAATCCAAATTTACAAGAGATTTTTATTGAGCTTGAGACAAATAAAGAAGTGATAGTAGCTCCTACTAAAGATTTTGATAGACCGAAAATACCGGCACCTGATGGCAGAGGAGGCATACCTCCTGAAGTTATAACCGAGACAAAGGAATTTACTATGTCAAACGGAGAGGTTATTTCCCTTACCTTCCATGCTGTGATTACGCCAGTAAATGCTACAGTTTCTACATTGAAAATGCAGTTATATATTATTACTATTATAATGATTTTAGCTTCAGTTGCTATTGCTCTTGTTTTGTCAGATATAATATCAAAGCCCCTTGAACGTTTAAATGAAGGAGCTAAAAAACTTTCAAAGGGTAATTACAATCTAGATTTTAACGCTACTGGATATTTAGAGGTAAAAGAGCTTTCTGATACCCTTAATTCTACTGCAATTGAGCTTTCAAAGGTTGATGAGTTACGACGGGAACTTATAGCAAATATTTCCCACGATTTAAGGACTCCCCTAGCTTTAATTTATAGCTATGCAGAAATGATGCAGGACTTTCCCGATGAAATTACTAGTAAACATTTGCAAACTATTATGTCTGAAACTAAGCGCCTCTCATCCCTTGTAAATGATATTCTTGATGTCTCTAAATTGGAAAATGGTATAATGGAATTAAACCTTCAAAGCTATAATCTTACTAAAAGTATAAAGAAAACAGTTTCACGACTTTCAGAGCTTTTAAAAAATGATGGATATTCTATAATATTCCAGTATAATGAAGATGTATATGTAACAGCAGATGAAAAAAAGATTACCCAAGCTTTATACAATTTACTAACTAATGCTGTTCATTACAGTACAAAGGACAAACATATTGTTGTAAAACAAATTAAAGTAGAAAATGGCGTAAAAATCAAAGTCATTGACCACGGTGACGGAATCGCACCAGAAAACATTCCTCATATTTGGGATAGATATTATAAAATTGATAAAAAACATAAGCGACCTATAATAGGGTCGGGGCTTGGACTGTCAATTGTTAAAAAGATTTTTGATCTTCATGGTGCTGACTATGGTGTGGAATCAGAACTAGGAAAAGGTTCAGTATTTTGGTTTAAGTTAGAATCAAAATAAAAATCTTGATATGTTACTTATATTTTGGGGTAAGGGGGATACAAAAATGCATATTAAGACATTAAACATAAAACAACCTAAGTTTTATATCATTATGATATCTTTTATGATTCTTATAGTTGCTGTCATGGGATTGTTGTTAAATTCAAAAGATAAAGGGCCTGATTTGTCATTGTTAAATATTGACAATTTTTTGGCTACAATGGCTACCGTTGATGAGATTACTATAGAAACAAAAGAAGGAAAGACATTAACTATTTCTCAAAATTCAAATTTCTATGAAGTCTTTGAACAAGAAAAATGGAGGGAAAAAAAGGTAGAATCTCCTTTAGAAAGTTCAGCAACATTTAAAATTATTTTACATGACAGCTATTATATCGATCTTTATGAAGATTATGCCCTGATTTACAATGGAGCTACCCAAGAAAAATATAGATATTATACTATTCCTAAGGATGTATACACTAATTTGGAAAGCTATGTATTAGCAAATGGAGAAAAAAATAATACTGAAAATCCAATTATAAAGGATGATAAAGAAATAGAAGGATCAACATATATTTGATACATCTCTGGTTTTATAGAGTCTGGTGGTACAGAAATCATATTTGACCCAGTTGAATGGATAACTTTAGATGATATTGAAAGAATTGAAGAGCTGGGGATAAAAGAGTATGAAATGCCTAGTGGATACTATATTTATAATCCAAAAGTTGAGAAAATTTCATATGATATAAATGATAATACAGTATATAAATTTATCGATTGGGGTAACAATTTTGTAGGTGAAGATGAGGATAAACGTTATAGCACCACAGATAAAGATGAATTTGCTGAATATCTTAATACATATTCTGATAATGCCGCTAAAATACCTTTTTGGATAACAGTGAAAGATGGTGTTATTCAAATAATTCAAGAACAACTTGTGCCCTAAGCTTTTAGCTTAAAAAGGTTGAAAAATAACAATGGATAAATAGTTGGAATGAAAAATATAGGTGTCCACCTGTGGGGTAAGACACCTAAAGATTTAAAGTGAAGTAGTAGAGGCTAGGGCTTTTTTCACATATTTTAACTTTTCAATGGAATTTGAGATAGGATACGTGGCAAAATTAGTAACATTGAAACTAGTAGCAATAATACTGTCCCAAATATGAATAGCTCAGATAGAGAAAGAAACATGCTTACAGTAGTTACTGTAAAAAAGATTGCTATAGCACTTAATATTCCCAATATTGCAGTATACCACTTTCCTATTTGAAAACCAACAGCACAAGTCCAACCTATGAGAAAAAATAGAGGCATATGCAGATAATGTGTAATTGCAGATAGCAGTGAAATCTTATCATAGTAAATTACTGAAATTAAAATAGGTATAAGCAGTAATAAAGATATAATGCTCATGGCTCCTGTATAGGCCCAAAAGAACTGCATTCTTGTGAGACCTCGTGATACATATAGTCTTGTGGCAATCAGCGGGTATACAATTCCCATTATCATAAAGTATATTCTAAGGGTATATATTATTGAATCAGACATCCAAAAGGAATTATAAATGTTTCCATGAGAAAATAATATAAGAATTATAGACATTACTAATCCATAAACTCCTATAAATATGCATGTTGATTTAGCATGTATCGATAGCAGAAGTTTCAAAGCCTTCTTAATCATTATTCCTTTCCTCCTTGGTCAGTCATATAGATGAATAAATCCTGTAGTGATGGTTTAGAGAACTCAAGGCCTGTTTTTATAGCTATGATGCGATCCTTTTCATTTATCCCTTCAAACAATACGGCCTCTTTCTGGGAACCTAAAGTTCGCTGGGATAGGACTTTACGCCCCTTTATAAAACTGTCTATAGCTTTGATAGATCCAGTTACTGTTGTTCCCTTTGACCGTAGGTTATCACAGTCATCATGTATCAATACCTTTCCTTTATTAATAATTATGGCTTCGCTGAAAAGTCCTTCCATCTCATTAACAAAATGTGTTGAAAATAAAATAAGCTTTGGCCTCTCCATATAGTCTGATAAAAGTTCCCTAATAAATAGCTTTCGCATGGCAGCATCCATTCCAAGATATGCTTCATCGTACACAGTGATAGGAGTCTGTCCAGCTAGCCCCATAATTACATTGACTGCTGAACGCATACCGTGACTTAAGGCATTCATTTTTTTCTTAATTGGTACTTCAAATAGGTTTATAAGTTTTTCGGCATAGGTATTATCCCAGTTGGGACGAAGGGAGGCTGTTATTTTAAGCAATTCCTTTACTTGGAAGGCATTTTCTGCCTCACTTTGATTATCATAAATAAAGGCAATTTTAGGCAATATATTCTTGTTTTCATAAGGGTCTTCCCCAAATATACTTATTGTTCCTGAGGTTGGTTTGCGATAGGCACAAAGCAGCGACAAAAGTGAGGTTTTCCCTGCACCATTTCTACCTAGCACACCACAGATCCCATGTTCAGGAAGTTTTAAACTAACATTATTTAGGGCATAGGTTTTTCCATATTTAAGGGATACATTTTGAAAATTAATCATTTTCTTCTCCTTTCCACCCACTATCAATCATTTCATGAATCTCATTTAGAGTAAAACCTAAGGGTTTTGCTAAGGCAATCAAAGGTTTTATATGTTCCTGAAAGAATACTTGTAAAAATCTGTTTTTAAGCTTTTCCGGTGCATCGGAGCTTACAAACATTCCAAGTCCCCGCTTTTTATATATTATTCCCTCATTTACTAGAAGATTAATCCCTTTCATTACAGTTATAGGATTTATGTTGTAATAGCTTACAAGTTGACTGTTGGAGGGTATTTGATCTCCCGGTGCCAGTCGACCGTTGAGTATATCCTCCTCAATTGACTCTTTGATTTGCAAGTAAATTGGACGATTATTATCTAGTGTTGATTTCATAATATCTCCTTTCACTTAAAGTGTTATTGTATAATGGTATTGTATATGAGTATAATACCTTTCGGGAAATGTGTCAAGCTGCTAACAAAAGATTATTGATATTGTATTATGAAAGAAGTATAATAACGTTAGGAATTTATGATAAAAAATTACTAATCAAGGTAAAATTACGAGTATTTTTTTCCAAAATTAAATTGATAGCAAAGATAATGTTTGACAAAACTATTAAGACAATTTAATAAAAAGAGTATATTGATTTAGGGAAAGGAGTGAAAATCTCCTGCTGTAGTCGCAGCTGTAACTGGGGATGAGAACTAAAATATGCCACTGCAATAAATATTGTGGGAAGGTTTAGTTCGAAGGTGATCCAGAAGCCAGAAGACCTGTCAATATGCCTATTTCCTAATCTCCGACTTAGAGAAAAGGATGGTATATGAATAAGTAATATAATAAATATATTTTATGGTTTATTATCTATTTTTTGTGTATGCAAACCCTTTCCAGTGCGGAGAGGGTTTTATTTTTGTCTTTGCAAATAAAAAGGTGGTGGGATAATGGACTGATTAACATTATACATTAGTTTATGATTTTCAAACTAAAAACTCATATAAGAGTAAAAAATTTTGAGAAAAAGGAGGGGCAAAATGTATAAAAAAATACAATGTATTATATTAGTTATTGCTTTGATATGTGGATTAATTCCTACAATGGGTATTAGTTCATATGCTGAAGGTTCTGTCAATGAAGTGAGGGTTAGAATTGAGGGTAAAACAGATACACTATATAATGATAAAAAAACTGTAATAGAGGAAGTTTATGCATTAGATATTTTAAAAAATGCTGTGGGAGAAGAAAATATTAGTGGAAGTGAGAGTCTGTATGGTTACCTAGTTACAGGGATAATGGATGAAGAAAGCGATAATAATAATGGCTGGAGCTATTATGTAAAGTTAAAAGATGGCGATATAGTTCAGCCAATGGTTTCTGTAGATAAGTTTAATAATTTTACTAATGAGGATGGAGATTTCATTTGTGAAGAACTTGTCTTTTATATGACATCCTATTCGGGAACCAATATACTAACTAAAATTCCTAAAGTTATTGTAGAAAATGAAGGGGCAGAATTTACTATTAAAGTTGTAGATTATAGTGATGATAAGAAACCAATAGAAGATGTAGATGTAATAATAAATAGTGAAGGTAGTTATAAAACCGATGAAAAGGGAGAAGTTAAAATAATTTTAAAAAAGGCTGGAACCTATGATGTTTTAATCTCTAAGGATAGAGATTATCCAATGATTGTAAGGCAGCATCTGATTCTTGAAAGTGAAGGAGATAATAGTGAAGAGTTAGAAAATGTTATAGAGGAGTTAAAAAATACATATAAAGATAAGACTGACCTAAGTGCAAGGGAAGTTATGTCATATAATAATCTTATGAATAATAAAGATAATTATATTAGATCATTCAAATTAAACCAAAGTGATAATGCAGCAGCTTATGCAGAAAATATAATGGGTTCTTTAGCCACTGGACAAGACCCTAGCTTTTATGTTGAAAAACTCATAGATTATCAAAATGAAGATGGATGGTTTGTAGTTAACGCTATAGATAATGGCTCTGTTACTACTTTGGCCGATACAATAGTGGCCTTAGATATGGCAAAGGCTGATTATGATGTGGAAAAAGCAGTTATGGCCCTTGTAAATGAAGCTAAGGATGGACATTATGAAGATGTTATAACTACTGCAGCGGCCCTAAAGGCTTTAGTAAATCATAAAAATATGGAAAATATAGACAGTTTAATTGAGTCTTGTATTAATTATTTAAAAGAGGAACAGTTAGATAGCGGCGGATATGATTATTATTCTATGGGCAATAGTCCATACACTACAGGACCAGTGGTTCAAGCCCTAGTATTAGCTGGTGAAGATTTATCTGGCAGTGACTGGATTAAGGAAGGAAGAACATTAATTGACTCTTTGCTAGCATGTAAAGTAGAAGGAAAAGGATTTGAATTTTTAGAAGGTATGGGTGGGGGATTTGATGATCCTGAAGCCACAGGACTTGCCTTTGCAGCATTATCGGACTATTATAGTGGAACATCAATGTATGAAAAATTTGTCAAGGAAGAGAAAAGTGAGGATAAAAATTATGATGAAATAATAGACACAGCCATTGATGGATTAAGAGATTACTTTACTTCAATGACAGAAAGACTAGATGCTACTTGGCAGTCCCACCCAGCCTTTTATAGACCTCTTGAGGCCTTAGCTCTTAATTCTACAAGCAAGGATATAAAAAATGATATTGAAGACATAGCAGATAAATTTAATATTAATGAAAATGAGGGAACCCTTCCCTATGCAATGAATATTATCGGACTGACATCTGCAGGAAAAAATCCACAAAAATATATAGATTTACTTCTAGAAGGACAGCAGGAAGATGGAAGTTTTAAAGTAGGAACCGTTGAACAAACGGAATGGGCAGTTATAGCCCTTGATATGGCTGGGATAGATTATGATGTAGAAAAAGCAGTAAGTAAAATTATGGATAAAAATAAAAATGAAGAAGGTATTGATTTAGTTGCAATAGCATTAATAGCACTGGCTCCCCATAAGGATATAGAAAATGTGGAAAGTTTCATTAATTCAAAACTTGATTATATAAGATCAAAACAGCTTTCAACAGGTGGTTTTGAATTTACCGATGGGTTGGGAGAAAATTCTCTTAGTATTTCTTATGTAATATCGGCTTTAGTAGCAAATGGAATCAATCCTTTGACCGATGAAGAATGGATAAAGGATGGAAATACGATTTTAGATGCTCTTTTGCAATATAAGAAATTAAGTTATTTTATATATAATGAATCCTTTGGAGATTATTTATATAAGGATGAAGCCACTGAACAAGCCTTTATAGCATTATCGGATTTAAAAAACATGGTAACCTCTTTTCAAAATGTACAAAGATTTGAAAGTTATACTGGCAAAATTGAAGAAGGGCTTTTAAAATTAAGAAATTACTTAATAACTACGGAAAAGAGAATGAATAATTCTCTAGAAGAAGTGGATGTATATTATACTTGGATGGAAGCACTTGCTATGACAGCTACAAGTGAAGATATAGATAAGAATTATGAAGACATACAGAAAAAGTTAAGTCTAAGTGATAAAGAAGATGTATTAACATATGCTGAAAATATAATAGGTGCAATAGCTTCTGGAGAGGTTATTAGTAAAATAGAAGAGGATTATGTACAAAATCTTATATCACTTCAGGGTTCAGATGGGGTATTTAAAAAAGAACAGGAGGGGAATGTAAAAAAACAGGCTAAAGCAATAATAGCCCTTGATATGACAGGTGTTGAATATGAGGCAGATAAAGCTGTGAATGCACTTTTAAATATGAATGAAGGAGACAATTTCGGAGATATAGAAGAAACAGCCTGGGCATTAATAGCACTATCGAAACATACTGATATCCAGGGGGTTTCAGAGATAATTGATAAAGCTATTAATTATCTAAAAGAAAACCAGTCTGATACAGGCGGATTTGATATGATGGGATATGGAGATACTCCACTGTATACGGGACTGGTTGTACAAGCATTAATTGCAAATGACATCGATCCTCTGTCAGAGGAATGGATAAAAACAGGTAATAATTTAGTTGATTCATTACTTAATGACCAGTTAGATGATGGAACATTTAGAATATCAGAAATGCTTGGTAATTATTCAGATATACAGTCTACAAGTAGGGCCTTTGGGGCATTAGCTGATTTATATACAGGAATATCAATGTATCATAGCGTTGAACCAGTCCTTGACCCCTCCGATGTAATAGGTAATGCAATTAAAGATGCAAAGGAATATGTAAGAAATCAAAATCAGTATAATTATCTTCAATCGATGGCCTTAAGTGTAAATGGTATAGATAAAAAAGAAATCTTGGCAAGATTAGAATTTAGAGAAGATGAAGCTAAGAGAGTATTTATAATTTATGATGATCCAACAGAAGCCCATGCCAAAAATATAATGGGATTAATAGCCGCAGGGGAAGACGCTAGAAATTATAAGGGCAAAAATTATGTAAAAATTCTTGTGGAAAGTCAAAAAGAAAATGGAGAATTTAACATTGAAGGTGAAGAAACAAATAGTTTAAGGGATCAGGCGAATTCAATAATAGCCCTTGATATGGCAGGTGCTGACTATGATAGAGAAAAAGCAATCAATGTATTATTAAACAAGTATGAACAGGAAAAGAATAAACTAAGCATTTATGACGTAAGTAGTGTAATTATTGCCCTTTCTAATTACAAGGATATGGATAACAATATAAGTGAATGCATAGAAATATTAAAATCTATGCAGCTAGAATCAGGAGGATTTGGATATAATAAAAATTCCACAAGTGAGTCCTCTGAATATGATGCAGTAGCTATTCAAGCTTTAGTAGCAGCAGGCAAAGATCCTTTAGCTGAAGAATTTCAAATTAATGGGAAAACTGTTCTAGATGCTTTAATGAAGTTTAAAAGAGACGACCATTTTATTTATGATGAACAAAAAGCTAGTTATAGAGAATATACAGATGAAGCAAATGGAATGGTTTTAGCAGCCCTCACTGATTTAATTAATGAAGAGTCCATGTATCAAACTCTAGCCATAGAATATACAGAAGAACCATCAAGGGAATATGACATAAAAGACATAGTGGAGGATATAAGGGCTTATTATTCAAATAAGGTAGAATTCAGTTTCAGGGAAGCAATAGGGTATAGATATACAAGTGAAGACCTTGAAAAGGACTTGCCATTGATACAGAGTAAATTTAAAATAAATGAAAATAAATCGGCTTCTGCCTATGCAGGAAATATAATAGGGCTAATAGCAGCAGGTAAAAATCCAAAGGATTATAAGGGGAAAAACTATGTAAAGGAACTAGCTGATTCTCAAAATGAAGAAGGGAAGTTTATAATAGGCACGTATGATGATTATCCCACAACCATAGTCTTTAGTATAATAGCTTTAGATATGGCCAATGGAGAATATGATAGGGATGGTGCAGTAAAGGCTTTATTATCATATCAGGACCCCGATAATAGCTTTGGTGGAGTAGATGAAACGGCAATGTCTTTAATAGCTCTTGATGATTATAGGGATATTGAAGGAGTAGAAGAAGCTATTGGTAATGGAATAAACTATCTTAAGACTGTTCAATTAGATACAGGTGGATTTGAAGCCTGGGGCAGTGAAAATCCATATTCGATTTCGGCGGTAATACAAGGCTTAATAGCTGTAGGGGAAAATCCACTATCTGATGAGTGGATAAAAAATGGAAATACTATGCTAGATTCGCTGTTATCCTTTAAAGTAAATGATCATTTTGAAAATAAATCAGAATGGGGAACAGAAATAGATATGGCAACAGAGCAGGCGTTTATAGCCTTAGCCGATCTATTAAAAGGAAAATCAATGTTTAAAGAAATAAAATTTGAGGAAATTGAACCAGCAAGAATAGAAATAGAAAACCCATCTGTAGATATATTAAGGGAAAATGGTAAATTGAAGCTCAATGCAAATGTATTTGATAAAGATAATAATCTGGTTACAGGATTAAATTTAATCTGGGAAAGCATGGACACAAATATAGCAGAAGTAGACCAAGAAGGGTTAATAACAGCAAGGCAGATAGGTAAAGCAGTAATAATAGTAAAAGTAGAGGGTTATGAAAACATAAAGGATACAATAGAAATAACAATAGAACCTGAAGAAATTGAAATAGAGAGAGTGGGGAATGATCAGATTAGAAAAGGCACTGAAGGATATGTGAAAATAAATATTATTAATAACAGCGATGAAAGTATAAAGGCAACGTTTATTATTGTGCTTTACGACAAAAATACAAATGAGATGATAAATTATTCTTATGTGGAGCAATATTTAAATGCTAAAGAAAGTAAAGATATGGGAGCAGGATTCTTGATACCAGAAAAAGGAGATTATATAATTAAGGGATTAGTCTGGGACGATATGGAAAACCAGAATGTAATATTGACCAATCCATTAATCATAGAGGTAAAATAATACTATATAATAATGTAAAAAAAGTAGATGTTAATTTTAAGCATAAAATAATTAAATTAAATGAACAGATAAAGGGAGCAGAAATTTTATACAGCTCCCTTTTTTTGTTTGAAGTACAAAGATATGTTATATCATCTTAATTTATTATTTATAAATAAAAATTATAAAATTATATTACTTAATAGTTGACATTGGAAACTAAACTAATTATAATAATAGTTGACAACGGAAACTATTGTTAAGAGGAGGGAAGTCATGGATAAAAAAATATCACATATTTATAATTTG
>CBETVX010000052.1:0-21075 GCA_965539935.1 uncultured Eubacteriales bacterium | reverse complement strand
TAATCCCCATTTTTTGAAAGTTTGCTATTTGAAATAGCAACAATTATATTACTAATTTTCAATTTATTTCCTTCATGGTTTAACTCAACTATATCTGGCTTAAAACCTATAAGTATTCCATTTTCCTTTCCTAAAGAAGAAAATGGAATAATCCTAAACCTATTAATCCAATTAGATTTTTCTAATATTTCACTTACTTTTTCTAAACTTTCACAATTTTTATTTTGAAATATTTTTTTTATGTTTTCTGGCAATATTTCCTTTATTGCACTATACTCTACAATTATTACAGGAAAATTACTTATTGGATCTGAAAGTGAATTGCCTGTATCAATTAAAGCGTTAAACTCCATTTTTTTACTATCAAATTCAATTATTACTTCATTATAAAGTCTTTCCTTTGATACTCTATTCTTTAATAATGTATAACTTAATACTATCAAAATATATCCTACAGCTGCAGAATATAATAGAAGTTTAAAAGTAATATCATTAGTGTAAAATATCCCGTTACTCACTATGGATTTGAAATTAGTAAAATAAAATAGCGCAAAGGTAGTTCCACCAAAGATAAATGAAATTAGGTAAAAATAACTTAGATATTTTATAAAGTCTTTAAATTTATAGGGCATAAATGATATAACAATTATTAACATTGATATCACTAGCTTCATAGAAAAAGTCAGTAAAAAATGTAAATTAGGAAAAAAAATAATAAAAGAATATAGTGCTGCAACTATAGCTCCAATTACAATTTTAATTCTATTTCCTTGATATTTTCCTAGGATACTGGTAATATGCAATATTATAAAATTCATTATAAAATTTTCTAAGAATAAATACTCTGCATATACCTCAACCATTTTTTCACCTCTATATGTTATAAAGACAAATTTTCATATTATAACATATTCATATCCGTAATGTTATATGTCAATTATATAGGTTTTACAACTAAAAAATTGTCATTTTTAGAAGTCGAATAGATTTTTTTATGTACAAAAAAGATATAAAACCTCGTCAAAATAATACAAAAAAAAAATAAAACCTATCTGATATCAGATAGGTTTTTATGTGTCACTTATCTCCTTTTTCGTAAAAAAGTAGGTATATCTAAAATTTCACTTTCATTGCTAGTTTTATCTACTTCTTCATCTTCATTATTATTATTATCTTTTTCTATAACATTAGGATTATTTAAATTATGTTCAAAGCCTGTAGCTATAACAGTAATAATAATCTCATCTTTTAAATCTTCATTTATTACCGCTCCAAAAATTATATTAGCATCAGGATCAGCCGCCTGTGATACAATTTCAGCTGCTTCGTTCACTTCTAGAAGTCCAAGATTTGCTCCGCCAGTTATATTTAGAAGAACTCCTTTGGCTCCATTAATAGAAGTTTCTAACAGTGGACTTTGAATAGCTTGTTTAGCAGCTTCTGTAGCTCTGTTTTCACCATTAGCTTTTCCAATTCCCATATGAGCTAATCCTTGTTCAAACATAATAGTTTTAACGTCTGCAAAGTCTAAGTTTACTAGTCCTGGTATAGCTATTAAATCAGAAATACCTTGTACACCTTGCCTTAAAACATCATCAGCTATTTTGAAAGCATCCAGCATCGATGTCTTCTTCTCTACCACTTGTAAAAGTCTGTCATTAGGAATAGTAACCAATGTATCTACTTTAGCTCTTAAGTTTTCTATTCCTTTTTCAGCATGTAGCATCCTTCTTTTACCTTCAAAACAAAAAGGTTTAGTTACTACACCAACAGTTAAAATCCCCATATCTTTAGCTATTTCTGCTACTATAGGAGCTGCCCCTGTTCCAGTTCCGCCTCCCATTCCAGCTGTAATAAATACCATATCAGCACCTTGTAAAGCTTGATAAATATCATCTCTACTTTCTTCAGCTGCCTTAGATCCTATTTCAGGATTGGCTCCTGCTCCTAATCCTCTAGTCAATTTTTCCCCAATTTGTATTTTATACTCAGCTTTAGAAGTGTATAGAGCCTGCTTATCAGTATTTATAGCTATAAATTGAACTCCTCTAAGATTAGAATCTATCATTCTGTTGACAGCATTATTTCCTCCACCACCAACACCGATTACTTTAATTTGGGCAAATTGTTCTACATCAATATCAAATTCTAACACATCATAACCCCCTTAATGACAATGAAAAATGCTATGTATTATTCTAAGTTATATATTTTTTATTTTTATTATAAGAAATAATTTTACTTTTGCTTAAAACAATTTTAATATTATACATACATATTATTAATACTTCAACAAATTATTATAATATCCTTCTTTTTTAAAAAAATTATTTACTATTAAATTTTTCAATTATTTGTCTTCTTATAATAGCAAAATTTTGAAATAATCTTGAACCAAAGGTGAATATCGCTGCATAATAGAGTGGAACTCCTGTTCTGTCACCTATATAAGCTAAAAGACCTGCCAGCACTGCATTTCCAATAAAACCAGTTACAAAAATTGTTGAATTGAAATTATTTTCTAAACTACCTTTTATTGCACCAAAAACTGAATCAATAGCAGCTAATATAGCTACTGACATATATAATGTATAGGATGTTGGAAAACTACTAATAGGTACATAAAATCCAATAACAAGTCCAATTATTATTCCAATAATACCAATTAAAAACACATTAATCACCTTCTTTTACTTTTAAATACTCATAAAATACATCTTCTGTGAAAGCTGGTATTTCAATATTAACACTAGTATAAGCTTCAATAAATAAGCCAATGCCTTTTAAAAGATTACCATAAGTTCCAGGAGCTTTGATTGCAGATTCTAATTGTTTAGGCTCACCAATAGCTTTTATAATAAATGGCTGTCCATAGGTTTTATTATTGATTGTTATCGTAGGGCCATCACAATAGATTTCTGTTCCATTAATAACTCTTTCTCCATTAATAGAGATAGCCTCAGCACCAGCTACCTTTAGATCATTTATAATATTTAATACATCTATATCATGAACAATTATATTATTTGCATCTTCACCTTCATATAACTCTCTAGTTCCATCACTCATGATTAGTATTATTCCAGCACCATTTAGATCAGTATATCCCGATATAGTTTTATACTCTTTTATTTCATCCTGTAATATTTTTGTAATATCTTCATCCTTATTGCTAGCTAAATTATATTCTTGAATTTTATTATCATATTCTTTAATTAATTTCTGAAGATTCATTACTTCAGTCTTTTCCCTCTCTATGCTTTTTTTATAATCATATATAGTTTTTAATGGAATATATTCAAATTTAAAATCCATATATTTTATTTGAATTGCTATGCTAATTCCAAGGATAATAGTTAATATAAAAATACTAATTTTCGATAGTCTAGTTATCATAATAACACTCCATAACTATTCATCTTTTGACTGTGCATGTGTAAACTTTATAACTTCATTATATCTTTCTATTACTAACTCATCCATCTTTTTTATATTAACATGCAAATTATAATTTTCACGCATTTCCCATACTATACCAAATCTAAAATTCAGTGCTGATTCTAAAGTTTCTGGATTTCCTATAGCTTTTATTACAAAAGGTGGGGCAGTTGACATATTATTAATTTTAACACTGTTGCTAGCATATCTTATAGCCGTATTAGAAATTATCCTTTGATCATTTATTGAGATAGCTTCAGCACCAGCAGAGTTCAGAACATTAATTACACTTAGTAATAAATCATATCTATACATAATAATGCTTCCATCATTTTCAAATCCAAGTTCACTTGGTGGATCATCGATTACAATTTGTACACCTGGTCCTGTTACAGTTTTAAACCCAGATATTATTTTATATTTTTCTAACTCTTTATTTAGATTTTTTATTAACTCATTCTCTTGAGAGGCAGACTCTTGAATTTCCTTTATCTTTTTTTCATAATTATTAAGTTCTTCCATCAAATTTTTCTTTTCTTCGCTAATTTTTTTTAATTCACTTTCAAGCTCTATTGCCCTTTGACTGGGAATAACACCTTCTAAAAAATTAGTTTGAACTATTCTAAATTGTACAGAAATAACAATTCCTAAAATAATACTCATTATTCCTATGAAAAATTTATCCTTTATCTGTTTCATAAAATACCCCCTACTTCCCAAAAGGTCTATATATTATATGTCCTTTGCTACTCATATCTATTTCCCCAGATCTAATACCTTTGCTTTCCAAATCCATTAAAATAGTGGCTAACTTTTTTAATGTATCTTCTAAATTATCCACACTACCTAATTTTATCTTTAAATCATCTAAAGTCAATAATAATATTTCTCCATCATTATAAGTTATTATAGGTTTAATTTTAATAGATTGATTTTTGATTCCTGAGCATAATTTTAACACATTGTTAAAATCCTCAAGATTTTTGACTTCTACCTTTTCACCCTTTGTAAATTTCTCAAATTCGAATCCATTAATAATATATGTATCCGGTAAAGTTTCACTAATTTCTAATAGATACGATTCATCATCTATTAGAAAATATATTCCCATGTAGTTTACTGCTGCTATCGTTTTTCTTTCTTTAATATCAATATGAACCTTATTTGGTAAAATTCTTTTAATTTTAGCTTCTTTTATATATGAATTATTTTCTATCTTCTCCTGGGCATCTTTTAAATTTATTTTAAAAATATTATCTCCTATATCTATTCCAGAATAAGATTTTATAGTAGTATCATCTATTTTTTGATTATTAGTAATTATTATATTATTTATATTAAATATATTGGTTTTAAATACTATTATAAAAACAAGTAATAATATAAATAATAATACAATAGAATAAACTTTAAATCTATTAAATCTTATTCTCGTATGAACTTTGGATTTAATATTTGTCATTTTTCCACCTCTAATAACTTTGTCCTAAGTTTTAATAAACAAATAGCAGCTATATAGCCGCTACTTAGTCAATGCGTTTAATATCAGCGCCAAGTTTTTTAAGCATAATATCAAGATTATCATAGCCTCTATCTATATGGACTATATTATCAACTTCAGTAATACCTTCTGCTGCTAATCCTGCTAAAACTAATGCTGCCCCACCTCTTAAATCTTTAGCAGTTACCTTTGCACCAGTTAACTTCTCAACTCCCTTTATTACAGCAACTCTGCCATCTACTTTTATTTTTGCACCCATTCTAATTAATTCTTCAGTATGCTTAAACCTATTTTCAAAAACTGTTTCAGTAACTATGCTTGTTCCATTAGCTATGCTAAGAAGTGCAACAAATTGTGCTTGCATATCCGTTGGAAATCCTGGATAAGGTAAAGTTCTTAAAATATCTACAGATTTTATTTTTAATGGAGGAGTTATTTTTATTTGGTGATCCTTCTCTAATAGTATACAACCTGTTTCTTTAAGCTTTGCCAATACAGAAACAATATGGTCTGATATTACATTCTCAATAATAATTTCACTCTTAGTTATTGCTGCGGCAGTTAATATAGTTCCAGCAACTATTCTATCGGGTATTATTTTATGTTCCGTACCATTTAGTTCTTTCACACCTTCTATCTCGATAATGCTGGAACCAGCACCTTTAATTTTTGCTCCCATTTTATTTAGATAATTTTGTAAATCTTGTATTTCTGGCTCCTTAGCTGCATTTCTAATAGTAGTCTTTCCATCAGCTAAAACTGCTGCCATCATTATATTTTCTGTTGCACCAACACTTGGGTAATCTAAGTGTATTTCACTACCCCTTAGTTTATCTACTTTACACTCTAAAAAACCATGGGATTCTTCAATCTTAACACCCATTTCTCTCAATCCTTTTAGGTGTAAATCTATTGGCCTCGGACCTATTTCACACCCACCTGGATAACTTATAACAATTCTACCAAATCTAGCTAACATCGGTCCCATTAAAAAAATTGATGACCTCATTTCTCTCACTAAATTTTCTGCAATCTCAATAGAATTTATATTTTCAGAATCTACAATAATTGTATCTTTTTCTTTTTTGACTTTGCATCCTATGGATCTTAGAATTTTAATCATTGTATTTACATCTTTAAGGTCTGGACATCTATTTATTATGTTTTCTTTACCATTTATTACAGAAGCAGCCAAAATTGGAAGGGCAGAATTCTTAGCACCACTTATCTCGATTTTACCACCCAGCCGATTCCCACCATTAACAAGAAACTTTGACACAAATTTACACCTCCGAAAAGTATATATAAAAGAAATACTTTTATGAACAGAATATATATTTATTTTATGCGTCCTTTTTCAGAGGTGTTACAATATTTAGGACTAAACTACTAACTTTTTATTATATTATCAATATTTTTGAAAATAATTTCTGTTGCATTACCAATACCAGCCCTTTTACTGGCTTCTCTCATACTATTTAATTTCTTTTTATTATTTTTAAGACGTATTATTAGTTCAATTAGATCATTTGCTAAAAAATCTTTCTCTAAAATAACTACTGATGCTCCTTTTTTTTCTAATACCCTAGCATTGTATTCTTGATGATTATTTACAACATTAGGAGAAGGTACTAATATAGATGGAACGCCTAAAGTAGTAATCTCCGCAAGAGTAATTGCTCCTGCTCTAGAAATGATTAAATCTGAAGCTGCCATTACTTCATGCATATTATAAGCGTAGGGAAGTATTTTAATACTTGAATTTAGATCTATATCAAATTTTTTAATTTTATTCATTAACCTATCATAATAATATTTTCCAGAAATATGTATAAGTGAAATATTATCTGTATCATTTAATATTTTTATAACTTCTAACATTGTATCATTAATTTTTTCTGCTCCTCTACTACCGCCAAAGGATAAAATAGTTAAATGATTTTCTTTAATATTTAATTTTTTCTTACATTCTTTAGTATTAATATTTGAAAATTCTTCTCTTACTGGATTTCCAGTAAGGACAGTTTTATTGGGATTAAAGTATTTTTTTGACTCTTCAAAACTTATAAATACCTTATCTACAAATTTTCCTAATATTTTATTAGTTACTCCTGGAATTACATTCTGCTCATGAATAACTGTTTTAATATTTTTTAATGAAGCCATAAGCACTAAAGGTCCACAAACATACCCTCCAGTACCTATTACAATATCTGGTTTGAAATCAGTAATTATTTTTCTTGCTTGATTTAAACCAACTATTAAATCTTTTACAGTTTTTATATTTTTAGTGGTTAATTTTCTTTTAAATCCACTAACAGTTATTGTTTTGAAATCAAAACCTTCCTTTGGAACTAATTCACTTTCTAAGCCTTGCTTTGTCCCCACATATAAAATTTCTGCATTTGAACATGATTTCTTAATTTTTTTACCTATAGCAATTGCAGGGTAAATATGTCCACCTGTTCCTCCACCTGTCAATAAAACTCTCATTTTTTTTCAGCTCCTAAACCTTGAAATATTAAGTAGTATCCCTGTTGCTGCCATGAATATAGCAAGTGAATTTCCTCCAAAACTTATAAAAGGTAACGGTACACCAGTAACTGGCATAGATGAAGTAGCTACTGCAATATTAATAATTACTTGTATAGCAATCATTGCGGTTATTCCAGTTGCTAATAAACAACCAAATAAGTCTGGAGCTTCTATTGCTGCCCTGATACCTCTCCAAATTAAAAAGAGAAATAATAACATAACCGTAATACACCCTATAAACCCAAGTTCTTCTCCTATTGTAGCAAAAATAAAGTCATTTTGGGGTTCTGGTATATAGAGTTTATTTTGTATACTGCGACCTAATCCTACTCCAAATAGACCCCCTGAACCTAAGGCATATAATGACTGTATAACTTGATAACCTGTATTTTGAGGATCCTGAAATGGGTCAAGAAATCCTGTTATTCTTTTCATACGATAAGGTTCTATGGCTATCATTATGGCTAATAATCCAGTTCCGGTAGCCCCTAGGAATACCATATGTAACCATCTCATTCCAGCAACAAATAGCATTGCCATTATAATTAGGGCAATGGTACCAGCTGTACTTAAATTTGGCTGTAAAATTATCAATCCAAAATATAGTGCAATAATCATTAAATATGGTAATATCCCTTTGTAAAAACTCTTTATATTAAGGTCTTTCCTTGATAAACTTTTTGCCACAAAGAGTATTGCACATACCTTAGATACTTCCCCAGGCATAATAGTTATAGCCCCAACACCTAACCATCTTTGAGCTCCGTTTATCTCAATTCCTAGTGGAGTTAATACCAAAACTAGTAGTATTATACTAAAAATAAAAGCAGGGAAAGCAAGCTTTTCGTATCTCTTATAATCAAAATTCATAGTAAAAAGCATTGCTATAAGACCTATCAAAGCCCAAATTAAATTTCTTTTTAAAAAATAAAATCTATCTTGAAAATTATTTAGTGAATAATAGGCGCTGGAACTAAAGACCATTATAATCCCAATAACCACTAATATTAAAACAGTTATCATTAAGCTAAAATCTACAGATTTTTTTTTGGTCATCTTATGACCTCCTTAAATTAAATACACACTGTTTAAAGTGTTTACCCCTCGCCTCAAAATTAGGATACATATCCCAACTGGCACAAGCCGGAGATAAGAGTATTGTATCATTAACCTTTGCATTTTCAAAGGCTACTCTCACCGCTTCTTCCATATTCTTTAGAATAATAACATCCTTAAAGCCTCTGTCTTCAGCTGTCTTTTTAATAAGTTCAGCTGTTTCTCCTATTAAGCACATTTTTTTTACTTTTCCGTTAAAAGAATCAATAAACTTTTCAAAGTTACTGCCTTTATCCATACCTCCAGCAATTAAAATTAAAGGAGAGTCAAGGGCATCAATTGCCTTCATAGAAGCATCTGGATTAGTACCCTTAGAATCATTATAAAACTTTACACCATTTATATTATCCACAAATTCTATTCTATGTTCTACTCCTTTAAATGTCTTTAAAATACTACTTATTATATTTGTATCTATATCATATACAAAGGATATGGCAGTTGCAGCAAGGGCATTTTCAAGGTTATGTTTTCCTGGGATATTAATATCTTTAACTTTACATATATTGTATTTATTACCATTTAGATTGACAGTTATGATGTCATTTTCAACATATACGCCTTGGTCTAGAATTGTCTTTCTACTAAAGAATATTACTTTAGATTTTGCTCTATTAGCCAACTTTCTTGTATTTTCATTATCATAGTTTAAAATAAGTACATCATTTTCAATTTGATTCCTAAATACATTGGCCTTAGCATCTATATAATTTTCCATGGTTTTATGTCTATTAAGATGGTCTGGTGTAATATTAAGTATTGCTGAAACTTTAGGCCTAAATTTCTGTATGCTTTCTAATTGAAAGCTACTAACTTCAGTAACAAGGACTGATTCTTCAGTTGTTTCTAATGCCTTTTCTATTGCAGGAATACCAATATTTCCCACGACATAGGTTTCTTTATTGGCTGCTTTAAATATTTCTCCTGTCAAAGCAGTTGTAGTTGTTTTTCCATTTGTTCCTGTAATACCAATAAAGGACCCCTTACTTAATCTATATGCCAATTCCAGTTCTCCAATTATTAAAATATCTTTTTCCTTTGCTTTTTTTAAAAAGCTTAAGTCTGTAGGTACACCGGGGCTTAATACGATTAAATCAAATTTATCTAAGTCACTTGGATGTGTACCAAGTATGTATTCATCATAATATTCACTAATCTCACCTAGTATCTCCTTCAAATCTTCTTTCTTTTTTATATCATTGATCGTTATTTTGGCTCCTAAGCTATGTAAAACCTTAACTGTTGGAATTCCCGATCTTGCTAATCCTACAACAAGCACATTTTTATTCTTAATATCCATACATGCACCACCTTTTTATTAAATACCATATAATCCTATTATACATAGTAATAAAGTAACGCTCCAAAAAACTACTACTACTTTTGTTTCTTTCCAACCACTTAATTCAAAGTGATGGTGAAGGGGACTCATTTTGAATACTCTTTTGCCCGTAGTTTTAAAAGATATTACTTGAATAATTACTGAAAGAGCTTCTAGGAAATAAATTCCCCCAACAATAGGTATAAATAATGTCAGGTTCATTAGTATTGCTATACCTGCTATGGCACCCCCTAAAGCCATAGACCCAGTATCACCCATAAATACTTTTGCAGGATGGGCATTAAATTTCAAAAATCCTAGGCAGGCACCAGTTAAGGCTCCTGAAAATACTGCTATACTTGGAAATCCCCAATTTAAAGCTATTATGCTAAAAAAAGACGATACAATTAAAGTTACTCCTGCCGCTAAACCATCTAATCCGTCTGTTAAATTAACACTATTCGTTGTTGAAATTACAACAAAAACTATAAAAGGGATATAAAATAAACCTAAATCAAAGGGCTTTTTTAAAAAAGGAATTAATACCTGTGTTTCTAGAACAGATACTTTTGATTGATAATAGGCAATCCCCACGGCAATAATTATTTGAGCTATAAGCTTTTGATAGGCTCTTAAACCTAAATTTCTCTTCAATACTACCTTAATAAAGTCATCTATAAATCCAATCAGTCCGAATCCTATCATAGAAAATATTATTATATACATATCTCTATTTACCATTCCAGATGTAAGTGTTGTAATTAATATTGCTAAAATCATGATTATTCCACCCATAGTAGGTGTTCCTGCCTTTGAATAATGGGATTTTGGGCCTTCATCACGAATACTTTGTCCAGCCTTAAGCCTTTGAAGAATTGGAATAATTATTGGTCCTAATATAATTGTTATAAAAAAAGAAATTACTATAATAAAACCTAGCTGTTTAAGTTTTAACATCTTTATGATTATCTCCTCTCTTGTAAATACTGTACAATTTCTTCCATTTTCATACCTCTAGAACCTTTTATCAATACTGTATCATTATCTATGAGTAGGTCATCTATTTGATTTATTACCTCACTATTGTTTTTACAAATAAAAATATTATCTTTATTAAATCCTTTATCTACTGCACCTTTAGATATATACTTAGCTAAATTACCCACGGTAAATAATATATCTATATCTTTATCATATACCATATGTCCAACTTTTTCATGGGCTCTTTTACCGTAATCTCCCATTTCTAACATATCTCCCAATATAGCAATTTTTCTTCCACTGGTTGAATTTTTAAGGACATCTAAAGCAGAATTCATAGAATCTGGATTAGCATTGTAACAATCATTAATTATCATAATATTATTTGATTTTATTGTATTTAACCTCATATCTGCTCCACTATAACTTAATAATCCCGTATATATATTCTCAAGCTTTACATTGTATATTTTTCCAATAGCAATTGCTATAAGAGCATTATAGACATTATGAATTCCAGGAACTTTTAATTTAAATCTTTGTTCTTTTCCGTCTATAATACAATCAAATTCTATACCATTTAGTCCTAAATCTTTAATATTTTGAGCAACAATATTATTATCATCATTTAAACCTACAAATATAGTACTATAAATACTTTCAGTATTTTTAATCTTCATTAAATATTTATCATCGCCATTTGCAACCAATGTACAGTTTTTATTAAAATAATTTGTTATTTCCATTTTTGCATTAAATATTTCTTCTTGAGAACCTAAGGCTTCAATGTGTGCTAATCCTATATTAGTTATTACACTTACTTCTGGGGTAGTTAAATTGGCCAGCAAATCAATTTCTCCTCTGGAACTCATACCCATCTCTAAAACTGCTATTTCAGTATCTTCTTTTATTTCAAATAGTGTAAGAGGTAAACCGTACTGATTATTAAAATTCCCTTTGTTTTTTAAAACATTGTATTCTTGAGATAACACATTATATATTAATTCCTTAGTTGTAGTCTTTCCAGTACTTCCAGTAACTCCAATGACAGGAATTTTATGCTTAACTAATACATATTTCGCAATATCATGTAATGCTTTAAGTGTATCCTCAACAAATATAACTGTTTTTCCATGATATGAGGCAATATTCATTTCTTTACTCGTTAAGGATATAGCTGCTCCTTTGCTAAGTGCATCTAATATAAAGTCATGGCCATCAAATCTTTCTCCCACTATAGGTATAAAAAGACAATCTTCAATGATTTTTCGTGAATCAATACAGATATTTCGTATGTATATATTATCACTTCCATGGATTAATTTACCTTTAGTAATATTCAATAACTCTTCTAAACTTAAAATCATTATACAATATCCTCCTTAAGAAACTCCATAGCTACTTCTTTATCATCAAAATCAAATACCTTATCTCCAATAATTTGATAACTTTCATGACCCTTACCAGCTATTAGCACAGTATCATTTTGGGTAGCCATTTTAATCGCCTTTTTTATTGCTTCTTTTCTATTTTTAATTATATCAAAGTTGTTTTTTTCTTTTTTTATTCCATCTAAAATATCACTTATTATATTATCTGGATTTTCAGTTCTAGGATTATCATTGGTAAGAATAATATAATCTGCTAAATTACTGGCTATTTGGCCCATCATTGGTCTTTTTTGATTATCTCTATCTCCTCCACAACCGAAAACAACTATAATCTTACCTGCAGTAAACTGTTTTATTGTATCTAATACATTTTTCAAGGCATCCGGTGTATGGGCATAATCTATAATAACTGTCTTTCCTAAATCATTTTCAACTAATTCAAATCTTCCCTTTATTGGTTTGATATTTCTTATTCCTTTAAGAATTTCCTCCTTACTTAATCCTAATACATAACAGGAAGCAATGACTGCTAGTATATTATATATTGAAAATACTCCAGGTATATTCATTTTAACATGGGTAGAATAACTAGGAGTCACCAAAATAAATTCTGAATAGGAAGGAAACATTTTAATATCCTTAGCGAAAAAATCACTTTTCTCAGTTAACCCATATGTAAAGATAGGAGTATCAAGTTTATTGATTTCTTTCAAAATTTCTCGACCATATTTATCGTCCATATTAATGATATTAGCCATAGATGCTTTATAAAATAACTTTATTTTAGCATTTTTATAATCTTCCATATCCTTATGATAGTCTAAGTGATCTCTAGTTAGATTGGTAAATATACCAATATTGAATTCCACATCATCAACTCTAAATAAATCTAAAGAATGGGAAGAAACCTCCATAGTGCATACTTCTATTTTTTTTGAAACCATTTCATGGAAAAGCTCATGTAATTCCAATGATTCTGGAGTTGTATTTTTACTTTTGTATATCTTTTTTAATATTTTGTTATTTATAGTTCCTAAAAGCGCTGATCTTTTATTATTGGTTTCTAATATTGTATTTAATAAATTAGTTATGGAAGTCTTTCCATTAGTACCAGTTACTCCAACTACATTTATTTTTTTACTGGGATGGTCATAATAATTAGCTGATATTTTAGAAAGTGCCCTACGACTATTTTTAACCTTAATAACTGTAATCCCTTTATTTATAACTTCATCTAAATTAATTATCTCTCTTTCAATTATTACTACACTAACTCCGTTTTTGATAGCACCATCAATATATTTATGTCCATCGGTTTGAAACCCTTTAATACATACAAATATATAATTATTCATAGCCTTTCTAGAATCATAACATATTCCATTAATTTCTTTATTTATATCTCCATAAATCCTTTCTATTTCTATGTCTTTAATTAGCTTATTTAACCTTTTCACACTGATCTCTCCCTAAAGTATTTATGAGTTAATTACTTACTAAAAGGCAATTTAAATTAAAGGTTTTCTTTAATCTAAATTGCCTTTTAAAAATCAATTTTATTATACCATATTATCATAAATATTTATCAGCTCATTATTCTTTCTTCTCTTCAACATATAGAATAATAATAGATTTCTCTGAAACTTTTTCTCCTGGCTTAGGGAATTGATCTAATACTACTGCATCTTTACTTTCTATATCCATAGGCTCAGTACTATATTGCAAATTACTTTCAGACAATATATTAGTAGCTTCATATAATTTTAAGCTTCTTACTTCAGGTATAACAACTTGATTTTTTTCAAATTCTTCCTTTTCTTCTTCTGTATATTGTGGTTCTATTTCTAAATATCTAAGAGTATCTTCCATTATTTCTTTAGCTATAGGTGCAGCTGTTAAACTACCAAAATGTATACCTTGGGGCTCATCACAAACAACTAGGACTGCTACTTTAGGGTTATCAACAGGAGCCACTGCTACAAAGGAAGAATAAACGTCTCCACTTGAATATCTACCATTTACAATTTTCTCTGCTGTTCCAGTTTTTCCTCCAAGTCTATATCCAGGTATATATGCATTTTTACCTGAACCATCGGATACTACCGACTCCATTATTAGTCTTAATTCTTTAGATGTTTTTTCTGAAATTACTTGTCTTATAAATTTTGGGTCATACCTATGTATAACATTTCCTGAATCATCAGTAAGTTCTTTAACTAATCTAGGTTCCATTAGTTTACCATCATTTGCAATAGCAGAAATTGCCGTTATTAATTGTATAGGCGTAATAGATATACCGTGTCCAAAGGACATAGTAGCAAGTTCAACGGGACCTGCTACAGATTTATTTTGAACAATAGGTCCTCCTTCACCGGGTAAATCTATGCCGGTTTTTTGAGTGAATCCAAAACCTTCCAAGTATTTATAATATTTATCTATTCCTAATTTTTGAGCAACTTCTATAAAAACTGGATTACAAGAGTTTTGTACTCCCTCTGTGAATGTTTGATGTCCATGGGGCCTATAACTTCTCCAACATTTTATTTTCTGTCCTGCAACTATAGCATATCCCGGACTGTAAAATGGAGAATCTGGTTCAACAACCCCTTCCTCCAATCCAGCTGCAGAAGTGATGAGCTTAAAAGTAGACCCTGGTTCATAGGTATCACTTATAATAGGGTTACGCCACATTTGGTTCCATAGTATCTGTTTTTCTTCACTACTTAAACTTTCATATTTTTCTCTTTCTGTTTCATCTAAAGGTATTCTTGGGTTATTAGGGTCATAGTCTGGCTTAACTGCCATTGCTAAAATATCCCCTGTATTTGGCTCCATCACTATGGCCATAATTCTCTTTGAATTTGTTTTAACCAATCCATTTTCTACTGCTTTTTCTGCAAAATGTTGTATTACTTCATCTATAGTAAGTATTACATTCAAACCATTTTCTGGCTCATAATACTTTTCTATTCCATAGGGTAGTTGTCTTCCAGCTGCATCAGTGTTTTTTATCCATCTACCGGGCAATCCACTTAGAACCTTGTCATATTCTAATTCTATTCCAACTAATCCTCTATTATCATCTGTTGTATGCCCTAATACGTAAGAGGCAAAATTTCCATAGGGATAAAACCTTTTATTATCTTCTGCTATTCTTATTCCTTGTAGTTTTTCTTTGATAATTAGATCAGCTTTATCTTTGTCAATCCATTTCGCTATTTTAACTAATCCGGTTTTTTTATTACTGATTTTATCTAGTATTATTTCTTCTTCTTCATCTAGAATGTTGGCTAAACTTTTTGCGGTTACATCGGGCGATTCAATTTCCGAAGGTGTAGCCCAAACAGTATATGTAGTTACACTAATAGCAAGTTCCTTTCCATTTCTATCATAAATTGTGCCTCTTTTAGCCGGAATAGGAACATCCCTTGTTTGTTGTTGGATTGCACTCATCCTTAGTTTTTCTCCATTTACTATTTGTATCCATCCTAATCTAAATATAAGGAGAAAAAATATAATACAAATTGATAAAAGTGCAATTACTAATCTTTTTTTGTTGACCATACTTGGATTTGACAAAATAAATCCTCCTTAGCTAAATTAATCTAAAAGAGAATATAGTTTCTGAAAGGATTTCTTTATTTCATTAAAAAAACCATAATCATTTTCTCTTTGATTCGTATCTACAATAGAGTTTTCTTCTTCCTCAGAAAAATTGGTACTAAATTCATTTTCTAATGACAAAAATATCATTTGCTCATATTTGGGATACTGCATATTTAAATTTTCCACAGCTTTCTCTTCAATTATATCAGACCTTGTTAATTGGTCTAACTGTGCTTTTAAGTGCTGAATTTCTGTTTCCATTACACTTATTTCATTATTAATCTTGTTTATTCTGTACCTAATTTCAGTAATTTCAGTATATCTTAGTAATAAAAATATCATTGCTGCAGAAATAATAACAAGACAAAATACAATGTTTAATTTTGCATGAGATTTTTTGTAGGTTTTTCTCTGAAGATTTTTATTGGAAAAATTATTTTCCTTATCATATGCTTCATTTGTTTCTCCAGTATGATAGTAATATTTCTTCTTTGCTAATACCAATTTATTCTTCCCCCTTTTGATTTAGAACATTAAATCCTCTCGGCAACTCTCAGTTTTGCACTTCTTGACCTTGGATTTTTTTCAATTTCATTTGATGTAGGAGAAATAGGCTTTTTTGTTATAATTTTTAATTTTGATTCCTTATTACATGTGCATACTGGTACTTCCGGTGGGCATATACATCCTTTATTAAGATATTTAAACTGATTTTTTATTATTCTATCTTCCAATGAATGGAAGGTTATTATACAAATTCTTCCTCCTATATTAAGTACATCAGTAATATCATCCACCGTATCTTTTAAAATTCCTAACTCATTATTTACTTCTATTCGAATAGCTTGAAAGGTTCTTTTAGCTGGATGAGGTCCTTTTCTTCTAGCATTCGCTGGAATAGCTTTCTTAATAATTTCCACTAACTCACCGGTTGTTTTTATCTCACTAGTTTTTCTTTCATTGACTATAAATTTTGCAATTCTTGCAGCCCATTTTTCCTCCCCATAATCTTTAATAATCTTTTCTAATTTTTCCTCAGAATATTTATTAACAATATCTTTGGCCGTAAAATCATGACTTTTATTCATCCGCATATCTAGAGGCGCATCATTCATATATGAAAAACCTCTTTCTGGATTATCTAATTGATAGGAAGATACACCGAGATCTAAAATCATACCATCAATTTTTTTAATATTTAACTTTTTTAATACATTTTTTATATTAGAAAAATTATCATGTACAAATATTATATTTTCTCTCTCTCCCAGCCTTTCCTTAGCAGCTTTTAGAGCTTCTTTATCTTGATCTATACCTATTAAAAGTCCATTAGATTCAAGGTTTTTAATTATTTCTCTAGAGTGACCTCCTCCACCTAAAGTTCCATCAACATATATGCCCTTAGGATTAATTTTTAAGTTTTTTACTGTCTCCTTTAATAATACTGTTTCATGTTTAAACTCTACCATTCAAATACCTTCTTTCTATATTCCTAGTTCTGTCATCTTTTCTGCTATCTCATCATAACTAATATTTGCAGTATTATTATAATTATCCCAATTTTCTCTACTCCATATCTCAATTCTCGTAGAAACTCCTAATATAGCCACCTCTTTTTGTAGCTCTGCATAGTCTCTTAAGTTAGCAGCTAAAGTTACTCTACCTTGTTTATCTAATGTACATTCTGTAGCACCTGAAAAGAAAAGTCTAACAAAGGCCCTAGCATTTCTATTAGTTAAAGGTAGTCCTTTTAATTTATTCTCAAAGATTTTCCATTCACTCTCTGGAAATACAAACAAACAATTATCCAGCCCTTTAGTAATATAAAACTTATTACCAAGGTTTTCTCTAAACTTGGATGGAATATTAATTCTTCCCTTATTATCAATCGTATGTAAGTATTCACCAAAGAACATTTTCACCACTCCACTATAGTGGAATTTACTCCACATTAACCCACATTAAACCACTTATTCTTTAATTCTATGTTTGATTCTTTATTCCTGCTGCTTTTTAAATTTTTTTATAGTCACCAGGTCCCCATTTTTATAAAAATAAAAACTTCCAATATTTCTATTGGAAGTTTTCAATCTAATCATCTCATTTATATATTAATTTTCTGGGTTTTGCTTTATAGAAACCAATAAATCAATTTTATCACTTAATTTAAATACTTCTGACAAATTGCAACAATTCTCATTTAACACTTTCAACTTATTTTGAAGATCTATTATTTCCTCTTTATAATCAATATTTTTTGACATATTATCACCTCAAATAATAGTAGAAAAAAAGTCTTTGTAAAAATGATAATACACATGCCACAATTTGTCAATTTATACATTATTACAATAATGTTTCAATTTTATTACATTATATCCTTTTTCATTCCCTTTTTTCGTTTTCTTATTATGAGATATGTAAATACTATTATTAAGGTTAAACTCAATAGCTGTGCAACTCTAAAGGGTCCCAACATCAAACTATCTATTCTAAGGCCTTCAATAAAGAACCTTCCTGTTGAATATAATACTAAATATAAATAAAATAATTCCCCATTAAATTTCTTGCTTTTTCTATATTTCATTAAAAATATAAAAATACAAAAATTCCATATGGACTCATATAAAAAGGTTGGATGTACATTTACACCATTTACATTAATGGCCCAAGGTAAATCGGTAGGTGTACCATAGGCTTCTTGGTTTATGAAGTTTCCCCATCTACCAATGGCTTGTCCTAATATTAAACTAGGAGCTATAATATCAGCTATCTGCCAAAAACTCAACTTATGATATTTAGTAAAGAAATAACCAACTATTACACCAGCAATAACGCCTCCATGGATGGCTAACCCACCTTCTCTAATATTGATCATCTTCAATATATCGCCTTTATAATAGTCTAAATTAAAAATAACATAATATGTTCTAGCTCCAATTATGGCTGATGGAATTGCAAATAAGATTAAGTCAATAATTTTATTCTCATCTAACCCAAGTCTTTTGGCCTCTCTAAGGGCTAGTATTGTTCCTATTAACATTCCAAGGGATATTAATATACCATACCAACGTACTGAAATTCCAAACACTTCAAATGCTACTGGATTCAAGGTCCTCACTCCTTAAAATTATTGGTTGCCCTATGAAAGACAACCAATATTATTATAATTCTACTATTAAATTAAGTCAATTAATGGGGTTTAACTATTGAAATTATAGACCTATCTAAATCAAAATGTTTTTCAAACCTCTGAACAATATCATCATACTTTATTTCATTTAAAATCTCTATATAATCTAACAAATTAATTCCCCTAAAATAATAGGCAGTAAAGGTATTAGCTATAAATTCCACTGAATTAAATGCACTTAAATGTTCACCTATGGATTTTCTTTTAATTCTCTCAAAATCTTCCTTACTTAACCCTTCTTCTTTGAGCCTTTTAATCTCTTCAATTACGTACTCATATACCTTATCTGGATCCTTTGATTCTCCACCAATAATGGAATGACCATAACTCTTATCAAAGGTATACTCATGTTCAAAATTATCGTTAATAAGCCCTTTATCATATAAATCCCTAAATAGTCTTGAACTTCTTCCAAATACCATATCAAGCAATAGTTTTATTTCTATATCCTTTTTTAGTAAATCTCTATTTTCTAGATTAGTGTCAATATCTTTAAAGGCAATATTAAATAAAGGAATTGATACAGATAAATTTTCAACCCATTTACTTTTTACAATCTCTTCAGGTTCTTTAGGCAATATCCGTTCTACCTGAGTTTTTGTATTTTTATATTCATCCTTTAAATTCTTTTCTATTTCCTTTATAGTTCTATCAATATCCACATCCCCTACAATAAATACCGTCATATTTTTAGGAACGTAAAAACTATTATAGCAAGTTAATAAATCTTCCTTAGTAATTTTTCTTATGCTTTCCACTGTTCCTGCAATGTCAATCTTTACTGGATGATTTTTATATAGGCATCTTAGTCCATTAAAAAATACTTTCCATTGGGGATTATCTTCATACATTCGTATTTCTTGTTCAATTATACCCTTTTCCTTTTCCACATTCTCATCAGTAAGATAGGGGGATTGTACAAAATCTATTAATATACTTAGATTTTCATAGAATCTATCTGTGCATGAAAAAAGGTAGCAAGTTGAATTAAAATTTGTATAGGCATTTACACTAGAACCTAATTTAGAAAACTTGTTGAAAACTCCCCCTTCCTCACTTTCAAACAATTTATGTTCTAGAAAGTGGGCAATACCTTCAGGCACTTCAACGATTCTATCTTCATTAACTAGTTTAAATTTATTGTCAATGGATCCATAATTGGTTCCAAATATTGCATATTTCTTTGTATATCCTGGCTTGGGAATAATGAAAATCTCAAGGCCATTATCAAGCTTTTTATAATGCATCCTTTCACCTAAAATCGAACTATACATTTCTTCAGTTTTCACTTATTTTCCCTCCCCTTTATGATTTAGAAAATATATGGAATCTAGTTCAAATTTCTTTCCTGCCTCAATAATAGAATCCTTTGTAACCCTATTTATTTTTTCTATTATACCTTCTATATCCTCTGGCACATCACTAAGAACTTGTGCAAAGTAGAAATCCATTAGCATATTAGGAGCGTCGCTTAATGATCTGATAGATGTTATAATTGATTTTTTTGCTATTTCAATATCATCCTCAGTAAAATCTCCTTTTTTCATAGATTCTACATTTTCAATAATAAGATTCTTTGTTTTTTCAAAGTTTTGAAACTCTATACCACTACTAACAAGCATCAATGATTTAAATTTCTCAACCCTAGAAAATATATAATAGCAAAGACTTTCCTTTTCTCTAACATTTTTAAATAATTTAGAGTTAGGCCCTCCACCAAGTATATTTGAAAATAATATTGAACTTTCGTATAGGTCACTTTCATAAGGTACATTAGTTCTGTATCCTAAAGTTAATTTTCCTTGATTAACATTTAAATTGTCCTCAAAGAATTTAACTTCTTCTATGCTCTTATGTATACTTTCCCTAGGGATATCTACTATCTTATCCCGCTTTATTACAAGATTATTTTTTATCAATTCTACTACCTTATCCTTATCCACATCCCCTATAACAAAAATATCAATAGGAGAACCCTTTATTATATTTTTAA
>CBETVX010000051.1:0-21151 GCA_965539935.1 uncultured Eubacteriales bacterium | reverse complement strand
TTATATTCATATTTAACTATATAAAATTTGTACATTATTTCAGTTTAAACCTTAGTTCTTATGTACTTTTTTTATTAATATCAATATTTTTACTAAATAATGATATTAATTTTCATTTAATTTATCGTATGTAATAATTCCTGCAATCTTCTTCTTAGCTTCTTCATCGGCTAAAAGATATCTTTGGGTAGTGTTTGGTGAACTGTGATCAAGTATTTGTTGTACATCATAGATATTTCCAGTCATTCTCAAAGCTTTAGTTGCTAAAGTAGCTCTTAATTTATGGGGAGAAATCTTACTGTTTCCAGATACCTTTACCGCATATTTTTTTACAATCCTACGTATTTGTCTCAGTGATAGTCTTCTATATTCCCTGGTACTAATAAATACAGCGTTTTTATCTTCAGGAAGGACTTTATCTGTTGGTCTTTCATACTCTAAATACTCTTTTAACGCTAATTTAGATTGTTTGGAAAAATACATTATAGATTTTTTATTTCTCTTTCTATAAATCTCAAAGTAATTTTTCTCAAAGAAAAGAGAATTTAAATTTAAATGTCTAAGCTCATGGATTCTAAGACCATGATATACAAATAGAGAAAGAATTGCCAAATCTCTATATTTTGTAAGTTCATGGGTTTCCATCTCTTTTTTTGAAAGTTCTATCGTAGAACCATAAATAGAAGTTTTACCAGTCTTACAAAGCTCTAACATAGCATTAACTTCTTCATCTGTTAGTACAATTATAGGAGGCAGATTAGGAGTGGTAATTCTTCTTAATTTTTCAGTTTCATTTCTTTCTATGTATTCATTTTTATATAGCCATGTGAAGAATCCCTTTAAAGCTGTTTTTTTAAATGAGATGGTTCTAATACTATTACTGTGAAGAATTCTGTCTCCCTTCTCATTAGTTTCTATATAGCTACCACATGAATCTAAATATTCTTGGATGATTTCATTATCAATATTATTAAAATCATCTTTTGATATATCTTTAATAGTTTCTTTGTTAACTTCATTATTATTTATTAACCAGTTTAAAAATTTCATTATCTCCCTAGTATACCTATAAGCTGTATTGATATTTACACTCCTTGCACTTTCATTTACATATAGATGTTTAATATATTTTCTTAATAGAAATGGAGAAAGGTTTCTAAGCTCATCTAACTTTTCTTTAATCATTTGTCTTTCAATTAATATATTTACTGGTATATTGGAACGATTTTTTTCTGATACAAGAATTTGTGACACGAAAATTACCCCCTTTAACGAAAATTAAAAATAACGACCTCATAAATTGCCTTATTTCGAGTTTTTTTTGACCTAGCCATAGTATAGCATTATGAAGTTGTTTGATTTGCTTAAATCTTAAATTTACACTGTTATTATTTTAAAAATTAAAAGTAAAAGCTCCCATTCATCTTATTATTTTACATAATATGATTATAGTAATCTTTTTCTCTTCTGATTTAAAATAAAGTAGAAATAAAGACAATAATATTGTTATATTTTTATCAAACCTATGGAACCATGTTAACTCTCCTTCTAAAACTCAAAAATAAATTATATAAATAAGCTGATTATGATAAGCCTAAACATAAGTAATGAACAGGATTTGAGCAGTATACTTATCCTCACATCTTATATTATTATTGTATCATATATCTAGTCCTGAAATCTATATTATCGGACTAGGTAATTTAAAATAAAAAAAAGTGTGTTTTAAATACTAAAACACACTTTGACATGATTACTATGATTTATAGAAACATTATCTGTTATATTAGATTAAACTTTTAAGTCAATATCTAATCCTAAGATATTTTCATTAGCTTTTAATATTGGATTTACATGTTCTGATAAAAATTCATTTACTTGATTTTCAGCCCTTCCAATATACAATTTAGGGTCTAATAAGGAGTCAATTTCATCATAGGATAAATTAAATATATCATCTTGAGATATTCTCTCCAATAAGTCATTTTCTTTACCATATTCTTTAACCATTTTAGCAGCATCCATGGAGTGTACTCTTATTCTTTCATGTAATTCCTGTCTATCTCCACCCCTTTTAACAGACTCCATAATTATATTTTCTGTACACATAAAAGGAAGTTCTTCTCTAATGTGTTTTTCTATAACTTTTTCGTTAACATTAAAGTTTGAAGTAATGTTAATTGTAATGTCCAATATTGAATCAATGGCTAAGAAGGATTCGGCTATTGCTATCCTTCTATTGGCAGAATCATCTAGAGTTCGCTCGAACCATTGCGTAGATGCTGTAAAGGCAGGATTTAGACAATTAACTATTACATATCTAGCTAAGGAAGCAATCCTTTCACTTCTCATAGGATTTCTTTTATAGGCCATAGCTGAAGAACCTATTTGTTTTTTAGAAAAAGGTTCTTCTACTTCTTTTAAATGTTGTAATAATCTTATATCGTTGGTCATTTTATGCAAACTTTGTGCAATTCCACTTAGTATGGATAAAACTTTAAAATCCAACTTTCTGGTATATGTTTGTCCTGTAACTGGATAGGAATTAGTGAAACCAAGTTTTTCGCACACTAGGGCATCTAGCTTTTTAACTTTATCATGATCACCGTCAAAGAGATTTAAAAAACTAGCCTGTGTTCCAGTTGTTCCTTTAACACCCCTTAATTTTAAATTATCTATAAGGTGATTAATATCTTCAAAGTCTAGGAGCAAATCTTGAATCCATAAAGTAGCTCTTTTTCCTACAGTGGTTAATTGAGCTGGTTGAAAATGAGTAAATCCTAAGGTAGGTAGAGATTTATAATTATCTGCAAATAAACTTAACTTATGCAAGCAATTGATTAATTTGTTTTTTATAAGTTTCAGGCCTTGTTTCATAATAATTATATCAGTATTATCGCCAACAAAGGCACTTGTAGCTCCTAAATGAATAATAGCCTTTGCCTTTGGACATTGTCTACCATAGGCATGTACATGGGACATGACATCATGTCTAGTTTCCTTTTCGATTTCCTTAGCAACATCATAATTAATATTATCTTTGTGCTTAATCATTTCTTCTATCTGTTCATTTGTTATAGGTAGTCCAAGCTCTTTTTCAGCTTCTGCTAAAGCGATCCATAATTTTCTCCACGTTTTATATTTGTTGTCAGGTGAAAATACTTCTAACATTTCTTCACTAGCATACCTTGTCACTAAAGGATTTTCATAGAAATTAGTCACACAATCACTCCTTACGAATATTATACACAATAATTATATAATATTTCGTGCTATAATTAAAGATAAAGTAAAATATTTATTTAAAGTACGGTTTTTCTATACAAAACATTGTAAGTAATTATAATGTTTTGTATAAGAATTATGCTCAAAAATTAAAACCTGCTATTTTATTTAGCAGGTTTTAATTAGCCCTATCTTGGTTGTACTATTAACTTTATTGCAGTTCTTTCTTCACCATCGATCTCAATGTCTGTAAAGGCTGGAATACAGATAAGATCCATTCCACTAGGAGCAACGAACCCTCTAGCGATAGCAACTGCTTTTACTGCCTGATTTAATGCCCCTGCTCCTATTGCTTGTATTTCAGCGGCACCTCTTTCTCTAAGAACACCTGCCAAGGCCCCTGCCACCGAGTTTGGATTTGATTTTGCTGACACTTTTAATACTTCCATTTGCTAAGCCTCCTTATTTGCTTAAAATAGTTTTTCAATTATTACCCACAGACATAAAAAATAATTATGAGGTTAATAAAATTTCTTAATAATATATTCTACATTTAGCAAAAAAATCCTTCTTTTATAGAATAAATTTAAAATTTTCTAAAAATTAATTCCATTATTTTTCGCAGAATAAAAAATAAGGTGCAATATTATCTTAAAGAGTATGTACCAACAAAACCATATATAAAAAAGGAAGCATTTTAGCTTCCTTTTATTTAGCGTAGTCAACAGCTCTAGTTTCTCTAATCACATTTACTTTAATTTGTCCTGGATATTCCAATCCATTTTCAATTTTCTTACTAATATCTCTAGCTAATAATACAATGTTATCATCAGAAATATCTTCTGGTTTTACCATTATTCTTATTTCTCTACCTGCTTGAATAGCAAATGCTTTTTCTACACCTTCATATGAATTAGCAATAGATTCTAATTTTTCTAAACGTTTGATATAAGTTTCTAATGTTTCCCTTCTAGCTCCTGGCCTAGCGGCTGAAATAGCGTCAGCAGCTGTTACTAAAACAGCTTCTATAGTTTGTGGTTCATAATCACCATGGTGGGTTGACATAGCATGAATTACTTCTGAATTTTCCCTATATCTCTTTAATAGGTTCATTCCAATTTCAACATGGGTTCCTTCAATTTCATGATCTACTGCTTTTCCTATATCATGTAGTAGACCTGCCCTCTTAGCAATCTTAACATCAGCACCAAGTTCAGCTGCCATTAATCCTGCTAAGTAAGCTACTTCTATAGAGTGCTGTAGTACGTTTTGACCGTAGCTAGTTCTATATTTTAACCTACCAAGTAATTTTACTAATTCTATATGAAGATTATGAATTCCTAGATCAAATGTAGCCTTTTCTCCTTCTTCTTTTATATGGGCATTTATTTCTCTAGTAGCTTTTTCAAC
Organism: uncultured Eubacteriales bacterium; assembly: GCA_965539935.1. GTDB lineage: Bacteria > Bacillota > Clostridia > Peptostreptococcales > Caminicellaceae > CBETVX01. The sequence goes on along the minus strand of CBETVX010000051.1, from coordinate 16,516 downwards.
CATTTCTTCTATCCTTGCAGGATGAATTCTTCCATCAAGGATAAGCTTTTCTAGAGCAACCCTTGCAATTTCTCTTCTTATAGGGTCGAAACATGAAAGTATTACGGCTTCTGGTGTATCATCAATAATTAAATCTACGCCTGTAAGAGTCTCAAGGGCTCTTATATTTCTTCCTTCTCTACCAATTATTCTACCTTTCATTTCATCATTAGGAAGACTAACAACTGAAACTGTTGATTCAGCAACATAATCAGCAGAGCATTTTTGAATTGCATAAGAAATAATCTCAGTAGCCTTTTTATTTGCATCTTCTTTAGCTTGTTGTTCAATATCTCTAATTAGAACTACTGCTTCATGTTTTAATTCTTTTTCTAAATCTTTTAAAAGCATATCCTTTGCTTCTTCAGTTGTAAGACCTGATATTCTTTCTAATTCTTCAACTTGCTTCTGAAATAATTCTTCAATTTCTGATTCTTTTTTAGACAATTCTCTGTGAGACCTATTTAGATATTCTTCTTTTTTCTCTAGGTTTTCAGATTTTCTATCTAGAATTTCTTCTTTTTGAAGAATTCTCCTTTCCAGTCTTTGAATTTCATTACGTCTTTCTCTAGTTTCTTTTTCAAATTCATTTCTTAGCTTGTGAACTTCTTCTTTAGCTTCTAATAATACTTCTTTTCTTTTTGTTTCAGCATCCTTTTGAGCATGTAGAAGTAATTGTTCTGCTTTTTCTTCTGCACTTCCAATTCTTTTTTCAGCAACTTTTTTTCTTGATATATATCCAATCCCAAATGCTATCGGGGTCGATATTGCTACAGATAATATTGTGTATAGTATATTAATAGACTTCACCTCCTAGAATGATATTCTTTTGTTTATTTTGTTTGTAAATAAATAATTAATTAAACTTCATACAATACTGATATAATATCAGTATTTGTGCTAAAAAAAATATAAATCGAGAAGACTCGATTCAAAATCTCCTGCAAAATGAAATTTTCTGGAATGGAGCTATAGACTTCTTCTTCTTAATTTTATATCTTTTTGAATATACTGTCAAGATATTAGAATTTTAGAAATATATATTAAATAAAATAAGGACTTGATTATGATCAAGTCCTTATTTTAAGTATCATTAATCTATTTCATCAGCCACTGGAGATTCATTATTATCATTATTATCATTTTGAATAGGTAGATTAAAATGCTGTCTAACTTTCTTTTCTATTTCATCTAACAACTCAGTATTTTCTCTAAGAGTTTGTTTAGCGTTCTCTCGTCCTTGACCTAACTTGATATCCCCATAGCTATACCAGGAACCAGATTTTTTAATAATTTCAGCATTTACAGCACTATCCAGTATGCCACCTTCTTTTGATATGCCTAATCCATACATTATATCAAATTCAGCATTTTTAAATGGAGGAGCCAGCTTGTTTTTCACAACTTTTACTCTAGTCCTACTTCCTATAACCTCATTATTTTGTTTTATGACATCAACTTTTCTTACATCCATTCTTATAGATGAATAGAATTTTAATGCCCTACCACCTGTAGTAGTTTCAGGATTTCCAAACATTACACCAACTTTTTCTCTCAACTGATTAATAAATATGGTAGAAGTCTTTGATTTGTTTATAACACCAGTTAGCTTTCTTAATGCCTGGGACATTAGCCTAGCTTGTAGACCAACATGGCTATCACCCATTTCTCCAGCTATTTCAGCCTTTGGTACAAGTGCAGCAACCGAGTCAACAACAATTACATCAATAGCACCACTTCTTACTAGAGCTTCAGCAATCTCTAAAGCCTGTTCACCAGTATCAGGCTGTGACACAATTAAATTATCTATATCTACTCCAAGTTTTTTACAATAGGAAGGGTCTAATGCATGTTCTGCATCAATAAAAGCTGCTGTACCTCCCATTCTTTGAGCCTCAGCAATAATATGTAGAGCGACAGTAGTTTTACCTGATGATTCAGGCCCATAAATTTCTATTACCCTGCCTCTAGGTACTCCACCTATTCCTAAAGCAATATCTAATTCGATAGATCCCGTGGAAATACTTTCAATATTTAATTTGCTTGAATCATCACCTAATTTCATAATGGAACCTTTACCAAACTGTTTTTCAATTTGATTAAAAACAACATTTAAGGCTTTGTTTTTATCACTCATATATACCTAGGTAAAAAACCTAGTTGTCACCATCCCTTCTTCGCGAACAAACGTTCTATTTTAAATATATTATATATCAGTTTAAGGTTTTGGTCAACTATATATTATTATTGATAATTTTTCTTATTAGATTTAATGCATGCAAAGAAGTCATTTTTCTAATTTTTTCCCTAGACCCATTAAAATTGAACTTTTTATAGTATATATTATCTAAATATGAAAATCCTATATATACTAAACCTACAGGTTTTTCTGTTGTTCCTCCTCCAGGGCCAGCAATACCAGTTATAGATATACATAAATCACTTTTAGTAATTTTTTTTAACCCTTCAGCCATGGCCATAGCAGTTTCTTTACTTACTGCTCCATACTTATTTATTATTTCATAAGGCACATTTAATTCTTCGTATTTTGCCCTATTACTATAACTAACGATTGTACGATCTAGAACCTTAGAAATTCCAGGAATAGAAGTTAACATAGATGAAAGAAGTCCACCTGTACATGATTCTGCTAGGGAGATAGAAATATTATTCTCCATTAGTATATTGCCAACAACCTCTTCTAATGATTCATTGTTAAAACTGTAAATATATTTATCTAATCTATTTTTTACTTCTTCAATTACTGGATTCAGTAATGAATCAATATCTTTTTCTGAATTAGACTTTGCAGTTATTCTAAGACTTAAAGACCCATCATTGGCATAAGTTGCCAAAGTAGGATTAGTTTGATTAGAAATTAAATCTTCTAGTTTAGATTCTAAAGCTGATTCACCGATTCCAAAAAAATTTATTATTTTAGATTTAATAATTGAGTCAGTCCTATTTAATAAGTATGGTTTTACATATTTTGAAAACATATGGATCATTTCCTTAGGTGGACCAGGCAGACAAATAACAATTTTCTCTATATCATCTATTATAAAACCAGGAGCAGTTCCTAAATCGTTTTTTAAAATTTTACTACCTGAAGGAAGATATGCTTGCTTTATATTATTTGTTGTCATTTCCTTATTAAGTTTATTAAAAAAGTTTTTAATTTCATTATGAGCCATATCATCTAAATATAAATCTTTCATTAAAGATTCAGATATTATTTCTTTGGTTAAATCATCTTGGGTAGGACCAAGGCCTCCAGTTGTAATGATAATGTCAGAAATTGAAAGAGCATGTTTAAATAAAGATTTTAGCCTATTAGGATTATCTCCAACTGTAAAATGATAAAGTACATTAAAACCAAGTTCATTTAATTCTTTAGATAGATAGGTTGCATTTGTATTAACGGTTTGCCCCATTAATAATTCTGTTCCTACTGATAGAATAGTGCAGTTCAATTAATCATCTCCTCTTTGGTAGAGATTAATATATTAATAGAGAACCTTCTTGTTCCTTAATATATAATCTACTCCAGAAATAATTGTTAAAATAGTTGCTATCCAAATTGCAATATCTGAAAAAGGAAAATTCAATAATGAAAATGGGTAATTGTTAAATAGTATTGATACAATTGCTATTAATTGAAAAATAGTTTTAAATTTTCCCCATGGACTTGCTGCAATAACTATTCCTTCAGCTGCAGCTATTGCTCTAAAAACACTGACAATAATTTCCCTAGATATTATGATAATTACTATCCATGCATCTATCCTATTTAATTGAACTAGAGAAACTAAAGCAGCTGTTACTAAGAGTTTGTCAGCTAGGGGGTCCATGAATTTCCCGAGTTTAGTAACTTGATTTCTACTTCTTGCTATGTATCCATCTAAACTATCAGTTAGTGATGCTATTATAAAAATAAAGGCAGAAATTGTTATTCCATTAGGAATATCTGATAATAGAAAAATCATAAAAATAGGAATTAAACATATTCTGATAATAGTAATTTTATTAGCTAAGTTCATCATAAATCTCTCCCATTAAATCATATTCTAAAGCATCAATAATCTTAGCCTTTACAAAACTTCCCACTTTTAATTTAGAATTGGTTTTCACATAAACAAGACCATCAACTTCAGGTGCATCATATTCTGATCGACCTATATAAAGATTGTCTTCTACTCTATCTTCTATAAGTATATCATAAATTTTCCCAACTTTTTCAAGATTGTTTTTATATGATATTTGTTGCTGAAGTTCCATAATTTTATTTTGTCTTTTTTTCTTTACTTCATCAGGTATTTGGTCTTGATATTTTGCAGCAGAAGTTCCTTCTTCTCTCGAATAAGAAAAGACTCCTAGTCTATCAAATTTTACATCCTCTATAAAATTAACCAAATCATTAAATTGCTCATTGGATTCACCAGGAAAACCAACTATAAGTGAAGTCCTTATAGCTATGTCAGGAATAGTTTTTCTAAGTTTATCTATTAGATTTAAAATCGATTCCTTTGATGTATTTCTATTCATTTTTTTTAATATCTCATCATTACAATGCTGTATAGGAATATCCATGTAATTACATATCTTCTTATTATTTTTAATCAAATGAATTAATTCATCATCGATTATGTCTGGGTATGAATATTGAAGTCTAATCCATTTTATTGATTCAATCTTACTTAATGAGTCTAATAGTTCAACTAGTTTATAGTTTCCATAAAGGTCTTTTCCATACCTAGTTGTATCTTGAGCAATGATTATTAATTCTTTTACACCATTTGCAGCTAAATGTTTAGCTTCATCAATAATTTTTTCCATTGGTCTACTTTTATAATTACCTCTTAATTTAGGAATAATACAATAAGTACAATAATTGTCACAGCCTTCAGCAATTTTTAAATATGCTGTATAGGAAGGTGTAGTTAGTACCCTAGGAATATCGTAAATGACCTCATCATTAATATTTCCAACTTGGGCTAATTGCTTTTTTTCTTTAAGTACAGTATTTATAACATCTGATATTTCATTAAAATTAGTAGTGCCTAGAAAAGCATCTACTTCAGGTAGCTCTTTGGATAATTCATCTACATATCTTTGAGCTAGACAACCGGTAACTATTATGACTTTACAATTCCCTCTATGTTTAAGGTTACTTAATTCTAAAATAGTATTAATTGACTCCTCTTTAGCACTTTCTATAAAACCGCAAGTATTTACAACTATTATATCTGCATCAATTGGATTTTTAGTTAGACTATACTTATTTTTATTTAAGATTGATAACATTATTTCAGAATCAACTTGATTTTTTGAACATCCTAAAGTTTCTATATATGCCTTCAACTGTATATATACCTCCTAATTATTGTGAAATATTTAAATCAACAAATTTTTTTATCTGATTAATACAATCATCTAAGTTATCATAATTAACTGTAAGATCATATTGTTTTATTTTATTTATAGAATATTTATATAGAGGATCATAATAATATTCAAGAAGATACTGTATAACAAATTTATATTCCTTTTGTTTTACTTTATTAACTAATATTTCTATAGCATTATTACCTAACCTTTTTTTAAGGTGCAACAGTGACTTGATAATCATATCGTCATTACGATTATCAGATTTTATATAAGAATCATATAATATATTGATTCTATTATTTAAAGATGTCTCTATTAGAATGTGTTTTCCAGAAGCAATAGAATCCATAATAGAATTTGGTAAATTTATATTTCCTACCCTTTTACTCTCACTTTCAATAAAGACATAGTTATGCTTATTGTAGTACAATTGATTAAAAACCATAGACTCAAATTGTTTCTGTGAAGGAGAATCACCTGAAAAAAGAATATTCCCAAATACTGAACCTGCATTTTTTGCCATGTCCTCTAAATTGATAACAGGTTCATTAAGTTCACTTAGTCTTTGTAGAATTATAGTTTTTCCTACGCCGGTTAAACCATGTAATACAACAAAAGTAAATTTATTTTCAAGATTATTTAAATAATCAAGTACATATTGTCTATAGGATTTATAACCACCATTTAGTTGATATACATTTTGAATTCCCAATGTGCTTAATATATTACAGACTGATTTACTTCGCATACCACCACGCCAACAATATATTATAATATTTTTATATTGCTTACTAAGATCCAATACTCTTTTATATATAGATTCCAGTTTAGGTAATGAATATCTTAAACCCATAATTTTAGCTTCTTCACCGGAAACTTTATATATTTTCCCTACAGTTGAACGTTCTTCGTCATTTAATATAGGTATATTAATTGAACCTGGTATATTAGATGAATTGTATTCACTTTCTGATCGGAGATCTATAAATATTGAATTTGAAGTATCTAAGGCTTCTTTAATGCTAATTTGTTTTATCATATTTATCACCACTAACTAGTTTTTTCTTTCATTTCTTTTAATTCTTCCTTAGAAATTAATACATTTCTAGGTTTACTACCAAGATGACCACTTACTATGCCTCTATTTTCCATTTCATCAATAATTCTAGCAGCTCTATTATAACCAATTCTAAGTTTCCTTTGTAACATTGATATGGAAGCTTGTTGAGCCTCAACTACTATTTCAATTGCCTGTGATAAAAGTTCATCTACATTTTCTTTTTGAATGGATTTTTCCATATTATCAATTATTGCATCCTCATAATCTACATCTTCAACTTGATTTTTAATAAAGTCTACAATATTTTTAACTTCTGAGTCTGCTATGAAAGCTCCCTGTACTCTAACAGGTTTAGATGCACCCACAGGATAAAAAAGCATATCCCCTTTTCCTAAAAGTTTTTCAGCTCCACCCATGTCGAGAATAGTTCTGGAATCAGCCTGGGATGATACTGCAAAGGCAATTCTAGAAGGAATATTTGCTTTAATAACTCCAGTGATAACATCTACAGAAGGTCTTTGAGTAGCAACAATCAAATGAATTCCTGCAGCTCTAGCCATTTGTGCAAGTCTACATATAGCATCTTCTACTTGATTAGGTGCAACCATCATTAAATCAGCTAGCTCATCTATAATAACAACAAGCTTTGGTAATTTTTCTTCTCCTTCAATATTATTAATTTTTTCATTATAACTGTCGATATTTCTAACACCTGTATTAGCAAATAATTTATATCTATTGGTCATTTCTTGTACAACCCAGTTTAAAGCTGTAGCTGCTTTTTTAGGATCGGTAACTACAGGAAGCAATAAATGTGGAATTCCATTATAATTACTCAATTCTACTACTTTAGGGTCGATTAGAAGGAATTTAACTTCTTCTGGAGATGCTTTGTATAATATACTATTTATCAAGGTATTCACACAAACACTTTTTCCAGATCCAGTTGCTCCAGCAATTAGCATATGTGGCATTTTAGATAAATCACTTACTATAGGGTTTCCTGAAATATTTTTTCCTAATATATAAGTTAATTTAGAACTACTATTAACAAATTCTTTGCTTTCTATTACCTCTCTAAAACTAACTAACATTGGATTTGAATTTGGGACTTCTATACCAACAGCTGATTTACCAGGTATTGGAGCTTCAATACGTATATTTTGGGCTGCAAGGTTTAAAGCTATATCATCTGTCAAATTAACTATTTTACTTACTTTAACACCTGGACTAGGTTGAATCTCAAATCTTGTAATTGTTGGACCTTTACTTATCTGAACAACCTTAGCTTCTACTCCGAAATTATCCAATGTTTTTTCTAAGGTTTTAGCTTTGTTTAATATATCTTTTTTATTTTTAGTATTATTATTACTATTATTTTGATTTAATAAAGATAAGCTAGGCAGTTGATAGTCCTTTAAACTACTGTCTGTGTTAACTTTAAGAACTGTTTCTTCATTAAGATTTTCTTCTTTAGTTTGTATTTGATCATTGATATCTATACTGTTGTTATTTTCTTTCTCTATTGTAGATTTTTGATTAGTACTTGTATAATCTAATATTTTTATTTTTTCATCTACATCCTCATTAACTAGATTATTGTTTGTGTCGTCATTTACTTTTGCTTTTTCTTTCTTTGAACCTTTAACTAGATCACTAGATAATTTTGGGGTGGAAAAATTATTTGAAACAAACTTAATAATTGTTTTATAAGCGTTTTTAAGACTATTCAATAATATTGTAATAATCTCTTTTAAAGATATATTTGTTACTAACATTATTGATAAAAAAATCAATGTTGATACAACTATATAACTTCCTTTGACACCAAAAAAGTATATAAATAAAGATGCCAGTAGAGAACCTATAATCCCTCCACCTCCATGATAGTTTGCACCAAATAAATAAACTAATTTTAAATTATCATAATTTATTATATCATCTGGAAGATGTTCTCTATTTACTAATGTATATATTATTAAAAGGAATGAAAATAATGCTGTTGAACAATATAGAAATTTATTTTTAAGTTTTGACAATGATTTGTCAAGTGAAAAAAAACCGTATAATACAATTAAATACGGAATAACGAAAGCAGGAGTAGAAAACATGCCAAAAAGCAAATTTTTAATAATAAATCCTACCTTTCCAACAGAATCTGTATGTAAACTAAATATAGATAATAAACCAAAGGATATTATGATGATTGCTTGTACTTCATTAGAAAAATTACTAGAGTTCTTTTTTTTCCTTTTTCTTTTTGACTTAGCCACTGCATACACCTCACTAATATTACAATAATCAAAAAAATAAAGTGTTAAATTTATTAACACTTTATAGGTTAATTATACCACATATCATAAAAATATTTAATCAATTCTTCTATTTATTAATATCTTTAGTTTTATTAGAGTTTAGATTAATTAATTCCTCAAGTTTTAACAAAGATTTGTCTAATCCTCCAACTTCATCTATTAATCCAAGATCTACAGCTTCTTTACCGATAAGTATACTTCCTATATCATTAGCTATTTCATCGGTTTCGTTCATTAATTGTTCTAGTTTTTGTCTAGATATTTTAGAAGTTCTGATTATGAAAGTCAGTATTCTTTCTTGCATTTTTTGAAAATACCTAAAGGTTTGTGGTACACCAATAACTAATCCATTCATTCTAATTGGATGAATAGTCATGGAGGCAGTAGGAACTATAAATGAATAGTCACAGGAAGTTGCTAAGGGCACACCTATACTATGACTTCCACCTAAAACTAATGAAACAGTTGGTTTAGATATACTAGATATCATTTCTGCAATTGCTAGCCCTGCTTCTACATCTCCTCCAACAGTATTTAAGACTACTATTAACCCATCAATATTATTGTTTTGTTCTATGGAAATTAATTGTGGGATTATATGTTCATATTTTGTTGATTTATGCTGAGGTGGTGCCACGTTATGTCCTTCAATGTGACCAATGATTGTTAAAGCTTGAATTCTTTCATTTAAAGGAGGAACATTAGGTGTTCCCATTTCTTTAATATTATTTAGACTAGAATTAACATTAAGCTTAACTTTATTTTTATTTGGTGTAGATTTTTCAGTTAATGGCATATTGTTTTTTTTTACAGGTAACTTGATTTTATTTTTTTTTTATTCATTATTAAAACACTCCTTGTACTTTGCTTTGCTTATTTATATTATTATTTTAGCCATAAAAAAAACTACTATACTAAATGCATAGTAGTTTTTTTAGAATTTATTTGTTAAGGTTAAAACTTTCATGAAGAGCAAGGATAGCTTTCTTTAAATTATCACTATTGATTAGACAAGAGATTGTGGTATGAGAGTCAGAAGTCTGCAAAATATCAATATTATTAGATGATAGAGTTTTAACTAATTTGCTCATAACTCCAGGAACTCCATGGATTTTATGACCAATTGCAGTAACCTTACTACAATTAGTTTTTATTTCATAATCTAATTCATACTTATCTAATAATGTTTTTAAGCATTTTAATGATTCTTCTTCAATTGTAAATATTTTTCTGTCTTCAAAAAAGTTAATCATATCTATACTAATTCTATTTTTTTCTAATTCATCAAGTAAAATTTCATTATTTTTGTTTTCATTATTTATATTAAGCTTAATTTGAACTAAGTTATTTTTATGAGCAATGCCAGTGATTAAATTTTCAACCTTTGTAGAATAATTGTTTTTAGATGAAAATGTATATTCATTGCTAATAGTTGTTCCCTTTGCTTCTGTAAATGAATTTTTGATTTTTAGTAAAATATTTGATCTTTGAGCAATTTCTACAGCTTTAGGGTGTATAACTTTGGCTCCACCTCTTGCCATTTGATATACCTCTTCATAACAAAGATTATTAATAACATTTGCCTCAGGAACTATTCTAGGGTCGGCAGTCATTACCCCATCTACATCAGTATATATTTCAACATATTCAACATTTAAGGCTTCTCCAAGAATAGCTGCAGTTGTATCGCTTCCCCCTCTACCTAAAGTGGTAATATCTCCATCCTCGGTAACACCTTGGAACCCAGTAACCACAACTATCTTATTTTGGTTTAAATATTTTAATATATTTTCGGTTTTTACATCTATTACTTCAGCATTTCCAAAGCTTGAAGTTGTTATTATTCCCGCCTGATAGCCTGTTAATGCAACAGCATCATGACCTTTGGACTTAATTGTATTAGCCATTAATACTGCAGAGATAATTTCCCCACAGCTCATTAATAAATCTAATTCTCTGCTGGAAGATTCAGCTATTAGGGATTCTGATAGATTAATTAAAGTGTCTGTTGCATAGGGGTCACCTTTTCTACCAATAGCTGAGACAACTACTACGGGTAATTTTCCAGATAATTTAGTTTCAATAACTTTATTTGCAATTCTATCTCTTAAATCATTAGTAGCAACTGAGGTACCTCCAAATTTTTGGATTACTATATTCATGACTTTCCCCCTAAAATTTTGATTTAAAAAAATCATAACTTAAAGATAAGTATGATTTTTTTTAAAATTAAGGTCTTCTAATTCTATGATAATCATATCATTACCAATTTTTTTTACACATTCCCATGGGATTTCTAGAAATTCTTTGTCATTAAAGATTGAAAATGGACTTCTTAGGTCGGGTACTAAGAGTGCTTTGATTTTTCCTGTTTTTTCATCTATAAGCAAGTCTGAATCAGCTAGTATACCTAACCTTCTACCATCACTTATGTTAACAATTTCTTTACCTGCTAACTCATAAAATTTCATTTGTATTCCTCCCGTTTTTAATTTATATGTTTTTACTATTTTATTTTATTCGAGAGGAAATATTACTTTAAATCCCGGTAGAACCAAATCCATTATCACCTCTATCACTGGAACTTAGAGATTCACATTGCTCTAATTTAGCTTTTATATATTTTATGAAAATAATCTGAGCTATTCTATCGCCATTATTAATAGTGAAAGGTTCCTTTCCTAAGTTAATTAGTGGTATTTTAATTTCACCTCTATAATCACTATCAATAGTACCTATTCCGTTAATTACAGTTATTCCATTTTTAATAGCAAGACCACTTCTCGCTCTAATTTGGCCTTCAATTCCTTCAGGAAGTTCAATATATAGACCTGTAGGTATCAATACTCTATCCATGGGCTTTAAATTAATTGGCTTATTTATATTTGCCATTAGATCCATCCCAGATGAGCCAATAGTTTTGTATTTTGGTAAAGGTAAATCAGATTTATTAATAATTTTAATTCTAGTCATTTTTATCACTCTCTTTGTTATTTTTTATATAGTTGTTTTAAATTATAGAAATTTTTTTCAATTTTATTTTCATCTGCTTTTCCTACAATTGACATAGATAATAAATCTGTTTTAAATATTTTTTTAATCATTTCTTCAATATTATTCATATTAACAGCATCTATCTTTTTTAAGATTTCTTCTGGAGTTTTTATTCTTTTTTCAAGTACTTCTGATTTACCCATCATACTCATAATGCTACTAGTACTTTCTAAACCTAATATATAATTACCTTTCAATTGTTCTTTAGATTTATATAATTCTTCTTCTGTTATTAAATAATTCAATAGTTTATGTATTTCATTAGAAATCAAATCTATAACTTTTTCAAAATATATTGGATTTATACTAACATACATGGTAAAAAGCCCTGTATTTCTATAAAATGATGGATGAGAATATATAGAGTAAGCTAAACCATGTTCTTCCCTTATAGTTTGAAACAATCTGGAACTCATACTTCCACCAAGTACATTGTTAAGTACTAAGAGTGGATATATCTGGTTATCATCATTAGGAACACCTTCGTGACTTATACATATATGAGTTTGTTCTATGTCTTTAAATCTATAGCTAATATTACTATGAAACTTTGGTTTTGTAATCAAATTCTTTTGACTAGGAGCAAAAATTTTTCTACCGAATTTTGTATTTAGAGTTTTTATTAAAGAATCTTCATCAAAACTTCCAGCAACTGAAATAACAATATTTTCAGTACAATAATAGTTTTTTACATAATCAATTAGGTCTTGCCTCGTTATCTTCTTTACTGTATTAATTGTACCGAGAATTGGCAAACCTAACGAATGATTTTTAAATGTTTCCTTTGATAATATATCATATACTAGTTCATCCGGTGAATCTTCGTACATACCTATTTCTTCAAAAACAACACCCTTTTCTTTTTCAATATTATTTTCGTCAAATTTTGAGTTTAAAATCATATCACTTAATATATCAATAGCTAAATCTATATGACTATCAAGTACTTTCGCATAATAACATGTACATTCCTTGCTAGTGAATGCATTTAATTGACCACCTATTCCATCTATTTCACTTGCAATCTCACTAGCTGATCTATTATAAGTTCCTTTAAATAGCATATGTTCAAGAAAATGGGATATACCATTACTATTAATATCCTCGTAAATGCTTCCTGCTTTTATCCATATGCCAATTGAAACAGATTTTACATGGGGAATGTTGTTTGTTACAACCTTTATTCCATTATCTAATAGTATTTTCTTATACATTTTCTATCTCCTTTTAACTGTATGTAAACTATCATTATTATATTTTAGATAAAAAAAATTATCAAGTTAATTTAGTATATCAGATATTCTTCCAATTGTTATATTTTTTTTAGTAATCGAATTTATTATTGTATCTAAAGCTTCTATAGTTTCTTTTTTAGGATGCATAAGGACAATAGATCCTTCTAAAGGTTTACTTAATACCCTATTAATTATTTTGTCAGAAGTAGAGTCCTTACGCCAGTCTATTGTATCAATATTCCAAAGTATTGTTTTATATCCAAGTTCATTTGCTACTTGAAGAGTTGTACTACTATAATCTCCTGCCGGTGGAGCAAAAAGATTCATGTCTATTCCTAATATTTCTTTTACTATATTATGAGTTTTTTTTATCTCATTATAATTTTCTGTTTCATTTATTTTACTATGCATCCTATGACCATACCCATGATTTCCTATTTCATGTCCTTTATTATATATTTGCTTTAAAACTTCTGGATTATTCTTTGCCCATCTTCCAGAAACAAAAAAAGTAATCTTGATATTGTATTTATCGAATATTTCTAACATAGGCTCAATATATTCTGTTCCCCAATCCACATTACATGTAAAGGCTATGTAGTTATCATTGTTTCCCTTTCTAATTGGTTGTAAGCTATCATCATTATAAAACACCGTTTTAATTAGACTATTACTAGGCTGCATTAAAAATAATGCTATGGCTAAAAAAAATACTAGAGTTATAGATATCAGTATATTTTTTTTATTCATATTAACACCTCCTATGTAATAGATATGATGAACATAAAGATATATACAATAAAAAAAACATAAACCTTTTGGTCTATGTTTTTACTTATCTTCGCTTTTTTCTTGACTTGCAATTGCTGCTTTGCGAGATAGATTTATTCGGCCTTGCTTATCAATATCTATAACTTTAACTAAAATTTCATCACCAACTTTAAAAAGGTCTTCTACTTTTTCAACTCTTTCCTTAGCTAATTGAGAAATATGGACAAGTCCATCTTTACCAGGTAGTACTTCTACAAAAGCACCAAAGGGAGCAATTCGTACAATTTTACCTACATAAATTTCTCCTACCTCTATTTCTTTAACTATGTCTTCAATAATTTTAATTGCTCTTTTACCTTGCTCCATATTATTTGCAGTAATAAATATTGAACCATCATCTTCAATATCAATTTTAACTTCAGTTTCTTCAATTATTTTATTTATTGTTTTACCGCCTGGACCTATAATATCTCTTATTTTTTCAGAATCTACTTTTGTTGTTAAAACTCTAGGAGCATAGGGAGACATTTCCTTCCTAGGTTCAGAAATTGCTTCCTTCATTTTATTTAATATGTATAGTCGACCTTTTCTTGCTTGTTCTAAAGCTGTTTCTAGTATTTCTCTATTTATTCCATTGATTTTTATATCCATTTGTATTGCAGTAATTCCCTTTGAAGTACCTGCAACTTTAAAATCCATATCCCCTAGAAAATCTTCCATTCCTTGAATATCACTTAAAATAGCTACTTTATCATCTTCTTTTATTAATCCCATTGCAATACCTGCTACCGGTGCTTTAATTGGAACTCCTGCATCTAATAGGGATAATGTACTACCACATACACTGGCTTGAGATGTACTTCCATTTGAACTTAATACTTCAGACACTAAACGGATAGCATAAGGAAATTCTTGTTCAGAAGGTATAACAGGCTCAAGAGCTCTTTCAGCTAATGCACCATGGCCTATTTCTCTTCTCCCAGGACCTCTTAAGAATCTAGTTTCACCAACACTGTATGGTGGGAAATTATAGTGGTGCATATATCTTTTGTATTCCTCTAGACCTAACCCATCAAGTACTTGAGCATCACCTAAAGCTCCTAAAGTTGCAATAGTTAAAACTTGAGTTTGTCCTCTAGTAAATAATCCTGAACCATGGGTCCTTGGTAATATTCCTACCTCACTGGATATAGGTCTTATTTCATCTAATTTTCTATTATCAGGACGTTTTCCTTCTAAAACAATCATCTGTCTAACTATTTCTTTAATTATTCCATCCATAGACCCAATAATATCTTTTTCATTTTCAGGATACTTTTCTATGAAAGTATTAATAACATCTTCCTTAACTAAATCAATATTTTCATTTCTTGTTTGTTTATCCTCTGTATTTATGGCTTCTTTCATTTTTGCATAGCAATACTCTCTAATTTCTTTATCTATTTCTGCATCTACTTTAAATAGATTTACTTCTTGCTTTTCTAATCCTATTTCAGAAACTATGCTTTCAATGAAATTAACAATTTTTTTAATTTCTTCATGAGCAAATAATATAGCTTCTAGCATATCCTTTTCTGGAAGCTCATCTGAACCAGCTTCTACCATCATTATTGCATCTTTAGTACCAGATACTACTAAGTGTAATTTTGAAGTTTCTCTTTGTTTGGCAGTTGGATTTACTACGAATTCTCCATCCACTAGGCCAATAGATACAGATCCAGTTGGTCCGTTAAATGGTATATCTGATATTGAAAGTGCTATCGATGAACCAATCATAGCAACTATATCAGGTGTACAATCTTGGTCAACTGATAATACTGTAGCAATAACTTGAACGTCGTTTCTATACCCCTTTGGAAATAAAGGACGTATAGGTCTGTCTATAAGACGAGAGGTAAGCACAGCCTTTTCAGTAGGCTTTCCTTCTCTTTTAATAAAACCACCTGGAATTTTACCAACGGCATATTGTCTTTCTTCAAAATCTACACTTAGTGGAAAAAAGTCAATACCTTCCCTTGGTTTATCAGAAGCTGTAGCAGTTACTAAAACAACAGTATCACCATATCTAACTAAAGCAGCACCATTTGCTTGTTCTGCTACTTTTCCAATTTCTACAACAAATGGTCTACCAGCGATGACTGTTTCATATTTTTTATACATTTTAAACCTCCTTGTATAATAAAGTTAATGAAAATTATAAAAAAACATATTAAATGAAGTTACTATGTATAATAGTATTTCCTACTATTGACAAAAAAAAACTTCTATATCTATTTTATACTAATAGTGTACATATTTAAATACTTATTAAATAAAAATAATAGAGCGGGACATCCCGCTCATGATTATTTTCTTAATCCTAGTTTTTGAATTAAGCTTCTATATCTTTCGATATCATTATTTTTTAAATAGTTTAATAGATTTCTTCTTTTACCTACCATTTTTAAAAGACCTCTACGAGAGTGATGGTCTTTTTTATGAGTTTTTAAATGCTCATTTAACTCATTGATTCTATGAGTAAGTATAGCAACCTGAACCTCTGGAGAACCTGTATCAGAATCATGTAACTTATACTCATTCATAATTTGTTGTTTAGCTTCTTTTGTTATTGACATATCTTCACCTCCTAAAAAAATCCCCTATAGCTTAGAATC
>CBETVX010000050.1:0-22366 GCA_965539935.1 uncultured Eubacteriales bacterium | reverse complement strand
AAAAAAAACTATATATTATTAAAAAGTGATTTTATTTCAATAAGCCTTTAGTACTATTTTTGAAAAAGAATAAAGTAAAAATAGTTGTAAAAAAAACCATCCTATTAAGATTAAGCAGTTAATAAATAAAAGAAGATAGATGCTATGGCTAAAAAATATGAAAAAGGAGTGGTAGATAAAAAATAATAAGAAATAAACTAACAAAATAACAAGAAGATATTAATTATCTATAGGGGGTATGGGTTGATAATGATATTTCAGCGGAAATATAATCATAGACTAATTATTATACTGATTATAGCCGTTTTTTTGGTGACAATGTTTTCAGAGGTTATGCCAAAGGATTTTTTAATCTATGCTGAGGATGAAGATGTTAATAATTCAGTGTATGGATCGGGGAATGAAACTGTAAGTAGTTCAGTATATGGAGCATATTTTACTTCTGTGAAACTGATAATAAATGACCAAGAAGTGGATGAAAATACTATTTTAGAGGACCCAATAGATCAAGATACATTCCTTCAATTACTTTATACATGGGAAATATATAATAATGATAGTAGCGTAAAAGCTGGAGATACTATATCAGTGGTAGTACCTAAGGGATTTTTAATAAGTAATGATATAAGTGGAGATTTAAATGTAGAAGGCAATGTAAGCGCAGGCACTTTTTTACTGGAAAAGAATACAAGAGAGCTTACACTTACCTTCAACGAATTTGTGGAAACCCATTTGAATGTAAAGGGTACTGTAACACTTAATACAAAATTTGATTTAGAAACCATATATAATGAAAATCCTGTGGAGTTTAAATTTCCCATATCTGAAGAAGTGGAAAAAACTATCATTGTAAAATTTAAGCCAGAAGGTGAGCATTCTCCCATAGAAAAGAGGGGAGAAATTAATAAATCTGTCAACGGGGATATAATTACATGGACTATTGATGTAAATACTTCTTTGGAAAAAGTAGATAGTGTCATCGTAAATGATACCTTAGGAGCTGGACAAGAAATTGATGATAGTAGCATCAAGGTCTATAAATTAAAAGTTGATTTAGAAGGCAATGTAACCCAAGGGGATGATGTTGATAGTAGTAATTATTCTATAAATACCAATGATGGAGTATATGACTTAGTTGTGGATTTAGGAGATATTACCGAAGCCTATCGAATCACATATCAATCAAATATAATAGACCAAGTAAAGACAGAGTTTGAGAATATTGCTTTTATAGGAGAAAGTTCTTCTCAAGCCAAGGTAGCAGTAGAAAGAGGAACATTATTAGAAAAAACAGGGACTCCAGAAAAAAATTTTAATCCAGACTATATAAACTGGACGATTTATGCCAATATGGGAGAACTTAGTTTAACAAATGCTGTAGTAGAGGACATCATTCCCAATGGATTAGAACTTAAAACTGATTCTATTAAAGTATATGAATTAACCCTAAATGACGATGGTACAGAGAATGAAAGTTATACAAAAGAAGTTACTAGTGAGGTAATTATAGATACTACTAATACTCCCTTTAAGGTTACTTTAGGGTCTATCCATAAAGCCCATAAAATCACATATACTACAGATATCACCGATAAAGATAAAACCCTTTTTGAAAACTCTACTAGACTACAAGAGGATGGTGAAGAAAAAGCTACGGATAAAGCAACAGTATCCTTTACTAGAGGAGTATATTTAGAAAAAGATGGAACAAGTACTATTGGATATAACCATAAATATATTGATTGGAAAATTTATGTAAACACAATTGAAGAAGAAATAGATAATGCTGTTGTTACAGATACTATCGACGATGGATTGAGCTTAGTTCCAGATTCTATAAAGGTTTATGAGCTAGAATTTGATGATTATGGAACGGTGGCCAATGAAGTTTATAAGAATATGAATGAAGATGATATTTCAACGGATGGGAAAAGGTTAACTATCGAACTTGGAAATATTACTGAGGCCTATCTAATAGGATACAGAACTACAATTGATAATATAAATCAAACAGAATTCACCAATGATGCAACTCTTGAAGGAACAGGTGATGGTATAGGAACTGGAATAAGAGCTACTAAAAAAATGAATCCAACTATTGAAAATACCGTTGTAAAAGCTAAGGGATCTGGGGGCATAGATTATCAAGCAAAAACTATGCATTGGAAAATAACTATGACACCTACTAAGGAACCAATGCAGAATCTAGAGATAAAAGACAGTTTTCCCAATGGGGGATTAGAATTTATTCCAAATACTTTAGAAATAAAAAAGGGAAGTAAAACTTTATCATCGGGTAGTGATTATGTGCTAGATTATTTAGAGCCTAATGATTGGACCAAGGGCTTTATAATTACCTTTAATGATGAAGTAAAAGATGATAAATATACTATCACCTATAAAACAAGTTTTGATAGAAGACTTCATAATAGTTGGAATGATGAAGAAAATGACATTAGTAAAATATATAAAAACAAAATAGATGCAAAATGGATAGAAGCTACAACCGGTGAAAAATCTGCAACCAGTTCTGCCAGATATACAATTAGTAATACCGCAAAAAATAATGGAAGTAAATCTGGTAATTTACGTAGAATCGATAGAAAAATTGATTGGATAGTTAATGTCAATTATCTTTCAGAAGCTTATAATGACTTGACTGTTGAGGATAATATCCTAGGAAATCAAGAATTAGATGTAGATTCTATAGAGGTATATTCCTATAATATAGATGCAAATGGGAACATAACTGAAGGAGATGAGATTACTTCTGGCTATACAATATTAGAAACATCACAAGATGGTTTTAAGCTTAAATTTGATGGAAATGTTAATTCTCCCTATAGAATTAAATATACAACAAATCTAGTAGGACAGTCCCAGGATAAATATGATAATACTGCTTTAGTAGGAAATACAGAACTATATGCCAGTGTGGACTTTGAAGATTCAGTTACCTTTATAACAAAATCTGGGCAAGCTACTGGAAGAAAGGTAGATTGGGAGATAAAAGTCAATACTAGTCTTTCTACAATAGAAAATGCAAAAATCTATGATGAACTGACGGGAGAGCATATTTATATCGTAGATTCTTTTAAAGTCATAGAAGTTTTGTCAGAAGGTAATAGAGAACTGGAAGAGGAAGAATATAATCTAGATGTGAAGATAGTAGACTTTGAAAATAATAAGCAGGGTTTTGAGCTTACTTTACCTTCTATAATACACAATGAGTATATTATTCAGTATCAGACTTACATAGTATCTGGTACAGGAAATACTAATATTGGAAATTCAGTTAAACTAGAAGGAACAGGAGTAGAAATAGAAAATAAAAGGGCTAGTGAGGAGATGGTAGTACCCATTACTGGTGGTTCTGGTACAGGAGAAGGAATAATTGGAAGTTTAAAGATTGAAAAGATAGATGCAAATAGTAATAAATTACCTGGAGCAGAATTTCAGCTTTTAAGTAGTAATGGATCTATAATTGCAGAGCTGCCAGCTACCGATAGTAATGGAGAAATTATAATTGATAGACTAAGTTATGGCAAATACTTCCTAAAGGAAACTAAGGCTCCAGAAGGATATATAACACCGGAAGATGAAGATGCTATTGTCGAAGTTAATCTTAAGGATTCAAATGTTTCTATAGAAATAAACAATGAGAAAATTAAAGGAAATATTCAATTTAAAAAAGTGGATCAAGAAGATAATTCTCCTATAAAAGGAGCAGTATTTGAACTATTTAAAGTGGGTAATACCGATTTTATTTCAGCAGAAGAAAGTGATGAATATGGAATAGTAGAATTTGAAAATGTAGAGTACGGAGAATATATCATTAAGGAAAAGGACCCCGGTGAAGGGTATTTATCCAATGCTGGATTAGAATTAAAGGCTTCTATTACTGAGAATGGAAAAACTATATTTGCTAGTCCAACGGGAAATCAGGATGAAATATATTCAGTAGAAAATTCTATGATTAAAGGAAATTTAAAGATAGTAAAGATCGATGCAGATAATTCTCAAAAACTTGAAGGAGCAAAATTCACCTTATTTAAAGAATCCCATACTGATAATCCTTTTAGAAGTGGAGTAAGCGATGCTAACGGAATTGTAATATTTGAAAATTTACCCTTTGGTGAATATATAATAAGAGAAATAGAAGCTCCAAATGGTTATTACAAGGATAGTAATGATCATAAAATAAACATTGAAACCCATGGAGAGACAGTGGAAATAGAGATTGAAAATGAAAAAATACCAGAAGGCGCTTTAGTAATAAATAAACAGGATGCCCTATCGGGAGAAGGTATATCTGAAGTAGAATTTGAAATCTATGATGAAAATAATACTTTGATAAAAACAGTAACTACCAATGAAAAGGGTATAGCAGTAGTTGAAAATCTCCTAGTTGGTAATACAGGTGAATTTGCTACCTACACTATTAAAGAAACTAAAACACCTGATGGTTACCATAAAGAGAAAGTGGAAGAGACTGTGACAATCCAGGCAAATATAGGTAATTCTATAACAATAGTAAACCATCCTCTAAGGTCATTAGAAATCAAAAAAGTGGATTCAAGAAGTTCAGAAATAGTATTAGAAGGGGCTGAATTTGAGGTAAAGGATTCTGATGACAATTTAGTAGGAACTATTACAACAGATGAAGATGGATTAGGTAGATTAGGGGGTCTTAAATATGGAAGCTATACAATACAAGAGATTACGGCACCTTCAAGATATAGACTTAATTCAATACCTATAGATATAAATATAGATGAGAATACATCTTTGATATATCAATTAGAGGTTAAAAATACTAAACGCTCCAGTGGTGGCGGAGGTGGAGAAACAACTCCTGAAGAATCAGTAGATCCAGAAGAACCAGTAAACCCTGAAGAGCCAGTAGATCCTGAAGAACCAGTAGATCCTGAAGAACCAGTAGACCTTGAAGAGCCAGAGCAAGAACCAGTTATAGAGGAAAGGACAGAAGAAGAAACTCCTGTAGATGGTGAAATAGATTTGCCAGAGGAAGGAGAAACAGAAATAGGAACTCCACCGGAAAATGGAGAAGTGATAGTTGACCAGGACGGAAAGTGGAATTATACTCCAGACCCTGGATTTGTAGGAAAAGATAAATTTACAATTAAAGTTAAGCATCCCGACGGAACAGAGGAAGAGATATTTATAGAAATAGACGTTGAAGAAGTTCCATTAGGAACAATCACCCCTGAATTACCTCAAACAGGGGAAAAAAGTCATATATCCACATACTTGATAGGAGCATTGATAATCATAATAGGAATTTTTATAAATATAAAGAGAAGATATAAAACAAATATCAATAAATAATTATTTAATGAAGTTCCTCTACAAATTTATGGAGGAACTTCTTATTAAATTTCTATACGGAGGTAAAGTAAAATAGTATAATAATTTAAATAAGGAATGAAAGTATAGGATGAAAAGAAAATTGAAAATAAAGGATATGGTAGGATTTTTACTTATTCTGTTCGGTATTTTAATAATAGCTTATCCTCAGCTAAAAAGACATTATTATGATAAAAAACAGGAAAAACTTCTAGAAGAATTTCTAGAAAGTATGGAGGCTATTGAAGTCATAGAAGAAGAAAAAGACTGTGAAGATGCTTCTAATTCCTTTGAGATTTCTTCATACCATGGGAATAGTAGGGAAAATATAGCCGTGGATGAAAATAAAAAAGAAGAAAATAAAAAGGAACTACTGGAAAAGTGGCCAGTTGAGGGAACTTTATATATTGAGAAAATTGACTTTAAGATGCCAGTATTATCCGGTGCAACCAAAGAGCATCTGGATATTTCAGTTGCCAGTATTGAAAATACTGGGAAACCATGGGAAGGAGGGAATTATGCAATAGCAGGACATAGAAGTAGAACCTATGGACGTCATTTCAATAGATTAAATGAGTTAGAAGTTGGAGATAGAATTATTCTGGAAGATAGAAAAAATGTTAAATATATTTATGAAGTTTTTGATAAATATATTGTGGATGAAAAGGAAATTTCTGTATTAGAAGATAAGGGAATAAGCGAAATCACTTTAATCACCTGTGATCCTATTAATCAAAAAAATCCTCCAACAAGGTTAATTATAAAGGGAAAACAAATAAATTGATTAAAGATGGTTTAGTATATACCTATAGAAATAGGAAAATTTTTAAATAATATTTGATGCAACCCAAAAATGGAAAAAGCCATGGAAAGCCAAAATTAACCAATGATGAAAAGGATGTGGAATATTTGATTATTATAAAGAAATGTAGATTAGTTATACTAAGCATTTTAGTATTTGTTTTAGCAGGATGTACCAACCAAACCATAGCACCAAGGGACTTTGAAATAAAATCTGGTGAGGATATGGTTATTTATATAGCTACAGACATGCACTATTTATCAAAAAGCCTCACAGATAATGGAGAAGCCTTTGATAGATTTATATCCTCAGGCGATGGTAAGCAACTTATGTATATGGATGAAATTTTAGATGCGTTTATTTCTACTATAAAAGAAAAAAAGCCCGATGTACTTATTTTAAGTGGCGATCTTACAAACAATGGAGAAAAACAAAGTCATTTAGACTTAGCAAAAAAGCTTAAAGACATAGAGGAAAGTGGTACTTCTGTATATGTAATTCCAGGAAATCACGATATTTTAAATCCCTATGCAAGGGGTTTTAAATCTGATAAACAGTACATTACAGATTACATAAATGATAAAGAGTTTGGTAGTATTTATGCTGATTTTGGTTATGACCAAGAAATATCAAGGGATGAGGATTCATTAAGCTATCTTGTAACTCCATCTGAGGACTTATGGTTTTTAATGCTTGATACTAATAAATATAAGGAGAATATTAGCTTAGGTTATCCACAGGCTAATGGCTTCCTTTCCAAGACTACACTAGATTGGATAAAGGAATGCTATGCTTTGGCAGAGGAAAATGGAGCAAATATAATAACAGTGATGCATCATAATATTCTTGATCACAGTGACGTCATAAGAGAAGGCTTTACTTTAGATAACAACGAGGAGTTAATTAAAGCATTTGAAGGCAATGATTTAAATCTTGTACTCAGTGGACATATACACATTCAAGATATTTGTTCTGATAATAGATATGATACCACCATATATGATATTGCCACTAACTCCTTAGCTATATATCCCCATCAATATGGAATACTTAAATATACTTCTCAAGATAAAACTATTGAGTATAATACCGCAAAGGTAGATGTAGAAGGCTGGGCAAAGTATAATGGAATAATAGATGAGAATCTTATTAACTTTAAAAAATATTCAGAGGATTACTTTGGAAAATTTGCTTACGATATGACCTTCAAAAGGTTTAAAGAATCTTCAAATTACTCTGAAAAGGAAATCAAAGAAATGGCTGAAATAATGAGAACCTTAAACCTACGATATTTTGCAGGCACTGAAAATTTAAACTCTAAGGATGTAGTAAACTCTGAAGGTTATAAACTGTGGGTCAGCTTACCACAAAATTTTCTTAAAGGCTATGTCAAGAGTATAGTCACCGATAAAAACATGGAAGATAATACTTTGCATATAAAAATAGGCAGTAAATATTCTGAAAGTAAGTAGTATCCGTATCCCGTGGTGAATTATTTAAAATTTACACAATTCAAGTTATTAATCCATATTTAAGTAAATTCTTAAAAAAATTTTTCAATTTTTCTTCAAGGTTTCCTATTTATAATGGTAGTAATCATAAATTGTCATTGAAAAAATGTACAACTAAAGGAGGGTTACTATGAAAATATCAGAAACAGATATGCTTAGAGTTATTAGCAGTGTACAAAATGTAGGAAATACCAATACAAATACATCTAGTAGTTCAACTCTTGTATCAAATTCAAATACTGATACTATAAAGGTTGAGATCAGCGAGGCTGGAAGACGTATTAGCGGTATGATGGAGCGTATGAGACGTATGGATCGATCACAAATGGGGGAAAGTATTGATGAAATACAGTCTGCCATAGGGGAATTAAATCTTTCAGAACTAGATATTGAAAATATGTCTGATGAAGAAATTGATGAGATTGCTAATAAAATCGATGAAGTTATGGAAAACTTTAAACCTGATGAAAATATGGAAAGCCCAGTTGACCTTAGTGCTATGACATCAGATGAGAAAAGAGATTTTGTTTCATCATTCAAAACCAATGCCGATGAAGTTTTAAACTCATTAGGAGATATGGAGGGTATGATGGAAGGAAAACCACCGGCAGGGGGGAAACCACCAGCAGGAGGAAAGCCTCCAATGGGAGGCAAAGGACAAAATGCAATTGAAGCCTATGGAAGTTTAGATTCTTCAGAAGAGGATGAAGAAACAGAATTAAGTTTGATAGAATCTTTACTTGATGCCTTTGAAAGTGAAGAAAGTAATAGTGACGACACAGAGACAAGTGAGATATACAAAGTAATAGGGGATTATCTATTAAACAATATAAACTAAAGAAGCTATAGTTGTTGTCGATTAAGCTATTTCAATAAATATAATAACTTAAGAATTTCAAACTATTTTTAATGTACATATTTAAAGTCACATTACTGGGGTAATGTGACTTTAAAAATAATGTATTTATTAGGTATGCTTTCAACCTGAATTTTTCCTTTATGCATATCAACAATGTTTTTCACAATAGAAAGTCCTAGGCCATAGCCACCTGTTTCTCGTTGTCTTGAACCATCTACTCTGTAAAATTTATCAAATAGTCTATTTTTCTGCTCTTTAGTAACACCTACACCTTCATTATATACTTTTATAATCTTAGATTCACCCTTTTGTGATAAACCAACTGTTATAACAGAATTATCTTTTGAATACTTGATGGCATTTTCCAACAATTCCTTAATCATTATTTTAATGCTAGTTTCATGACCATTATACATAATATGATCTTCAATAGCCCCTTCAATAGATTTACCACTTTCATATGCAAGTACTTCTAAGGATAAAATAGTACTTTTAATAGCTTTACTTAAGTTAAAGGTTTCAAAACTATCTTTCTTACTTTCTGTTTTTGCAAGGATTAACAGATTATGAATTAAATCATTCATTCTTTTAACACTTGATTTCATAGAATCAATCAAATCATTTTTCCCCAGCTCCATTTGCAACAGGTCCATATTGCAAGATAAAATGGAAAGGGGAGTTTTAAGTTCATGACTAGAATCGGCAATAAACCTTTTTTGTATTTCAAAGGCTTCCTCCACAGGTTTTGTTATATATTTTGATGATATTAAAATCAATAGAATTAATATCCCTAAACTAATCAGACTTATGGTATAAGAAATTCGGAGCAATTCAGTTAGCATGGAGTCCTGGATACTAGTATCAGCAAAGGCAATATAGAAACCATTATCTACAGCTTTAACTTTAAATCTATAAGTATCTATTATTCCATCATAGCGTTTTTCTTTGATAATCTGTGAAATATGTTCATCCATTCCTAGCACATTGGTATATTGATCATCAAAAATAATCTTATAATATGTATCGTCACCTATTACTTGTACAAAAAAACCTTTTATAGGCTGAATATGCCCTGGTGGCCTTCCTTGTGGAGGATTTGGCTGATGTAATAATCCTCCATTTTCTAAAACATTATTTAAAAAACCATCGATTACTTTAATAGAATGTTGCTTCATAAATAGATTAACTGTAGTAAAAATGGCTAAATGTAAAAGGATTAATGCTCCTAAAGATATGATTATAAACTTCAAACGCATTTTTTTAATCATTGGCTACCTCCAAAGAATAGCCTAAACCCCTTGTGGCTTTAATCAAAACTTTAGAATTAATAAACTTAAGTTTTTTTCTAACGAAGGAAACATAAACCTCTACAGAGTTATATTCACCTTCGTAATCATATCCCCATATTTTTTCTACAAATTGTTCTTTGCTAATAATTTGATTAGGATTAGTCATTAATAGTTCTAAAATCTGATATTCCTTAAGGCTTAATTTGATTTCCTCAGTTTTATACCTTGCCTTTAAAGTATCCTTATCAATAACTAAATTGTTAAACTTTAGATTCTCATTAGTAAAGACTTCTTTTCTTCTTGATACAGACCTTATTCTTGCAAGAAGTTCCTTTGTTTCAAAGGGTTTAGTGATATAATCATCGGCACCTGAATCTAGTCCTATCACTTTATCTTCAACTTCAGACTTAGCCGTAAGTATAATTACAGGGGTATAAATTTTTTTCTCTCTTAATCTCTTCAGTACTTGAATACCATTTATTTTAGGAAGCATAATATCAAGTAAAATAATATCATAGATATTGGTTAATCCATAGTCTAATCCATCTTGACCATTAAAAACAGCATCTACAATATAATTTTTGGTTTTTAGGATTTTTACAATAACTTTTGATAAAGGTTTTTCATCTTCTATTACAAGTATTCTCATCTTTTTCACCTCAGCACCATGGTCTTATACATTAGGGTATGGTTAATTTTATCATGGTTAATTCTTTAGTTCAATGTGGTTAAAGTCTTTTGATTCTTAAGTTTAAGGGGATAATTAAAAACCTCTGGAAAAAACTTTTTGATAAATATAAAATAATTTCAAAGGTGAATTGTACTGGTTAAGTATTAATGAAAAGTTGTAATTATTTTTGTTTATGCTAATATAAAAGAGTAGAAATCTTTAGATGTAATATAGGTATTAGTTATGATTTTAAGCTTGCTATGCAGTAAATAAATATTTTCCTTAACTTAATAATGAGTAATTTATTTTTTTAGATGAGGAGTAGTAATAATGTACAAATATGAGATAATAGCAAACGAAATAAGGAATAAAATAATAAATAATGAATATAAAACAAATGAAAAGTTACCCGATGAAAAAACCCTTTCAAAAATATTTAATTGCAGTAGGATGACTATGAAACAAGCAATGGATATTTTAGTTTCAGAGGGATACATAATAAAATCTAGGGGAGTAGGAACTTATGTAAGACCTAGATACGAATCCTCCGAGAAGAACAAGGTTTTTGCAAATTCACCAAATGTATTTGGCTTTTCAAATAATTTTGAAGGCTATGATAAAAAAACAGAAGTTATTGAATTTAAAGTAGTAAAGGCCACTGAAGAAGTTGCTAATAAACTACAAATAAAAAAGGGAGAATTCGTTTATTATATTGAAAGGGTTAGGTTTTTAAATAATAAACCAACTATATTAGAAAAAATACAAATGCCCTTAGATAAAATTGTAGGACTGAGCAAAGAGATTGTTGAAAACTCCATATATAATTATATAGAAAATAATTTGAACATTAAAATATATAATGCTGATAAAATTATTAGAGCTAAAATTGCAAATGATCATGATATAAAGTATCTTAAAATGAATAAAGGGGAACCGATAATTGAGATGGAACATGTCGTATTTTCCAATAATAATGTTCCAATCGAGTATGCCATAATTCATTACAGAGGAGACAGTTACGAACTTCATTTTATTACGCCAAATAATAATAAACAGAATAAAAAAACAAATGAAAACTAAATAATTGCTTTATTTAGTATAATTTTTATATTTATGTATAAAACTGAGTTATTGGATATTTTCCAATAACTTTTTTATTTTTCTGGGCGATAGATTAAGTCTATAGAATTTAAAAATCTAGACAATTATAAATTAAAAGTATAGACAATTGTAACGTAATAATATATAATTGTTATAGTAAAACGTTTACAATTGCAGTTGTATTCAAAGAATAGTGCGCACTAGTTCTTAAAATATAATAAGTAGGAGGGTAAATATGAAAAAGTTTATAAAATTTATTGAAGAGAAATTCATGCCTTTGGCAAATAAGATTGCAAGTAATGACATTTTAAATGCAATAAGACATTCTATGATGGGCCTGGTACCTTTCTTCATGATAGGGTCATTCTTCTTGGTAGCAGCTTATATTCCAGTAAAGGGATATACGGAGTTTTTAAATTCTACGTTTGGTGAGGGAGTTTTCCAAAGTATAGTAACCTCCGTTTCTGGTGCAACTATTAATATGATGGGACTTTTTGTATTAATTGCTGTTGCTTACAACTATGCCAAAATTAAAAAGACAGATACCATTTATGCAGTTATATGTTCTTTAATGGCCTTTCTTATAGTGACTCCAATAAAAGATGGTGTATTTCCTCTAGAGTGGTTAGGTGCTAAAGGAATGTTTGTTTCTATTATATTAGCTATTTCAGTTACTAATGTATATAGAAAAGTAAAGGAACTTGGAATAGCCCCTAAAATGCCAGATAATGTACCACCTGCAGTATTGAAATCTTTCTCGGCTTTATTTCCGATATTAGCAGTATCATTTTTCTCATTAATTATTAGAATTATATTTATGGTTACTCAGTATGGAGACATGCATAATTTTATATTTGTAATAGTACAAGCACCATTATTAAAATTAGGAAACAACTTAATATCATTAGTAGTTTCTGAGTTAATAGGACAAATATTATGGTTCTTTGGATTACATGGAAATGATATTGTAGGTTCCGTAATGAGACCAATATGGTTAACTCAAACAACTCAAAATTTACAAGCATTTATGGCAGGTGCAGATTTACCAAATATAATCACAGAACAGATGAGAAACACATTTATGCTTATGGGTGGGTCAGGAAACACATTATCTTTAGTTTTAGCTTTATTGCTATTCACTAAATCAAAACAACTAAAATCCCTTGGTATGTTAGCTTTACCATCAAGTATATTTAATATAAACGAACCTATAATATTTGGATTGCCAATAGTATTAAATCCATTATTATTTATACCTTGGTTAATAAACACACCTGTGGCAGGTATTATAACCTATTTATCTATGAAGGTAGGTCTTGTTAATTTAACTAATGGAATAATGATTCCCTGGACAACACCAGTATTAGTTAGTGGATACTTAGTATCTGGTTTAAGTGGTTTGGTACTACAAGTGGTGTTAGTTGGAGTAGGTTTTGCTATATATTATCCTTTCTTGAAAGCATTAGACAAAAATCTACTAAAAGAAGAAAATAAAAAAGATGAAGAAGAAGATATTGACTTATCATCATTTGAATTTTAAGCATAGAAGGAGATTAATAAATATGAAGGAAATCAATAACATTTATAAATACCAAGAAAACATATGTGCACATTTTGCTGAAGATGATATAGGTAGCTATAAGCCTATGGTTCCTTCTATAGTTCAAACAAGTACATTTAGTTTTGACACTTATGAAGATTTTTTAAATATATGTGAAGATGAAAAAAATAATTACATGTATACAAGAGGAACTAATCCTACCACTGAAATATTAGAAAAAAAATTGGCTCAATTAGAAGGTGGAGAAAGGTGCAAAGTATTTGCATCTGGAATGGCAGCCATAACAGCAACACTTTTAACTTTACTAAAGCAGGGTGACCATATTTTATCTTTGAACACGATTTATGGACAAGCATCAGGGTTTATGAAATCTATGATTAAATATGGCATATCCTATACAAATATTTCAGTGAATTCCATTGATGACATAAAGGAGAATATCCAAAATAATACTAAAATTATATACATGGAAAGTCCATCTTCACAATATATGGAAATACTAGATTTAGAAAGCATATCGGAAATAGCAACGGAAAAGGGTATAATAACTATAATTGATAATACATGGGCAACACCAATTTTTCAAAACCCTATTAAGCATGGAATTGATGTTGTTATACATTCTTGTTCGAAATATATAGGTGGAAATTCAGACGTTGTGGCAGGGGCAGTAATATCTACAAACAAAATAGTTGATGATATATTTGATTTTGGTCATCAAAATCTTGGGGCAGTAAATAGTCCCTTTAACTCATGGCTACTATTAAGGGGACTAAGAACTTTACCTATGAGGGTCAGACAACAAGAGGTAGCTGTTAAAAAGGTAATTGATTTTCTATTACAAGATGATAGAATAAAAAAAGTATATCATCCATATTGTGCCAATGATGAGCAAAGAGCTTTGGCAGAGAAATATTTGGCAGGATATACAAGTGCCTTATCCTTTGTAATAAAGGAAGATAATTTCCACAAATTAAAAAAATTTGTTAATAGTTTAAAGATATTTAAAATCGGAGTTAGCTGGGGTGGTTATGAGAGTCTAATTCTTCCTGCATTCAAAGGTAATAATGAAGAAAAATTAAAAGAAAGAAATATGTCTAAAATGCATATTAGAATATATATAGGATTAGAAAATGTAGATAGCTTAATTAAAGATTTGAAACAAGCTTTAGATAAAGTTTATTAAATTATAATATTATATGCCTAGGAGGTATCATAATGAAAAAGAAAATATATTTATTTTGTAGTGCTGGTATGTCAACTAGCCTATTGGCTAAGAATATGCAGGATGTTGGTGATAAGTATAACTTACCTGTAGAAGTCCAAGCTTATTCATATTCCGAAATAAATAAGATAGTACAAGAAAAAAATCCAGACTGTATATTACTAGGTCCACAAGTGAAGTACATGCTTGAAGAGGTAGAAGAAGCATATGGTAATTCAATACCAGTGGCAGTTATAGATAGTATGGATTATGGATCAATGAATGGAGAAAAAGTATTAAAAATGGCAGTAAAAATGATTAAAGAGTACTCAAGGTAGTAGGTTATTTGTTAGATATACCATACTGATAAAATATATTTTATCAGTATGGTATATTATTGAAAATCCTTATTACAAGGGAGATATATAATGGATATAAAAATCATTAATAGTAAAATAAAATCAGATAGCACAAAGGTTATTTTGTGCTATGAAAGAGAGTATTCAGATTATAAATATAGTAATGCTGGAGATATAACCTATGTGGTCAATAATGACGAAAGAATAATCTTGGTAAATTTAGGAGAAGAAAATCTATTAACAACTGAAAAAATACGAAATATTGCTGCAAATATTGTAAAGGGTTTAAATAAAAGAAATATTAAAGTTGCTAATTTTAACAATATAGCAGATTTAGAATTTAATGATGAAGAAATTAAAGTTTTTGTAGAAGGATTAATTTTAGGTAATTACAAATTTGATAAGTTTAAAACTGAAAAACAGCAGAGCTTTGTTGAAGAAATTAATTTATTGTTAGATGAGAAATGTGCTAGTGCAGTTAATGAAGGCAAAATACTGGCTGAATGTAATATGATAGCTAGAGATCTAGTAAACGAACCAGCAAATCATATGTATCCAGAAATTTTGGCAGAAGAATCAATAAATCTAGGGATTAAATATGGATTTGAAACAATAGTTTATGATAAGAAGGATATTGAAAGGCTAAATATGGAGGCTTTTTTAACTGTTGCACAGGGATCAGATAAAGAACCTAAACTTATTGTTTTAAAATATATTGGCGATGAAGATAACGATGAAAAATTGGGGCTTGTTGGAAAAGGAGTAACATTCGATTCAGGAGGATATTCTTTAAAGTCAAAACAATCTATGGTGGATATGAAAAATGATATGGGTGGGGCAGCTGCTGTAATTGGGGCCATGTGTGCCATTGCAAAAAGTAAAATTAAAAGGAATGTTATTGCAGTAATACCGATTTGTGAAAATTTAATATCATCGAAGGCATATAAACCAGGGGATATTATAACTTCTATGGCGGGTAAAACAATAGAGATACTAAATACAGATTGTGAAGGTAGATTAGCATTAATAGATTCAGTACATTATATTATTAATAATCTTAAAGTAAGTAAAGTTGTTACTATAGCAACACTGACAGGTTCTGCCGCTGCCACCTTTGGAAATGTTGTAACTCCTGTTATTTCTAATAATGATGATTTTTATGAGGAATTAGAGAAGGCTTCATACTTATGTGATGAAAAAATATGGAGATTACCTAACTTTAAAGAGTATAAGGAATTAATAATTGGGAACCTTGCAGATTTAAAAAATACTTCAGGTAAACAAGCAGGATGTATAACCGCTGGATTATTTATAGGTGAATTTGTAAATGAAGTACCGTGGGTTCATATGGATATTGCAGGAACGGTATTCGAGAAAAGGGATAAGGGATATAAGACCATAGGTGCTACTGGTCATGGAGCTAAGACCTTGTACTCTTTGGCAAAATGCAATAGGAAATAAAAAAATTAGAGGATGGTGTTTTACATGGATGAGAAAATGATTCAAATATCATTTGGAATAATTGCCCATGCTGGCGATGCTAAAAGTTTAGTTAAACAAGCATTAAAACTAGCTAAAAAAGAGAAATTGGAAGAGGCTAGACAGCTTATAAAAGAAGCTGAAGAAACTTTAGTTAAGGCCCATAGAATTCAAACAGAGTTAATACAAGCAGAAGCAAAGGGAAATAAAACCGATATGAGTGTTGTACTAGTACATTCACAGGACCATCTTATGACCACTATGAATTATTTGCAATTGGCAACAGAAATTATAGATATGTATGATTTCATATCAAAAAAGCTAAAATAGTGAATTAGGAAAAAAATTTTCTTGTATTAAAACTCTAACATATTTTAACTTATCATAACTCCTAAGGGGTATCAATGATAGGCTAACATAATCGTTAGAGTTTTTTTATTTGGTATTTTATTGCACGACAAAAGACTACTGACAATGAAAAAATTTCATTGTCTAATTTATATTTTATTTCATATAAGTAGCTTTTCATATGAAATTGTCTAAATTCAATCTATAAGACTTCCTTTAAAAAACATAGTAATAAAAACGACTATTGAGCTAAGGGTTAAACTTATATCCAATCCCCCATACCGTTACTATATGCCTAGGAGATTTATAATTTTCTTCAATCTTTTTTCTTAAGTTGTGAATGTATACCATGATTTCATTATCGTTAATTATAACTTCATTCCATATTGTTTCATAAATCTGCCTTTTAGAAAAAACTTGATTGGGGTTTTCTAAAAAGAATTTCATTAACATAGTTTCTTTATAGGATAAATCAATTAGAGTTTCGTTTTTATATAGTTTATAAGTTTTCAAGTCAAATTTAAAAGGTCCTTGAATAATAAAATTTATTGAGCTGTTATTTAATTTATTAATATCCCTATAAATCCTAAGCTGAGCCCTTATATGGGCACATAGGACAGCGGGACTAAAGGGTTTGGTGATATAGTTATTTGCTCCAACTCCTAATCCTAACACTTTATCATAATCTTCACTTCTTCCACTTAATATAATAATAGGAGCCTTAATTCCTAAGTTCTTAATATCCCGAATCAATTCAAATCCATCATAATCTCCTAAATTAACATCTAAGACGATTAAATCAATAACTTCTCTATTTAAAACATCAAGGGCTTCTTTGCCAGAAGAAGCCTCTATCAGTGTGTAATTTTCATTTATTAAACTTTTTATTACTAATCTTCGTATATATGCCTCATCATCAACGATAAGAATTTTTTCTTTTGCCATTAAAGTCCTCCTAAAGAGCCTAAATAATACCATTAGCTGCTATTATAGAATGGCTATATAAAATATGTTATTATATTAACATGTTTTAAAGTAGTTTTCAATAAACTAGATTCTATTGAGAATTGTACATAAATATATAGGGGGACTATATGAAAAATAAAGAATTGTATGTAAAAATAGCAGCAACAACTATTTTATTACTTCTATTATTAATAATAATGATTCTAATTGGATATAAAAACTATTCACGGTATAGAGATACAATTGTAAGACAACAACAAGAACATCTATTAACTATAGCAAAATCCATTTCAAGGAATACAAATGAATATCTTAAAGAAAACTCTGATAAGCTATCTTTGTTAGCAGAGAATCCAATAATAACTGAAGCTTTAAAAAACATGGAATCTAAAGAGGAATATGGCTTTCAGGAGGATTTAGTCCAGAACATTTTTGAAAAAAATATTGATGAGTTAGAGAGCATGTTTTTGATAAGTGATAATAAAGAAATTATTTTTCATTATCCTAGGGATACCTATATAAGAAAAACAACTATAGATGATTCTATAGTAAATAATGTGTTAGCAAATAAAAAACCATATTATACCAGAGAATATCTATCTGGACCCAATAAGTTTTCCGTGGACATATTATATCCAGTTATTATAAATAATGAAGTTAAGGGTATTTTAGTAAGTACTATTAGCTTAAACAAATTATTTGACAATTTAATAAAGCCTATAAGGTCTGGGGAAAAGGGATATGTAATGGTAAAGAACAGGGAAGGGATAATAATAATGC
The DNA here is from genome assembly GCA_965539935.1 of uncultured Eubacteriales bacterium. Lineage (GTDB taxonomy): Bacteria > Bacillota > Clostridia > Peptostreptococcales > Caminicellaceae > CBETVX01. The sequence goes on along the minus strand of CBETVX010000050.1, from coordinate 4,070 downwards.
ATCCTGTTAAAGAACAAATAGGTATTGAATCTATAAAGGTTCGAAAAGAAAAATTTCCAAAGCTAGATTGGAGTGAGCTTGAGGAGTTAAATGAAAAACAATTGAAGGATAAAGAAGGGTACCATATTTATAGTTCTAGATGGTGGCAAGAAAAGGAAATAAAACTCTTTAAAAAAATAACTGCCTTTACAACCCTTGAAACTGAAAATATAGCATGGATTATATCTGTACAAATGGACTATTCAGAGATTGAAGAGCCAATAAAGAGTTCCCTTATGAATATAATTGCGGTTACTACAATTATTATGATATTTGTCATAATCGTTTTATATATAATCTTTAGAATAGACAAGGAAAGAAAGGCTTTAGAACTAGAAACTAAATATTTAAAACAATTGAATGAAACCTGGGACAAACTTATTAAAAGTGAAGCTAGATTAAGACATGCCCAAAAGCTTGAAACTATAGGATTACTTACAAGTGGAATTGCCCATGAGTTTAATAACTTGTTATCGCCTATAATTGGATACTCGGAAATATTGCTAGATAGTATAACTGATAATAAGGATATAACCGAGGATTTAATGGAAATAAAAAAGAGTGCTTTAAGAAGTCAAGAAATTACAAATCAAATTTTGGATTTTAGTAGAAAGGATACTTTGACAGCTAAGATTAAACCAATAAAGGTTGAGGATGTAATAATGGATAGTATAAAACTAATAAAATCAATTCAGCCTAGAAATATAAAGATAGAATTAAATATCAGATGTAATGGTTTGATAGTTGCAGATAAAACCCAAATGGAACAAGTTTTAATGAATTTATATACAAATGCCTATCATGCTATGGGAGAAAAGGAAGGAATTCTTGAGATTAATGCAGATGAAGTAGATATTACTTTTAAAGAAAGTGGTCTTTATGGGTTAAGTGAAGGTAAATACGTTAAAATTCAAGTTATAGATTCTGGTATAGGCATGGATGAGGAAATAGCTAGTAAAATATTTGACCCATTTTTTACAACAAAGGAAAGTGGCGAAGGAACAGGACTGGGATTATCTGTCGTTCAAGGGATTATTAAAGAGCATAATGGAAGTATAATCATAAAAAGTAAAGTTAATGTAGGTACAACAGTAAATATTTACTTGCCTATTTTTGAAGGAAACAATAATGAAAATTAATAAATTTCGACTTTCTTAATAAATTTTAAGATTTCCCCATAATATTTTAAGATTTACTTATTAAAATCTACTTTGTGATAATTGTTAAAAAATAAATAAAGTGGGGGAATTAAAATGAAAAGAAGTAAAGTATCAGTATTAATAGCAATTACCCTCGTATTTGCTATTTTATTGAGCGGATGTCAATCTAAACCTGTAACTGATGAAAATAGTGGAATCTTTACAGGAGAAGCCCAAGGTAAAAAAGGAACAATAAAAGCAGAAGTAACAATTGAAAATGGTGAAATTACAAATATTGAATTCACTGAAAATAATGAATCAGAGTTTACAGAAAGTGTTTTTGAAGAATTACCTCAAGAGATTATAGCTAATAATTCAACAGATATAGATGTTATTACAGGTGCTACAGTTACATCAAATGCTATAATTGAAGCAGTTAGGAATGCCGTAGAAAAATCTGGGATCACATTAGTTGCTAAATCTTCTTCAAAGGAGAGTGAAAAAGTAGAAGATGCAACCACTGATATAGTAATAATAGGTGCAGGTGGTGCAGGTCTTACAGCTGCAATTGAAGCTACAAGTCAAGGAAAAGATGTAATTGTAGTAGAGAAAAATTCCTTCATGGGAGGAAATACAAATTATGCAACAGGAGGCTTGAATGCAGCAGGTACAAAATATCAAGAAGCTGAAGGTTTAAATGATACTCCTGAGATATTCTATGAAGATACTATGAAGGGTGGACATGATTTAAATGATCCTGAATTAGTTAAAATTCTTACAGAAGAATCGGCTGCAGCTATAGATTGGCTTGAAACCTTTGGAGCGAATTTATCTAAGATTTCTAGATCTGGAGGACAAAGTGTAGACAGAGTTCATACTACTGAAGATGGTTCTCCAGTAGGTGGATATCTTATAGAATTATTCAAAGATAATATTGAAAAGTTAGGTATTGAAGTTAGATTAAATACTAAAGCAGTAGAAATACTTTCAGAGGGCAATAAAGTTACTGGTATAAAGGTAGAAAATTCTGATGGAGAGCAGTACAATATAAATGCAAAGGCAGTAATAATTGCTACTGGTGGTTTTGGAGCAAATAAAGAATTAGTCGGTAAATATAGAGAAGAGTTAAAAGATTTTTCAACAACAAATCATCCAGGAGCAACTGGAGATGCCTTTGAAATGGTAGAAAAACTTGATGTAGCTTTAGTTGATATGGAACAAATTCAAATACATCCAACAGCAGTAGGTACAGAGTTAATTACAGAAGGTGTAAGAGGAGAAGGGGCTATATTAGTTAATAGAGAAGGAAAAAGATTCTTTAATGAGCTTGAAACCCGTGATAATGTGTCAAAGGCAATATTAAGCCAGGAAGGTAAATCAGCTTTCTTAATATTCGATACAGCAGTAGTTGATAGATTAGCAGCTATTAAAAAATATAAAGATGCAGGATTATTAACAGAAGCAGCATCTATAAAAGAATTAGCTAGTAAAATGGGTATTGATGAAGAAGCTTTAGAAAACACAGTGAATACTTATAATGGATATTTTGAAAGTCAAAATGATGAAGAATTTGGTAGAAGAGTTATGGCTGGAGAATTAGTTACTGCACCTTTCTATGCGGTAGAAGTTCAACCGGCAATCCACCATACAATGGGAGGAATTAAAATAAACACAAATACTGAAGTTTTAAATAATTCAGGTGAAGTAGTAGAAGGATTATTTGCCGCTGGAGAAGTTACTGGTGGTGTACACGGTGGAAACAGATTAGGTGGTAATGCCGTAACAGATATCGTAGTATTTGGTAGAATAGCTGGAAAAAATGCAGCGAATTTTGTAAAATAAAACTCTTTGATTAATAACAGACCTGTCCTAATTAGTGGCAGGTCTATTTTTTTGAAAAAAAGAAGGATTTCTTATAAAGAAGGAATTTAATTATATATAAGGAATAACTAAAATATAATATGATTTATATCAATAAAGGAGAAAGTATCCATATTGTTAATTGATAATATCATAAAAGTGGGGTGATAAAAATGAATAGGATTGATGAATTAAAGGCAGATCTTTCAGTATATATTGATAGGGAAAAGGCAAAATCTTTACCCAAATTTTTTCAGGCCTTTCCAGGAGGATATGGTGAAGGAGATAAATTTCTAGGGATTACTGTTCCAAATCAGCGAAGAATTGCAAAAAAATACAAGGATTTACCCTTGGAGGAAATCCAAAAATTATTAAATGAAGAGTATCATGAGTACAGATTAACAGGTTTATTTATACTAGTCCATAGATTTGAAAAGACTAAAGAAGAAAAAAAGAAAATCGTAGATTTTTATATTGAAAATATTGATAGGATAAATAATTGGGATCTAGTGGATTCCACGGCATATAAAATATTAGGTTCTTATTTGATTAATCGTGACAAGACTATCTTATATGATTTTGCCAATTCTAATCATCTTTGGAAACAGAGAATAGCAATAATAGCTACAAAGGAATTTATAAATAATAATATGTTTGAAGACACCTTGAAAATAAGTGAAATACTATTAAACCACGAACATGATTTAATACATAAGGCAGTAGGTTGGATGTTAAGAGAAGTAGGGAAGAAGAATAAAGAAGTAGAGATAAAATTTTTAGAAAAGCATTATAAAAAAATGCCTAGAACAATGCTAAGATATGCAATTGAAAAATTTGATAAGATAGAAAGACACAAGTTTTTAAATGGAGAGATATAGTTAGTTGGATAAATAGCTTATTATCACATAGGATATTAATACAATTTGTTTATCTGTTGATATATCAAAATTGTAATAATATTTTATAGGTAGGAGTTAAAAACTTATATTTCTTAATCATAAATGAGGGTTAAATTCTCTTATTTAGAATATT
>CBETVX010000049.1:0-22452 GCA_965539935.1 uncultured Eubacteriales bacterium | reverse complement strand
GTCTTTTACTTTTTTATTAATAGTTTTTATTACATTATGAAAGAAATATGGAGAAGTCCCATAATGAATACTAGAAAAGAATATGCCTATATTATATGACTTAGAAAGAACTAAATTCCTAGCGCTAGTATTTGGCGAATAGTTTAATTCCCTAGCAATATCCATAATTCTTTTCTTTGTTTCTTCATTTATCAAACTTGAGTTGTTTAAGGCTCTTGATACTGTTGAATGTGATACTCCTGCTATTTTAGCTATATCTTTAATGGTTACACTCATGATAACTCCCTTTCTTTAATTGCTAATATATAGTAATATTATCAAATATGCTATTCAAGTCAATTAAAACTTTTTAAATTTGAAATTATTTTTAAAATTAGAAATATATTCTTTATTATATTTTTTTTACATTAATTTACTAAATATCTATAATTTATCTATCATTTATATTATATATAATTTTCAAAAAACAACAAACGACTTGCATGTGTATGCAAGTCGGTATTGTATTATTATAATCAATCTATAGTCAAATAATTGAATTATAATTTTACAACGTTTGCAGCTTGAGGTCCTTTTTCGCCTTCAACGATTTCAAATTCAACTTCTTGACCTTCTTCTAAAGTCTTGAATCCTTCTCCTTGGATAGCAGAAAAGTGTACGAATACATCATTTTCTCCTTCTACTGATAAGAATCCATAACCTTTTTCAGAGTTGAACCATTTTACTGTACCTGTTTTCATTTAACATCCTCCTAAAAATCAAAAATTCATTGAGTAACACATAGTTACCCATGTATTTTACTATCTTTAAGTAAAATACACTTATCCAAAGGCCAATCAATTCTTTACTTTTGTAAACAAGAGTACTTAATTTATAAGCATTCGGATAAAGGTAGTACCATAAAAAGATTACTATATTTTTCAATATTTGTCAATATAAAAATAATCTTTTTTAAGTATTTTATAAAACAAAATACTCCAAACTACATATTGTAGTATGGAGTAAAATTGTAATTGTCACTATTTTTAATGTTTTTATACATTTATATAGGTATTTCCGTCTAGTGGTATCAAAACTTCAAGTGGTGGTTCTTCTCCCACAAGCCCAACTGCATATACTGTATATATTCTATTAGGTTTTAACATTACATTTGGAACTTGCAGTACTCTTTGATCTGTATCAGCTACATAAACCTCTAATCCATAATTTCCTGGATAGGCAGAAATATAATCAGTTACTTCTTTAAACTCAACATTTTCAAATATAACTTTTCCATTTGGAAGCCTTATATCTACTTTAGGAGCATTTGGGGATAGATGGCCAAATCTGATATATGCCCTTCCTTGCCCCGTTGGTAATGGTGTATCCTCTATAGGTAATAAACCTATATTTTCAAGTTTATCTACCGCCGCAACAGTAAGAATTGCTCTAGGTGGAATATCAACATTAGTATTAATAACAGGATTATTTCTCTGACCTGTAGGAAATACTTTTACATTGTATCTTCCTGGAGCCAGTTGAAGGTATTCTGTGAAATCTTTGTAGGCTAGATTAGACACTGTCTTCATATTATTAATATAAATATCTACCGGTGGAGCGTCTGGTGATGCATGTAGTATTCTCACATAGGATGTATCTGGTATTTGAGGTGGTACCATAGGTCTTTGTTCCCTGTACAAATTGTAGGGATGTCGCCAAAAGTAATTATACATAAATATCACACCTTTCATAATTTATACTCATCATTAATAAAGATATTCTATTACCTTCTAAGACTTTACTATTTTTTATAAATTCTATAATTTTACTTATAAAATTTAACATTTTTAAATATTAACTGACTATTTAGATCACTTTTTTACGGAATTGGTAACAATAGTAAAATATGATAAAAGTAAAATTATGAGTATAGAAAGGTGCTGTAAAAAATAAAGTACAATAAAAAAGACCCTAATAATTAAGGTCTTAGTGTACTCCAAGATTATTTAAATACTCACTATATTGTGCATCTACTTTAAGTATATGATTTTCTATCCAATCTGCAAGGAATACCATCATTTCTATAGTTACTTCTTTTTGATTATCGTCTATGTCTTTATCAATAAACTCAGAAATCTTTTGAATAAACTTAAAGTGCTGTAGTTTATGTCTCTTTAAGTCCTTATAGCCATACTTTTCTAGAAGATTTTCTTCATAATTGAAATGATATACAGTGTAATCCTTAAGCTCATTGATTAATTCTATTATCTCATCATAATGGTCTAATCCATCCTTTGCCATTACTATATCCGTTATCCTAGAACCTATATCAATCAATTTTTTATGCTGATTGTCAATCTCTTCAATATTCGTACTGAATGAATCCTTCCACTTAAACATATTGCACCTCCCCTTAAGTTTTCTACAACCTATTTGTACTTTGATTATATATTTTAGTTATAGAAAATTCAAGGACTATAGGCTAGTTTTATAAAGGTTTCAAGATTATAAAATTTTAGCAAGAAATTCTTTTGTTCTATGATGTTTTGGATTATTGAATAGTTCATGTGGTTCATTTTGCTCTACTATCTTGCCATCATCCATAAATAATACTCTTGTTCCTACTTCTTTAGCAAATCCCATCTCATGGGTAACAACCACCATAGTCATGCCTTCTTTAGCTAGTTTTTTCATTACTTCTAGTACCTCTCCTACCATTTCTGGGTCAAGGGCTGATGTAGGCTCATCGAATAACATGACATCTGGAGTCATAGCCAAAGCCCTAGCAATAGCTACTCTTTGTTTTTGTCCTCCTGACAATTGCTTTGGATAACTTTTTGATTTATCTTCTAGACCTACACTTTTTAATAGGTTTATTGCAACTTTTTCTGCTTCATTTTTTTCCATACCCTTTACTTTTATGGGAGCAAGGGTTAGATTGCCAATGACATCCATATGGGGAAATAAATTGAAGTTTTGAAAAACCATACCCATTTTTTGTCTAAGTCTGTTTATATCGGCCCCTCCATCGGTTATAGATGTACCTTCAAATATAATTTCTCCACCACTAGGTTCTTCTAATAAATTAAGACATCTTAAAAAAGTACTCTTTCCTGAACCACTTGGGCCTATTATTACAACTACTTCTCCTTTTTTTATATGTTCATTTATTCCTTTTAATACATGTAAATCTCCAAATTTTTTATTTAAATTAGATACCTTGATCACCGATACGTAGCCTCCTTTCAGCCACATGTAAAAGTTTAGATAATGAATATGTTAAGATAAAATAAATAATTGCTGCATAAACTAATGGAATAAATGGCTTATAGGTAATTCCCCTTAATGTATCGGTATTATACATAAGATCGTGTATTCCAACTATTGATATAATAGCTGATTCCTTTATAAGAATTATGAACTCGTTACCTAAGGCCGGTAATATATTTTTAAAGGCTTGTGGAATTATTATATATCTCATTGCCATTTTGTGATGCATACCTAAGGATCTTGCAGCTTCCATCTGACCTTTATCTATAGACTGTATACCTGCTCTAATTATTTCTGCCACATAAGCTGCACTATTTAATGATACCGCTAATATTACCAACCAAATATCTGGAATTCCAACACCTATCCTTGGAAGACCATAATATACTAAAAAAACCTGAACTAATAAAGGAGTTCCTCTTACAAAGTTTATATACATAGATGCCGGTTTATTAAGAATTTTTTTCTTTGAAAGTTTCATTAGGGCTAATATCATACCTAATACTACTCCAAATATAACTCCAAAGAAGGATACGAATATTGTAATGCCTGTTCCCTTTAAATAGAATTTATAATACTTTGATAAGAATGCTATGTCCAAAGTAATCCCCCTTATTCATCTGCCAATAATGTTGCTTCACTGATAAACTCGTCAATTTTTCCTGAATCCAATAATTTTTGAAGACTATTATTGATTTCTTCTAATAATTCTGCATTTCCTTTATTTACCGCAACTGCTACTCCATCTTCTTTACCTAGGCTCATATCTGGAACATACAGATCAGGATTTTGCTTTGCATAGGCTGCTGCAACAGGTGCTACTAATACAATGGCGTCAATTTTATCGTTTTTAAGTTCTAAAACTAAATCAGTTATTTTACTAAGAGACTTAACCTCTGCACCTTCTATTTTATTAAGGGCTATTTCTTCTTGCACAGTTGCTTTTTGTGCCCCAACTATATATCCTGCAAAATCTTCCGCTGACTTAAATTTATCTTTATCTTCTGCCTTAATTAATATTTTTTGCTCTGCTTGATAATATGGTATTGAAAAATCAACACTTTCCTTTCTCTCAGGTTTTGGTACCATACCAGCTATGATAAAGTCAATATTATCAGCAACTAATGCCGCCAAAAGTCCATCAAATTTCATATCCTTTATTTCTAACTCAACACCTAAATCTTCGGCTATAGCCTCAGCAATATCAATATCAAATCCAACAATTGTATCTTTTCCATCTATTTCTTTATGAAACTCATAGGGTGGATAATCGGCTGCAGTTCCCAGTACTATCTTGCCCTTGGCTTTAATGGCGTCTAATTTAGTCTCCACATTTTCTTCTGTATTTGCTGCATCTTCACTAGTTGATGTTTCACTTTGACACCCTGCAAAAGCTAACATTACCGTTATTGCTAATACAACTACTATTAATTTCTTAAGCTTATTATTAATCAATTTATTTCCCCCTTTAGTTTATATTTATATGCACATATTAATATTTATGCGTTATATTATACATGATACTTTATAATTATGCAATAGTTATTTTAATTTTTCCTTAAAAATTTATTTCTTAAACTTTTCATAGCTATTATTCTATGGTTGGTAAAACTTCACTACCTTTAGGTATAATATAGGTTTTTAACTCTTTAGTATCGTCTTTGTATATAATTTTTAAAGCTTCTTCTATAGTCTTAGCCGATTTTATATTTATTTTCTTTAGTAATTCTTCTTCTATGGAAGATATTAATATAATGTTATAATCTAATGCTATTTTCTCAATGAGATACCCAATAAATTTAGCAACGGTATATTTTTTCCTAACTTCCATTTCTCTTTCAATAATATCTTTGTAATTTAAAATTAAATCTTCTATTTCTTTATTTCCCACCCCTTCAATGCACTGGGCCAGTAAAATAATATGACCACCTTCTTTGACTGCTTCTTTAGCATTTATTAAAGCCTTAGAGGCTTGATATAGATCTATATCCTTTGGATATCCTCCAGCTGAAACAATAGCCACATCGGCCTTTTCTTCAATATATATTCTGTTTATATTATCTACCTTTTTTCTTCCCATATCGTGGGCATATTTATAATGTCCTGCAACTGCATCAAAAATATTGCCATCGGAATCTATAATCACATTAAATAAAAAGGAAGGTTTAACAAATTCCATGGCTTCCATCATATCATTATGAATAGGATTTTCTATTATATTACCACATTTTACTTTTGGATGAATTCCTCCACCTATAGTTGGACTAAGGGATAGAGAATGATTTTTCATAATGGATTCATAGGCTGCTATTCCAGGTAAAATAGATTTTCTTCCTCCACCCCAACCCGCTAGGTCATGGAACACTACTGCACCAGTTAAGATTATATGATCGCTTTCTAAAGCAATTTTATTTAAATATACAGGTGTTCCATAGCTTGTAGTTCCAACATAGGTAAGGTTATCTTTATCATGACAATCATGATCTATTATCTTAAATTTATTGAATAGTTCTTCTCCAAGCAATAATCTATGCTCCTCATCAGTTTGTCTTCTATGGGAACCAGTGGCACATAAAAATACTATATCTTCTTCTTTAATCCCGCCCTCAATAAGTTCATTTACTATATAAGGAAGATAGAAGCTCATCCTCTGCCATAATCTAGTTATATCAGAAATAATAATACATATTTTTTCTCCTCTATTTACTATTTCTTTTAATTTAAGTGATTTTATAGGATTTGCTAATGCATCTAATACTACTTCTTTCTCTAATTTCTTATCTTCATTTTCCTTTGCCTCAATTATTCCTAATAAATTCCCTTTATCAATAGAAAACGTTCTATTTTCTTTACCATATTTAAGTTTGAATTTTTCCATACTATCCCTCCAACATAGTCATATGTGAATATATATATGATATTATGTATAATTATAAAAGTCAATATAATAAAAAACTGGGCTAACTGCCCAGTTTTTTGGTGGCCTATTGAACCTTTTCTAGTTTTATACCTGTTTCATGTCCATTTAAATCATGTTTTTCAAAACTATCATCTGATACTTTCTCGATGCTTACTGAAAGGGTTTCTTCCATAATATAATTTTTAAAGGTCTCTACCGCTTCGGCTATTTCATCATCGCCATCATAGAAGATTTTGATATTATCCATCATTTCATATCCATTATTCTTTCTAATTTGTTGTACTTTAGAAATAAACTCTCTAGCATATCCTTCATCTACAAGGTCCTTAGTCAAAGTAGTATCTAGAATTACAAATAGATTGTTTTCCATCTCAACTGTAAAGCCTTCTTTAGCAGATATATTTATTTGAACTAAATCTTTAGTGATTTCAAAGTTTTCTCCATCAAGGTCTAATGTGATACCTTCTCCTGCTTCAAGTTTAGGTACAACTTCTGATCCATTTAGTCCAGCAAGAACCTTCCCAAATACTTTGATTTTAGCACCAAGCTTAGGTCCTGCAACAGGGAAATTAGGTTTAAGTCCAAAGTTCATATATTCCTTAAGGTCCTTTTCAAATACTACTTCTTTAACATTTAATTCTTCCTTCATAAGTGGCACTAGATCAGAAATTAATTCTTCATATTTACCATCGATTAGTACCTTACCAATTGGTTGACGCACCTTTATTCTTACTGCTTCTCTAGCTGCTCTACCTAAACCAACTAAATCCCTTACAAGATCCATTTTTTCTTCAAGCTTAGAATCAATTAGTTCTTCTTTAGCTTCTGGATAATAGCTTAAGTGCACTGATTCTTCACCTGTTAATTTTCTATACATTTCTTCTGAAAGATAAGGTGAAAATGGAGCAACCAATTTACAAACTCCTGCTAAAATCTCAAAAGTAGTATTATATACTGCTTTTTTATCTTCAGTCAGTTCTGTTGCCCAGAAACGTCTACGGGAACGTCTAATGTACCAGTTAGATAAATCTTCATTTACAAAGTCTTGTATAGTTCTTACAGCTTTAGTTAAGTCAAATACATCTAGATAATTTCTAACTGCCTTCACAAGATTATTGAATTTAGAAAGTATCCATCTATCTAATTCAGGTCTATCACTATAATCTATAAAGAATTCCCTTGGATCTATTTCATCAGTATTGGCATACAATGTAAAGAAATTATATACGTTTTTAATTGTTCCAAAGAATTTGCTTTGCACTTCCTTTAGACCATCTTCATCAAATTTTGTTGGTGTCCAAGCTGGAGATACATATAATAGATACCATCTAAGTACATCGGCACCATACTTATCAAATAACTCAAATGGGTCTACAGTATTACCCCTTGACTTAGACATTTTTCTTCCTTCTTTGTCTAAGATCAGGTCATTAACTAATACTCTCTTATAGGGAGATTTACCAGTTACGAAGGTAGATACTGCAAGTAGTGAATAGAACCATCCTCTAGTTTGATCTATACCTTCACAGATATAATCTGCTGGGAATAATTCTTCAAAGAAATTCTCACTATTTTCAAAGGGATAATGGTGTTGAGCAAATGGCATAGAACCACTATCAAACCAACAGTCAATAACATCCGTTACCCTTGTCATTACTCCACCACATTTTTCACATTTTATATGAACATCATCCACATATGGTCTATGTAGTTCTATTGATTCATCGATATCTTCGATGGCCTTTTCTACTAATTCTTTCCTAGATCCTATACTTTCTTTATGTCCACATTCACAAGTCCATATATTTAGTGGTGTTCCCCAATATCTACTTCTAGAAATAGCCCAGTCATTAAGATTTTCTAGCCAGTTTCCAAAACGCTTTTCTCCAACAAAATCAGGATACCACTCAACTCCATTATTGTTTTCAATTAGTTTATCCTTAAGTTTAGTCATCTCAATATACCAACTTGGCTTAGCATAGTATAATAGTGGAGTTTTACATCTCCAGCAATGGGGATAGTTATGGGCCATTTTTTGCTTTTTATAAAGTTTTCCTTCTTCATATAACCACTTAATAACTTCTATGTCTGCATCCATTACAAACATGCCTTCCCAAGGAGTCGTAGTATATTTACCATCTTCATTTACTGGTTGAAGTACAGGAAGGTTATATCTTTTACCTGTGTTATAGTCATCTTCACCAAAGGCAGGTGCAGTATGAACTATACCAGTACCATCTTCAGTAGTTACATAGTCTGCCACTGTCACAAAGAAAGCTTTTTTATCTGCCTTTACAAAGGGCATTAACTGCTCATATTCCATGTACTCTAAATCTTTACCCTTATATTCTTCCAGTACTTTATATTCCCCTTCTATTACTTCAGGTGCTAGAGTTTTTTCTACATAATAGATTTCTCCAGTTTCTTCTGCCTTAACTTTTATATATGTTTCCTCTGGATTTACAGTTAATGCAACGTTTGAAGCCAATGTCCATGGAGTAGTTGTCCACACTAGGAAATATTCATCTTTGTCTTTTACTTTGAATTTAACTATAACAGTATTGCTCTTTATTTCTTGATAACCTTGAGCAACTTCGTGGCTTGCTAATCCCGTACCGCATCTACTACAATATGGTAAAATTTTATGTCCTTCATATATATATCCTTCTTTATTGAATTTATCAAGTATCCACCATATAGTTTCAATGTAATCATTATCAAGGGTAATATATGGATTTTCTAAGTCTATGGCGTAGGCCATACGCTTAGTCATTTCTTTCCATAACCCTTCATATTTAAATACAGATTCCCTACACTTTTCATTAAATTTATCAATTCCATAGTTTTCTATATCCTGCTTGTTATTTAAATTTAACTGTTTTTCAACTTCAATTTCAACTGGAAGTCCATGGGTATCCCATCCAGCCTTTCTCTTTACTTGGTAACCCTGCATAGTTTTATATCTACATACTGAATCCTTTAGTGTTCTAGAGATAACGTGATGTATACCTGGTCTCCCATTTGCAGTTGGTGGTCCTTCATAAAATACAAAGGATTCGTTTCCTTCCCTTGTTTCAACACATTTGTCAAGAATATTAATTTCATCCCAAAATTCAGATATTTTCTTTTCATTTTCACTTACCGATAAATTAGATAACTCTTCAAATTTCTTCATCCTTTACCTTCCTTTCTAAATTATATTCCATGCTTAACGTTGTAAGTAATATTTAATAAAAAAGTCCCTAAGTCATCATTGACCTAGGGACGGATTTATTCCGTGGTACCACCCAAGTTATAGGACAAAGCTGTCCTATCGCTCATTAGAATTTAACGCATATCTACGAAATACCCTACTATCATTTCAGGTATTTAGCTCAGAGGTGATCTTCATAAAGCTATAGGTAATAATCTCTCAGCCTAGGATTATCTCTCTGTGACCCCGTCACTTTACTACTCTCCCCATCATAGCACATATAAGTCTATTCATTTAGTTAATATAATACAACAAATTGTAATAGTTTGTCAAAATATTTTTATAACTTTTTTTCAGCTATTAAATTAGGTACTGTTCTACCTCCGTATAAAGAAGATATTATAGTCTTGTCATTAATTCTAGTATATATACCTGCAAATCTTTCTCTGTACATAAAAAGGCCTATTATATGATAAAAATCATATAGTGAAAGTTCTCCATTTTCTTTGAAATCTACCATCTTTTTTGTATATGGTAAAACAAATTCTTGAAGTAAGTATTCGTTATTTAGGCATTCATCAACCTTTTTTCTCCACTCATCATCACTTAAATCTTTACCGGCATAAACTCCATAGGAAGCATATAAATCCATGGGCTTTAATACATATTTGTCCTTATTTTCTATGGCTTCCCTGTATAAATCCTCTGTTAATACCTCTGTCCGTGGTATATGATTTTTAATAAAATCCCTTTCTTCCTTTAATAAAAATTCAAGGGTATCCTTATCATGGAGTATTTTAAATATTATTTTGTTATGAATTATTTGTGATCTAATGGGTCCCACAAAACAAGCTGCTTGATTTTTAAATCCCTCTATGAAATCTGGTATTTCATCAAATTTTTTCATCATATCACTGGTAACAAGTCTTCTATATACTAAATCTATAACAGTATCATTATAGTACAGTTTTCCCCCTTCATATCTCAATCTTCTAGGGTCTACAATTTCACACCAATAACCTTTTTCTATATAGGCCTTTTTAAATTCTTCAAACTCATCTACAGTTTTTCCACCTTCAAAGTCTACTATTGCAACATTAGGTTTTTTATCCCCTTTAGACCACTCATTATAAATTTCTATGCTTTCATCTACCCATTTATAAACTAATTCATAATAATCAAAGTCATATTCCTTTTTCAGTTCATTTATTGACTCTATATCCAGGAAAAATCTTTCTATAACATTAGTTTCATTCATTGCAGAAGAACCATCTGCGTTTAGTTCACAGAATTTAAAGGTACTTTCATCGTCATAAAATATATCAAATCTAGCTATAGGTACATTATAATTATATCCGTGTTCTATTAAAATAAGCTCTTCAAGTTCTTTACTATATCCAAACTTTTTCCTGTATTCTGGATATTTTACATATCTATCTATTACTTTATTAAGTATACCCATTAGTGTAGATGTAAGATTCTCAAAGGCCGTTATTTCTTTTTTTGTAAATAGCATTGGATGATACAAAAATGGAACAGGCTCTCCCATATATACAGCTGAAGAATTTGCTACTTTATCCTTAGTTTTCAAATAATCTTTATAATATTTTTCACTATTTTCTTTTATTACTTTTATATATTTTTCATTTATTTCATTAGCAAACATTCTTTCACCTCATATCTTTTTATTTATAATGCACCAGCTTAAGGCTTCTTTTTTACCTAACTTAAGATTTTCCTTGATTATTTCTGCTGGCACTTTACCTTTAGTTATAATTTCTTCTAAAGGTTTTATATATTGTATCTCATCTTCATTTAATCCACCTTTGGCATATTTTATTATGTTTTTACCTAATTCTTTTAAACTAGTATCCAAAAACTTTCCATTAAGGCCTTTATCAATGGCCTCTTCCTTTGATTTTATTATGTCTTCATTTTTAATTTTTAAAGAAAACTCATACAGTTTATTTAAGTTTTCTTCGTTATATAGAAGTCCTTTAAATAGGGCTATTAGTGAAAAATTAAGTGGATACGGCAGGGCATCTGCCATCCTTATTTCAATAAATTTTTTAGTTCTCACATCGGGAAATACCATTGTTAAAATATGTTCTAGTTCCTCTATTGTATAGTCTTCTACATTAAAAATTTCTTTGTAGGGTTTGTCTGCTGTATATTTTACTTCTTTACCATTATCTACAAGTATCGGTGGTGTATTAAGTATATACTTAGCGTAATCTTTATATCCAAATTTTTTGTCTAAAGCACCCTGAACTACACTACACCTATCTGCATCTGTATTTTGCCATATGTTTGTTCTAAGACTAAACTTTTCCCATAGCTTTCCTTCAAAAAATGGGGCATTGTCAAACATAGTACCTACAACTGAAACTAATAAATTACAAACTCTAAACTTTTTTATATAATCTTCTTCTGATTTATAATCTACAGCTACTTGGGTGGATGCAGTGCCCTTCATCATGTTGTGGGCAAGATATCCTCTTGTTTTAAAATACTCTGACATATATTTATATCTTTCTTTCGGAATGAATTTAATATCTTTCACCTTACTTTTAGGTTGATAACCTAGGGATATAAGATATTGATTTTTTTCTTCTAATATAGGTATGATATCCTTTAAGAATTCTACATACTCCCTTTCAATATCTTTAATATCTTTATATGGTTTTACACTTAATTCCACCTGGGCTCCAGGTTCTAAAGTAACGGTTGTTCCTTCTTTTTCTAATGCCAATAAATACTGGCCTTCATATTTTCCCTTCCATCCCTTTTTAAGCAATTTTTTTAAAGTATCTTCTACTCCATTCTCTCCATAATAAGATATAGTTTCTAGAGTTTTTTCATCTATGATAAAATGTTCAAATTCAGCTCCTACTTTAAAATTCTCCTGTCTTGTTTCCCTACTTTTAAAGTAATCTACTAGGATATCTATTTGTTTTTGGTATTTTTCCAAATCCCTTTCCTCCACTTCATCTGTAAAAATTTATTAGTTCAATCATATTAAATACCCTTTTTGTTATTAAGTAATCATTTTTATCTCTATAATCAAAAAACATTCTATGCTCTTATTTTACCCATACAAACCTATATATATATAACTAATCTAGTTCAAAAGAAAAAAAGCAGCTAAGCTGCTTTTTTTAATGATTAAAACTCTGCGTTTCTAGGAGTTCTAGGGAATGGTATAACATCTCTAATATTTTTCATTCCTGTCAAATACATAATGGCTCTTTCAAATCCTAATCCATATCCTGCATGTTTAACTCCACCGTATTTTCTAAGCTCTAAATACCACCAATAGTCCTCTTTATTAAGTCCCATTTCTTCAATTCTCTTTTCTAGTACATCTAATCTTTCTTCTCTTTGACTACCACCTATTATTTCTCCTACTCCAGGTACTAATAGATCCATTGCAGCAACGGTTTTATTATCATCATTAAGTCTCATATAGAATGCTTTTATGTCCTTTGGATAATCTGTAACAAAAATAGGCTTTTTAAAAATCTCTTCTGTTAAATATCTCTCATGTTCAGTTTGTAGGTCACATCCCCACTCCACTGGATATTCAAACTCTTTACCGGATTTTTTAAGTAATTCAACGGCTTCCGTATAGGATACTCTACCAAAGTCAGAATTTGCCACATGATTTAATCTATCCTTAAGTCCCTTATCTATGAATTTATTGAAAAATTCAATTTCCTCTGGGGCATTTTCCATAACGTAATTAATTATAAACTTTAGCATATCTTCCGCAATTTCCATATTATCATTTAAATCGGCGAAGGCTATTTCCGGTTCAATCATCCAGAACTCTGAAGCATGTCTTGCTGTATTTGAGTTTTCTGCTCTAAAGGTTGGACCAAAGGTATATACATTTCTAAAGGCAAGGGCAAATATCTCTGCCTCAAGTTGTCCACTTACTGTAAGATTTGTTTCTTTACCAAAAAAGTCTTTTTTATAATCTATTTGACCTTCCTCATTCTTAGGTATATTATGTAAGTCTAGTGTAGTAACTCTAAACATTTCTCCTGCACCCTCGCAATCACTACCAGTAATGATTGGAGTATGGGTATATACAAATCCTCTATCTTGGAAGAATTTATGGATTGCATAGGCAGCTATAGAACGCACCCTAAATACAGCTGAAAAAGTATTACTTCTTGGTCTTAAGTGTGCTATTTCTCTTAAATATTCAAATGTATGTCTTTTTTTCTGAAGGGGATAATCTGATGCTGAATCTGCCTCAAGTTCAACCTTTGTAGCCTTTATCTCAAAGGGCTGTTTTGCATTTGGCGTTTCAACTAATTTCCCTTCAACAGCTATTGCACAACTTATAGGGAATTTTGTTATTTCTTTAAAATTTTCAAGGGTATCGTCAAAAACTATTTGTAAGTTCTTAAAAAAAGTTCCATCATTTAATTCAATGAAACCAAAGGCCTTAGAAGATCTTATTGTTTTAACCCATCCACTTACCTGAACATCCTTATCTAAATATTCACTGGCCTTTCTGTAAATGTCTTTTATTAATATACCTTTCATTCTTGAAACCTCCTTCTTTAATTCCAATGCGCTTCTCAAATCAATCACAAATAATAGGCAATAGAGGATATATAGTTTTTTTTATAACAATATCCATCTTTACCTAAAACAAAAAACCCTTCACCCCAACCCAGGGACGAAAGGTATATTTTCCGCGGTACCACCCTTTTTGCCATAAAAATGGCCAACTCAAATCAGATAATGAAATACTGTCCAAATATAACGGTTTGGATCCGTCTAAGTCTACTATCCTACAATAATAAGGAGTTCGGTTAGAAACTCTGGGATGTTCTTCAATATAGGTATCGTATCGATCTTCCACTGCCACCGACTCGCTAAAACTACCTCCTATATTTACTCTTCCCTTCATAGTCTTACTATATGTCTCTTTTTTTGATATTATATTATTTAAATTATATGATGTCAAAGTATTTATTATATTTTGTTATAAATTCAATATTAGTATTCATAAAATTTATGATACTACCCAATCCTTTGCATCTTCCATATCTCTAAATATTTTAACATCATCTCGGTTATATGATTTTATATATTTTGATAGTATACGTCTTTTAATACCTGAAAGTCCAATAATAGCTAAAGCCTTAATATATTTCTCATTTTCCATAAGAAAATCCATAATGATTTCCCCTAGCTCTGAGTTAAGTTTTAATTTATATGCATTTACTATTATTGGAACTGATTTTATTGGCTTATTATTTAGATTAATTTCAGTCTGCCCTATTATATCAGAAATTTCATCTAGGTCTTTAATATATGATAAATCAACATATAAAATCCTTGTTCCCCTATTATCTATCCACTTTACTCTAAGCATATTATTCCTCCTCTAGAATGTAAAAATTATCTACTTCATGATATGCATTAATAACGAAGTAGGTTACTCTAGTAGAGGAAAATATAATATTAACGGTTAAAATAAGACCCTATTAAAAAACCTAGTCTATATTACTATTTTTATCAATATCAGCTTTATATATTTTTCTATTATCTAAAACCCATATTCTATCGGAAAATCCTCCAGAACTAACCCCTTCCAATGCTTTAGTCATATCGAACATACGGGCATCTATTATATCTAAATAATGTAATAACTCTGCCTCTGGAATCATGGGCTTTTTAGGACTACCAAACTCAGGTTCATAATGATGAGTGAGAACCATGTGCTGAAGCATAAGGGCCACTTCTTTATCTGCTCCAAGTCTTTCGGCTATTTTTTCTATATTCTTTATTCCTTGAATAATATGTCCTAACAACTGACCTTCCTTAGTATATTCAGATACTATTCCAATCTCACTGGCTTCCATTTCATCTAGCTTTGACATGTCGTGAAGTATCACTCCACCATATACAAGGTCAGTATTTAAATGGGTATATACATTGCAAAGGGCTTCTCCTGCCCTAAGCATAGTCAATATATGATATAATAACCCACCCTTTAAGGCATGGTGATTAGATTTTGCAGCAGGGTAGAATAATAGTTTATCCTTTCCTTCTTCTAAAATAGCAATTACTATATTTCTTATATCAGAATTCTTTATTTTGTCCACATATTCTAATATAGAGCTATACATTTTTTCTGACTCTAAAGGTGCTGTAGGAACAAAATCATCTATCTTAATGCCTTCTTCATTCCCTACAGGTCGTATTTTTGTTATTTTAAGTTGTAGTTTTCCTTGCCATTCTGTTACATTTCCTCTAACCTTTATTAATATATTATCTGTATACAATTTTATATCTTCTTTAGAACAGTCCCATAATTTGGCATTGATTTCTCCTGTTTTATCTGCAAGATTTAAATCTAAATAAGTTTTATTATTGCTTGAGGTCTTTATATTTACTGATTTAATTAGGTAGTATCCTTCTATAAAATCTCCTACATTGAATTCTCCAATTTTTTTTATTTCCATTTTACTCCCCCTATGCTAGTAATTGTTCAATTAATTATATCATCTGTAGATATGTCTAAAAAGAAAAAACTTTATTCTCTAAAAATTAATTAACATTATACTTATTCTAAGTCCAAAGCTACACCATGACCACCAATAAAGACTCCTAGGATATTTTCCCTATGGGTTTTTTGAATATTTTCTATAAATCTAACTATTATTTAGAGATTTTTCCTATATCACTTATATAATTAATTCAAACTTTACTTTTAATATCTTACTATAATTTAAAATTAATTAATAAAATAATAGAAGAAAAATCGCGATTCTCTCTTGTAGATTATAACTTACATGTAAGTAGATTATATTTTTTTAATTATTAAATAAGTCCGTTAATATTCATAAATCATTTTTTTAGTCATTCCTCCATCTACTATAATATTTTCCCCATTAATAAAATCATTTCTATCATCTGTTAAAAATAAACACATATTACCTATATCATCTGGTTTACCTACTCTCCCTGAAAGATGTTGTTTATGATCTATTTCTCTTAATTTAGAGTAATCTCCAGTCTCTATCCATCCTGGACTTATGGAATTAACTCTTATATTATCATCTGCAAAGGATACTGCCAATGCATGGGTTAATGCTACTATCCCTCCCTTTGATGCTGAATAGGCTTCAGTATTTGGCTCAGACATAAATGCCCTAGTTGATGCCATGTTTACAATTGCTCCACCACCAGTGTTTCTCATATGTTTAGCTGCTTCTCTAGAACATAAAAATACACTTCTAAGATTTACATTAATTATATAATCCCATTTTTCCACATCTAATTCATAGGGGTTTGTCCATTCTGAAATACCTGCATTATTGATTAATATATCTATCTTACCATATCTATTTATTGTGAATTCCATTAGTTTCTTAATATCCTCTGGTTTGCTAACATCAGTATAGAAAAAGCTAACTTCACCATTAGATTTCTTAATTTCCTTTTCCAATACTAAACCAAGATTCCGATCTATATCAGCTATGACAACCTTAGCTCCTTCTTTAACATATGCTAAGGTAATTCCTTTTCCTATTCCATTAGCTCCACCAGTTACTATAACTACTTTATTTTTATAACTCACATTTATCACTCCTATATTGATTTATATAATTATTATACTCATTTACATTATTATTTCTCCAGCTTGTTAATCAATTGCAAGTTAATCTATTACTTTTTTTCTTTTATCCTCATTATAAATATCTATAGAGTTAGAACAACAAGTCTATTGAGATTTTTAAATCTGGTTTTGACTTTCTTCCATTGCTTCCATAGACGAGTCCACAATCTTCTTCTAGTCCAGCAGACTTTTTCCACCAAGTTATCGCTATGCTAGGTGTACCCAAAAAAAGGTTATTGGCAAAACTCCAATAACCTTTTTTTATTAAAATGCAATATTATTTAAATTATATTTTTTTAAAATCTCTGCTGCCTTCTTTGCATCTTCCTCTGTGGCTCCAGGAGTATCTTTTAATTTATAGTTATAGCCTAACTCCTGCCATTTATATTCCCCCATCTTATGAAATGAAAGTACTTCAATTTTTTCTATATTCTTTAAGGATGAGAGGAATTTCCCTAAGGCCTCTATGAGCTCAACATTATCGGTTAAACCTGGTACTAACACATATCTAATCCACATAGGTTTCCCTATATCCGATAAATACCTAGCCAGATTTAAAGTTCTATTAGCCGATACTCCTGTTAATTCTTTAAAATGATTTGCTTTAGCAGATTTTATATCTAGTAAAACCAAATCTGTATATTCTAAAACGTCCTTTGCCACATTTAAATCTATATACCCAGAAGTGTCAAGGGCAGTATGTATCCCTTCTTCTTTACATCTTTTAAAGAGTTCTTTTATAAAGTTTGGTTGCAAAAGAGGTTCTCCACCGCTAGCAGTAACTCCTCCTCCAGAATAACGCATATATGATTTGTATTTTTTTATCTCTTCCATTAATTCATCAACTGTTACCTCTTTGCCATCATCAAATTTCCACGTATCTGGATTATGACAATATTGACAACGCAAAGGACAACCTTGAGTAAAAATTACAAATCGTATACCAGGTCCATCTACAGTTCCACAGGTTTCTATAGAATGAATTTTTCCAGTAATATTCATAGTGAACCCTACTTTCAAATAAGAGTTTAAAATCCATAATAGCAGCACTATGTTATAATAAAAAGCTATACTTATAATGAATATACTATAAGTTTTCAGTTAGGATTAATTTTTACTAAAATCTACTATGGAAAGTTCTATTAATTACATCAAGTTGCTGTTCTCTAGTTAATTTAATAAAGTTAACGGCATATCCTGAAACACGAATAGTAAGTTGAGGATATTTTTCAGGATGATCCATTGCATCAATAAGGGTCTCTCTATCAAAAACGTTAACGTTGATATGATGTCCTTCATCGTGGAAATATCCATCTAACATACCTACCAAGTTCTTAACCCTTTCATCCATTTCCTTACCAAGGGCCTTAGGCACAATAGAGAAAGTATATGATATTCCATCCTCTGAATGTTCATAAGGTAATTTTGCTACAGATGACATAGATGCAATAGCACCCTTTACATCTCTACCATGCATTGGGTTAGCTCCAGGTGCAAATGGCTCTCCAGCCTTTCTACCATCTGGAGTATTTCCAGTTTTCTTACCATAAACAACATTAGAAGTAATTGTTAAAATAGATAATGTTGGTATTGAATCTCTATATGTTTTATGTTTTCTAAGCTTATTCATAAATCTCTTAACTATTTCGCAAGCTATAGCATCTACTCTATCGTCATTATTACCAAAGGCTGGATAATCCCCTTCAACTTCATAATCTACAGCTAAACCATCTTCATTTCTTATAACCTTTACTTTGGAATACTTAATAGCTGATAATGAATCTGCTACAACAGACAGTCCTGCTATACCACAAGCTGAAGTTCTAAGTACATCTTTATCATGTAATGCCATTTGCAGTCTCTCATAGGCATATTTATCATGCATATAATGAATTATATTTAATGTATTTATATATAATTGTGATAACCAGTCTAATACTTGATCAAACTTTCTTACAGTCTCATCGTAATCTAAATATTCTCCTGTAATAGGTGCAAATTCTGGTCCTACTTGCTCACCAGTCTTTTCATCCTTACCACCATTTATTGCATATAATAAAGCTTTAGCAAGATTTGCCCTTGCTCCGAAGAATTGCATTTGTTTACCTATTCTCATTGCTGATACACAGCATGCTATACCATAGTCATCGCCATACCAACGTCTCATTAGGTCATCATTTTCATATTGAATAGAACTTGTATCTATAGATACCTTTGCACAGAACTTCTTGAAGTTTTCAGGAAGTCTCTCTGACCATAAAACAGTCAAATTAGGTTCTGGTGCAGGTCCTAAAGTATAAAGGGTATTAAGTATTCTAAAGCTATTTTTAGTAACTAAAGTTCTTCCATCTTCACCCATACCACCGATTGCCTCTGTTACCCATGTTGGGTCTCCAGAAAATAGTTCATTATAGGATGGAGTTCTTAAAAATCTAACCATTCTAAGTTTCATAACAAAGTGATCTATTAATTCCTGGGCTTCTATTTCAGTTAATTTACCTTTTTCTATATCTCTTTCAATATAAATATCTAAGAATGTAGACACCCTACCTAAAGACATTGCAGCTCCATCCTGCTCCTTAATGGCACCAAGATATGCAAAGTATGTCCATTGGATGGCTTCCTTAGCAGTATTAGCTGGTCTACTAATATCGCATCCATAATTAAGGGCCATTTCCTTTAAATCCTGTAGTGCATCTATTTGCTCAGCTATTTCTTCCCTAAGTCTTATAACCGGTGACTCCATGTATTCCATTTCTAATTGTTTTCTCTCTAGTTTTTTCTCTTCAATTAATCTATCTATACCATATAATGCTACTCTACGATAATCCCCTATTATTCTTCCACGTCCATAGGCATCAGGAAGTCCAGTGATTATACCAGTACGTCTTGCATTTCTCATATCATCGGTATATGCATCAAAAACTCCATCATTATGGGTTTTACGATATTTAGCAAATATTTCATCTGTATCAGGATCTAGCTCATATTCATAGGCATTTAGAGCATTTTTAACTACTCTAATTCCTCCAAAGGGCATAATCCCTCTTTTTAATGGCTTGTCCGTTTGAAAACCTACTATTTGTTCAAGTTCTTTATCTATATATCCAGGTCCATGGGAAGTAATGCTTGAAGGAATTTTTGTCTCCACATCTAATATACCCTTTTCTCTTTCTTCCTTCATTAATTCAGAAACTTTTTCCCAAAGCTTTGTTGTTCTTTCTGTAGCACCTTCTAAAAATGAATCATCACCTTCATAGGGACTATAATTTTTTTGTATAAAATCCCTTACATCTATTTCTTTTGTCCATTTACCTTTATTGAATCCATTCCATTGCTCCATTAGATTTACCTCCTTAAAACAAATATATTAATGAAGTGTATATTGCATCTTACATCTATATTATAAATGTATACTGTATACAAGTCAACACTGTTTGATAATGAATTTCATTTTTATTGATTTTATCATAACTTCTTTATTTATTAAAGTATTTTTTATATAATTCTTTATTTAATTATTATCTATTTAATTTGTATATATAATTCAAGCTGTTGGACATGTTTTATAGAACTATTTATTTTAAACATATCCCCCATTAAATATTTAATCTATACATAATACAAATCTGACATAATAAATATAAAATATAACAGAAGGAGGGAGACACTTGATAAAGAATTACATTATTGATACAAACGTAATGATTCACGATCCTTATTTCTATAAGAATTTCGAGGATAATAATATAATTATCCCTATTATTTGTATTGAGGAACTTGACAATCTAAAGAATCGTGAAGGTATCGTTGGTTACCAAGCCAGAGCTGCAATCAGAGAAATCAACAAATTGAGAAAGTATGGTGACTTTTCTGATGGAATACGGCTTGAAAAGGGTGGCTCCATTAGAATTGAACTTAATCATGTGGACGCCAGTTGTCTTCCAAATGGTTTAGATATAGAGAAAAAGGATAATAAAATATTATCAATATGCAAAAACATATCTAATACAGACCTTCATTCCACTATTTTAGTTACTAAAGACTTATCTATGAAAATAAAAGCTGACTCCCTAGGGTTAAAGGTTGAGGATTATGAGTTTGATAAGGTAAGTATTGATACGTTATATAAAGGCTATTCTAAAATAAATCTAACTACCTCTGAAATTAATCAGATCTTTACAACGGGCCTACCTTTACCAGCTAGAATAGAGGAAAAAGTCTATCCCAATCATTTTTTTCATATTCACAATATAGAAGATTCTTCCCATGAACTTTTGGCTCGATTTGATGGCAATAGAATAATTCCACTTAAATATCAATCAGATAGCGCTTGGGGTCTTAGACCAATGAATATGGAACAGAAAATGGCCTTTGAACTTTTAATGGATGAAAGTATTCATTTTGTTACTATAACCGGTGGTGCTGGAAGTGGTAAAACTATTTTATCCACCAGTGTGGCCCTTCAAAAAGTTATAGAAAATCATATTTATAGAAAAATAATATTTGTAAGACCTGTAGTCCCAGCAGGAAACGACATAGGTTTTCTGCCAGGTAATGAAGTTGAAAAATTAAGACCATGGATGGGTCCATTCTATGATGCAATAGATAACCTTTTTGATAGGAAGATAAGTAATCGATATCCATGTCATGAAAAGGAAAATATAAGTAATAATGTTGATATGTTTATAGATATGTTTAGGGAAAAGGGTATAATTGAAACTAAGACCTTTACCTATATGAGGGGTAGAACCCTATCTGATTCTTTAGTTATAGTAGATGAGGCACAGCAAACAACGCCCCATCTTGCTAAGCTAATGCTTACAAGGGCTGGTCATGGTTCTAAATTTGTATTTATTGGAGACCCTTGCGATAATCAAATAGATAATATATTGGTTGATTCTAATTCCAATGGTTTAGTCTATACTGCCC
Organism: uncultured Eubacteriales bacterium; assembly: GCA_965539935.1. Lineage (GTDB taxonomy): Bacteria > Bacillota > Clostridia > Peptostreptococcales > Caminicellaceae > CBETVX01. The sequence continues at coordinate 513 of CBETVX010000049.1, read as the reverse complement.
ATAAAATGAAGGATTTTTACATAACAGGTCATATACATCTTAAACAAGTTGAAAGAAGTCCTCTGGCTAAGCTTGCTGAAAAATATATGTAATAGGAAAAATAAGGGGCTTTCTCAAAAATGAGTTAGCCCCTTTATGATTTATATCATTAATCATCAAGGTTATTTTCTATTAAGTTTTTTAGAGCTACAGCAGCCTGACTTTCATCTTCTCCCTCTGCTTTTATAGTTAGCTTAGTTCCTTTTACAGCTCCCATACTTAATATGCCCATTATACTCTTTGCATTATATTCCCGTCCATCTTTAATCACTATTATATTAGATGAATATTTTGAAGCCTCTTTAACAAACTTACTAGCTGGCCTTGCATGTAATCCTGTTTCATTAGTCAAAACAGCTTCAACGCTTTTCATTGCAATTTCCTCCTATTCATACAATTTTGAAATGTTAAATCCCACATTCATATTACTTTGGAGGTAAATGTATACATTCACCCATAGCATCGGCACAGGCT